>DVID01000041.1 GCA_018711625.1 Candidatus Limicola stercorigallinarum | reverse complement strand
CGTCGCTCGTTGCCCTGAGTGCGCTTGGCCGCTGCTTTTGCGGCGCGCTTGGCGTTCTTGGCAGCTCGTTTGGCCTCGGCAGCAGCGTGGCGATCGCGCTCTGCGGCGACAGTTCCCGGCGTTCCGTCGGTCGAAGGGGCCTCGTAGGCGTCTGCATGCTCACGGGGCGCCTGGTAGTTATGGGAGGAAAACTGCCGCTTGGCATCGCTTTTGCGTGAGCGAGAAAACCGCTCAAGCCCACCGCCATGCATCTCGCCGGGATCCATCGTTTGCTCACCACCGGGCATAATGGGGTCGGGAGCGTTGAAGGGATCAATCTGCTTATCGGGTCGGTCACGATATGAGCTTGCCATGATGTCACCTCGTTTGGGTGGTCAAAGGCGGTGCGGCAAAGAGCGGGTGCAGGGCGCGAAAGGGCGGCGATGGCGCTGCGGCGCATTGTGCGGCATGGGCCCGAGCAGGGCGGAGGCTGCCACAGCTTGGATGCAGACTCCGCGCACCGCCCGAGCTCATGGTTTTACAAAATCCAGTCGTCCTCGTCGTCCGACTTGGCACCGCGGTCAACGTAGAGCGTGTGCGTGCGGCGCTCGAGTACGATGGCCACAATCACCGAGATAACCACGCAAAGCACGAAGAGCACGGCAAACCCGGTGCGTGTTTGGAATAAGAACGTAAAAATGTCTTCCATGATGCAACTTGTCTTCTCGAAGCGGTACGTATGGCATTAAGTATATACTGGCGAAGGAATAACGCGCTTCACCACGCGTAAAGCCTTTGCAATCATATTCATGGCACCGAGTCGCCTGAACCGGAGGCATCATGCTTGATATCAAGTTTGTTCGTGAGAACCCCGACGTCATCGACACCGCGATGGCAAATCGTCAGACCTCGTGGGACCGCGAGCGCTTCTTCGCCCTTGACGAGGAGCGCCGTGGCGTCATCACCGAGGTGGAAGAGCTCCAGGCCACACGCAACGCCGAGTCCAAAAAAATCGGCACCTTGATGCGCGAGGGAAAGCGCGAAGAGGCTGAGGCCGCGAAGGACGCCGTGCGCGTGGTAAACGAGAAGATAGAGGGCTTGGCCGGTCGTCGTAGCGCGCTTGAGGCCGAGCTTTACGACTTCATGGCGCATCTGCCTAACCTGCCTTACGAGGCCACGCCGGTGGGCAAGGATGAGTCCGAGAATCCTGAGCGCCGTCGTTGGGGCGTGCCGCGCGATTTTGCAGCTGAGGGGTTTGAGCCCAAGCCGCACTGGGATCTTGGCACGGACCTGGGCATCCTCGATTTCGAGCGCGGTAGCAAGCTTTCGGGCGGCCGTTTTACCGTACTTGCCGGTGCCGGCGCTCTGCTTGATCGCGCCCTCGAGAACTTCTTCCTAAATACGCACATCGCGCGCGGGTTCAAAGAGTTTATCCCGCCGGTGGTGGTGAACCGCGAGATCATGTTTGGCACGGGCCAGCTGCCCAAGTTTGAGGACGACGCCTACCACGTGGGCGACGACCAGTTCCTCATTCCTACGGCCGAGGTTGTGCTCACCAATCTCCATGCGGGCGAGGTGCTCGATGCCAGCAGCCTGCCGCTGCGCTACACCGCGGGCACCCCGTGCTTCCGCGAGGAGGCGGGCAGCGCCGGTCGCGACACGCGCGGCATTATTCGCCAGCACCAGTTCACCAAGGTGGAGATGGTGAAGTTTGCCACGCCGGAGACTTCCGACGACGAGCTGGAGAGCATGACGGCTGAGGCGGAGTACATCTTGCAGCAGCTGGAGCTTCCATACCGCGTGATTAGCCTGTGCACCGGCGATTTGGGCTTTTCGGCTCGTCAGACCTATGACATTGAGGTATGGCTGCCGAGCTACAACGCGTACAAGGAGATTTCTTCCTGCTCCAATTGCGGCGATTTCCAGGCACGTCGAGCCAATATCAAGTACCGTGACCCTGAGCACTTCAAGGGCACGCGCTTCGTGCACACGTTGAACGGCTCCGGTCTGCCTACCGGGCGTACGATGGCGGCGATTATGGAGAACTACCAAAACCCCGATGGTTCCATTACGGTGCCCGAAGTGCTGCGCCCCTATATGGGCGGCATGGAGGTTATCCGCTAGCCACGTCCAACACGCATTGTTAAGGTCCCCGTCACCTGCTGGTGGCGGGGACCTGTCGTATAGCGCTTAGGCGGCGACGCGCCGGAAGAACGCGAGAGCGTTGTCGTAGCAGAGCGCACGCGTTATATCATCGCCGAAGCGACGGACGAGCTGTTCTTGGAATGAGGGCATCTCGCGCGCCGTGGCGATGCAAGCTGGCGTGTCGCAGCCATCAAAGTCACTGCCCAGTGCAATTGTGTTCTCGCCGCCGAGCTCAAGCCAGTGATCGATATGGCGAGAAATGTCGTCAAAGGTGGGCTCGCCGGAATCCGAGAGGAACAAACAACAATAGTTGAGGCCCACGATGCCTCCGCGGTCGCGGATCTCGGCAAACTGAGCGTCGGTGAGGTTGCGGGGATGACCGCACACGGCGCGGCTATTGGAGTGGCTTGCAACAAAGGGGCGGCGCGCATGGCGAAGCACGTCGTCAAACGAGCGGTCGTTAAGATGCGACACGTCGAGCACCACGTGTGCGTCTTCCATGCGGCGGAGCGCCTCGATGCCTATGGGCGTAAGGCCTGCCATTTCATCATCGTGGCCACTGGCAAGAGGCCCCGGGGCGTTCCAGCTGAGGGATGCCATGAGAAGGCCCTGCTGCGCGAGGCGCTCGATGAGGCTGAGGTCGGCTGCAAAGAGGCGCGCATTCTCAATGGTTTTGATGCCCACCAGCTGGCCTGCCGCGGGTTCTTCCGGAATGTCGTTCACGTTTTGGGCTAGCGTGAAGGCATCATGACGCTCGGCCTGAGCAAGCAAATATGCCTCAACATGGGCGTGGAAGGTTGCCGCCTCGGTGGGCGAGAGGTCATCGGGGATGTAGCAAGCCAAGCACTGCACCCACGGCGTGGCCCCTATGGCGTCAAGCGAAAGATGGCCCCGGTTGCAGGCGAGGTCGCAAATATCGCTTAGATGGTCGGCGTCGCCTGGGCCGTAGGCGTCCATGCCTACGCGATTCTTTATGGCTTGCGGCAACGTTTGCCATGCAAGGCGATCGGCGGTATCGGAATGCAGGTCAAATACGGGATACGGCATACGTGCTCCTTGCAATGCGAGCCAGGCGACTATGCGCGCGTTGGCAGGACCGTTACTCATACAGCCAGTATAGATTGTCGTTCGGACACGGCACGAAACTCTCTACAGAGAGAACACGAACACATGTTCGTTTTTAAGCTATGATGGAGACAGAGAGAAAGGGGTGGCTATGAGGTGGCAACGTATGCGGGTGGTTGAGCTGTATCGGGAATGCACGGCGGACGAGGTGGTTCGCGTCTATGCGGTGGTCTACAACACCGGGGGCATGTTGGTGGTTGAGGAGCTTGCGGGTGAGCTTGCCGCATGGTGCTTTGGATATACGCCGCATTACCGTGTGCTCCCGTTGTCTCCGGGAGATGCTTCCCTGCTTGGTGCGTGCTTGGGGGTGCAGGGCACACGTCAGCTTGTGAGCGTGCTTGCGATGCAAGCGGTGGACGGCGATTGCTTTGACCAAATCGCACAGCTTGCCCAGGAAGTGGGGGCGAACATGAGCTTTGACATGTATCGTGGAGTGCGCGCGTCGTGGGCTGCAGCCGGACTGCGGAGGGGCAGACGCGAGGCTATTTCTCCGCCGCAAAAACTTTTTTAAAATCTTGCTTGACGCATAGGGTGGGGCGTGCCATTATATTCCTTGCGATGCGGCGTTACCTCAGCTGGATAGAGGGTCTGACTACGAATCAGAACGTCACAGGTTCGAATCCTGTACGCCGCACCAGTTGAATGTGAGGGCGCTCTTCGGAGCGCCTTTTTTCATATGATGCGCGTATGCCACCGCGTTCGGCGAAGCAATGCTGTTGTAGACGGAATAGTTGGCGTGCCGGCGTTAGATACCGAGCACAATAGGAGTGCGACGTCGAAGCAGGACGTGGCTCCGCTGGATTGACTTGTATGCCGAGGGGACGTGTTTCCATGGCGGAAACTTCGTTCAAATTGCCGCTGATGGCTGGAAGAAAGAAGTTGCCCCAGCTGCCGGGCCAACGTGCAGGTGTTGAGTACGGCATCATTTGGGATGCGTGCCCCATACCGGCGCACGGCTCGTGCTATGTGGTGGCTTTCGCTACAGCATCAGATGTCTCGATTTTGGGCTATATCGACACGCAGGGCGGTGTATACCGCGCGGATCGTCCTATCACCCTTCCGCCTGAAGGCACTCCCGACATCGCGGCGGTGCCCGACGCGAATGGCCACGAGGGGACTGTCTTCGTTAAGGATCAGTTTGCGACCCTGCGTCCGCGAAGCCGCTACCACGGCGCCTTCCGGGGCCTCATGCGCGAGGTGTGTGACGATGAGACCTGGAATAGCACACGGAGTCTGAGCTATCGGGTATTCATGGCATCCATGTATGTTCGGCTGTGTGTGATAGGTAACGAAGATGCTCCGCGCATGGCAGCGCCGGTTGTAGATATGACGAGTACTCCGGTGGCACATCCCTTCAATCTTGTGCGTGATCTTGCCTCGGCTCCGCTTCCTGACGCGCTTGATGCCCTTGTATTCCGTGTGGAGCATGCGAGCGGTCCGTCTGGTTTGGAGCGCTATGCGCGCCGTATCATCGCCAGCTGCGATATCAAACGGCTGCGTGAGCTTATCGCGGAGCATCCAGCATCACTTATCTATATCGAGCGTATGGATGGGTTTTACCTAGCGTTTGACCAGAAAGGGATGAGCGCAAAAGACGCTTCGGTGTTTTTGGAGCTTGAGGTTGTGGTCAACCGACTGTATGGCGTGTTGAACCAGCTGGGGTTTGGCATGAATCCGGCAACTGCCTCTCCCTCAGAAGAGGCATGTTCGGTCTTAGACCAGCGGGTGCTGCGCGATGTGACGGGTAGGGTCCAAGAGCTTGTCGACCGCGCGATTGCCCCCAACCCGTGGGCGAGCCCGGCGCAGGTAGCGTGTAAGCCGGGTGGCGAATGGGACGTGCGCACGCGTCTCGCGGCATCGCTTGAGGCGCTCAACGTGGCAGTTCGTCTTGATTATGATGTGCAGTTTTCTGCGGCGAGCGGCGAACTTGCACTGCGCATCACCGTGCCAGAGCCTGCCTCTATGCCGCGCGAGCTATTTGACCAGGCGCAAGGGGCATGGCGCACGCTTGACGATGAGGAGCGGGTACGAGCGGCAGAGGAATACGGTGCACGCTTGACGCTCGTGGTGGCAGCGGCGGCGTTCTCGGCGGGTTTTTCGGTGGCAGCGGTGACTGTAGGACGGCGCCATGTGGGCGAGGAGGCCCCTTATGCCATCGTCCGTTTTGAACGGGCGGAGTTCATGGCGCGTCTGGTGCCTCTTTCTCACCAACTCCAAGGCGCCTCTCTCATGAGCGGCGAGGCGCACGTGACGCTCGGCGCGTATCGCACAGCTGAAGAGCCGGCAGCAGCCCTGCAGGCTCAGGCATATATTCTTGCGCGCAACGACACGCGAGAGCTGCCCGACGATCTTAAGCAGATGCTCCTGGCCGATACGGCAGCGGAGCTTGAGGTTATGGAAGATGGCGAAACGCCTGAGATGCGGTGCGTTTCGGAGCTCCGCCGGCAAGAAGCAAGCGATCCGGACGGTGCGTTGAACGGTCTGGGTGAGCTTGTAGGTGAGCTTGAAGCGTCGTGCGCCGCGGCTGAGCTTATGAGCCCGCATCCACTCGTGAGCCAATTTTGCGAGAGCTATATCGGCCGGATGCTGCTGCCGCTTGCGGTGGGGGACAGCGAGCCGCGCATCTACCGCGTTCCCGATGCGTTGTTCTTCGCGCAGTATGAGCTGGCAAACATGCTCTTGCGCGCAGGCGCTCTTGAGCAGGCGCTTACGGAGGCGCGCAAGGTGCTCGACATGGCATCGACCTCCATGCAGGCGCATCTGCTCATGGTGAACATTCTTGCGCGTATGGGCGAGCATCACGAGGTGATCGAGGTGGTGAAGCATGCGCTCCGGTTTGCGTGCGATCGCGAGGCGGCGGCGTATCTGTTTTACCGTGTTGCCTATTCTCTGTGGCGCGTGGGGGAGCGCTCGGCGGCAATTGCATGCTATGCTCTCGTGCCACGGGGAGACCAGATGTATGAACTGGCTCAGCGTGAGATGCGCGCACTTCAGCAGGAAGCGGGCGGAGAAGGGGCGTTGGGGGCCGAAGAAGGCCTGACAGAGCTCGAACGCCTGGGCATTGTGGTGCCGCCCTCGCGCGGGGTTATTGAGCGACTGGTGGACGTGGCTATCCTGCTTGCCGATAACGGATTTTTCTATCTGGCAAGTCGCTGCACCTTGGGGCTATGTCATATTCTGGGTAGCGACGAGCTGGGGGTGGTGGGACGCTCGCTGGTCCCTTGGCATTCATAGTGGTCGCATATGGCATGCAGTGCGGATGATTGGGTATTGCGCGCCGCGCCGTGCGGCGAGAGCTGCATCTTTGAGGTACGATCACTGGCCCGTGACGCCCACTTTTGCCATGCTTCTGGAGACTTCATAGTCTGTGCTTGTGTTTTCTGGTGTACGTGCGGTAATATAGGTCACTGCTACGGAGAGCTGACCGAGAGGCCGAAGGTGCTCGCCTGCTAAGCGAGTATTCCCCACAAGGGAATCTGGGGTTCGAATCCCCAGCTCTCCGCCAGCCGATTATCACGCCATCTGGGTTTTCACAGCCCAGATGGCGTTTTCTTTTCCGATGGATTCCTATGACTCCCTATATTTTCTGCGAAGTCAACGCGAGCATGCGAAAAAATGCGAAAGGAAAAGGCATCGGAAAGGGGCCTTTTCGTGGGGAAACGCTGCCAGCCTGAGCGACGGGCAGGTTGCGCCCCGTGCCGCGGATGGGGCACATGTCACAGCTTTCACGCCTTAGGCCGCAGGGCCCGCGCCTTCCATGAACCGCTGAATATCAATGCATAGATTGTCGCGGTGCGCACGCACGGCGTCCCAGCTAAAGCACGCTACAAGCTCTTCGGCAGAGCGAGGGCGCGTATCGGGCGCAATGCCTGTCCAGCCGGCAAGGCGCCCCAGGAGGCGTTCGGGCGTGCCAAACGCCGAGCGCAAGGATCCCATATCAAGGTCATGATCGCGCTTGGAAAGGCGCCGACCGTCGGCGGCAAGCAAAAGTGGAATGTGGGCGTAGGCGGGTGTTGGCAGGTCCAGCAGATGCTGGAGGTACATTTGGCGCTCGGTTGAGCTGAGCAGGTCGCAGCCGCGTACCACTTCAGTCACGCCCATGGCGGCATCGTCCACCACTACGGCAAGCTGGTAGGCAAAAACCTTGTCGCTTCGCCGTACCAGAAAATCACCGCAATCGTGCGCAAGCACCTCGCATTGCGGGCCAAAAACGCGGTCGGTGAAGGCGACGGTGCCGCGCGGATCGTCTGCCGCGGGCACCTCAAGGCGCAAAGCGGGCTGACGCGTGCGCATGCGCCGCGCGACCTCGTCAGCGGGCATCCCCTTGCAGGTGCCCGCGTAGATAGGGGTGCCGTCGCTTGCATGGGGCGCGCTTGCCGCGTGCAGCTCGGCGCGCGAGCAAAAGCAGGGGTAAAGCAAGCCGGCTTGCTCCAGGGTATCGAGGGCATTCTGATAGGCCTCAAGGCGATTGTGCTGGTATAAGGGCCCCTCATCCCAGGTAAGGCCCAGCCAGCGCAGGTCGTCGATAAGGAGCTCGGCCCATGGGCCGCTCTGGGTGCGGGGGTCGAGGTCTTCAATGCGCAACACCACGCGCCCGCCTGCCTTGCGTGCCGAAAGCCAGGCAACAAGCGAGGCGAAGACATTGCCGAGGTGCATGCGCCCCGAGGGAGATGGAGCAAAGCGGCCCACCACGCCAGAGCCTGCGGTGCAGGCGGGCGCCGGGGGCTCTTCGAGATAAAACGTGTTAAGGGCGTGCTGCGTATCCATGCTCGCCAGTATACGGCGCATGCCTAAAAACGCCAAAGCAAGAAGCCCCGGGATTGCTCCCAGGGCTTCTCGGAAAAGGGGGGACGCGTATAGAGCGTGGCGGACTAGCGGCCGAGTCAAGTGCGCCAGGCCGCCCGCTCCTCATGCACTCCGCTTACAGCGGAAGGGCCGTCATCTGGGTGTAAGTGCGTGCCAGATACTCGCGATCGAGGTCGTAGAGGCCCTTCGGATCGCAACCAAAGAGCTTCATGTTGGTGATCATATCGCGGGCGTTCGTCTCCTCTTCGCCCTGCTCGCTCACAAACCAGTCGAGGAATTTCATGGTGCGCACGTCGTGCTGCTCGTGAGCAACCTCGTAGCAGTGGTGAATAAGGCTCGTCACGTACTCTTCGTGGGCAAGGCCGGCCTCAAGCGGCGCAAGATCGTTGTCAAAGGTCATGTCGGGCTGGGCAATCGCGCCCATGGTGGGCGTGAAGTCGTTGTCGAGCAGGTAGCGACGAATGGCCAGCGCGTGGTCGAGCTCCTCTTTAGCCTGAATCTCGTACCAGTTGGCAAAACCCTTAAGGCCACGATCCTCGTAGTAGTCGGCGAAAGTCAGATACAGGTAGCTAGAGAAGAACTCCTTGTTGATCTGCTCGTTCAAGACGCTGGTGACCTCGTTGGTGAGTGCCATGAATAAAACCTCTTTCCTGTGATGTGGCTGGCTGTTTGCATGCCGCCTTGTCCATGGTGAGTCTACCCATTTGAGCGGACACGTTTCCGCGGTGTGCCGCGCAGGTGTATCCCCGCGAATTCTTCACGAGTGGGCGTATGGTAATGCTCCTTGGCGGAGAAGTGGCGCAAGACGGAGGCGGGGAGACGGTGCGCAGTTCACGAGCCGCTTCGACATCCCTCCAGGCGCACGCATAAACCCTCCATTTTTCCCAAATGATGAGCTGATGCGTGCGGGGGTTTGCGCGATGCGCTACATTAGTTGAACATCCAAGTTGCGTCGAGGCGTCTGGCGCCACGGCGTATGGTTCATAAGGAGGGGTTGCATGGGTTCTGAGGTAAAGATCGCGCGCGCGTTGGTCTCGGTGACCAACAAAACGGGCGTGGTCGAATTTGCCCGCACGCTGGTGGATGAGTTTGGTGTCGAAATCATCTCCACGGGTGGCACCGCCAAGGCCATTGAGGAGGCGGGCGTGCCGGTTACGCCCATCGAGGAGTTCACCGGATTCCCCGAGATGATGGACGGCCGTGTGAAGACGTTGCATCCCAAGGTGCATGGCGGCCTGCTGGCGCGTCGCGATTCTGAGCAGCACATGGCCGAGGCTGCCGAGCACGGCATCAAGATGATCGATCTGGTGTGCGTGAACCTCTACGAGTTTGAGAAGACGGTTGCCAAGCCCGATGTAACCTTTGCCGATGCTATTGAGCACATTGACATCGGTGGCCCGAGCATGCTGCGCTCCGCCGCGAAGAACAACGATTCGGTCACAGTGGTGTGCGATCCGAACGATTACGAGAAGGTCATTGAGGAGATGCGCCTGCATCATGGCTCGACGACGCTTTCCACGCGTCGTCACCTTGCTGCCAAGGTCTACGCCACCACGGCTGCATACGATACGGCCATTTCGCTTTGGCTCAACAATTACCTCAACACCAATGTTCCGGGCTCCGATTCCGACTCCTTCGATCCGCCCGAGGAGTTCACGCTGCACCTCACCAAGGTTCAAGACTTGCGTTATGGCGAGAACCCCCATCAGCCGGCGGCTGTGTACCAGTTTGGTGGCGACTTTGCTCAGATGGGGGCGTCGGCAAATCCGCTGGTGGGCGCTACGCAGATTCAGGGCAAGCCACTCTCGTACAATAACCTGCTTGACGCCGACGCCGCGTGGAACGCGGTGCGCGAGTTTGACGAGCCTGCCTGCGTGATTTTGAAGCACCAGAATCCGTGCGGCTCGGCTGTGGCGCAAGATGTTACCACGGCGTACGACCGCGCCTTTGCCTGCGACCCCAAGAGCGCCTTTGGTGGCATCATCGCGGTCAACCGCGAGGTTCCTTACGAGCTTGTGGAGCACTTTGCCGACAAGAACAAGCAGTTTGTTGAGGTGCTCATCGCCCCGAGCTTTACTGAGGCAGCGCTCGACCGCCTGGCCAAGCGCACCAATTTGCGCGTGCTTGCCACGGGTGGTGCCGAAGGTCATGCCAAGCTTGAGGTTCGCTCGGTGGACGGTGGCATGCTGGTGCAGTGCGTGGACACCGTTGACGAAGATCCCTCGGAGTTCATCTGCCCCACAACGCGCAAGCCCACGGATCGCGAAATGGCCGACCTTATGTTTGCGTGGCGCGTGGTGAAGACCGTCAAGTCGAACGCGATTTTGGTGGCCAAGGGCCAGGCCGGTATTGGCATGGGTCCGGGACAGCCCAATCGTGTGGATTCCGCGCGCATGGCCTGCGAGCGTGCCGAGGAGGCTTGCGAGCGCATGGGTGTGCCTGCCGAGGGCTTTGTGGCGGCAAGCGACGCCTTCTTCCCCTTCCGCGACAACGTGGACGTGCTGGCAGAGCATGGTGTGACCGCTATCATCCAGCCGGGCGGCTCGGTGCGCGACGACGAGTCGATCAAGGCCTGCGACGATCACGGCATTGCCATGATTTTCACGGGCACGCGCCACTTCCGTCACTAGGTGGATCCTACGCCGTAAAGGCGTGAAAACGAGCTTGAGATTGTGCCGGGGGCGTTACTGCGTCCCCGGCACATTTGTGAGCATGTTGAGGCTGCTACAAGCGGGCATCTGCTTCCATGCGGTAAGGTGGACGGTGCTGTTTGGATGATCGAAAGGAATGTGCCCATGAGTGATGAGACGAACCTTCGGGCGGGGCAGCTGGTGCTCGTGTGCCGGTGGCGCTTGGCGCACAAAACGGTTCCGCTGCTCAACCGGCATATTCGGGCGTTGGCGCGGCGCCGGATAGACGGGGTTGCCCTGAGCATGAATCTGGTTGCTTGGGCCAAGCAACATATTGAATGGGCAGTTGCCGAAGACGCGTACCACGATCACGATGGCGTGCTCATGCTGGTGGTTGACGATGCGGGCCAGGCGGTTATGTCAACGGGTGCGTATGAGCCGCTGGCCGATGTGTCGCCCGCCGCACTTGCCGCGCGTGCGGCGGAAGCGCGCCGCGAGGCTGCGGCCACCGGCGTTGCCCCCGAGGTGTTGTGCGCGCTTGAGGGGGATGTGCTCAAGGTCGCTACGGCTCCGGGCGAGTCTGCGTCGGGCGTACTCTCGCTTGTGGAGCAGCTTGTTGCCACCAAGGGCGCGACGTGCCAGCATGTGCTTACAACACCCGAGAACGCCCCGACCGCGCCTGAGCTTCTTGAGGCGCTGGGGGAGGGCGCGCTCATGCTTGTGTCTGACGAACATGGTGTGGTCGCGTGCACAGATATGGCCGAAGCCTGCGCGGCTTTGACGCCGGCGTTTTTTGCCGACGCGTATGCGCGCTTGCTCGCGCGATAACGGCGACAGCGACGATGGCGGGAGTACCGCTTTCAATTTGGTAGGCTTCCGACGGCTGTTGCCGGGCGGCTCGGGGCATAATGGGGTCAGTGCCGCGCGAAGGCGCAGGCGGGCGACGATGCAAGCGAAGGAGTGTCCATGCCCCTTGTGTATGTGGTCGAGGACGATGCTGCCATTCGAGGCGAGCTCATCGAGGTGCTTGAGCGCAACGGTCTAGAAGCCGCTGCGTGCGAGACGTTTGACCATGTTGTCGAGGATATTCAGGCGGCGCACCCAGATGTTGTGCTCCTGGATCTTACACTTCCGGGCACAGATGGGCAGTTCATCTGTCGCGAGTTGCGCTCTGTGTCCGAGGTTCCCATCATGGTGCTCACCTCGCGCGTGACCGAAATAGATGAGGTTCTGAGCATGAATATGGGCGCGGATGATTTTATTCCCAAGCCCTATCGGGCACGCGTGCTCGTTGCGCGCATCCAGGCGCTGCTTCGCCGCGCAGCGGGCGTATCCGAACGCAAGCAGCTTGAGCACAACGGCCTAACGCTTGACCTCTCGCGTTCAACGGCAAGCGCGGGCAACAAGCAGGTGGAACTTACCAAAAACGAGATGCGCATTCTCGCACTTCTTATTTCGCGAGCGGGTACCATCGTATCGCGCGAGGCCATTATGCGCGACCTGTGGGATTCCGACGCCTTCGTGGATGACAACACGCTCACCGTTAACATCAACCGTCTGCGTTCCACGCTGGAGAAGATTGGCGTCACGGGATATCTCACTACGCACCGCGGCCGTGGGTATTCGGTGTGATGCCATGAGGTTCCCGCGTTATCTCATCAGCTCATGGCCCTACGTTGTTTGCATTTGCTGCTCGATGGCAATAGGCGCCTTTGTGCTTGCGGTGGCAGGTGTGAAGGCACCGATTATTTGGGTGGCCGTGTGTTTGGTGATAGCCGGCACGCTGCTTGCCATTTGCCTTGATTATCTGCGTAAGCGGCGGTTCTACAGCACGCTTGAGCGCTATACGGGCGAGGTGGAGCATCCCCTGTGGATCACCGAGGCGGTTGACCGGCCCGACTTTTGGGAGGGCGAGATTGCCTACGACGCACTCAGCTCGGTTGCCAAGGCCGCTAACGATGACGTGGCGGGCTACCGTCGTCAGGCAACGGATTATCGCGAATACATAGAAACATGGGTGCATGAGGCGAAGACTCCCATTGCTGCCGCTCATCTCACCCTCGACAATATTGAGGCAGAGCCAAGCGTAGCGCCGCTTTTGCATGAAAAGCTCGGGGTGCTCGATGATGAGCTCAACCGCATCGAAGGCTATGTTGAGCAGGCGCTTTTTTACGCGAGGTCTGAGGCGGTGGAACGCGACTACCTCATACGCGCCTATGACCTAAAGGCTCTGGTGACCGAGGCCATCAAGGCCAACGCGCCGGCGCTTATCGCGGCGCATATCACCCCGGTGCGCAAACAGCTCGATCGGCGCGTATTCACCGATCAAAAATGGATTGAGTTCATTTTGGGACAGGTCATTCAAAACAGTGTGAAGTATGCGTGCGCCGAACAGCCCATCATCGAGTTCTCGTCACGGCTTGTTGCGGCCGGCTCTGCCGATGAACGCGTGGAGCTCACGGTGCGCGACAATGGCTGTGGCGTCTCTGAGGCCGACCTTCCGCGCGTGTTTGAGAAGGGTTTTACCGGCGAGAATGGCCGGATGGGCAAACGTTCCACAGGTATTGGCCTCTATTTGGTCAAGCGCCTCTGCGACAAAATGGGTGTGGGCGTTTCGGCGGCTTCGCGTGAGGGCGAAGGCTTTGCCGTCACATTCTCGTTCAACACCAACAAGTTCCACTATTTCGAAGGATAGGTGGATGGATGGGGACGCGGTCGTTCCATCGGATGGATGGGGCGAGATCGTTCCATCCAGGGGGCTGTAGGTCCGTGCGCAAAAGAGGCGGGGTCTGTCCCCGCCTCCTAGCGTAATGTTGCGTTGTTGGTGCCCGTCTACTTCACCACAAGGATGTCGCACTCGCTGTTGCGGAGCAGGAAGGTCGAAATCGATCCGAGCAGGGCGTACTTAATGGACGAAAGACCGCGTGCGCCGCACATAACAAGGTCGGGATTCACCACGTCGAGCATCTCGTCTTTCAGCGTCTCACGAATGCGGCCGGCGCGGATGATGACCTCAACTTCGGCGATATCGGGGTTGGCCTGAGCCTCTTCGAGCTCGGTGGCAATCGAATCCCTAAATGCCTGCTCCAGACCGTTTACGAGGTCGACGGGGTACGAACCTGCCGACTCAAGCGCCGTGGAGTCGATCACATGGCCAATGATGAGCTTGGCGCCGTTATTCGCGGCAACCTTCATGGCGCGCCGCAATACAAAATTCTGCTGTTCAGTACCATCAAGCGCCACAAATACCTTGGCATAGCCGTCAATCATGCGTCCTCCTCAAGTTCGCACGGAGGGTCCGCGCCACCCCCGCTGGGCTGCATCTTGCCTCCGTTATACCCCGTTGCTGCCACACGGCTCCTTATTATTCTGTGAACGCACGACGAATTTTGGGGCCGGTACAGCTGGGGGGCAGATAATGGGGCTTCGATGATACGAGCGCTTGCGGTGGCTGCGTGCTGTGCCAAGTGCTGTGAACGGGACGTTGCGTCCCGGGGTAGGAGGTATCGTGGACATCGTCGAGTTGCTCAAGTCGGCGTTTTTGGGTTTGGTGGAGGGCATCACCGAGTGGCTGCCCATCTCGTCGACGGGCCACATGATTCTCGTGGACGAGTTTGTCAAACTCAACGTAACGCGCGAGTTTTGGAACATGTTTTTGGTGGTTATCCAGCTGGGTGCCATCTTGGCGGTCTGTGTGCTGTTCTTCCATCAGCTCAACCCGTTCTCGCCCAGCAAAGGCAAGGAGGGCCGGCGCGCTACCTGGAGCTTGTGGGGCAAGATTGTGATAGGCGTGATTCCTGCCGCAGTGGTGGGTATTCCGCTCGATGACTTTATGGAAGAACACCTGTATAGCCCCCAGGTGGTTGCGGCTGCACTCATTGTGTATGGCGTCGCTTTCATCGTCATTGAGCGCTGGCGTGCGCACACGCTCAAGCGCCGCGTTGCCGAGCTGGGGGTTGTCCCGGGTTCGCGCCCGGCGGGTGCTCATTTTGCACGGCCGGCTACCGCGGTAGAGCCCACGCCGCAGGGGGATTTTGGTGCCATTACTTCGGTGAACGATATCTCTGTCAAGACGGCGCTGGGCATTGGCCTCTTCCAGGTGCTCTCGCTCATACCGGGTACGTCGCGCTCGGGTTCCACCATTATCGGTGGCCTCTTGCTGGGCTGCACGCGCTCGGTGGCGGCGGAGTTCACGTTCTTCCTGGCAATTCCCGTTATGTTTGGCGCAAGTGCGCTCAAGCTCGTTAAGTATGTGGTGCTCGACGGCGGTGTATTTGGCACAAACGAGATTGCCATCATGGCGGTAGGTTGCCTGGTTGCCTTTGTGGTCTCGCTCATTGCAATCAAGTGGCTCATGAGCTTTGTGCGTCGACATTCGTTTACGGCCTTTGGCGTGTACCGCATTCTTTTGGGTGCGGCGGTGCTCGTGTACTTCTCCGGGTTGATCCCGCAGGTTATGTAAGGCGCGAAGGAATAGCACCCGAGCCGTCTGTCCCATCTAGATGCGAAGCGGCCCCCTTATGCGAGGGGGCCGCAAACAATTGCATGAGGTGAGTGCGAGGCGGCCGTCCGAGGCTGCGCCGTCTCTTTTTCTAGCTCACAGCGGCAAGAAAGCTCGTGCCCTCACCCATATCTTCCACGCCAAAATTATCGAGAATCGTAGCGCCCACGTCGGAGCATGTGGTGCGCAGCCCCAGGTCAAGCCCCGTGGCTTTCATGCTGGGCGACCACGCCAGAAGCGGCACGAGCTCGCGCGTGTGGTCGGTGCCCATATAGGTGGGGTCGTTGCCATGGTCAGCCGTGACCATGAGTAGGTCGTCTGGGCGCACGGTATCCATGACGTGCGCTAGGCGCTCGTCAAATGCTTCGAGCGCCTCTCCGTAGCCGCGGGCATTGCGGCGGTGCCCGTATACGGTGTCAAAATCCACCAGGTTGGTGAAGCAAAGCCCCTGCCAATCCTGTGCCATGACCTCGTCCACATGGTCCATGCCATCCATGTTGCTCTCGTTGTGGTAGTGAGTGTCGAAGCCCTGGCCACAGAAAAGATCCCAGGTCTTGCCCACCGAGATAACGTCAAAGCCGGCGTCGTGCAGGCGTGTGAGCGCGGTGGGGCCACAGGGCTCAAGGCCATAATCGCGGCGATTTGCCGTGCGCACAAAGTTGTCCTTGGAGGTACCCACATAGGGGCGCGCGATCACGCGGCCCATGGTGATTTCGGGTCCGTTGATGAGGGTGCGGGCGTATTCGCAAATGCGGTAGAGCTCATCCACGGGGATGATGTCTTCGTGCGCAGCAATCTGCAGCACGGAATCGCCCGAGGTGTACACAATGAGCTCGCCGGTTTCAAGCTGGCGCTCGCCGTAGTCTACGAGCACCTGCGTGCCGGAGTAGGGCTTGTTGCAGATGATGCCGCGGCCCGAGAAGTCTTCAAGCTTTTTGAGCAACTCGGGCGGAAAGCCCTCGGGGAAGTAGTCCACGTGGAAACGTGCGGGCAGACACATCATTTCCCAATGGCCGTCGAGTGAGTCGTTGCCATAGCTTGTGACCTGCATGCGACCGTGCGCGCCCAAAAGCTGTGTGGGCTCTGCAATGCCGGCGAGCCCATCGGGATGCGTGCGGGTGATGCCGAGCTTGGTGAGCGTGGGGATGGCAAGCGGGCGCCCCAGCTCGTTGACGAAATAGCTTGCCATATGGCCGAGGGTGTCGGCTCCGGCGCTTTTGTACTTCTCGGCATCGGGGGCAAAGCCTACGCCCACCGAGTCGATGACGATGGTGAGAATGCGGTTGTACCTCATGGGTGGTCCTTTCCGGCATGAAGAGAGCGGCCGCACAGGATGGCGGCTGCCCTCAAGCCAGGGGTGCGAGACGGCTGCCTCGCTTTCTGGCGATTCGCTGTGTTGATGCAGCCGCTAGGCGTACACGAGGGCGGTTTCCAGCGCCACCTCGAGCATCTGGTTAAAGCTCGTCTGGCGCTCTTCTGCCGGCAGCGCGAGCCCGCGCGACGGGATGTCGGAGATAGTGAGCAGACAGAGGGCCTTTTTGCCGGCGGCCGCGGCGTTCATATACAGCGCTGCCGATTCCATCTCGCAGGCAAGCACGCCCATGGGCTTCCAGGCAACCTCGTTGGCGCCGCCATCGTAGAACACGTCGCTCGAGAGCACGTTGCCTACGCGCACCGGAACGCCCTGGCGCTTGGCCGTCTCAACGGCAGTGGATAGCAGCTCGTAGTCGGCGATGGGGGCAAAGGTACCCGGCAGGTTGTACTGGTAGGCGTAGTTGCTGTCGGTGCAGGCGCCCATGGCAACCACCACGTCGCGCAGCTGAATGTCGTCAGCGTAGCCGCCGGCGGACCCCACGCGGATGATGGCGTCCACGTCGTAGTTGTGATAGAGCTCGTAGGAGTAGATGCCAATGGAAGGCATGCCCATGCCATGGCCCATCACCGAGAGCTCCTTGCCCTTATAGGTGCCCGTAAAGCCAAGCATATTGCGCACGCCGGTTACCTGGCGCACATCGGAGAGGTAGGTTTCGGCGATGTACTTGGCGCGCAGGGGGTCGCCTGGCATGAGGACGATCTTTGCGAAGTCGCCCTTCTGAGCGGCGTTATGGGGTGTGGGTGTGCGTGACATGGCTAACTCCTTTGCTATAGAGGCTCGCATGGTAAGCATGCCCGGGCGGGGACATCCCCTCGCTCGGATTCGTTACCTGCATTATCGTGTGCGGCACAAGGCAACTCGGTTATGTTTTCTGCCGTCTCCGTGGCAAGGGGAGCGGTCCCTACACCACTTTTCGCGACGCGACTCCACTTTTCGCGACGCGACTCCGTTGTGTGCACCTCGCGGGGGTTGTGGCTCGATATGTCCAGAATAAGGCGAAAAAAGGGGTGGAAATGGACAATAAGAGCCGTAACGCGGAGCGGAGTGCACACAAGCGGGGCCGGGCTGGCAGGAGGCGGCTTTCTAGGCAGGGAGCTCCTCGAGGATGCTTACCGCGGCAGAGACGCCAAGGCGGTTGGCCCCCGCCTCGATCATAGCAAGGGCATCGGCGAGCGTGCGGATGCCGCCCGAGGCTTTCACGCCCTTGTTGGGTCCTACGGCAGCGCGCATGAGCGCCACGTCGGCTACGGTGGCGCCTCCCGTGGAGAAGCCCGTAGAGGTTTTCACAAAGTCTGCCCCGGCCTGAACGGAAAGCTCGCAGGCGCGACGCTTCTCATCATCGGTGAGCAGGCAGGTCTCGATGATTACCTTAAGGAGGGCGCCGCCTTCATGTGCGGCTTGCGCAACAGCGGCGATATCGGCGAGTACCAGGTTGTTGTCGCCGCCTTTAAGTGCTCCCACGTTGATCACCATATCCACCTCGCCAGCACCGGCGGCCACGGCTTCACGCGCTTCGGTAACCTTGGTGGCGGTGGTGGTGGCGCCAAGGGGGAAGCCAATAACAGTGCAGGTGGTGACGTCGCTGCCAGCAAGGCCGGCGGCCACGCGCGGTACCCAACAGGGGTTAACGCACACCGAAGCGCAGCCAAAGGCGCGGGCTTCGGTCACCACGCGGTCAATGTCAGATGCGGTTGCCTCGGGTTTGAGCAGGGTGTGATCCATGAGCTTGGCAAGCTCGGCACGTGTGATGTCCATACTGGTCCTTTCAACGCAGATGTTCTGCCTCTCCCCAGGCGGCTCTATTGTGCCGCAATGGGGTACCCGGGAGTGGGCCGTTTTGGTAAACGGTGGGGGAGTGGCGGATTGTGCTGTAGTCGGCTTTTTGCGCTTACGTGTGCCGGGCAAGCGGGTTTCCGCAGCTGCCGCAGAATTTGGAATCATCCGGGTTTAGGGTGCCGCATTTGGGACAGAACATCTCTTTCTCCTTCCGCTAGGGCTATGCAGGCTGTTTAGCTGCTTGATGAGCTCAGCCTACCGGCGGTCTCGGCCGGTTCGTTGTGCAGCTTTTTTTGCCTGAGGGTCGGTGCATCCTTCCGGCGTGGTTGGAAGGGCGCTCCCACGCCAAGACGTCTTTGCGTCCACCCGCTCATGAAGGAGAGATGGGAAACACCGACGGTGTCCGCGCGGGCAGGTATACTGGTCAGGCTAAAGAACGCGCCTGCACAGATGGGCGCCTTGATGTGGGGAGACGCCAGCATGCCGCAGGAGTTGCCGTGGGAGAAGAACATGCGCGAGGCTGCGCAAACGGGGGTTGCAGGGCCGGCCGGGGCACGCCCGGCTGCCGATGCCTCGGCGCCGTCGTTTGTGGCGCCGTCCTATGAGCAGGTGCCGCTCGACGTTTACGATGCGCCGGCGCCTCGTCCCACCAAGCCTGTGGTGGATATCGATTCGCTCAACCCGGCACAAAAGGAAGCCGTGCTTACCACCGAGGGGCCGCTGCTCGTGCTTGCGGGTGCCGGCTCGGGTAAAACCCGCGTGCTTACCTTCCGCATTGCGCATATGATCGCCGACCTTGGTGTGCGTCCGTGGCAGGTGCTCGCCATCACCTTCACCAACAAAGCCGCTGCCGAGATGCGTGAGCGCCTACAGGCGCTCCTTCCCGACGGCACGCGGGGCATGTGGGTGTGCACGTTCCACGCCATGTGCGTGCGCATGCTGCGCGAGGATGCAGACCTTCTGGGCTATACCGGGCAGTTCACCATCTACGATGACGACGATTCGCGGCGCATGGTGCGCGATATCATGCAGGCGCTCGACATTGACCAGAAGCAGTTCCCCATCAACATGATTCGCTCCAAGATCTCCACGGCCAAAAATGCCATGGTGGGGCCGGACGAGCTGCTGGCGCGCGCCTCATCGCCCCAGGAGCGCAAGGCCGCTCAGGTGTATGCCGAGCTTGAGCTCCGCTTGCGTGCTGCCAACGCCATGGATTTTGACGACCTGCTCGTACGCGCGTTGGAGCTTTTGCGCACACGCCCCGAGGTGCTTGAGCGTTATCAGGACCGCTTCCGCTACATCAGCGTGGACGAGTACCAGGACACCAACCACGTACAGTACGAGATTGCCAATCTGCTTGCCGCCAAATGGCAAAACCTTATGGTGGTGGGCGACGACGACCAGTCCATTTACTCGTGGCGCGGTGCTGACATTTCGAACATTCTCGACTTTGAGCAGGACTTTCCCTCGGCCAAGGTGGTCAAGCTGGAGCAGAATTACCGCTCGACGGGGCACATCCTCTCTGCCGCTAATGCTGTGGTGCGCCATAACTCGCAGCGCAAAGAGAAGCGCTTGTTTACCGCGTCGGGCGATGGTGAAAAGATTCAGGCCTACCAGGCTTCAGACGAGCGCGATGAAGGCCGCTGGATTGCCGCCGAGATTGAGAAGCTTCGCCTGAACGGCATGGATTACGACGACGTGGCGGTGTTTTACCGCACCAACGCGCAGTCGCGCATCCTGGAAGATATGTTCTTGCGTGCCGGTGTGCCCTATCGCATTGTGGGCGGCACGCGCTTCTTTGATCGCGCCGAGATTCGCGATGTGATGGCCTACCTCAAGATGATTGTGAATCCGGCAGACGAGATGAGCGTGAAACGCGTTATCAATACGCCGCGCCGCGGGATCGGGTCCACCTCGATTGCCAAGATTGAGGAGCTTGCACGCGAGAACCGTTGCAGCTTCTTCCAAGCATGCGAGATTGCCTGTGCCGAGACCGGGCGGTTCTCTGCCAAAGTGCGCAATGCCCTGGGCGACTTTGTACAGCTCGTGCGCGATGGACGGCGCATGGAAGGCGAGCTCAAGAACGTGGTTGAGGCCATTGTGGATAAAACGGGCCTTACGCAGGCGTTTCGTGCTGAAGGCACCATGGAAGCCGAGAGCCGCGCCGAAAACATCCAGGAATTCTTGGGCGTCGCCGCCGAATTTGAGGAGACGCACGAGGATATCGAGGGCACGCTTGAGAGCCTTGAAGAGCTTCGTGCCGCGGGTCTGCCCGATCTGCCCTTGGAGACGGGTTCATCTGATGGGGAGGTCGACGGAGACGGCGAGGTGGCCGCAGCTGGCCCGTCTACATTGCCTGGCCGAGCCGACTCGCCCAGCAATGCTGTTTCCCATGGCGGAGCAGCGGCAGTTGACGAGATTGAGCGCACTTACGGCCCCCTTGCCTGCAAGGCGCTGCCGGCACTTCTTGAGTGGCTCGCACTTCGCAGCGACCTCGACGCGCTTGCTGGTGAGTCGCGCGCCATCACCATGATGACGGTTCACTCTGCCAAGGGCCTGGAGTTTCCCGTGGTGTTTGTTGCCGGCCTTGAAGAGGGCATTTTCCCCCACGTTGCTGGCTTTTCGGACGATCCGGCCAAGCTTGAGGAAGAGCGGCGCCTTGCCTATGTTGCTATCACGCGTGCGCGCAAGCGGCTCTTTCTTACGTACGCCGCCACGCGCCGCACCTATGGTTCGGTGCAAGCCAACCCGCGCTCGCGCTTTGTGAACGAGATTCCTGAGGAGGATATCGAGTTTTCGGGCGTGGGCTCTGCGGGCTTTGAGGGTACCGGTTGGGAAAAGCGCGGTGACCGTCGTGGCACGTTTGGCTCGGGCGTGGGCTCCGACATGTACGGCGGCAACGTTTTTGGGTCGTACACGCGCTCGACGGGTGGCGTCTCGCGCCATACGGGCATCAGCCCTGATGCCGGACGTAAGCCGGCTACCTTTGGCAGTGGTGCCACTCGTGTGGCGCGTACCCCGCGCGACCACAACGGTGCGCTGGTGGAGCAGCGCCGGCCCGATGCTGCTAAGGCGGCGGAAGCCTTTGCCGTGGGCGACAAGGTGAGTCACAAGACGTTTGGCCTCGGCGAGGTCATCGGCGTGGCGGGCGACATGATTGAGGTCACCTTCGAGAAAACGGGTCAGACCAAGAAGCTCATGAAGGGCTTTGCCCCCATCGTGAAGGTGGGGTAGGGGTACGTTCACCCCCTTCGCTCAAGAAGAACATGCGGCGCACAAGGCGGAAAGCTCTGTGCGCCGCATGTCTCGAATTGCCTCCTCAGGTCTTTCTAGATACGTAGGTCGGGTGGGTAGCTGGCGAGGATTTCGGCGCGCGTGAGCTCCCATTCGGAGCGATCAATGGGAACGTACGCGGCATCCCATGAGGTGCTGCTTAACGAGTCTTGAGCGCGGACGCGTGCCATAAGCTGCGACAGGCGCTCGCCGTCAATGAGCTCTACGCCAGTTTCACGTGCATATGAGATGGCTTCACTCGAGAACGAAGATGTGGTGATGAATAGCAGACGCCGCGCTTGCTTGGTTTGGTTGGCGCCAACAAGCTTCTGTACTAGGGGACGACCCACAACATGGCCCGTTGCATAACACTTGCATTCGGCAATGCAGCTCTGGCCGTTGGAATCTGTCATGACAAGGTCAAATCCGCCATCGTTGGTTTTTGGCGTTACACTTGCCTGGTAGCCAAGGCGGCTAAACAGCGCTGCACAATACGATTCAAACTGTGTAGGATCATGGGCAAAAGCCGCCGCAACGCTTTGAGCCGTGGCGAGAGCGCGGCCTTGACGAAGTTGGCTGCGTGCCTGCGCAAGCTTCTGCTCTTCCGCAGGGCAAGGTGGAACGGATACGCCTGCCGAGCGAAGGCGCGAAACGAGCGTCATGAGGTTGAGAGGTGAGCGCGAAATCACCTTGAATCCGCTAACTCGCAGAATATTCTTCCCACGAATAACGCGGTTATTTGCGCGTCTTCGGTCGCGAGCACCGTCTTTGCGCGCGTATTGCCAGCGGGGGAATTGGAATGAGAAAGATGCGGGTTTGTTGCCAGTATATGGCCGTACGCGACAACCATGTGGTAAAGAGACGTGGTAACGGACGCGGAAGAGAGAGCGCATGATGAGGTTATATATGAGGCGAACGATAAGGTAGAGCACGAGCAGCGCGACAACGGAGAGCAGTATCAGAATCACTGTTGTGAGTATGTCGAGGAGCTCGGGTGTGAGTGCTGGAACGTTGGTTTGCGCGGCAAGTTCGCTGAGGGCAGACATAATCGTTTCGCGTGCAGAGGCAATTAGCGTATCCATAAGAGGCATCACCGTTTCGTGTGATATGTAGACCAAAATCATCTATGACGAGTATCTCACTTCGTGCGGACAGGCGATGCCGACCCCCGTGCTGTTCAGATTATGGATGGATGGCTGCAACACTCTGAGCTAGAGCACCTGGAAGTCTTCACGGTCAACGGCGTAGGTGGATCCGCTGGGGAGCGTGCCGCTCGTTACACGCAGAACCCCGGCACCACGCCAGCGTTTTCGGCAGCGTTGGTAGCAAAGTGGAAGGGGTCTCCATTGGGGCCCACGCGGTTGAAGTTCACTTCGCCTTCGGACAGCGACACGTCCGGGCTGGGTGTGCGAAGCCACCAGTAATCGGGATCGTTCTCCTGGTTGCGAATGAGTGCCGGATGGTTGGATTGGGGCATGACGCCCTGTTCGCGGAAGTAGGCATACTGTGTGCCCTCCGTGTTGAGGATATCGGCCAGGAAACGGTATCCCTCAGAGAACGAGAGACGCTCGCGTGCGCCCACCAGTTCGCAGTAGCTAAAGAGCCACACGCCATCTTCGGTGGTGGTGACCGAGGCGGGGTCTTCGGTGCCGCCCACATTGTTGGTGTATTTCACCACCGGCTTGATGACAGCGGTGAGCTCTGCGTCCAGATGATCGGCGAAAACGCCATTCAACCAAGGGCGCATGTCGGAGCCTTCCCAGGCGCCTGTGGTGAGCGGCGTGTCGTTCATGGGTTTTGTGGCCAGCACCTCGTCAAACATGAACGTGAGGCCCGCCTTGCCCGTGCCGTCGGCAAGCTCGTCGTGAACAATGCCTACAAGGCGCACGTGGGTAGGGATGCCGTTGTAGGTCACGCCTTTGAGCCGGTTGCCGTCGATGTGGCCGTTGGCATCAACAAGCGCCGCCTCGCGGGCAATGTCCAGTGCTTCTTCATCAGACTCGGCGGCAGAGATGCGCGCCGAGAGGTCGGCGAGTTCATCCCACGACCAGTCATCCAAGCTCCTTGGGGCAAAGAGGCCAAATCCTTTGGTGGCAACCGCCGCACCGCCAAGTGCGACAGCGCCAGCTCCCAGAACGGCGCCGGCGGCGATGCCGGCTATGAACGTGCGGCGGGAGAAGCTTCTTGGTGCTGTAGCTGTTTTGCGCGCCCTTCCTCCGTGATCCTCGTTGTCCGGAATGCGATGGTTATCAGGCGTGCCGGCCTTGTCTGCCGTAGGGGCGGAGGCGCCTGCGGCTGCCGGCATAGAGAGGTGGGTGCTCTTGTAGGCGCCTGTCTCCGCGTGCGAATCGTCGGAGACAGGCGCCTGTTGGGGCGCTGCCCCGTGCTGCTCAACCCAAGCCTCCAGGCGTGCCATGAGTTCGTCGCCCTTAATGCGGCGGTCTTGGTCGCGCTCAAGGCCTGCCATGATGGCATCGGTGAGTCCAACATCGTCCGGGTTGCGCGGTACAAGCGGCAACGGGTCGTTGGTCATTTTCATTTGGTAGGGCGACGCGGTGAGCATGGAGCCACGGCCAAACGGCGTTGTTTGCGCGTAGAGCTCGTAGAGCACGCTACAGAGTGCGTAGACATCAATGGAGCGCGACGAGCGCAGCGCCGCAGCGTTGGGAAGATCGCTCGAGAGCATCTCGGGCGGGGCGTAGTCGGGCGTGCCGTTGCGCCAGATGTTGGCGACAAGGGTAAGCGACGCGTCGTGCGACTCAATGGAGGCGCTGCCCAGGTCGACCAAGCATACGTCATAGCTGTTGCTGGCAATTTGCTGCTCAAGCGGAACGTGGTCACAGCGCAGCAAGATGTTTTTGGGCGAGAGGTCGCGGTGGACAAAGTGCTCGTCCAAGGCCGAAGCCCCTGTAAGCACATTCAGCACGGCGATGCCCACACCGGCAACGGCGGTCGCCTCCACGCGTCCATACACATCGGACGGAAGTTTCGGCGTGGCCTCGCGGAGCGTAGGGCCACAGATCCACTCCATTAGGATGGCGGGTACGTCGTCAATCATGCCAAAGCCGTACAGTTTGGGGAAGCCCGCCAGATGCGCAACGGCTGCCTGTGCACGGTACTCCTCGGTAAAGGTGCGCACGCGCAACGGCAGCACCCGGTCGCGCTCCTCGCCTTCAAGATCGTCGGTGCGCAGCACCTTGAGGGCAAACGAGGTGCATTCGGTGTTGTGCACCTGGTATACGGTGCTCGACGCGCCCTGGTGGATATCACTGTCGTCCACCAAAAGCGTCATGTAGCGCCGCCGCGCATCGTCCTCATCGCCTGGCATCACCGCGAATGCTGTGTCGAAGGAGGTGAGCTCTACGAGCTGCGCAGGTTGGATGCGGTGATGCGTCATGCTGGAGCCTTTCGTGGTAACGGTGGCCGTTTATCGGATTGTAAGGTGCGCGTCGTGGCCCTGGTTGCGCAACCGAGAAAAGGCGGGACGCGGTGGGAAGACGCGCCGCCCGTGGAGGTTACAAGGTTGCGATCGGTCACGATGCGAGCTTCATCACCAAAAAGCGCGTGGTTGCGCCCAGGCAGATGATGTCGCTGTTGCTTATTTCAAAGGGCTCGGATACGTCTACCCCCTGCATGCGCGCACCCTTGCTGCTGGCCAGATCGTGAAGTGATTTGTCCGCTCCCGAGATAACGCGCGTGCCGTTGGTGGAGCCAAGGTCGGCAATAAACCAGCGCATGCCGTCGCACCAGATGCGCGCATGGTTGCGCGAGACATCTTGATCGACGTCGGCGATGGTGCTGGGACCGGTGGGCAGGCAGCCCAAGATGGTTCCCTCGGCAGAGGCGGAGAGGCGGTAGATGGGCGGACGGAATGCGCCGTCGACAAGCCGGATGAGTCCCAGGTGCGGTGTTGCGGAGGGCGCGGGCACATCGGCCGTGGCGCCATGGGCGGCAACAAGGGTGTCGAGCGAGATGGAGAGCGCCACGTTGGCGAAGGCGTCGATTGCGTTGATGGCGGCAGCGGGGCTTGCGAGACAGCCCGTTATCACAAAGAGCATGACCAGCAAAAGGGCGCGGTCGCTCTCGGGCTCAATGGTGAGCGACATGATCTTGCGGACCATGTTGTGATAAGGGGCGGCGTCGATGTCCGTCGCTTCAAGCGCCTCTGCCATGACGTGGGCGGCTGGGCCGCGATAGTGGGCGATGACCGCGCTTGAGCCGTCTGCTCCGCCGCCGTGCGCGGTGATGAGGCGCGCGCAGAGCCGCTGGGCACTCGAAGCGAAGTCGGAGAATAACTCGGGTGGCAGGGCGTGTGGGCGGGCGTGCACAATCTCGCGCGAGAGGAAGGTTTTATCATCGATGCGCTGGCGGAGGGGCTTGCCGCCATAGAGGGCGGAGCCGTTCAGGACGATTTGCGCGGTATCGCGATGCGCGATGCCGCCGAATTGTCTGAAGTCGGTGTATAGGACCGAGCTCGGTGTTTCTTCCATCCCCCTCCCCTTCTGATCATGGTGGGCTTAACCATAACATAGGGGCGTTCGCGCGGCACGGCGGACGCCACGAACCGCAGGATAGCAAGATTCAGGGGTGTAGTGGCAGCCGGGAGGATGCGGTAGCAGCAAGCCCCGTACGGCACTGCTCATCCAACGACGGGATTTGGGGTGGCTGAGTGGCCTTGTTGCGTATCATGCGCTACCCTAAGGCCGTTTGGCGGCATGAAAGGGGATACGCGCATGACAACGGCCGAGGCCAAGGGGGCGCTCACGTTTCCACAGGTGATGCTGGTGGGCATCGCCCTCTTCTCGATGTTCTTTGGCGCGGGGAACCTTATTTTGCCGCCGCTTCTAGGTGTGCAGGCCGCGGTTGATACGCCTCAAGCCATTGCGGGCTTCTTTGTTACGGGTGTTGGCTTGCCGGTGTTGGGCATTGTTGCGGTGGCGCTTGCGGGCACATTGAGCGAGCTGGCAGGGCGCGTGCACCCTCTGTTCGCGCGGGTCTTTGTGGCCGCGGTGTATCTGGCCATCGGGCCCTGTCTTGCCATTCCGCGCACCTCGTCCACCGCGTTTGAGATGCTGACGCCTCTGGTGCCTGAGGGTATCTCGGTTGACGTGGCGCGTGTGGTGTTCTCGGTATTGTTCTTTGTGGTGGCCTACGTGCTTGCCATGCATCCCGGCAGGCTCACCAAGCTTTTGGGACGGGTTACGGGCCCTGCCCTCATTGTGCTCATTGTGGCCGTGGTGGGATCCGCCCTGCTCTCGCCGGGTGAGGCGCTTACGCCGGCTCGCGCGCCCTATCAAACGGGCGCGGCATTGCAGGGCTTTCTTACGGGTTACCAGACCATGGACCTTCTGGCCTCGCTCACCTTTGGCATCGTCATCGCCACCAACATTCGGTCGCTGGGTGTTACCGAGCCGCGCGGGGTTATGCGTGAGGTTTGCCGTGCCGGCGTGGTGGCGGGCGTGCTCATGATGCTCATTTACGGCGGACTTGCCGTGGTGGGCGTGAAGCTGTGCTCAAGCCTTGCCAGCGCCACCAACGGTGCCGAGGTGCTTACGGCCTCTGCCTCGCTGCATTTTGGCATGGCGGGCACGGTGGTGGTCGCCGCGATCTTTTTGCTTGCATGCCTCAATGTGTGCATTGGTCTTATCAGCTGCTGCGGTACGTACTTCGCGCAGGAGCTGCCGCGCGTTCCCTACCGCGCATGGGCGGCTGGCTTCGCGCTGTTCTCGTGCGTGGTGTCAAACTTTGGGCTCGATGCGATACTGGCGTTTTCGGTGCCGCTGCTCAACGCGCTCTACCCGGTGGCGATTGTGCTGGTGCTCATGGGCATAGCGCACCGCGCGTGCGACGCGCTGCCTGCCATGTGGCCGTGGGTCGTGGGCGTTACGGGTGTGGTGAGCTTGGCGGTGAGTTTGCTCGACGTGGCGGCGCCCCAACTCGCAACCCCGCTCGATGCCCTTCCGCTTGCCGATGTCGGCTTGGGATGGGTTGTTCCCGCGCTGCTTGCCGCGGCGGTGGGCGCCGGCCATGCCCTGCTTTTGAGGGAGTGCTCGCGGCGGTAACCGGGTCTTTGACCGGCACGGCTGCGCGTTCGCCGACGTGGGCATGACTCTCACGCCCGCTGTGAGGGCGGCGCCACCCGATGCAACATATACTCTCCCACGGGTACATACGCGCCCGCCTCCCTCGATGCCAAGGGGAGGCGGGCGTGGCCGGCTGGTCCGGCCGAATCATATACGACGCGAAAGGGGACACGATGTCGGGTTGCACGAGCTACTACGTGGGTATCGACGTGGGCGGCACCTCGGTCAAGATGGGCTTGTTTGCCGAGGGCGGCGAGCTGCTGGGCAAGGCGAGCGTCCTCACGCCACCGCTCACCGACGAGGCGGGCTTCAACGCGGTGACCGCAGGCATCGACCAGCTGCTCTCCGAGGCTGCGCTCGATGTGGCAAGCGTTGCCGCCGTGGGCCTTGCCGTCCCGTGCCCCGTGCCCGCTTCGGGCGAGATCACGCTTGCGGCGAATATCACCATCGCCCCCGCTGAGCTCAAGGCTGCCCTCGAGGCGCATTGCTCCGCCGCCGTGGTGCGCTACGTGAACGACGCGAACGCTGCCGCCATGGGCGAGCTGTGGCGCGGTAGCGCGCAGGGGCGCACGAGCATGGTCATGGTCACCATCGGTACTGGTTTGGGCGGCGGTGTTGTCGTGAACGGCGACGTCATCGATGGCGCCTTCGGCGCGGGCGGCGAGATCGGTCACATGTGCGTCAATCCCGACGAAACGCGCACATGCGGCTGCGGCCTCAAGGGATGCCTCGAGCAGTACGCGTCCGCCTCGGGTGTGGTGAGCAACTATCTCAAGGCCTGCGAGGACCACGGTGTCGAGCCTCGGGAGCTCGCCGGCTCCTCCGACTCCCGCACTGTCTTCCAGGCATGCCGTGAGGGCGATGCCCAGGCGCTTGAGGCCATGGAGGTCATGACCGACTACCTCGCTCGCGGCCTTACGATTATCTCCGCAGTCGTCGACCCCGAGATTTATATTCTGGGCGGCGGCGCCTCCGCCTCTTCTGACGTGTTCCTGGACACCCTGCGTGCCAAGTTTGCCGCGCACGCCCTCAAGGTGAGCGCGGGCACGCCCATCGAGGTCGCCACCCTGGGCAACGACGCCGGCATCATCGGAGCCGCCTACGTGGCGCTGCGTGCCGCAGGCGAGTAGGGGTTTGCCGGGGGTTGTCGGTTCGCGGGCTCGTCCTGAGCCCCGTCCCGGCCGCACGCCTCACGCCATCATCGGTTACAGCACCGTCGTCGCGCCCTGGAGCCGGGAGCGCGGCGGCGGTTCGTGCTAGGATAGGGGCAGCTCAATCCATTGGCGCGGCTGCGGCCCGCCTTCGTGTTGAAGGGAAACCCCATGAGCAAAGTCTTTGTGTTCGGTCATCAGAATCCCGATAACGACGCCATCATGTCGGCCGTCGTGCTGACCCAGCTGCTCAACCAGATTGGATACAACGGCGATACCTATGAGGCCCGTTGCCTCGGTCCGCTTCCTGCGGAGTCGGCCAAGCTGCTTGCCGACAACGGCGTTGAGAAGCCGCGCCTGCTCAAGGGCATCAAGGCGGTTGCCGAGGGCAAGGCGCCCCAGAAGGTAGTGCTCTGCGACCACAACGAGGCAGGCCAGTCGGTCGAGGGCCTCGAGCACGCCGAGATTGCCGGTGTGGTGGACCACCATCGCTTTGGTGGCATCACCACCGCCGCTCCGCTTTCCATCGTGGCTATGCCCTGGGGCTCTAGCTGCACGATTGTTACCTGGCTCTTTGATGTTTTGGGCGTGAAGCCCACGGACACCCAGGCCAAGCTTCTGCTTTCGGCCATGATGACCGATACCCTCATGCTCAAGAGCCCCACCACCACCGAGGTTGACCGCGCTATTGCCGCCGAGCTTGGTGCGCAGTTGGGCGTTGACCCGGTGAAGTTTGGCATGGAGGTCTTCCTCAGCCGTCCTTCCGGCTCCTTTACGCCCGAGCAGATGGTGGGCAACGACATCAAGCTCTTTGAGGTGGGCGGCAAGCAGCTGCTCATTGGCCAGTACGAGACGGTGGACAAGACGCGCGCCCTGGGCATGATTCCCGAGATTCGCAAGGCCATGAAGGCTTACCAGGCCAAGAAGAAGGCCGACGGCATTGTGCTCTGCATCACCGACATCATGGAGGAGGGTTCGCAGGTGCTCCTGGAGGGTGAGACCGCCGCGGCGCAGAAGGGCCTCAAGATTGAAGACGTGGCCGAAGGCGTGTGGATGCCGGGCGTGCTTTCCCGCAAGAAGCAGGTCGCGGCTCCGATTCTTGCCGCTGCTGAGTAGCAAGAGCGTGCGAGGCTTAGGAGAAGCCTTGCAGCCATAGATTGTGATTGCCGAGAGCCCGCCGTGCGGGCTCTCGTGCTTTGTGGCGGACAGAGGCCCCGGCAGAGATTGTGGGCAGAGGCTAACGATGCCCGGAGCACGGTGCGGCGACATCCGGTGCCGCTGTCGCGGAGGAGCTGTGGATTCGCAAAGCGTTGGCGACAAATCTGGTGTGATTTGGGCAAAGATACTAAGACATGTGACGAGGTGCTGGGGCGCTTCGTCGTAGTATGGGGGAAGAAGGGCAGCGGTGTCTGGTCGATAGCCGGGCGGCCTCTTCGACATTCTCAAGGAGCATCACGATGGCGCGCGTTGAGCGTAACGCCTGCGATGCGCGTATGGCCGCGAAGGCGGTCGAGCGCAAGGCGGTTGTGGCATAGAGCGGGTATCCGGCGATAGGTCGTCGGTCACTGCCTGCTCTTTTGTTAGCGCATCGTCTTGTTGTGGCTCCTTGGAGGTTGTCCGTGCCCTATCTTGTAGAGTTCTTTTTTATACTTGTCGGCTTTGTATTGTTGGTGGTTGGTGCCGACAAACTCGTTGAGGCGGCAAGCAATATCGCCGTGCGCTTCGGCATGCCCGAGCGCGTGATCGGCCTCACCATCGTCGCTTTAGGAACGTCGCTTCCCGAGTTGGTGGTAAGCGTCACCTCGGGCGTTGCCGGTCATGCCGACATGGTTTTTGGCAACGTGGTCGGCAGCTGCCTTGCAAATATCCTGCTCATCCTGGGCATCTCGTCGCTGATTGCACCGATTCCCTTGGCGCGCAGCACGCGTCGCTTCGAAATTCCGGCGAGCATAGCCTCGGTTGCCGTGCTTTTGGTATTTGCGAATGCGGGAGGCTCAATCTCTCTTGTGGAAGGCGTGGCGATGCTCGTGCTGTTCGCTGCGTTTATGATTCGCTCTGCCATGGTGGGCATGCGGGCCAAACGCTCCGTTGATATGGAGGACGTTGAGCCTCTGGAGCCCCGCGTGGAAGTTCAGCCGCCTGCGCATGAGGAGAAAGTTTCCGCCGCCCAGAAGTCGAACATCCTATTTGACGTGCTCGTTATTGCGGTAAGCGTCGTCTTGCTCAAGTTTGGAGCAGACTTTGTGGTTGATAACGCAGTGGTTGTGGCAAGCGGGCTTGGTGTGAGCGAGCGGGTGGTGGGTATCACGGTCGTGGCGCTTGGCACCTGCCTGCCCGAGCTTGTGACCGGTGCGGTTGCCGCGCTCAAGGGCAATACCGAGATTGCTGTGGGCAATGTCATTGGTTCGAACGTGGCGAACGTGTTGCTGGTGGTGGGTGCCCCGGCACTCTTCTCGCCCGTGGCTTACGATGCGGCCTACAACTTTGACTTTGTGTTGCTGTTGATCTTTACGGCGGCGTTGCTGCTCTGCGCGCTGCGTCACCCGCGCAACCGCATGACCCGCATCGACGGCATCGCGTTCACCTTGTTATACGTCGCCTACATTGTGGTATCGATGCTGCGATAGGATGGCGAGGGTATCTGAGCACATCAGGGGAGTGGGGCATATCAAATGAGTAGGGACACAGGAAACCAGACCGAGGCGCGTCGGACGGACGGTATCGCCTCGAGGCAGATTATCAGCGTGCAGCAGCGGCGCCGTTTGGAGCGCCGCAGCGTGCTCGAGAGCATCACCAGCAACGGCACCATCTCGGCATGTGTGATGATCGCTGCTGCTGTTGCGGCTGTTATCTGCGCAAACACTGATGCGTATGCGGCGGTGCACGATTGGTTCATGCGGCCCGTTTCGATCGCGATCGGAGGCTGGGAGTTCTCGCTCACCTTCGAGCTCTTTGTGAACGACTTCCTCATGGCGATCTTCTTTTTGCTCGTAGGTATTGAGCTCAAATACGAGATGACGGTGGGCGAGCTGCGCCGGCCGCGTCAGGCGGCGCTGCCCATGCTTGCGGCAGTGGGCGGCGTGGTGGTGCCTGCCACCATCTATGCGGTGATCAATCGGGGCGGCGCGGTGTACGGTTGGGCCATTCCCATGGCAACCGACATCGCCTTCGCGCTCGGCGTGCTCTCGCTTTTAGGCAGCCGCGTACCGCCGGCCATCAAGGTGTTCTTCTCTACGCTCGCCATTGCCGACGACCTGCTTGCCATCGCGGCGATCGCGCTTTTCTACGGGCATGCGCCGCAGCTGGGGTGGCTTGCCGCCGCTGCGGTGGTGACGGCGCTCTTGGTGTTTCTCAACGTTCGTCGGCATTTCCGCTTGGCCCCCTACCTCGCACTCGGCTTAGTGCTGTGGTTCTGCCTTTTCCAGTCGGGCGTTCACGCTACGCTTGCGGGCGTGATTATGGCGTTCACCATTCCGGCGCGCTCGGATATCAACGCGGGTAGCCTTGTGGAGTGGCTTGGCTCCAAGCTGCCCGAGCTCGACGACCGCTTTGATGACGAGGCGCATATCCTCGGCCAGCACGACTTCACCCATGCCGTGCGCGGTGTTGAACGTGTGGTGCACCGGGTGACGCCTCCGCTGCAGCGCCTTGAGCATTACATCGCCACGCCGGTGAATTTCTTCATCCTGCCGCTCTTTGCCTTCGTAAACGCGCAGGTGAGGTTGGTCGGCGTTGATTTGGGCGCGCTCGTGGTCGATCCGGTTGCGTTGGGAACGTATCTGGGCATGCTGCTGGGAAAACCGTTGGGTATCTTTGGCATGACGTTTTTGGTCGTTCGCTCGGGCCTTGCTGAGCTGCCAACGGGTGTGCACTGGAAGCACATCTTGGGCATCGGCATCTTGGGCGGCATTGGGTTCACCATGTCGATCCTCATCGCGGGGCTTGCGTTCACCGAGATTCCCGCCGAGCTGCTGGCGGCCAAGACGGCCATCTTGGCGGGTTCGGTGTCTGCCGCGCTTATTGGCCTGGGCTATATGCACGTTGTATGCCGAGAACAAGAGTAGCGGGGTGCTCGGCTCTTACTCTACCGTGCCGTAGGCGCTGCCCCAGCCATGTGCGGCAAGGGCGGAGTTAAGCTGGTCGCAGAGGCGCTGCCGCTCATAGATTCCCGGGGGTACCAGGGAAACAATCTCCAGCAGGTCGGGATCTAAGTCGAGGATCTCGGCCTGCACCACCAAGTCCAGCCGGTCCACGGCGGTCTTTCCTAAGAATATGCTATCAACGAGGCGCTGGAGTTCGCCAAACGCCTCCGATTGAAACTGATCCATGAAGCTCCCATCAACAAGACTTCGGTGCTGGACTCATTGTCCCATGCGTCTGCGTTGCCGCTTTTCTCGGTTGTAGGCCGCAAGTTATCAATGCGCCTATGCTATCAGCATCGACGTAGGTTCTGTTGCAACATACGTCGAGCGGCCGCGCTCGCACGTTCGCAGGTATACTAACCGAGACCAATAATCTAAATCGAGGGGCGTGCCTGATGGGCGCTTCTGCGGTTTGCGCCGACGAGCACAGGGTAGGGGTGGATCAATGCAGACGATTTATCAGCAGATGGAGGACGAAGAGCTTGCGTCCGCAATCGCATCGCTTGAGGCCGAGGTGGCCGAGGTCAAGGCTAAGGGCCTCAAGCTCGATATGGCACGTGGCAAGCCGAGCCCTGAGCAGGTTGCCATCTCGCGCCCCTTGCTCGACGTGCTCTCCAGCTCCTCCGACCTCATGGATCAAGGCGTTGACTGCAGCAACTACGGCTGCTTTGAGGGCATTCCCTCGGCCCGCCGCCTGGCGGGCTCCTTCTTGGGCGTTCCCGCCGGCCAGACCATTGTTCTGGGCTCTTCGAGCTTGAACATTATGCAGTCGGTGCTTGTTCACTATTGGGAGAAGGGCGTTCCTGGTTTCACGCCGTGGCGCAAACTCGACCATGTGAAGTTCTTGTGCCCCGTACCGGGTTACGACCGTCACTTTGGTCTTACGCAGGATCTGGGCATCGAGAACATTCCGGTTCGCATGACCGAGACGGGCCCCGATATGGACGAGGTCGAGCGCCTGGTTGCCGATGACCCCTCGGTGAAGGGCATGTTCTGCGTACCTAAGTACTCCAACCCTACGGGCGTCACCTATTCTGATGAGACGGTGCGTCGCCTGGCCACCATGAAGTGCGCCGCGCCTGATTTCCGCATTGTGTGGGATAACGCCTACTGCGTGCACGACCTTACCGACGATGGCGACAAGCTGCTCAACATCCACGATGTTGCTCTTGAGGCGGGCAATGAGGACCGCGTGCTCGAATTTGCCTCCACGTCTAAGATCACCTTCCCGGGCGCTGGCGTTGCCTTCTTCGGCTCCTCGTTTGCCAACATGGCTGAGGTGTCGCGCACCCTGCAGGTGGGTCTCATCAGCGCCAACAAGCTGAACCAGCTGGCACACGCACGCTTCCTGCCCGATATGGAGGCGCTGCGCAACCACATGCGTAAGCATGCGGAGTTCCTGCGTCCGCGTTTTGCTCTGGTTCAAGAGAAGCTCGCAGCGGGCCTGGGCAATACGGGCTGTGCCACCTGGACCAACCCCAACGGCGGGTACTTTGTTTCGTTTGACGCTCAGCCTGGCTCTGCAAAGCGTATTCACAAGCTTTGCTCCGAGATGGGCGTGAAGCTCACGCCGGCGGGCGCCACCTGGCCGTATGGCAAGGACCCTGCGGATACCAACCTGCGCATCGCCCCCACCTATCCCTCGCTCGAAGAGCTCGGTGCGGCGCTGGATATTCTTGTGTTGGCCACCAAGCTGGTGTGCGCGCAGCTGGCTCAGGAGGAGCGTGCCTAATGGCCGACGAGTTTTTTGATGACGAGCAAGAGCTGATGGAGGAGGCGGAGCGCCCGAGCGCTGCGCCCGAACCTGCGCGCGCCAAGAAGAGCCGTGCGGCCAAGAAGCGCGGCTCCAAGGCTGCTGCCAGCGAAAAGGTGCCGGATGACGCCTCAAAGCCTGCTGAATCCGCTGCGCGTACCGATGCGCCCCCGTTTTGGATGGTGCTGCTGATTGCTGTTATCGCCCTGGCTTTGGGCGTGGTGATTGGCTACCTCATGGGGTCGGCAAGCGCTTTGAATGCGCTGGAGGCTCAGCAAGAGCAATACACGCAGAGCGCCACAACCGACGATGAGTCGTACGGGCTTCCCGAGGGGCACCCTGACGTGACGGTTGACGAGGATGGAACGGCGCACATCGCCGAGGACGGGTCTGATGCAGACAGCGACGGCGCAAGCGATGGTGCTGTCACCGATGACGCTGCAGCTGCAGCGGATACCACGTCCAACGCGGCGTAACGGTTTGGCTTGGAAGTACCTGACCTTTGAGGAGGTTGCATGGCGTTCGACGCCCAACAGACTGGTAAAGCGCGTGCAGTGATTGTGGGCGCGCTCGTTGTTGTGGTTATCATCATTGCGGTGATCTTGGCGTTTCAGATGCCGGGAACCTCGGGCACTGCCAACGCGGATGATGCTGCTTCGTCTGCCACCTCATCGCAGGCAGCCACGGATGCGTCTGAGGAGGCAACGCAGGACAGCGCGGGCGATGCCGGCTCCAGTGCATCCGATACCCACACGGTCGATGATATCGATGCTCAGTACGGCACGACGGTGCGCAGCCTCAAGGCGCAGTATGAGGCTGATCCGTCGAACCCCTCGGCTCTGTACAACTTGGCCAACGCATATTTTGATTGGGGCCTGGCAGTTCAAAACCATGCCGTCTCGGATGATGATGCGGCTCATGCGGTTGAGGTGTTCAAGCAGGCTGTCTCGTACTACGACACCTATCTTGCCGACAATCCCGATGCGAAGTCGGTGACGGTTGACCGTGCCATCTGCGTGTTTTACACCGGCGACCACACGGCTGCCATAACAGATCTTGAAGAAATGCTCGCTCAGGACGATTCGTTTGCGCCCGCGTGGGCAAATCTTGGTATGTTTTATGAGAACGACGGCCGTACGGACGACGCGCAGCAGGCATACGAGCGCGCGCTTGCAACGGCGGGCGACGACGATCCTTACAACGTGAAGACCTATGCCGAACAGCGCCTTGAGGCGCTGGAAGCCTCCTCATAGAGGTAGGCAAAAGGAGGAAAGACCATGGAACTGGTTATTACGACTAACCCGGATCCCACGCTGTATACCGTAGCGGTGGCAGGCGAGGTGGATATCTCTAATGCTTCAAAGCTCCGCGATGCTATCAACATGGCGCTTGAGCAGCCCACTGAGGCTGTTCAGCTCGATTTTGCCAAGGTGTCTTACATTGATTCCACAGGCATTGGCGTGCTGGTGGGCGCAGCGCATCATGCCGCCGATCACAAGCTGCGTTTCTCCGTGGCAAATGCTCAGCCGAGTGTGATGCGCGTGGCGCAGCTTCTGGGTGTTGACGAAGAGATTGGCATTATGCCGGCCTAGCGCATCGCAGCGCCTGGCGGGGGTCACCCGCGGTATACTCATACAGTTATAACGATCATGCTGCCTGGTGTGCACCAGGTATGTACACGAACCCTGGAGGTTTGGCGTGCTGGGAATCGGCGCGGGCGAGTTCGCGATTATTGCGGTCTTTGCCTTTCTTTTGTTCGGCCCTGATAAGCTGCCGCAGATTGGACATACGGTAGGCAGGGCGATTCGACAGTTCCGTGAGACGCAGGAAAAGATGACCGCGGTTGTGCAGTCTGAGGTCATCGACCCCATGACGGCTGCGGCGCAAGCACCGGCGGCCAAGGTGGCGTCTGGTGCGAGTGCCGCATCGGATGACGATGATGCCGACGTGGCAGCCGAGAAGGTTGCCGAGGCACGCAAGGAAACCTTTGCCGAGCGCCGTGCGCGCTTGGCTGCCGAGAAGGCGGCTCGCGAGGCGGAGCAGGCCGCTGCCTCCGAGGAGTCCGCCGAGGGCGAGCCCGCTGCCAGCGCGGCCGAGGAGTCTGCCGCAGCTGCGGAGCCTGCGGCACCGGCCGAGCCCGCTAAGGAGCCGGTTGCCAAGAAGGCTTCGGGGTCCGCTGAGAATCCGGCCGAGCAGCAGGAGGCGGAGAAGCCCGTTTCTCCCTCGATTGACGATTTGTATGCACGTCGTCCGCGCAAGCACAAGGCGGCTACTGAGGAGGCAAACGACGGCGATGCTGCGGCTGCAGCACCCGCTGACGCGACCTCCGAGGGGGGTGAGCAGTAATGCCCATCGGACCCGCGCGCATGCCGCTCCTTGACCATCTGGGTGAGCTCCGGCGTCGCCTGACCATCGTTGTCATGACCCTCGTGGTGATGACGCTCATCATGTACCTTGCTGCCCCTGTAATCATCGACCTGCTCACGGAGCCCATTGCGCACCTGGTTCGCGATGGAGAGTTTTACATTTCGAGCGCCCTGGGTGGTTTCTCCACGCGCTTCTCCATCGCAATCAAAACGGCTGCGGTGGTGTGCACGCCTATGATTTTGTGGCAGCTCCTCGCGTTTTTCCTGCCGGCCCTCAAGCCTAAGGAGCGCCGCTGGGTAGTGCCTACGCTCATCCTGGCAACCGTGCTGTTCTTCACGGGCGCGATTTTCTGCTACTTCATCATCATTCCTACGGGCTTTGAGTGGCTCATCGGCGAGACCAACTCCATCGCCACCGCCATGCCGTTCCTGGATGACTATCTCAATATTGAGATTCTGCTTATGGTGGGCTTCGGCATCGCCTTCGAGCTGCCGCTCGTGGTGTTCTACCTGGCCACGTTCCACATCGTTCCCTACGCTTCGTTCCGCGGCGCGTGGCGCTATGTGTATGTGGTCCTCATTGTGGTGTGCGCTTCTGTTACGCCCGATGCCAACCCGGTGACCATGCTTCTTATGTACGCGGTGATGCTTGTGATGTACGAGCTGTCGCTGGCCGTGACGCGCCTTGTGATTGTCTCGCGTGAGGGCAAGAAGGGCCTTACGGGCAGCCGTCTGGGTATTTTTGGGGACGATGACGACGAGTAGTGTCCGTATGGGCGGCGCTACGCTTTCCTCCTGGACGCTGCCTGCGTTGAGGGCAGGGGGTGTCTGCCATGCATGAGCTGGGCATTGTGAGCGGCGTGCTCGACACCGTGCGAAACACGGTGCGCCATGAGCACGCCGTTCGTGCACTTGAGGTGCGCTTGCGTATTGGGGATATGGCTCAGGTGGTGAGCGAATCGCTCGATTTTGCCTGGGACGTGCTGCGCGATGAGGACCCCGTCACCGCCGGGTGCGCACTGGTGGTAGAAGAGGTGCATCCGCGTAGCCGCTGCTTGGCGTGTGGCAATGAGTTTGACCACGACTGCCATCATTTTCGCTGTCCTGCTTGTGGCAGTGGTGACACGACACTTTTGGCTGGGCGCGAGCTTGATATTGTATCAATAGAAATCGAAGACGATGACGATGCCGCCGCAGATGCGCCACAAGGTGCTGCGGCGGAAGCTGTTTGAGTGGGGGAGCGTCATGGCTGAACGCACGGTGGATATTTCGAGTCCTATTTTGTCGCGTAACGAGCGTCTGGCGGCCGAGCTGCGCGAGCGCTTTGCTCGTACCCACACCTTTGTGGTGAACGTGCTCTCAAGTCCCGGGTCGGGTAAGACCTCAACGATTCTCGCTACCGACGCGCTGCTGCGTGAATACGGTCTGCGCTCGGCGGTGATTGAGGGCGACATTGCCTCCGACGTGGATGCGATCACCATGAAAGAAGCCGGTATCCCGGCGGTTCAGATCAATACGGGCGGTCTTTGCCACCTGGAGGGGAATATGATCTCTCAGGCGGTTGATGCGCTCGATGAGGGCGTGGGGCTTGCGAACATCGACGTGATCTTCATCGAGAACGTGGGTAACCTCGTGTGCCCCGTGGACTTTGACTTGGGCGAAAACCTGTGCGTGATGATTCTCTCGGTTCCCGAAGGGGACGATAAGCCGGTGAAGTACCCAGGCATCTTCCAGCACGCGGGAGCAGTTCTCCTCAACAAAATCGACGTGGCTCCTGCCTTTGACTTCGACCGGGATGCCTACAATGCCACGCTTGACGACCTGAACCCCCAGGCCCCGCGCTTCGAGGTGAGCGCCACCAAAGGCACCGGCATGGATGCGTGGGCCGCCTGGCTGCGCGAGCAGATTGCCGCCGTTCGCGCCTAGGCGTTCGGCTGCCAATTCCGCACACGCGTCGCGTTGTGGCCCGTATTTGCCATTCTGACGGCGAAATCGCCCGCTGGATGGCAAATACGGGCCACAACTCCATAGGCCGCGCTATCTGCCACGGGAAAAGCAGCGCCACCGGTTCGCCTGAGGGCCTGCGTCGACACATGAATAATTCGCGCTGGGGGCTCACTTGTGGTACGTTGCGTACACGAATGACACCCGCGGCCATGTGCTGCGATACACACATATATATGTGAGGAGCCTCCCGTGAAGCTCGTTATCACCGAGAAAAACGACGCTGCCCAGCAGATTGCGCGCCTGCTGTGCTCCGTAGGCAAGCCCAAGGCCGACAAGGTCTATAACACGCCCGTCTACCGCTTTGAGGTGGATGGCGAGGAGTGGGTTACTATCGGTTTGCGTGGCCATATCCTGGCGCCCGATTTTCCCACCGAGCTCAAGTTTGATAAGAAGCTTGGCTGGTACGCCGTCTCCCAAGAGGGCGAGATGCTGCCGGCCGACGTGCCGGACGGGCTTGCGCGTCCGCCCTACGAGAGCAAGCGCAAGCCGTTTCTCAAGGATGGCATCGACATCAAGGGCTGGAAGGTCCCGAGCTTGCCCTACCTTGTATGGGCGCCTATCGAGAAGCTGCCGGCCGAGAAGGAGATTATCCGCGCGCTCAAGAACCTTGCTAAGAAGGCTGACTCGGTGGTGATTGGCACCGACTTCGACCGCGAGGGAGAGCTTATTGGCTCGGATGCCCTTGCCATGGTGCGCGACGTGGCACCCGACGTGCCCGTTTCGCGCGCCCGCTACTCCGCCTTCACCAAGGCAGAGATCGACCACGCTTTCTCGAATCTTGTGGAGCTCGACCAGAACCTGGCCGACGCCGGCGAGAGCCGCCAGTATATCGACCTCATCTGGGGTGCGGCGCTCACGCGTTACCTCACCATGGCCAAGTTTGGCGGCTTTGGCAACGTGCGCTCCGCCGGTCGCGTGCAGACGCCCACGCTTGCCCTTGTGGTGGAGCGCGAGCGCGAGCGCTTAGCTTTCAAGCCCGAGGACTACTGGGTCATCTCCGGCGAGGCCCGTCCTGCCGACGTCGATGATGACCAAGCATTCAAGATCGCGCACGCTCAGGGCCGCTTCACCGATGAACAGGCTGCCACGACCGCCTTTGCGCATGTGGAAGGTGCCACAACCGGCACGGTCACCGAGGTAGTGAAGAAGAGCCGCACACAGCGCCCGCCTACACCGTTCAACACCACGTCGCTCCAGGCAGCTGCCGCGGCCGAGGGCATCAGCCCTGCGCGCACGATGCGCATCGCCGAGTCGCTCTACATGGACGGTCTCATCTCCTACCCGCGCGTCGACAACACGGTCTATCCGCGTTCGCTTGACCTCCGCGCCACCGTGAAGGCCATCGCGTCGGTGCCGCAGTACGCGCCTACCTGCCGCGAGCTGCTTTCGCGCGAGAAGCTCACCGCCACACGGGGCAAGACCGAGACCACCGACCATCCGCCTATCTATCCCACCGCGGCAGCTGATCCCTCTCGGCTCGAGCCGGCGCAGTGGAAGCTCTACAACCTCATTGCCCGCCGCTTCTTGGCAACGCTCTCCGATGCAGCCGTCATTGAGGGCACCAAGATCGAGGTCGATGTGGCGGGCGAGCCGTTTGTGGCTTCGGGCGATGTGCTCAAGGTGCCCGGCTTTCGCGCTATTTACCCCTTTGGTCTCAAGAAGGACGAGCAGCTGCCGGCACTCGAGCGTGGCGACACGGTGGATGTGCGCGCCATGCAGCTTGAGGCCAAGCAGACGGAGCCTCCTGCGCGCTACAGCCAGGGCAAACTCGTTCAGGAGATGGAGAAGCGCGGTCTGGGCACCAAGTCCACGCGCGCGAGCATCATCGAGCGCTTGTATGCGGTGCGTTACTTCAAGGGTACGCCGAGCGGCCCCATCGAGCCGAGTCAGCTCGGCATGGCGATCATCGACGCGCTACATGAGTTTGCGCCGCGCATCACCACGCCGGACATGACAAGCGAGCTTGAAGAGGATATGACGCGTGTGGCCGAGGGCGCCGACACCCAGGATCAGGTGGTCTACCACTCGCGAGCGTTGCTGGCGGGCATGCTCGATGCCCTTATTGAGCACAAGGACGATCTGGGCGAGGCCATCTCTGACGCCGTAACGGCCGATGCGCGCGTAGGTGCCTGCCCCAAGTGTGGCAAGGACCTCGTGATGAAGACCTCGGCCAAGACCCGCGGCAGCTTTATCGGCTGCATGGGCTGGCCGGAGTGCGACGTGACCTACCCCGTGCCTTCAGGCGTTAAGGTGTCGCCGCTGGAGGGCGAGGCCGCGGTGTGCCCTGAGTGCGGTGCTCCGCGTATCAAGTGCCAGCCGTTCCGCCAGAAGGCATACGAGATGTGCGTGAACCCCAAGTGCCCCACAAACTATGAGCCCGACCTCAAGGTGGGCGAGTGCCGCGTGTGTGCCGAGGCGGGCCGTCATGGCGATTTGGTTGCTCACAAGAGCGAGAAGAGCGGCAAGCGCTTTATTCGCTGCACCAATTACGACGAGTGCGGCGTGAGCTACCCCTTGCCGGCGCGCGGCAAGCTTGAGGCTACCGGCGAGGTGTGCGAGCACTGCGGAGCGCCCATCGTGGTGGTGGAAACCGCTCGTGGTCCGTGGCGTATTTGCGTGAACATGGACTGCCCTAGCAAGGAGAAAAAGCCTGCAAGCGGGCGTGGCGCCAAGCGCTCCAAGGTCTCGACGGCTAAGAAGGCAACGGCCAAGAAGCCCTCTGCGAAGAAGGCGGCGACGAGGACCTCGGCAAAGGGTTCCTCTTCAAGCTAAAGGCGCCTCGTCGTCGTAGTGTGCACCCGCCGGCCACGTTGCGTGCGCCCGCCGGCCCGTTGCGTGCACCGCGCACTCCGCTGCGGCCCGCGCTGTCCATTTTCTCCCCCTTTTGGGCCGAGTTCCGGACAATGCGGGCCGCAACTCCAGCGGGGGTGCACGCAACGGGCCGGCGGCTTGCGGTATGCGACAGGGTCCACAGCGCGCTTCTGCATTGATGTGCGGCCGTTCGGGCCCTTCGGGCGGCCGTTCGTCGAATGATCCTCCGGACCATGTGCGCGGTTTCGCGGCGTCTCTCGCGCTTCAACAGGCTTCCCGTATGGCGTTATGCGCTGATTGAACAGCGTGTTCTTTGCTCCCGCGTGGAGTACCGCTCGACGCCGAAAGGTCTTGGGAAGAAACCGGACACAAAAAGCGTTCAATTCGTGCAACATGCCCCCTTACGATGCGGCTGTCTGTCTGCGGACTGAGAGGGGAATGGCATGGGACGAGCCACATCGCAAAAACTGCGGGGCAAGTTGCTGGCGGCGCAACAACGGGGCCGATTCGCCGTGCCGGCGTCGCCCAACGAGCGAAAGGCCCTTGAAAGGCGCGTGGGCCGGGGAGAGATCGTGTCGCCGCACTACGGCATGTACGCGTTCCAGGACTACGTGCGGAGCCTATCGGCACGCGAGCTTGCCGTACATGCCCTGCGCACTGTGGCGCACCTCCATCCCGATTGGACGTTCTGTTCGTTCTCCGCCGCGTTGGCGTGGGGCCTCGATGTCCCCAACGCACTCCTGCTACCGCTCAGCGTGGCAGTCGGCCCAAACGCCCACAAGCGCCGTATGCGGGGACATCTTCGTTGTAGAACCGTCACGGGTGACGAGCCCTGTACCGTGCGGGGCGTCAGGGTGACGTCTTTGGGGCGGACGCTGCTCGACTGCGCCTGCCATGGAGGCTTTCGACAAGGTCTGGTAACGTGCGACGCGGCGCTTCACTGGGGGCTCATCACGCTTGAGCAGGTTAGAGCCTACTTCGAGCAGCACGGCAGCAGAAGGCACGGCGTTGCGGCTGCGCGCATGGTCGCGCGGTATGCCGACGGGCGGAGCGAGAACGGTGGGGAGTCCATTGTGCGGGCGGTCATCATAGAGTTGGGGTTTGATGTCCCCGAGCTTCAGGTGGAGGTCGACGACCCCATGCGTCCTGGCGCCCCGCGAAAGGTCGATTTCTACTGGCGGCTTCCAGATGGAGGGGCGGTCATCTTGGAGCTCGACGGCCTGAAGAAATACTATGCCGGCGCAGCGTTTGAGAGCGAGCGGGGCGTTCGAGAGGTCGCGCGGCGTTTCTCGGAGGAGCGTCTGCGCGAATCTCATATCAACCTGACCGGTGCCACGGTCCTGCGCGCCTCGTTCTCCCAGGCGACCAACGAGGACTACCTGTTTCGTCTGCTGGCGCGAGCCGGTGTCCCTCTTGAGCGGTAGCGGAGCCGGCCGGCCTTGCCGCATGCCGCGGGCCGCCGGCCCCGTTGCGTGCACCCCCGCTGGAGTTGCGGCCCGCATTGTCCGGAACTCGGCCCAAAAGGGGGAGAAAATGGACAGCGCGGGCCGCAGCGGCAGGCGCGGTGCACACAACGGGGTAGCTGGGCGCACACTACAGGGTGGTGCCCGCACTGAACGGGTATGATGGTCGGGATCACATCGAGTAGGGAGGGCATATGGTGCGCCAAATGGAGGATGGGGAGCTTCGCGGCGGCGAGGGCGTCGCGGGTGAGGCGTCCCGCTTTGGAGCTGCGCGTTCGCAGTCTTTGTTTATCACGCTCGAAGGTATCGACGGCTGCGGCAAGTCCACGCAGGCGCGCCTGCTCGAAGCTGCCTTGCGCCATGCGGGGTATAACGTGCTTTTGCTGCGCGAACCCGGCGGCGTGGCCATATCGGAGAAAATCCGTGCGCTTCTGCTCGACCCGGCAAACACCGCCATGAGCGCCACCTGCGAGCTCCTGTTGTACGAAGCGGCGCGCGCCCAGCTGGTGCACGAGGTGGTGCGTCCCGCACTTGCGGAGGGAACCATCGTAGTGTGTGACCGGTTCTATGATTCCACGACGGCTTACCAGTCGTTTGCGGGGGGCGTGGCACGCGAGGCCGCCGACATGGCCAATGCGCTTGCTACGGGCGAGACGCGTCCAAATCTCACGCTTGTGTTTGATATTGATCCCAAGGAGGCCGCGCGCCGTACGACGGAGCGCCAGGCCGATCGCATGGAGGCCAAGGGTCTTGCCTTCCAGCGCCGCGTGGCGGAGGGGTTTCGCGCCATTGCGCGCGAGGAACCTGGCCGCGTGCACCTTGTTGATGCTTCACCCAGCATAGTCACGGTGTTTGCCTGTGCCCTGGCTGAGGTGTGTCGCGCAGGCATTGAGGTGCCTGCCGCCGCCGCACGTGCTGCTTTGGATGAGCTTGGGAGACGCTGATTCTCTGGTGTCTCCAACGCACGCCCTCCGCCGTATGGCCCGCGGTAATGCTTCGAAATATAGTGTAAGAAGCCGCCGGGGAGCGGCAGGCCGTGATTTTTCGCGGCTGTGGTCAAAAAGGTCGCCGAATGTGTACTCCAGCGGAGCCCCGGCGCTCCGGGCGGCGCTCGATTCTGCCTTGAAGGGGCCAAATGCGACTCATCAGGGTCCCGAGTGTGCCCGCCGGCGCTCCAAGGGACCTCTGGCGGGTGGCTAAAGTACACACTCGGCGACCTTTTTGACCATCGACCTCAGAAATTACAGCGGTGGCCGATTGGGGCGCGCCGGTGCTGCGGGGTATGATAGACGGCACATGCCACATCGATTGAAGGAGGGCCATGACGGCCGCTGTGCAGGAACATTCCCGTGCGCTGCTTGCGCGTCTGGAAACCCAGCCGCGCGTGCGCGAGTTTCTTGCCCGTGCTGTTGCTAGCGGGCGTGCAAGCCATGCCTATCTTTTTGTAGGCGCGCCGGGGTCGGGCAAGCTTGATGCCGCATGGGCCCTTGCTCAGGCGCTCCTATGCGAGAACGGCGGCTGTGGTGCGTGCGACGCCTGCGTGCGCGTGGCGCGGCACACCCATCCTGACGTGCATCATCTGGCTCCCGAGAGCGCCACGGGTTACCTTATTGCGCAAATTCGCGACCTGCTCGACGATGTGGCACTTGCTCCCATTCGCGCCCAGCGAAAGGTTTATATCATTGAGCGCGCCGAGCAGTTACGTGCCAACTCGGCAAATGCCCTGCTTAAGACATTGGAGGAGCCACCGGCAGGTGTGACCTTCATCTTGCTGGGTACCGCGCAAGACACCATTCTCCCCACGATTGTTTCGCGCTGCCAGTGCGTGCCGTTTCGTACCATCTCGCCCGTTGTGGCGGCGCACGATGTCGAACGTGCCACGGGGCTGCCCTTGGCGCGCTGCCGCATGGCAGTGGCCGTGGCAGGAAGTCCTGCCCGTGCCGAGGCGTTTCTCAAAAGCGCCGACCGTCAGGAGGCGCGGCGCGTGATGCTCCGTGCCCTCGATGCCTTGCCCCGCGCAGACGAGGCGGATATTCTTGCCGCCGCCAAAGAGCTTCTAGCCGCCGTGCGCGCCCCGCTCGCCGAGGTTAAATCCACCCAGCAGGCGGTGCTTGATCAAAACGCCGACTACCTCTCGCGTGGAGCGTTGAAGCAGCTTGAAGACCGCCACAAGCGCGAGCTTAACGCGCGTGAGCGTTCGGGTATTATGGAGGTGTTGGCCGCCGCCCGCTCGCTTTTGCGCGACGTGCTCACAACGCAGGAGCTTACTGAGGCGGATGTGGTTAACGAGGATGCGGCAGACATCGTTGACCGCCTGAGCCGGGTTGCCTCTCTAACAGGTACCCTGCGGGCGCTCGATGCCGTTACAGCGGCGGAGCATGCCGTGATGCGCAACATAACACCCCAGCTGACCTTTGAGGTCATGCTCTTTGATATCAGGAAGGCGTTTGTATGCCGATAGTTGTACCCGTTAAGTTTGCCTACGCCTCGCGCGATCTGTGGTTTGACCCGCAGGGGCTCGACATTGTGGAGGGCGATCACGCCATCTGTTCCACCGAGCGTGGCACCGAGATTGGTCTTGTGACGGCCGATCCCTTTGAGGTGACCGAAGACGAGCTGGCGGCGCCGCTCAAGCCGGTGGTGCGTATCGCAGACGACCACGACCTCGACCGTGCCGACGAACTGGCGCGTAAGGGCGAGGCCGCCATGGCGGATTTTCGCCGCCTGGTGAAGTCCAACGAGCTCGAAATGAAGCCGGTGGGCGTTGAGTACCTCTTTGGTGGCGAGAAGGCAATCTTCTACTTCGCTGCCGAGGAGCGCGTAGATTTCCGCCAGCTGGTGAAAGACCTCTCCTCCTGCCTCCACACGCGCGTAGACATGCGCCAGATTGGCGTTCGAGACGAGACGCGTCTGGTGGGCGGTTTTGCCCACTGCGGGCAGGAGCTCTGCTGCACGCGCTTTGGCGGCCAGTTTGAGCCGGTGTCGATTCGTATGGCCAAGGAGCAGGATCTTCCGCTCAACTCCGCCAAAATCTCAGGTGTATGCGGCCGCCTTATGTGCTGCTTGCGCTATGAGTTTGAGGCCTATAAAGACTTCAAAGGACGCGCGCCTAAGAAAAAGGCTGTTATCGACACGCCGCTTGGCAAGGCGCGCATCCAAGAATACGACACCCCGCGCGAGCAGCTGGTGCTTCGGCTTGAGAGCGGCAAGGTTTTTCGCGTGAGCCTTTCGGACATGACATGCTCCGAGGCAGCCAAGAAAAAGAGCTCCGAGCAGGGTTGCGCTTGCCGTCCCGACTGCGTATCGCGTTCGGTGCTCGAGCGCATCGAGTCGCCCGATATCGCGCTTGCACTTATGGAGCTCGATCGCGAGAACGGTGTTGATGTGGGCGATGGCCTTGACCAGGCCGACCGCCTGATGGTTTCTGGACCCACGCCGCGTAAGCGACGGAGCCAGGAGCAGCGCTCGGGCGAAGCGGGAGGGCGTGTGCAGAAAGCCTCTGGTGCCAAGCGCTCCGGAGCTGTCCCTGCTGCAGAAGCGGAAGCGCCGGCTACGAGTGGCCGTAAGCGCCGCAAACGCACGGTCGCTGCGGATGCGGCGCCCGAGCGTCCGGCGTCGCGTCGCTCTGAGAAGGACTCGGCTCAGCCCGCGCGCCGTCGGCGTCGCCATCTGAGTAGCGAGGAGCGGGAGGACGCGTTCCGCGCTGCTGCAGCAAAGGAACTTACGCGCGGCAACGCGGCAGGCGCCAAGGGTGCTTCGACGGAGTCACCCTCGGGCAAGCCGCGCCGTCGCAAGCATATTGCTGCACCGTCGCAAAAGCCCTCTGTGCCCTCGGTTGCCGATCAGGTTGCATCGGGAGATATCCAGGTAACGCGTCGGCGCCCAGGCGATGGTGGTGGCAAGCCGCATGCCGAGGGCGGACGCGCGCGCTCGGAGCATCGCGAGCGTGTGGCACGCGAGGGACAAGGCGCGCGCACCGAGCGCGACGCTCGTCCGGGACGGGCACAGCGCGCGGAGGCCGCTGAGAGCGCGGAGGCGACGTCTGCCAAGCGCAAGCGTCGTCGTCGGTCGCGGAAGCCGCGTACGGGCGAAGGTGGCGCGAACACACCGCGCCAAAACGATGGGGCATCCGAGTAGTAGCTACGCTGCCTGCGCAGCTACGGTGGTGGTATGAGACCCGCCGCTGTGCGGTATAAGAAGCCACAACCCTCCTCCGCATTGTCCGGGGGAGGGTTTTGCGTATGCAACGAAGTGAGATAGGTGGAACAGCCGGCCAGGGGGAGCGGATGCAAAGTCCTGCGGCGCGGTTGGCCACGTTTGCGCTTGAAGCTATCGCGCCCACGCGGTGTGCGGGATGTGAGCGTCCAGGGGCGCTTTTGTGTGCGGCGTGTCTCGAGCGCATGACGCCCATTGATCCACGCCATGCCTGCTTGCGCTGCGGCGCCCCGTATGGCGATGTGGTTTGTACAGAGTGCGCCCGCACCGATGGAGGCCAGGCGCACGGGGACAACGTTCATGAAGGCGGTCCAGGACAGCTTCCTCCGGCTGCCCAGCAGCGCGTGTGCGTCGCGGCTCTTTTTGAAGACCCCTTGCCGCGCGTTATCCGCGCTTACAAAGATGCGGGTGAGCGCCGGCTGGCACCAATGCTCGCCGACCTCATGATTGACGCGGCGGAGCATGCCGAGCGAGCGGCGCCCGAACGCTATGGCGGTCTCCTTTCCAATGCCGAGGCGATTGTGTTTGTCCCGGCAACGTCTGCTGCCTATCGGCGGCGCGGCTTTGACCACATGGAGGCCATCGCGCGAGCTGCGAGTGCCACGTCAGGTGTTCCCGTGCTCGATGCCCTGATCAAACGGGGCGCGGCCGATCAACGTGCTCTCGGGCGCACGGGGCGTTTGCAGGCAGCGCTGGGAGCCTACAGCGTGGTGGAAGAGGTGCAGGGCAAGCGTATTCTCCTCATAGACGATGTGCTTACCACAGGCGCCACATTGCGTGCCGCCGCTCGCGTTCTAGACGAGGCGGGTGCTGCGCACGTGGACATGTTGGCTCTCGCCCGGGCTTGGTGAGCGCATGCCCCCGATGTCGCAACGTTTCAAACGTATTTGCTACGGTATGCGTCGCGCATACCTGCTGTGAACTGCTATACTTTCCCGCGTCCCCCCAGGCTGTGGTTGCCGGCGCAGCGCGCCCTAGTCCATGGCAGACGCGGCCAAAGGGATCCACGTAAGCGTGCGCGTGCGCGCGTGCGCGATCATGGCGCGTCCTAGAGGTAAGTCGCACCGCCCGTTTACTTGAGGGCAATTCCGCCCCGCGGGCGAGCGGGCAAGTCGTGAAGCCGCTGCGGCGGCAAGAGCAAACGTCCCAGTGCGCAGGTGTGGGGTCAAAGACCAGGTCAGCTGGGGGGATTATCGCACATCATCCGTCGTGCGCGGCGGTCTGATATGCCCGGCGAGGCGTGTACAAGCCAGGGCGGTGAGGTGGTCAAAGATGTTTTGCAAGGCACCCAAGTGTATGCTTCGCGTTGTGACGTATGCCTGCGCCGGCGTAATGGCGCTGGGGCTGGGCGGCTGCTCGCTTTTTACGCCCACGCTCGACGAGGCGGCTACGTCGGCACGCACCCCGCGTCAGGCTATTGATGACAGCCTCTTGGTGCAGGCGGGAACGCTCACAGTGGCACTTGATACCGCCGATGCGCCGCAGGCGATGGAGGCCACAGACGGCACCCTCCAGGGGTACGCCATCGATGTGGCGCAAGCTCTGGCCGAGCGCTTGGGTCTCAAACTCGCGGTGGTTTCGGCCGGTGCTCCTGGTACCGTGCTGGATGCGGGCGAGGCGGATATCTACCTGGGTGCCAAGACGGATGCCGACTCAGACGACTACTCGGTGGTGGGCTCCTATCTGCAAAATGCCACCGCAGTGTTCGGCGGTGCGGATGCATCCGCCTCGGTGAGTGCCTCCGACCTTGAGCAGGCTGTTTTGGGCGTGCAGGAGGGTTCTGCCTCCCGCGAGGCCATCGATCGGCTGTTCCCGAACGCCCAGGTGCAGACCTTCAACAATGTGAACGAGTGCGTGGACGCCCTTGCGGCGGGGGATGTTGACTACATCGCCTGCGATGCCACGGCTGGCGCGTATTTGATGCGCGCGCATGGCGATTGCACGTTTTGCGGTGTCATCAGCGAGGTTACCGATTGGGGCGTTGCGGTTGCGTCGGGCGCGCTCGATTTGGCCGATGCGGTGGAAGCGGAGCTTGCCGAGATGGCAGGAGATGGCGTGCTTGGTGCGCTGCACACCATGTGGTATGGCGCTCTGCCCAGCAGCTTGGAGGACATGACCGTTCAAGGTGTGGATGTGAGCGCGTCCGAAGATGACCTTCTGAGCGATGAGGACGAGGACGCCACCGATGGTGATGCGGACGGCAACTCCTCCGCAGATGATCAGATTCCCGATGAGGGCGGCGTTGCTTCGGCGGGCGATATGAGCACGTGGGACGACGAGGCCTAAACGGGCGTTGACCGCGGGCTTTCGTCCCGGCACCGCCCTAACCTATTGTTCGCGACGCAACACCCACTCTTCGGTGGTCGTGCGGACTCTATCCGCCAACGGGACCAACAAACATTTGTGCTCAAGCAATCGTTTGAGTGGGTACAACTACCATACGTAAGGTCCCCGGATAGATTGGAGCCACGTATGGAAATCACGGTATCGGGACGTAAGACCACGGTAACTGATGCACTGCGTGCTCGCGTTGATGAGAAGATCGCCTCGGCGCTCAAGGTCTTTGATATCGACCCCATGACGGCCGACGTTGTGCTGCGCTATGAGAAGAACCCCGCCAATCCTCAGCCGGCAATTGTTGAGGTTACGGTGCGCGCTCGTGGTTCGGTGATTCGCGTGGCCGAGCATGGCGTGGACATGTATGCTGCCATTGACTCCGCGGCCGATAAGGTCACGCGTCAGCTGCGCAAGTTCAAGACCAAGGTCATCGACAACCGTCAGCAGGGAGCCTCTGCGGCAGAGGTTGCTCCGGTGGAGCACGTGGAAGACCTGGCGGACCTTCTCATCCCCGAGGAAGAAGACGACCTGCTGGTGCGCGAGAAGGTTATCGACATCACGCCGATGACCGAGGAGCAGGCGCTCATTCAAACGGATTTGCTGGGCCACGACTTCTATGTGTTTGAGAACGCCACCACAGGCCTCATCAATGTGGTGTATCACCGTAAGAATGGTGGATATGGCATCATCAAGCCCAAGATTGAGACGCTTGACGAGTAAAATAATACCCCTATTGCATGTGGGTAGACGGGCGGCCATCCGCATGGGTGGCCGCCCGTTTTGTTCATGAAAGGCATCTCGATGACAGCACCAGCATCTGCCGGACACGCTTCGCGCTATCGCATTGTGGTTGATACCTGCGCCGACTTGACACCCGAGATTGCCGCGACACTCGACGTCGACATCCTGGGTTTCCCCTACATGCTCGACGGTGTTGAGCATACCGATGACATTTGGACATCCATTACGCCCAAGCAGTTCTACGACAAGATTCGCGCGGGTTCGCACGCGTCCACCTCGGCCATTTCGCTCGGCCGCTACCTGGAGTTTTTCACCGAGTGCGCCGAAGAGGGAACGCCCACGGTGTACCTCTGCTTCACCTCGGCGCTTTCCGCCAGCTACGACTTTGCCTGCCAGGCGGCCGAGCAGGTGCGCGCCTCCTATCCCAACTTTGAGCTCTACGTGGTGGATAACGCGCTGCCGTGCGCGTGCGGCGAGCTGCTTGCTTTGGAGGCGGTGCGTCAGCGCTCGGCGGGCCTTTCGGCCGAGGAGCTGGTGGCGTGGGCCAACGAGGCTAAGACCTGCGTGCACGGCTACTTCACGCTCGACAGCCTCGATTCACTTGCGGCGGGCGGGCGCATTCCTCCTGCGGCGGCACAGCTTTCGAGCAAGCTCGACGTCAAGGCCAATCTCTCGTTTGACCTTGCCGGCTCGCTTTCGCTTACCGGGGTGAGCCGTGGGCGCAAAAAGGCGCTCAAGTCGCTGGTGAAGTCGTTCAAAGAAAACTACCTTCCCGACCAGGGGCTTCCCATCACCATCGTTTCCTCGGATGCCGAGAAGGATGCCGATTGGCTCGAAGCAGCGGTGCGCCGCGAGGGTGGCGCAGGCGACGCCACCATCATTCGCGGATCGGTGGGGCCGACCATCGGTGCACATGTGGGGCCGGGCATGGTTGCGGTGATTTTCTGGGGACGCGACCGCGCCGAGAAGATTTCGCTCACCGACCGCATAGCCAAGCGCGTGCGCGGGGCAGAATAGACGCGAGAAACAAACAATACAGCGGCTCGGAGACCCCGGGCCGTTATGCATGAAAGGAAAACGCCATGGCAGAGCGCAAAGAGAAGATCGCATTCATTGGTACGGGCATCATGGGTGCGCCCATTGCGGGGCATATCCTTGACGCCGGTTATCCGCTGACCGTGTACAACCGCACCAAGAGCAAGGCAGATGACCTGGTGGCGCGCGGTGCCGTGTGGGCCGCCTCTCCGGCCGAGGCCGTGCGCGATGCCGATGTGGTGTTTACCATGGTGGGCTTCCCGGAGGAGGTCGAGGAGCTCTATCTGGCGGGAGACGGTCTGCTTACGGCGTCCAAGCCGGGCGCGGTGCTCATCGACCTCACCACGAGCGCTCCGTCGCTGGCGCGCGATATTGCCGGTGCGGCTCAGGTATCCGACCGCATGGCATTCGACTGCCCGGTCACGGGTGGCGAGGCGGGTGCCTGCGCGGGCACGCTCACGGCCATTGTGGGCGCAACCGAGCGTGACATCGAGCCGGTGCGCGCCATTCTCGAGACGTTCACGAGCCGCATTTGCTGCTTTGGCGGCGCGGGCAAGGGCCAGGCGGCCAAGCTTGCCAATCAGGTTGCTCTGGCATCGAGCATGGTTGGCATGGCGGACGCGCTCTCGTTTGCCCAGCAGGAGGGGCTCGACCTCGCCGACGTGCGCTCCATGATCATGAGCGGCACGGGCGCTTCGGGTGCTATGGAGACGCTTGCTCCCAAGGCGCTCGATGGCGACTGGAAGCCGGGCTTTATGGTGCAGCATTTTGTAAAGGACCTGAGCCTGGCGCTGCAGGAGGCAGAGGAGCGCGAGATTGCGCTCCCGGGTGCCGACACGGCGTTTTCGCTCTACGACATGCTCGACGTTATCGGTGGTGGCCGTTTGGGTACGCAGGCCATCACCCTGCTGTATCAGGAGGAGGCCGAAGCAGTGGCGGCTGGTTTGGACTGGTCGCGCGTGACCGAGGAGCACGATGATGGGTGCGACTGCGGGCACGACCATGGCCACGGCGACCATGAGTGTGGCTGCGGCCACCATCACGATGGCGATCACGAATGCTGCCACGGCGAGGGCCACGGTCACGGGCATGGCGAGCATGAGTGCTGCCATGGTGAGGGGCATCACCACGAGGGTGAGGACTGCACCTGCGGTTGCGCGCACGAGGAGTAAACGCATATGACCGATCCGGCATTCATCATCTCGTTTGTGGTCCTATTTGTGTTCTGCGTGTACGTGGGCTTTAGCGTGGGCAACACGGTGGGCGAGCGCACGGTGACCACGCGCGAGTACTGGGGGCTTAACGTTGCCGTCATCGCGGTGTGCATGCTTGTCACGGCGATGCTCGGGGCGCTGCCGCTTCTCTATGCGGTCCCCGTGGGCCTCATGGCGGGTGGCATCACCGGTCTTAAGATGGGATTTGGCGAGTCGGTGGGACCGTGGGCGTTTATCGACCGGTTCTTCAATATCAACCGCGCGCATCGCGACACCACCAAGGGCGGTGTGGGCGAGGCGCGTCGTCGCCGTCGCCGCGAAGGTGCGTCGGCGCCCGATGTTATCTCGGTTACCACAGATACGGATGCCTCGGCATCTGGTCATTCTTCTGCAGCTGCGGGCGGCACGCAGCGCCCCCGCAGGCCGGCAAAACAACGAAAGAAGAGGTAGAGGCATATGGCTGATTCCAAGGAGCGCGAGCTTGCTCAAGAAGAAGTGCAGGAGCTGGCCCGCATTGAAACCAATCCGGATGCGCTGGCCGAGCTGGTAGAAGACCTTGCAAGCGCAAGCCGTCGCCGCCGGCAGTTTGCCGCCCGCGTGGTGATGTTCGTGGCGGAGCGCGATCCCGAGCGGGTTGTTGGCTTTGTGCCCGAGTTGGTGGATGCCCTCTATCGTCCCGAGGCACAGACGCGCTGGGAGGCGCTCGATGCGCTCTCGCTACTGGTGCCGCTTGATGCCAAGGCGGTAGGCGAGGCCTTCGAGGGTGCCGAGGCGGCACTCTTTGATGAGCTTTCTTCCACGCTTCGTCTTTCGGCCTTCCGGCTGCTTTGCCTGTGGGGCAGCACCGACCGCAACCGCTCTAAGAAGGTCTGGCCCATTTTGGACGAGGCCATCCAGTGCTATCACGGTGATTTGGAATACCGCGACATGCTCGGCGTGCTGCACGAGTTCGCGCAGGGCAAGATTGCCGGCGAGGTGGCCGAAGAGCTGGCGGGGCGCCTTGCGTTCGACGCTGAGAACGGCAAGGGCTCCTACCTCAAGGCGCGTTCGCGCGAGATTTACGAGTACCTGGTGAAGCGGTTCAAGCTCGACGCACCCAAGCGCCGTGCGCGCACTGTCTCTACGAGCGATACCGACGACGAGGAGTAATGCTATGGCGCATGACGTTGTGCTCATTCCCGGCGATGGCATTGGCCCCGAGATCACCGACGCCATGCGCCGTGTGGTGGCAGCCGCGGGCGTGGATATTGCCTGGCAGGTGGTGGACGCGGGTGCGGCCGTGATGGACACCTATGGCACGCCGCTGCCCGAGCACGTGCTCGATGCGGTGCGTGCGGTGGGGGTTGCCATCAAGGGGCCCGTCACCACGCCGGTTGGTACGGGTTTTCGCAGCGTAAATGTTTCGTTGCGACAGACGTTTGACCTCTATGCCTGCGTGCGCCCGTGCGTGTCGCTGCCGGGCACCTCGTCGCGCTACGAAAATGTTGACCTCACCATTGTGCGCGAGAACACCGAGGACCTGTATGCGGGGATTGAGTTTGCGCCGGGCAGCGCCGAGGTGGCAGAGCTTTCGCAGCTGGTTGAGCGCGCACAGGGTCGTACCTTCCGCGAGGGTTCGGCCATCTCCATCAAACCTATCTCTGAGGAGGGGTCGCGCCGCGTGGTGACCTACGCCTTTGAGTATGCGCGCCGTGCGCGCCGGCACAAGGTGACGGCGGTGCACAAGGCAAACATCATGAAGGAGACCGACGGGCTCTTTTTGCGCGTGGCGCGCGAGGTTGCCGCTGCGTACCCTGATATTGCCTTTGAGGACAAGATTGTTGACGCCACCTGCATGGGGTTGGTGATTGATCCGCGCGATTTCGATGTGCTCGTGCTGCCCAACCTGTACGGCGATATTGTGAGTGACCTCTGCGCCGGCTTGGTGGGCGGCCTTGGTATGGCGCCTGGGGCAAACATCGGCGACACGTGTGCGGTGTTTGAGGCAACGCACGGTTCGGCCCCCGATATCGCAGGTAAAGACCTGGCCAACCCCACGGCCGAAATCCTCTCTGCCGCCATGATGCTCGAGCATCTGGGCGAGCGGGACGCAGCCGGTGCCATCCGTAGCGCTGTGGCGGCTACGCTTTCTGAGGGAACGCAGGTGACGGCCGACGTGCGCCGTGCCCTTACCGGAGACACGGCAGGTGCGGTGGGTACGCGTGCCTATACCGATGCTGTGATTGCACACCTGGGATAAGCGGCTTGTTTTCGCTGTGCCGATGTTGCGTTTGTCCTGCATATAAGCTTGTCTGCGCCGGACTGCTAAGCGAGCAGGCTGGCCGCGGCAAAAGAAGGGAGCCCCCATGGGCATGATTCAAAAGAAAGATGAGCAGGGACACGAGCTCATCGATGGCATTGAGATTATCGAAAGCGGTGACGCTCCTGGTGAGGAGCATGTAGCCACTATCAACCTGGTAGCTGGTACCTCGGCAGAGGATATTGCCGAGGAGGGGCGTCGTGCGCGGGGCGAGGATGATGTGCCCGACGACGAGAAGCCGCTCACGCCCTTTGGTGCTGACGACGATGATGTGCCTGCGAGCGTTGAGTCTGAGGCTGCGGACGATAGCGCGAAGGCGGATGGTTCGGCCAGCGATGCTGACGCCGCTGGTTCCATGGATGCTTCGGCGGTGGAAGATTCGGCCGAAGACGTGGAGGGTGACACTTCCACGGAGGCTCCCGTTCAGAAAGCTCCGGCACGTTCTGCCGCCCCCAAGCCTGATAAGGCTGACGGGGCAGCCTCGCAGGAGGAGGCCTCGGACGAGCCGCACAAGAGCGCATCCCAGCAAGGGATGAAGCCTGCACTGGTGGCGGTGATCGTGGTAGTGGCGGTTATTGTCGCAGCGATTGCGGGCTACGTGGTAGGTTCCGGCAGCTTTGGCGCGGCGACGGGCCTCACCTCGGCCACCCTTACCGAAGGCCAGCTTGATACTCCGGTAGCGAGCTACACCTATAACGGCAAAACCGTGCAGGTAACGGCGCGCGAGGCTATCGAGAGCCAGTACAGCTTGGAGACGGTGCAAAACGACGACGGCACCTATCCGGCGCCTTCGGCCTCCAACACGCTCACCTACGTGCGCAATCAGATTCTGCTCGCAGATGCGGAGTCGCGCGGCATTGAGGTTTCCGACGACGAGATGACCTCGTATGCCGAGGAGCATCTGGGAACGTCTGACTTCGAGACCATCTCGGAGCAGTATGGCGTGACCGAGGACCAGGCGCGCGAGATTGTACGCGAGAACGCGCTCATCATCAAACTGCGTAACCAGGTGGTTCCCGAGGCAGATGTTTCGGCGCCCGAGATGCCCAGCGAGCCCGCAGATGGCAACGCTGAGGCCGTGACCAAAGAGTATGCCGATTACATCATTGCGCTTGCGGGCGATGCTTGGGATGCCGAGACGGGCACTTGGGCTTCCGAGGACAACGCCTATGCCCAGGCGTTCTCGGGTCAGACGATCACGGCGGATGGCGCTACCTACAATCAGGCCATAACCGCCTACTACGTTGCCTACCAGGACTATTCTTCTGCACTCAACGATGCAAGCGCTGCGTGGACTGATTATGCCAACACGCTCTTTGTGAATGCCAAGCTCACGCTTTTGGGTGTTTTTGCTTAGGTGCAGCTTCGGTTGGATTCTTGAGGGATATGTGGGCAAGGAGTAGGGCATAAAAGCCTTGCTGGCGACGATGCTGTCATCTTGATGTGACATGAGGCATTGAGAGAGGGGTTAGCTATGATTTACGGTGCGCTTGAGGACCTGGGTAGGTATCGCGGGATGTTCCGCAGCCTCGACGTGCTCATCGATTGGCTTGCTGAACATGATCCGGCCACACTTCCGGTGGGCTCAAACCCTATCGAAGGTGAGAATGTGTTCGCAAATGTCATGGAAGCCACGACCCGCGCGGCTGCCGATGCCCATTTCGAGACACATCACCGCTACATGGATCTGCAGATCGATCTTGAGGGACGCGAGGCCTTTAAGGTGGCGACGGGCGCGCAGACGCTTGTTGAGCCGTTCAACGAGGCGGACGATTTTGAGCTGGTGGATGCTGCAGGAAGCATTGACGGCGACCTTGCTGAGGGTAAGTTCGCAATCTTTATGGTAAATGAGCCGCATATGCCCACCCTTGTTTATGGCGAGGATGGTCCGAGCTCGGTAAAGAAGATTTGCTTCAAGCTCATCCTGGACGAGTATTACCAGGGCTAAGCCACCAAAACCGAATATGTGGTCAAGCGCTAGGCTAGCTTGATCTTTGTTTATTGTCCGGCGGGATGGAGCAGATGCGCTTCGTCCCGCCGCGCTTTTCAACGTGTTGAGGTCTCTGAGTGGTTTCGTGGCGTATCGACGAAGCGTGCCCATCGGGCCCGGCAGTCTGGGACAAAAACATTTCGATTTGTTGCAGTTTAGGGTACATCCTCCGAGTAGACCGGCTCCTGCGTGAAACAAAAGCGCAGGTCACGGTGTTGCGCTTTAGCCGTGTATTTTGCGGGTCGACCTCAAACTGCAACAAATCGAAGAGTTTTTGGCTGGGCCGGTGAAAGCGGACCCGTTGAAGACTGAGAACGCGATGCAATGGGCTAGATGTTACGGGTGCAGGGTTTCGCAGAACGAAAAACGCCTCCCAGAAGGGAGGCGTTACGTTGCAACTGGAGCCAGCAATCGGACTCGAACCGATGACCCCCGCTTTACGAGAGCGGTGCTCTACCAACTGAGCTATGCTGGCAAACCATGGGCTAGCACTCTCGTGCTGCCGAGCGCTAATGATACGTGGAAATAGCTTTGTATGCAAGATAGCGGCACAAAAATCTAATACTGTGGTTGCATTTCGGGCGAGTAGCGCTTCGGATAAGCGGCACAGAGCTACCGTTTGCAGACGAAATACTACCACTCGCCGAAAGTGGTTTAAGACTATAGTGGTATTGGATTACAGGACCAACTTGTTCATTCCAGTTGATACAAGTTAAGAATATCTACATAACTTTTCATAAGTTATCGCAGGTCAATCACGTAAAACTGAAAGCGGCAAATTGGTATATTTTTCTGAGCAACACCCTGTGTGTTTATTGAACCCGTTGAGAATATAGGCTATCTACCTGCGAAAATACTGATGAACGGTTGAAATTGAGCTGTAAACGGTTTCTGCTCGTCGATAAGTGGTAGCTGCGCGGCAGGATGGACAAGGATGCTATCATGGCAATTACTCGTTATGTGGTTACTACCAGTTACCCGAAAGAAGGCTACACCTTCGTACGAGTTGCGCCACGAAACGATGCGACATGACATGCGATCACGCGGTAGGCGCATCTTCACGAGAGGGCCCAACGGAAAGGGGCATGGGATGGTTGGTTTCATCCTCACAGGACACGGACAGTTCTCTAACGGTTTGGCGAGTGCAATTGACATGGTGGCAGGCGATCAGCCCGCATTCCAGATTGTGCCGTTTGAGGGGTCGCAGGCTGCGACCTATGGCGACGAGCTTCGTCAGGCCATCACGGCAATGCGCGCCGAGTGCGAGGGCGTGCTCGTGTTTGTAGACCTTCTGGGCGGCACGCCGTTCAACCAGGCCATGATGATCGCTAACGACGTGGACAACGTTGAGGTTATCACTGGCACCAATCTTCCGATGCTTATTGAGCTTCTGCTCACCCGTGGCGCCGGCTCGAGCCTCTCTGAGCTTGCCGAGCAGGCGGTTACCGTGGGTCAGATGGGCGTTACTCATCAGTCTGTTGCAGCGATGGCTGCTTCGGCAGACGATGAGCTCGACGAGGACGGCATCTAATGGGAGACCTCGGCGCCAATATCCTCGCCTCCTCTATCGTGCTTTTGGCGTTCATGGTGATCATGGGCGTCATCTACACCATTTGGACGCAGATGAACATGCGCAAGAAGCGCAAGTACTTCGAAGAGCTCCATAAAGAGCTTGCGCCCGGCCAGGAGGTTATGTTCGGCGGCGGCATCTTTGGCGTGGTGCAGTCGGTCGCAGGTGATCGCGTGCAGGTCAAAGTGCGTTCTGGTGCCGTGCTGGATGTTTCTCGTTACGCCGTGCAAGAGATCGCCTCGTAATGTGTTGCGCGCCATGCCCAGAGGGGCTTGAGCGCAACATCCAAGGTACGTGGTACCAAACAAGGCGCCAAGACTCGGAAGCGCCTTTTGCGGTAAGTAGGATCGGTTAGAACGAAAGGAAGCGGACATGGCAGAGCCCAACATTCTTCTCACCCGTATCGACAACCGTCTCATTCATGGTCAGGTTGCCACCCAGTGGAACTCCACGATCGGCGCGAACCTCATCCTCGTTGCCAACGATGAGGTTGCCAACAACACCATGCGTCAGAACCTCATGAAGATGGCGGCGCCCGCGGGCGTTGCCACGCGTTTCTTCTCGCTGCAGCACACCATTGACATCATTGGCAAGGCGTCGCCCAAGCAGAAGATCTTCATCGTGGCCGAAACTCCGCAGGACGTGCTGACGCTCGTCAAGGGCGGAGTGCCTATAAAGAAGGTCAACATCGGCAACATGCACATGTCGGAGGGAAAGCGGCAGGTCGCCACGTCTGTGGCGGTTGACGACGCCGATGTCGCCGCATTCCGCGAGCTTCAGGATAGGGGGGTGGAGCTTGAGATTAGGCGTGTTCCGAGCACGCCGGTGGAGGACACCGCAAAGCTTTTCAGCTAAGCGGCGCCTCGGAGTGCCGGGTAATACCGGCAGGTACCTACGCGGAGTATCCCGCATTAGTTTGTGAAAGGAGGAGCATCAGATGGACGTCAATATTGTCCAGATCGTTCTCGTCTTCATCGTCACGTTTATCGCGGCTATCGACCAGTTCGACTTCCTGGAGTCCCTGTACCAGCCTATCGTAACTGGTGCAGTCATCGGTGCTATCCTCGGTGACCTCAACACCGGTTTGGTAGTTGGCGGCACCTATCAGCTCATGACCATTGGTAACATGCCCATCGGTGGCGCTCAGCCGCCTAACGCGGTTATCGGTGGCATCATGGCCGCCGTCTTCGCCTGCACGCTCGACAACGTGGACCCCAACGCCGCTGTGGCTCTGGCGATCCCGTTCGCGATGCTCGGCCAGTATGGTGTGACCCTGTTCTTCACGGTCCGCGCCCCGTTGCTTGAGTTCTTCCGTGGCTGCGCTGAGAATGCCGACACCAAGGGCATCACCAAGTGGACGATCATCTCCGAGATCATCCTTGGCTGCATCTTCGCCGTCATCGTCACCATGTTCTTCGTCGCCGGCCAGGCTGTGGGCCAGCAGGTTGTGGACGCCATCCCCGAGTGGCTCAACACCGGCCTCTCCGCTGCGGGCAACATGATGAAGTTCGTTGGCTTCGCCATCCTGCTCAAGATCATGATGAATCGCGATATGTGGGGCTTCTTCTTCATGGGCTTCGGCCTTGCCCTTATCGCGAGCAACACCCCGGCCATCTCTGGCCCGGCCCTGCTCATCCTGACCCTTATCGGCTTCGGCATTGCGTTCTGGGACTTCCAGCAGCAGACCGAGCTCAAGGGCGCTGTTTCTGACGGAGGTGACTTCTCCGATGGCATCTAAGACTGAGTTCGAGGTCCCCGCGCAGTATGAGGATCTTACCCCAGCTCCGAATGTTGATCAGAAGACCCTCAACCGCATGGCCCTGCGTTCGTGCTGGCTCCAGTCTTCGTTCAACTACGAGACCATGCAGTCCGGTGGTTGGCTTTTCGCTATGATCCCCGGCCTTGAGAAGGTCCACACCAACAAGAAGGACCTTGCTGCGTCGATGTACCACAACCTGGACTTCATCAACACGCACCCCTTCCTGGTGACCTTCGTTATGGGCATCGTCCTTGCTCTCGAGCAGAACAAGGTTGATACCCAGACCATCCGCGCCGTCCGCATCTCTGCGGCTTCGCCGCTCGGCGGCATCGGCGACGCCCTGTTCTGGTTGACGCTCGTGCCCATCACGGCCGGCATCACCTCCAACATGGCTATCGACGGCAACCTTGCTGCCCCGATCATCTTCCTGCTCATCTTCAACGTGTGCCAGTTCGCTCTGCGCTTCGGCCTCATGAACTGGTCCTATCGTGTGGGTACCGCCGCTATCGACGCACTGACCGCTAACATGCAGGCCTTCACTCGTGCAGCCTCCATCCTCGGCGTGTTCGTCGTGGGCGCCCTCACTGTGACCATGGGCACCACCCAGATCAACCTCACCATCCCCAACGGCACCACGCGTGGCCTTTCTGCTCAGACGATCGTTGTGTCCAACGAGGAGGCCGAGAACTTCGCCGACCTCGCCATCGACACCGAGACCGCCGATGCAGGCGCCATGGGCGTCACCGATATGGATGGCAATCCGCTCACTGCTGCTGACGCCGATGGCAACGCAGTTGAGACCGGCATCGTCGACCTGGGCAACGGCATGAGCTCCGTCACCTACGGCACTGTCACCGAGTCCCCGGTTTCCTACTCCGTGGCCTCCACGCTTGACTCCGTGCTGCCGAAGCTCGTCCCGCTCGCGATGGTTATGCTCCTTTACTTCCTCTTCGCGAAGAAGAACTTCACGCCGATCAAGGGCATCATCCTGCTCCTCATCATCGGCATCGTGGGAGCGCTTCCGCTGGGCGAGTGGTTCCCGTTCATGTCTTGGTACACCGGCCTTTGGTAATGCCGGTTGCAGGTGGGGCGTGCGCCACGCGGTCGTGCGCCCCATCGTGTGAGACCTGATTTTAGGCCGCGTCTCCCGCATGGCGGGGACGCGGCCTTGTGACATTCAAGCTGGGTTCGTTGCGCTGCCAAGTTGCTACAACGGACAAACGAGCCCACCCTGCATGTCACCGTCGTTTCGAATATGGGTAAGGAGGCGGGCGCCATGGCATACGGAGTGCGTAAGCAGCCGTTGTACGACCAGCTGGTCGATATCCTCACCGAAAAGATTGAGCACGAATATCGTCCGGGCGACCTTATGCCTTCTGAGCGCGAGCTTTCCGAGCGCTATGGGCTCTCGCGCACGACGGTGCGTCTCGCCTTGCAAGAGCTTGAGCGTCTGGGCTTGGTGGTGCGCCAGCATGGGCGCGGCACCTTTGTTGCCGACCGCTCGGCGCAGACCACCAACCTCATGCAGACCTATAGCTTCACCGAGCAGATGTGCGAGCTTGGCCGTGTGCCCGAGACCACTATCTTGGAGTTTGCCGAGATAGAGGCCGATAAAAACCTCGCCGAGCACATGGGTACCAAGATTGGCGACCGCATCTTCAAGCTTAAGCGCCTGCGCTCGGCCGATGGTATGCCCCTCATGGTGGAGCGTACGTACTTGCCCGTGCGCAAGTTCATGTCGCTCAAGCGCCCGCTGCTGGAGAGTAAATCGCTCTACGAGATTATCGAGAACGATTATCACGAGAAGATTCGCGTTGCCGAGGAGGAGTTTTTCGCAAGCATTGCCCGCCCGGCAGATGCGCATCTTTTGAGCATTGGCGAGAATGCGCCGGTGCTTGATTTGGTACGTACCACCTACAACATCGGCAATGAGATTGTGGAGTACACCTTGTCGGTTGCCCGTGGGGACCAGTTTAAGTACAAGGTCTTCCATCAACGGATATAGCTATTGATCGGCCGCCTTGTGCGGCCGTTTGATGGATTGCGTCACAAGACGCGCAGGGAGCCTCGCCGAGCACCCGGCGGGCATGAGATACAAAGAAAGGGATTCGCCCATGTTTGAGAAAGACGTTGAGGAGCTGAAGGCACTCGGTGCCGACATCACCACGGCCGAGATCAAGCAACAGCCTGAGCTCTGGGAGGACACCTATCAGATCTATACCGACAACAAGCAGGCGATCGAGGAGCTCCTCGCTTCTGCCCGTGCTATGGGCGAGGGTCGCCTTTCGGTGGTGTTCACCGGTGCCGGCACCTCTGACTATGTGGGTGACACGGTGGCTCCGTATCTGCGTCGTGTGGGCGATACCGATGTGTATGATTTCAAGCCCATCGCCACGACCGATATCGTTTCCGCTCCGTTGGACTTCCTGCGTGCCGACGACCCGACGCTGCTCGTTTCGTTCGCGCGTTCGGGCAACAGCCCCGAGAGTCTCGCTGCGGTAGAGGTGGCTCGCAAGGTTGTGAAGAACATCAAGTTCTTGAACATCACCTGCGCCCCCGAGGGTCGTCTGGCTGTTGAGAGCGCCGATGACCCCAATGCGCTCACCCTGCTCATTCCGCGCGCCAACGACAAGGGCTTTGCCATGACGGGCAGCTATTCGTGCATGGAGCTGCTCTCCATCCTTATCTTTGACACCGCCTCTGACGAGCAGAAGCTCAGCTGGGTCAAGCAGGCCGCCGAGATGGGCCGTGCCGTTGTGGCGCGCGAGTCTGAGGTTGCAGACTTCCTGGCGGGCGACTTCAACCGCGTGACGTACCTCGGCTCGGGTGCCTTTGTGGGTCTTGCTCAAGAGGCTCAGCTCAAGATTCTCGAGCTTGCCCATGGCCTTGTTGCCACTTCGTGGGACAGCTGCATGGGATATCGCCACGGGCCGAAGAGCTTCGTGGACGACAAGACGCTCGTCTTTGTGTTCATGAACAACGATCCCTACACCCGTCAGTACGACCTCGACATTCTGAACGAGATTGCCGGTGACGAGATTGCGCAGAAGACCATCGCCGTGCAGCAAGACATTGCTCCTGCCTTTGCAGGCGAGTCTTTCACCTTCGCGGGCGGCGAGGCGCTTCCCGAGGGCTACCTTGCGCTCCCGTTTGTCATGGTCGCTCAGACTGTGTCGCTTTTGAACTCGGTGCGCGTGGGCAACACGCCCGACACGCCGAGCCCCACCGGCACCGTGAACCGCGTGGTGAAGGGTGTTACTATCCATCCTTTCGAAGGCTAACGAACCTAAGCGGCTTTCCCAGGCACCCGATCTTGCCCCTCAAGCCGTCGCTCGCGTACCTAAGTACGCATCGCTCCTCTTTCGGGGCAACCTCGGGCACCTGGAAAACCCGTATGCCGTCTACTCGGTCGGGATGACGTTCGTAATTCTCGACCCTTTATTCAACTCCTGTTTCATGAGGAGGCTCGTATGAGCACGTTTGCTATCAAGGCTGATAAGTTTGTGCTGCCCGGCGCCACTATGCAGGGTGGTTACCTTACCGTAGTAGACGATGTCTTTGGCAGCTGGAGTGCCGAGGCGCCCGAGGGCGTTGAGGTTAAGGACTACACCGGATGCATCGTGGGTCCTGGTTTGGTGGATACGCACATTCACGGCTTCCACAACCATGCAACCACCGACTGCGATCCGGCGGCAATTGATGATTCGAGCATCGCGCTCGCGCAGGCAGGCACCACCGCGTGGGTTCCCACCACGTTCACCGAGTCGATTGATGACATCGGACGTGCGTGTGCCGCCATCGCCGAGGCCGATGAGCATCGTGGGGATGACTTTATGGGCGCCCGTATTGCGGGCATCTTCTTGGAGGGCCCGTTCTTCACCACAGCCCATGTGGGCGCCCAAAACCCCGATTTTCTCATCGAGCCCGACGTGGACGTGTTCCACGGCTGGCAGGAGAAGGCAGGTGGCCGCATTGTAAAGAGCGCCCTTGCCGCCGAGAAGCCTGGTGCGTTTGAGTACATCTCTGCGCTCGATGCCGAAGGTGTGGTCACTGCGATTGGCCACTCCGACGCCACCTATGATGAGGCGCTTGCCGCAGTGAACGCTGGTGCGTCGTGCTTTGTGCACACCTATAACGGTCAGCGCGGCTTGCATCATCGCGACCCCGGCGTGACAGGAACCGCCATGGTGACTCCCAGCACCTATGCCGAGGTCATTTGCGACGGCAAGCATGTGGTTCCCGCCGCCATCAAGGCGCTGGTGGACGCCAAGGGCTGGCAGCACACTGTGCTCATCACCGACTGCCTTATCTGCGGCGGCATGCCCGAGGGTGAGTATGTCTCGGGCGGTATGCCGGTGGTGATGAAGGACAACCTCTGCTACATCAAGAAAGAGGATGGCACCACGGGCAGCATCGCCGGCTCGGTGCTTACGCTTGCGCGCGGCGTGAAGAACATGGTTGATTGGCAGATTGTTACTGCTGAGCAGGCCATTCGTATGGCGTCTGAAATTGCGGCGCGCTCGGTTAACGTTGATGACCGCTTCGGCGCCATCAAACCGGGCCGCAAGGCGGACCTCACCATCTTCAGCGCTGACATGACGCTTGCTGCCACCTATGTGGGCGGCGCCCTCGTAGAGGCATAAGGCAGGTTACGGTTTAGATACGTTATGGTGCGCGGGGCAAGAACAAATGGCGTTCTTGTCCCGCTGCACAGCTCGGAGATTTGATTTCAGGCGTGCGTTTAGGTGCAACGAGGAGGCCCCATGATTCTGACCGTCACTATGAATCCGTCGATTGATACGCGCTATGAGGTGGATCATCTCGTCATCGACGACGTGAACCGTGTGACCCCGCACAAAACCGCTGGCGGTAAGGGGCTGAACGTGAGCCGCGTGCTGGTGCAGCTCGGCGACGACGTTCTCGCTACGGGCCTTCTGGGTGGCCACGCCGGCGCATACCTGGGGAACCTCATGGACGAAGATCACATCCCGCACCGTTTCACGCCCATTGCGGGCGAGTCGCGCACCTGCATTGCCCTTCTGCACGACGGCAACCAGACTGAGCTTCTGGAGAGCGGCCCCACGGTTTCGGCCGAGGAGCTTGAGGCCTTTTTGGCAAACTACGAGGACCTTTTGGCAGGGGCCTCCTGCATCACCATTTCGGGCAGCTTGCCCAAGGGCGTGCCGGCTACCTGCTATGCCCAGATGGTCGCTGCGGCCGTAGCCGCGGGTAAGCCGGTGCTTCTTGACACCTCGGGTGTGGCGCTTGACGCAGCGCTGGAGGCGGCCGCTAAGCCGACGCTTATTAAGCCCAACCTTACCGAGATCAACGCGCTTCTGGGCACTGCGTTCACAACCGAGCAGGCCGATGAGCTGGGTGATGCGGTGGCGGCCGACGCACGCTTCCAGGGTATTCCTTGGGTGGTTGTGACCATGGGTGCTGCTGGTGCCGTGGCGTTCCACGAGGGACGCCGCTACCGCGTGACCACGCCTGCCATTGAGGCGGTCAATGCCACGGGCTCCGGCGACTCCACGGTGGCGGGCTTCGCGCACGCCATCGCCCAGGGTGCCGATGACGAGACGGTGCTGCGCTGCGGAAACACCTGCGGCAAGCTCAATGCGATGGATCCGCAGACAGGGCATCTAACCATGGAGCACTGGGACGAGGTGTATAACGGCATTACCGTGACGCAGTTGTAGGAGCTGCGCCGCAGCGGAGCGACCCAGGCTGAGAAAACGGGGCCATCGCACGGCCGACGCTGCACAGTTGCGCTGCTGGTACCCTCATTTTGGGCCAGTTGGCATGGTGTGCATAGCCTAGAATGAATGCAAACGATTACCGCATGATGCGGAGAGACGAGAGGAGACGCAATGCTTGTAACCACTAAGGAGATGCTGCTCGACGCGCAGAAGAATCACTATGCCGTCGGTGCGTTCAACATCGAGAATCTCGAGTTTGTTATGGCGGTGCTCGCAGCCGCCGAGGAGACCAAGTCTCCCGTTATCATGCAGACCACCCCGGGCACGGTGAAGTCGGCCGGTCTCGATTACTTCTATGGCATGGTGAAGGCTGCAGCCGAGCGTGCAAGCGTGCCGGTGGCGCTCCATCTCGATCATGGCGACGGTTTTGACCGCTGCATGCAGGCACTGCGTGTGGGCTACACCTCCGTCATGATTGACGGCAGCCACGAGAGCTTCGAGGACAACATCGCCCTTACGGCGAGCGTGGCACGCGTGGGCGCTGCTATGGGTGTGCCCGTGGAGGCCGAGCTTGGTAAGGTTGGCGGCAAAGAGGATGACGGCCCGGCCGTGGAGGGCGAGAACCCCTACACCGATCCGGAGGAGGCGCGCGAGTTTGTTGAGCGCACCGGCTGCACCTCGCTTGCCATTGGCGTGGGCACCGCGCACGGCGTGTACACCGAGACCCCGCACATCGAGCAGGATGTTGTGAAGGCTATCCGCGCCGCTGTGGATGTGCCGCTCGTGCTGCACGGCACCTCCGGCGTGCCCGATGAGCAGGTGGCCGAGGCTGTGAAGAACGGCATCTGCAAGGTTAACTATGCAACCGAGCTTCGCCAGGCCTACACCAAGGGCTTCATGGGCTACATGGCTGAGAACCCGGGCTGCTTCGATCCCAAGAAGCCTGCCAAGTTGGGTATGGCCGAGATCACGAACATCGTGAAGATTCGCATGGAGAACCTGGGCTCGGTGGGCCGCGCGTAACGCAGGCTTGAGCACATGTGGAGTACGCCCGGTGTGGGTTGGTAGCGAGCGTCAAATTCGCGCGCTGCCCCTGCGCCGGGCGTTTTGTTTTAGGGGAATTGTGAGGGAAGGACGTCTCATGGTACACCGCGTTACCCGCGACGATACGACATCAACGGTTGAGGGACTCAGGCCCTTTGCGGGCTATCTCATGTACCGTTCCATCATTGCCGACCGTCCGGCAGAGGATTGGACCTTTGGGGAGCTTGCGGAGCATTCTGTCTTTAATGAAGAGTCGATACTTTGTGGTCTTGACCGTTTGCTCGAGCTCGCCGAGGCCGGTCCGGTGTGGTATCCGGTGTATGACAAGGCGGCATGCACGGATGACCCGGAGAAGGCCGATGTTCGCTTTTGGTTTTTCCCGGCTGATCCCAAGCGTAAGGTGCCTGGTGCCCCCTTTATCATTGCGTGCGCGGGTGGTGCCTACAAGTGCGTGTGCACCATGATTGAGTCCATTCCGGTCGCTGCGCGTCTGAACGCGCTTGGCTACGACGTAGTGATTCCGAATTACCGTGTTGGTATGGAGCATGTGATGCCCAAGCCGCTCGAGGACGTAGCGGCAACCTATCGAGCGGCGCTTGCACGCAAAGAGCAGCTTGGACTTGAGGGCACATCGTATGTGGTGTGTGGCTTTTCCGCAGGTGGAAGCTTGGTGAGTGAGTGGGGCGTGGCGTCCGTGGGTTATGAACGCTTCGGCATCCCAGCTCCGCGTGCAATCTTTTCCATCTATCCGTCCCTTTCGCCATGGCGCTGCGGTCCTGCTTATATCGCCGACATTATGTTTGGTCCGGATGCAACGGAGGAAACCTACGCACCCTACGATGTTCCAGCGCATGTGAACGCGAGCTATCCACCCACGTACCTCCTCTTTGGCGCGCGCGATGCATCGGTGCCGGTGAAGAATTCCGTAGAGTTTGCTCGAGCGCTTGAAGAACATGGCGTGCCGCATCGCGTGGAGGTTGCCGAGACGGCTGGCCATGGTTTTGGCGATGGACGCGACACTGATGCCGAAGGCTGGCCGGTGCGTGCAATCCACTTTCTTGAAGGGCTTGCATAGCTCTGAGCGACGCGGTTTAACAAGGGTCAGTATCCCGTTCTTGATAGCGCTTGCACGGCGCTGAGTTAGCACGCATCAGGGTAAAGAACACGTCATATTCCTGTTCAGAGATACAAAACCCATGCCGCCTGCCGGGGTATTTTGTGCGTCTGACCTACTGAAGCGGTATTAATAAAGAATCCCGTATCCTAGACACGATGTACGTACGCGCACAAAGGAGATCGTATGAGCAAACGAACCAAGATCGTATGCACCATGGGTCCGGCCTGTGATGACGAAGAGACGCTGCGCCAGATGATCCTTGCGGGCATGAACGTCGCCCGCTTCAATTTTTCCCACGGAAGCCATGAGGAGCACCACGTGCGCATGGAGCGCGTGAAGCGCGTCTCGCACGAGCTGGGCATCCCCGTGGGAATCTTGCTCGACACCAAGGGCCCCGAGATCCGCACGGGCTTTCTTGAGGGCCATGCCAAGGTGACGCTCGAGCCTGGCGCCAAGGTTATCGTCACGGCTGCCGAGACCTCGGAGGAGCGTCTGGGCACCTCCGAGCGCTTCTACCTCGACCACCTGGAGCTGCCGCGCGAGGTGCATGTGGGCGGCACGATTCTTATCGACGACGGCCTTATTGGTCTTACGGTCGATTCCGTCGACGGCCAGGATATTCACTGCACCGTGCAAAACGGCGGCGAGCTGGGCGAGAAGAAGGGTGTGAACGTGCCCAACGCGCACCTTTCGCTGCCCGCCATCACTGAGCAAGACCGCGCCGACATCCTCTTTGGGCTTGAAGAGGGCATCGACTTTATTGCGGCCTCCTTCATTCGTGACCCCGAAGGCGTGCTGGAGATTCGCCAACTCTGTGACGAAAACGGTGGCGAGCACGTGTGCATCTTCCCCAAGATTGAGTGCGCCACGGCCGTTTATCACTTCGATAACATCCTCGCGGTATCCGACGGCATCATGATTGCTCGTGGCGACTTGGGTGTTGAGGTGGCGCCCGAGGTGTGCCCCACCATCCAGAAAGAGATCATTCAGAAGTGCAATGCCGCGTATAAGCCGGTCATCACCGCGACGCAGATGCTCGACTCCATGATCCGCAACCCGCGTCCCACGCGCGCCGAGGTCACAGACGTGGCGAATGCCATCACCGACGGCACCGACGCCACGATGCTCTCGGGCGAGACGGCTGCCGGCAAGTACCCGCTGCGTGCCGTGCAGATGATGGCCAACGTGGCCCTCATTGCCGAGGCCATCATGCCCGAGCACGCGCGCCTCGACATCCATACCGACGAGAAGGGCGCCAACGTCATCAACAACGCCGTGGGCCTGGCGGCTGTGACCACCGCCTACAGCGTGGGTGCCCGCGCCATCCTCACGCCTACCTCGTCGGGCCGCTCGGCGCGCCTGGTGTCGAACTTCCGCCCCTCGTTGCCCATTCAGGCCGTTACCCACAACGACTGGGCACAGCGCCGCATGACGGTGTACTGGGGCGTCGACCCGGTGCTCGATGACTTCTCGAGCAAGTGGGTTACCCCCACGGTCGAGAACGCAGTGGCGGTGGCTGAGCGCACGGGCGTTATCAAAGAGGGGGATATCGCCGTCATCACCGTGGGTGACCCGCGCACCTCGGTGCTTTTGCCCGATGGCCTGTACTCCACAAACGTCGTCTTTGTGTCTGAGGTACGTCCCGAGGGCAAGGTCGCGCGCCCAACCTACTAAGCAACTTCCTGGTCCAAGCCGCCTTTGAGCGGCTTGGTTGATCATGTGCGGTGCTTGCGCCGCAATTCCGCCCAATGAGGAGGTAACCATGAATAAACGCACCAAGATCGTCTGCACAATGGGTCCCGCTTGCGACGATGAGGAGACGCTGCGCCAGATGATTCTCGCGGGTATGAACGTCGCGCGCTTCAATTTCTCGCACGGCAGCCACGAAGAGCACCATGTGCGCATGGAGCGCGTGAAGAAGGTGGCGCGCGAGTTGGGGCAGCCGCTGGGCATTTTGCTCGACACCAAGGGTCCCGAGATTCGCACGGGCCTGCTTGAGGGTCACGCCAAGGTGACGCTTGAGGAGGACGCGCGTGTGGTGGTTACCGCGGCGGAGACCTCGGAGGAGCGTCTGGGAACTTCTGAACATTTCTATCTGGATCACCTGGAGCTGCCGCGCGAGGTGCATGCGGGCAGCACGATTTTGATCGATGACGGCCTCATCGGCCTTACCGTTGAGGAAATCGACGGCCAGGATATGGTGTGCCGCGTGCAAAACGGCGGTGAGCTGGGCGAACGCAAGGGCGTGAACGTGCCCAACGCGCACCTTTCGCTGCCTACGCTTACCGAGCAGGACCGCTCCGACATCCTTTTTGGCATTGATGAGGGCATCGACTTTGTGGCGGCGTCGTTCATCCGCGATGCCGAAGGCGTGCGCGAGATCCGCAAGCTCTTGGACGAGAATCGCGGCACGCACATTGGCGTCTTCCCCAAGATTGAGTGCGCGCTTGCCGTCTATAACTTCGACGAGATCCTGAAGGTTGCCGATGGCATCATGGTTGCGCGCGGCGACCTGGGTGTTGAGGTGGCGCCCGAGGTGTGCCCCGTCATCCAGAAAGAGATCATCCAGAAGTGCAACGCGGCCTGCAAGCCGGTCATCACGGCTACGCAGATGCTCGACTCCATGATTCGCAACCCACGCCCCACGCGCGCCGAGGTCACGGACGTTTCGAACGCCATTTCCGACGGCACCGACGCCACGATGCTCTCGGGCGAGACGGCGGCTGGTAAGTACCCGGTGGAGGCGGTGAAGATGATGGCGGATATCGCCCTCATCGCTGAGGCCACCATGCCGGAGCACAAGCCGTTTGATTTTGATTCCATCGACCCAGGCGTGAACGTGATCAACGGCGCGGTGGGCCTTGCCGCCGTGACGACCGCCTTCAATGTGAACGCTAAGGCCATCCTTACGCCTACATCCACCGGTCGTTCGGCGCGCTTGGTGTCGAACTTCAGGCCCGTGCTGCCCATTCAGGCGGTGACGCCCAACGACTGGGCGGTGCGCAAGATGACGGTGTACTGGGGCGTTGAGCCGCGCTTGGGCGGACGCAACGTGCGCGATATCTCCTATATCGTACATAACGCCGTTGCCGAGGCGGAGGAATCGGGCATAGTGAAGGACGGTGACATCGTGGTGATCACGGGCGGCGACCCCGGCACCTCGGTGGTGCTGCCCGATAGCCAGGTTTCTACCAACGTGGTGTACGTGGCGCAGGTGTAACGCACGCGCTGGCGCCGGGGCTATTGGCTCCGGCGCCTTTTTTCATACGTGAAGGGGACGTGCTCGGGAGAAGGCGCGGGCGGTGGCGGTGCCCTCTCGCCGCGGGGGCAGCTTGCACGTGCGGGGCCTAGGCGTGCAGGGTTGCGGCGTACGCCAGAAGTTCCTCCACATGCTCTGGCTGGGTAGCCCAGCTGGTAACAAAGCGTGCCACGATGCGCCCGGCGCCCGTGGGATCGGGCTGCACCTGCAGCTCGGCACCACAAGCTTCGTTGAAGGCGCGGCCTTCTTCGGGCGTCATCCAGAAAAACTGCTGGTTGCCTGTGGTGGAGAGATACGGCTCAAAGCCCGCTGCGACTAAACCGCGGGCAAGCTCGGCCGCGCGCTCGTTGGCTTGGCGTGCGAGCTGCCAGTAAAGCGTTGCGCCCGTTTCGTCGGCGCTGGTGGGGTCAAAGGCGGCCTCATACATTACACCCATCACGCGACCCTTTGCTGTGAGCTGGCCGGCGCGCTTGGTGAGATAGGGCAGGCGCTCGATGGCGCGCCGACCACGCGCGGTGCGCGGGCTCACCACAAGGGCCTCGCCAAAGAGCATGCCGTTTTTGGTGCCACCCAGGGTAAAGATGTCGGCACGCGCGGCAATCTCCTGAATGGAAAGGTCGGCACCATTTGCCATGATGCCGCTTGCCATGCGTGCACCATCCACATACACCGCCAGGTCACGCTCCTCCGCCCAATCGCAGAGCGCGTTGAACTCGGCGCGGCTATACACATAGCCCAGCTCGCTTGTGTGCGAGAAGTAGAGCATGCCGGGCTGCGTAGTTGCAGCTCCATTGGCGCGGGCGGCCTCCCAAAGGGGTTCCATACCTTCCGGCGTGAGGGCGCCCAGCGGGTCGTGCGTGGCAAGCAGGCGGCGCCCCTGGGCCTCGATAGCACCGGTTTCGTGAATGGTGGGGTGCGCATCGGCTGCGCAGAGGGGGCCTTCGTAGGCTTCAGTAAGGCTGGTGATGGCAAGAATGTTGGCCGGCGTGCCTCCCGGGACAAAGGTCACCACGGCATCGGGCTGTCCTATTTCTGCGCGGATGAGCTCGGCGGCGTGCGCGCAATGCTTGTCGGCGCCATAGCCCAGGCACTGCTCGGCATTGGTGCGCACAAGCGCCTCGAGGATTGCGGGCGCCGCGCCCTCGCTGTAATCGTTACGAAACTGATGCATGGATGCCTCCGGAAATGCTGGGGATGAGATGTGATGATGATACCGCGCGAGGGCAGGGAGCGGGCAATGTGCGAGCGCCACAGTGCTTACGCGAACGCGAGCGGCGCGGAGCACCTGAGCGTGCCTGGCGGCACCCTGGGGTTTCTCGCTCGGGCCCGCGTCCAGGCTGCCCGCGCGCTCGTTACAAAAGATGTCTGCAGCAACCCTCGTTCGCCCCTGTGCGCGTGCTCGGTATAATGGGACGCATTCGAGAACTATGGCGGCGCCCACCTTCCGGCGCCGATGCGTCAGAAAGGCACAAGCATGCAGGCACAGAAAGCCGAGGGCACCAAAGACCTGATCGGACGCGATATGCGCGCGTGGCAGCAGATGCAAGAGGTTGCGGCGGAGGTGTTTGGCGTCTACGGTTTTGAACCTATCGAGACGCCCGCCATCGAGCAGGTGGACGTGTTTGTGCACGGCATCGGCCAGTCCACGGACGTGGTGCGCAAGGAGATGTTCCGCGTGTTTTCGGGCGCCAACCTTGAGCGCGCTCTGAGCGAGGGCACCGACGCCAAGCTCAAGGCCAAGCAGCGCCTTGCCCTGCGCCCGGAGGGCACAGCGGGCGTGGTGCGTGCTGTGGTGGAGAACAACCTCGTGCCGCAGGGCGCAAGCCCCGTGAAGGTGTACTACGCCGAGACGATGTTTCGCGGTGAGCGCCCCCAGAAGGGTCGCCTGCGCCAGTTCCACCAGGTAGGCATCGAGTGGCTGGGCGCGCCCGATCCGGCGGCCGACGCGGAGTGCATCATCATGCTCATGGAGTTCTACCGCCGCCTGGGCTTTGACCTTTCCAAGCTGCGCCTGCTCATCAACTCCATGGGCGATCCGGCGTGTCGCCCTGCCTATCGCGACAAGGTGCGTGCCTTCATCTTGGACCATGCCGACGAGATGTGCGATGAATGTCGCGAGCGCGCCGAGCTCAACCCGCTGCGCGCCTTCGACTGCAAAAACGATCACTGCCGTGAGGTCATGCGCGACGCCCCGCTTGCGCCCGACAACCTGTGCGATGAGTGCCGCACCCACTATGAGCAGGTAAAGCGCTACCTTGATGAGGCCGGCGTGGCCTATGTGGAAGATCCGACGCTCGTGCGTGGCCTGGATTACTACACCCGCACCGTGTTTGAGGTGGAGGCGCCCGGTGCCGGCGTGGGGTCTATTGGCGGCGGTGGCCGTTACGACGGCTTGGTGGAGCTTGAGGGCGGTAAGCCCACGCCCGGCGTGGGCTTTGCTGTGGGCTTTGAGCGCATCCAGCTTGCCCTCGAAGCGCAGGGCGTGACCTTGGGTGGCGACGCCGAGCCGGTGGTTTATGTGGCAAACGCGGGAGCCGAGCTGCGCGATAAGGTGTTCAGCGCCACACAGGTGCTGCGCGGCGCTGGCGTACGCACCGAGGCCGATTACCAGGGGCGTTCGCTCAAGAGCCAGTTCAAGCAGGCAGACAAGCTTGGTGCGTGCCTGGTGGTCGTGCTGGGTGGAGACGAGCTTGCCGAGGGCAAAGTGCGCATTCGCAACATGCGCACGCACGAGGAAGAGCTCGTGGCATGGGACGAGATGGCACAAGCGGTGAAGGATCGCCTGTAGCGCGGCGCTGCGCGCATGCGGTTGCATCGCGGCTTCTGCGAGCCGTTTTGCCGCCCGCTTGTCGCTCCATCCGCTCAGTAGAAACTTGCTAGGGCCGGTGGTATAGTCCACCGGCCGATTTTTTTGCCCCGCATACCCAGTTATTATTGCGAAAACTGCTTTACTTTGATAAAGCGCACACAACTTGTCGCGGCATCTGCGTATAATGGCAACCGCTGGCCGCGCGGGATCTGCACAGCGTGCGGCGGCTATGTGTTGTGATAATGGTTTGCGCACCTACAACGATAGGAGAGACAGCGTGTCCACATCCACTGAGACTATGTCGAACGCGGCCGCTACGGTTGGTAACCTTCCGGCGAGCGCTGTGGTTCCCGCCGCACCGCTCGACCGTCACCTGGGTGCCGCCGATACCGATAGCGCTATCGAGGCCATCACCGAGATTGATATCCCGGAGCCGCTGCGCGATAACCTGGCGCTCTTTCTGCGCCTTGAGCGCCGCGTGCTCAAGGAGTACGATTCGGCAATCTGCGCCATTTTCGATCAGCTGCTCAACAGCGTCATCCATGCTAACGAGGGTGACCCGGGCAAAGAGGCGGCGGGTGAGCCCACCGACGTTGAGGGCGTGCCGCTGGGTTCCGAGCCGGGTGCCGCAGCGTTTAGGCATGCCGTAGAGCTTATCGACTCCCTGAGCATCGACCAGGCGCAGGTTGTGGTTCGTGCCTTCACGTCATTCTTCCACCTGGCCAATCTCACTGAAGAAAACTACCGCGTGCAAACGCTCCGCGAGCGCGAGTGCGCGGTGCCCATGAACGCTACGGTAGACCCTACCAACGAGCTCACCGTGGCCTACCACCAGCTGCTTCAAGAGGTTGGCCCCGAGGAGGCCAACGCCCTGCTGCGTAAGCTCGAGTTCCACCCGGTGTTCACCGCGCATCCCACCGAGGCGCGGCGCAAAGCGGTTGAGGGCAAAATCCGCCGCATCGCTCAGCTTCTGGACGAGCATCCGCATCTGGGCGGGTCGGCGCTGGTGGAAAACGAGCGCCACATGCTGCAGGAGATCGACGCCCTGGTGCGCACCTCGCCTACGGCGGCCAAAAAGCCTACGCCGCTTGAAGAGGCCGACACCATCATCGATATCTTCGACAACACCCTCTTTGACATGGTGCCCATGGTCTACCGCCGTTTTGACGACTGGGTTATGGGCGATCTGGCTGGTAGCGTGGAGCCCGTATGCCCGGCGTTTTTTCATCCCGGTAGCTGGATCGGCTCTGACCGCGACGGCAATCCCAATGTTACGGCTAAGGTTTCGCGCCAGGTGGCGGCCAAGTTCGCCACGCATATGGTCGAGAAGCTGGCCGATAAGTGCCGTCGCGTGGGGCGCAATCTCACCTTGGAGTCCGAGCACACCAAACCGTCGCCGGAGCTGCTCAACCTGTGGAACCATCAGGTGGAGATGAGCGAGATTCTCACCACCCGTGCCCGCGAGACGTCGGGCGGCGAGCCGCATCGCGCTGTGATGCTGGTGATGGCTGCGCGCCTGGACGCCACGAAGCGTCGCAACGCCGATACCATGTATCGCTCGGCCGACGACTTGCTGGCCGATCTGCGCGTTGTGCAGCGCTCGCTTGCCCAGGCTGGTGCCGTGCGCGCTGCGTATGGCCCGGTGCAGACGCTCATCTGGCAGGTGGAGTCGTTCGGTTTCCACATGGTGGAGATGGAGTTCCGTCAGCATTCGGTGGTGCACTCGCGTGCCCTTGCCGACATCCGCGAGCACGGCATTCACGGTGACCTTGCCCCTATGACCCGCGAGGTGCTCGATACCTTCCGCGCCATCGGCTCCATTCAGAAGCGCTATGGCGAGAAGATGGCGCGTCGCTACATCATCTCGTTTACCAAGAGCGCTCAGCACGTGGCTGACGTTTACGAGCTGGCAAGCCTGGCCTTTGCGCATGCCGAGGATGTGCCTGCGCTCGATGTGATTCCGCTCTTTGAGCAGCTGGAAGACCTTGAGGGCTGCATTGACGTGCTCGACCAGATGATCGAGCTGCCGGCGGTCAAGCGCCGCCTTGCCCAAACAGGCCGCAAGCTTGAGGTGATGCTGGGTTACTCGGACTCCTCGAAGGACGCCGGTCCCACCACCGCCACGCTGGCGTTGCATTCGGCGCAAGAGCGCATTGCGCGCTGGGCCGATGCTCACGACATCGACCTGGTGCTCATGCATGGCCGCGGTGGCGCCGTGGGCCGCGGCGGTGGCCCCGCCAACCGTGCCGTGCTTGCGCAGCCGGCGGGATCGGTGCGCTGCTTCTTTAAGGTGACCGAGCAGGGCGAGATTATCTTTGCCCGTTACGGCAACCCCGCGCTTGCTATGCGTCACGTGGAGAGCGTTGCTGCGGCTACGTTGCTCAACTCGGCGCCTTCGGTGGAGCGTCGTAACACCGAGTCTACCGAGCGGTTTGCAGAGATGGCTGAGCGCCTGAATGCCGTTTCGCACGATCGCTACCTGCACTTGCTCAATACGACCGATTTTGCCCCGTGGTTCTCGACAGTGACGCCGCTCACCGAGGTGGGCCTGCTGCCCATTGGCTCGCGTCCTGCCAAACGCGGTTTGGGTGCACAGTCGCTCGACGATCTGCGTACTATTCCGTGGGTGTTCTCGTGGTCGCAGGCGCGCATCAATTTGGCTGCGTGGTATGGCCTGGGCAGCGCGTGCGAGGCGCTGGGCGATGTGGAGCTGCTGCGTCAGGCGTATCGCGAGTGGCCGCTGTTCAGCACGTTTATCGACAACATCGAGATGTCGATCGCCAAGACCGATGGCCGCATCGCCAAGATGTACCTGGCGCTGGGCGACCGCGCCGACCTTGCCGAGGACGTGTACCGCGAGATGCAGCTCACGCGCTCGTGGGTGCTTGCGATTGTTCAGGACGCCTGGCCGCTTGAGCACCGTCGCGTGCTTGGCCGCGCCGTGCGCGTGCGCAACCCCTATGTGGATGCACTCTCGCTTGCACAGGTGCGCGCACTGCGTGTGGTGCGTGCCCAGCAGGACGAGCTCTCGGCCGAGGCCAAGGCGGCCTATCTCGCACTCATTCTTTCTACGGTAACAGGTGTGTCGGCTGGTCTCCAGAACACCGGGTAATGTCTGACGGCGTAAGGGGAGGAGCAATATGCCTCGGGTAAAGCTCATTTTGAGCGATATCGACAGCACCATTTTGCCGGCGGGCCAGGCGCAGGTGTCGCCCCGCACGCGCGCGGCGTTTCATGCGGCGCGCGAGGCTGGCATTGTGATTGGCCCTGCGAGTGGGCGCGGCTTTGCTCAGATCGCGCCGTTCTTTGCCAATGATATCGCCTGCTATTCCACGGCAATTGCCACAAACGGGCTCGAGGTGTACCACGACGGCGTGCGCATTTGTGTGCAGCCGCTGGAGTGCACCGCGCTCGAGGCGACCCTTGCCGCGCTTGCTAACATCCCGCGGGCTGGCCTCATCTGCTTTGATGGGGCCCACCCGCTCCTGGTTGCCGGCGAACGGGCCGACTTGGCCGAGCGCATGCCGTCCTATGCCGCTGCTTGCGACGAGGTGGATGCGTTGCCTTCGGGGCAGGTTGTCAAGGCGAACGTGTTCATGGGTGGCGATGCCCTCACCACTGAGGAGCTTTGTGTGCGCCTGTTGCGTGCGGTGCCGGAGCTGGATTTTGATATTCCGCTTCCGGGGTATCTCAACATCATGCCGGCTGGTTGGAATAAGGGTTCGGCTGTTCGACGCTTGTGCGACCACTTGCATATTGGGCTTGATGAGGTGGTGGTCTTTGGTGACGCGGGCAACGACCTCACCATGTTTGAGGTGGTTGACCATGCCGTCGCCGTGGCCAACGCCACGCCCGAGGCGGCCGCCGCGGCGCGCTGGCATATTGGCCGGTGCGAGGACGAGGCGGTTGCCGCCGCCATTGAGGAGCTTGCAGCGGGGGAGTGGCCGTTTGAGGCTTAAAAGCGCTGCCGCGACGCGGCAGATGGGTTTTTTTCTTCGCAAAGCGTTTAATTTAGGCAGTTAGTTCAGATATGAACGACGGTACTCTGCGCTAAAACAATGCAGTGCCTACTTGTAAGCAGATGCAATGCAGAAACCGTTGGAAACTGCGACGAATGCGGAGTCTTGGCATAAGGTAGCCTCGCATTATGCAAAATCGCAGATTGAGCGGCGTAATGCCCATAGCCCGAATCGTTCATATCTGAACTAACTGTCTTATTTCCGCCGCAATTTCAAAAAAATGTATCTCGCCAGCGAGTTGCCGTCCTGCTGTCGATCGATCCGTGCTCGTAAGCATTGCCGTCCGGCTTGCACATCGTCGCATGTTAAAAATGGCGGGAGATTGTAGCTTGTGGCCGCGATGCGCGGGGTGGATGGTACCATCTAGCATCGCGTGCGTCGCGGCAAGGCCGTGACGCGCTGCATCGGCGTCATCGCCTCATGCGGTGCGCCGTGATGCTGGGCTGCGCGGTCTACGCAGGCTCAGCAATCTGTACGTACGCCGCCCGCTCCGGCACGGGGCGGCACAGATTGAAGGAGGATACCGTGGCTGATACTCTTGCCACCAACCCCGAACATGTTCACTCCCTGCATACGCACACCGCTGGTGAGCTTCGCGCCGAGAACATCGGCGAAGAGGTTACGCTTACCGGCTGGGTGTGGCGCCGTCGCGACCATGGTGGTCTTATCTTCTGCGACCTACGTGACCGCACGGGTATGACTCAGTGCACCTTTGACCCCGAGCACGCAGCCGGCGACGCGTTCCACACCGCCGAGACCATGCGTCCCGAGTGGCCCATTCTCGTACATGGCGTGGTGATCGCGCGCGATCCCGAGACGGTGAACCCCCGTCTCTCCACGGGCGAGATCGAGGTGCTTGCCGATCGCGTTGAGGTGCTCAACCGCTCCAAGACCCCGCCGTTCCCCATCGAGGACGGCATCGAGACGGCCGAGGATACGCGCCTGCGCTACCGTTATCTCGATCTGCGCCGCCCCGAGATGCTCGATCGCCTCAAGATGCGCTCTGACTTCACTTTCGCCATCCGCAGCGCCCTGCACAACCGTGCCTTCACTGAGGTGGAGACGCCGTCGCTCTTTAAGTCCACGCCCGAGGGTGCGCGCGACTTTATTGTGCCGAGCCGCCTGCAGCCGGGCAGCTTCTATGCGCTGCCCCAGTCGCCGCAGCTGCTGAAGCAGCTGCTTATGGTGGGCGGCGTGGAGCGCTACTACCAGGTTGCGAAGTGCTTCCGCGACGAAGACCTGCGTGCCGACCGCCAGCCCGAGTTCACGCAGGTGGACATCGAGATGAGCTTTGTTGACCAGGACGACGTGATGGGCGCGCTCGAAGACGTGCTCAAAGACGCGTTTGCCGCCATGGGCGTTGACATGCCCACGCCTCTGCGCCGTATGTCCTACTGGGACGCTATGGACACCTATGGTTCGGACAAGCCCGACACGCGCTATGGCATGCATCTGGTTGACCTTACCGATGTGTTCAAGAATTCTGCCTTCAAGGTGTTCGCGGGTGCCGCCAACACCGAGGGCCATGTGGTCAAGGCGCTCAACGCCAAGGGCGCTGGCACCTGGCCGCGTGCGCAGATTGACAAGCTCGCGAAGGTAGCCGAGAGCTTTGGGGCCAAGGGCCTGGCGTGGATCGCCTTCCGCGAGGATGGCTCTATGAACTCGCCTATCGTGAAGTTCTTCTCCGACGAGGAGATGGCCGAGCTGCGTCGCCGCTGCGAGGTTGAGCCTGGCGACCTGGTGATGTTTGCTGCTGGCCCGCGCCTTGCTTCCGACGAGATTCTGGGTGGCATGCGTTCGCACATGGCCGATGCCCTCGACGTGCCGCGCGAGGGACACGACTTCCTGTGGGTGGTGAACTTCCCGCTCTTCCACTGGGATGACGACGCGAAGCGCTACGAGGCCGAGCACCAGCCCTTCACGCAGCCCAACCTGGATGAGCTTGACCTGCTTGAGACCAACCCGCTTGCCATGGGCAGCTGCACCTACGACTTTGTGATGGACGGCTTTGAGGCGGGCGGCGGCGGCATGCGTATCCACGATGCCGCGTTGCAGCTTAAGATGCTCGAGTTCATGGGCTTCACCGAGGAGCGCGCCCGCGCGCAGTTTGGCTTCCTCATGGATGCTCTGGAGTTTGGTGCGCCCCCGATGGGCGGTTTCGCGCTTGGTCTCGACCGCGTGTGCATGCTGCTCGCCGGCTGCGACTCCATCCGCGACGTCATGGCCTTCCCCAAGACGAGCTCGGGCTCGGACCTCATGAGCGCAGCGCCGAGCGAAGTCTCGATGGCGCAGCTCAAAGAGGTTTCCCTCCGCTTGCTGTAAGCTGGACAGGCGCGCTTGCCCTTGGAGGCGGGCGCGCTTTTTTCATGCCGTGAACGCGATGTTGCAGGGTGCTCTTTGAACGTGCTAGCGTGTTGGCATTGCGTACGGCGGTGGAGAAGGTGCCGCAGCATGGTGGGGGAGTTGGTGGTTATGGTTTCATTTACTCATGTGATCCAGGGAGCCGCTGGGTTGCATGCGCGCCCGGTGACCACGGTGTGTCGGTTTGCGATGGACCATGCGAATAACGCCATAACGGTGGCCAAGGGTGCCAGCTGCGCCATGGCCAATGACATGCTGGGGCTTATGGGCCTTAACGCCTACTGCGGCGACACGCTTGAGGTGCAGGTGGATGGTCCGGACAGCACGCGTGTGGCGGAGGAGCTGCATGCACTTATGGAACGCGAGCTGTAGTGGGCTAGCATCCGTGCTGTTTGGGCTGTGCCCCGTACCGACGGCACGGGAGGCACTGAAAGGGCGTCAACAACGCGAACCTGGTATTGCCTGAGGCGCTGAGGCACTGCAAGTTCATGACCCTCTACGTAGAGGTTTAAGCCGCCAGGTGTTGCGGTATGCTATGGGCGGGCGTCACGGGCGCCCGCCTTTGCGTCGATATAGTTTGGAAAGGGTTGCCATGGAATCCATCATCACGCTTGAGCCCGTCTTCAAAGAGAAGATCTGGGGCGGCCGCAAGCTCGAGACCGAGTTTGGCTATCACATCCCCGATGGTCCTGTGGGCGAGTGCTGGGCTATCTCGGCGCATCCCAACGGTGACTGTGTGATCACCTCCGGCGAGTACGCTGGGCACACGCTCTCGTGGCTGTGGGCCGAGCACCGCGAGCTTTTTGGCGGTGCCGAGGGTGACCGCTTCCCGCTGCTGGTGAAGATCATCGACGCCAAAGACGACCTCTCCATTCAGGTGCATCCTGACGATGCCTATGCCGCCGAACACGAGAACGGTTCGCTTGGCAAGCGCGAGTGCTGGTATGTGCTCTCTGCCGAGGAGCCTGGCAGCATCATCGTGGGGCAGCGCGCTCATTCCCGCGAGGAGTTTGCTCAGATGGTCGAGGAGGGCCGCTGGAGCGACCTTCTGAACGAGATTCCCATCAAGGCCGGCGACTTTTTCCAGATTGACCCCGGAACCGTGCACGCCATCAAGGGAGGCACCGTGATTCTGGAGTCGCAGCAGTCCTCGGATGTGACCTACCGCGTGTACGACTACGACCGCAAGCAGGACGATGGAACGCTGCGCCCGCTGCACATGGCTCAGGCGCTCGACGTGATCGACTTCGACCAGGTGCCGCCCACCACGGGTGCAGTTGAGCTGGGCGACGAGCCGGTTGCAGAGCTTGAGTCCAACAGCTGCTACACCGTCGAGCTCATTCGTGCGGCAGGCCCGCTTACCGTGTCCACGCCGCACGACTTCACCTGCGTGAGCGTGGTTGAGGGCGAGGGCACGCTGAACGGCGAGCCGGTTGCCAAGGGTGCACACCTGCTGGCACTTTCCGCTTGCGACAAGCTTGAGCTTGATGGCACCATGACGGTGGTGACTTCGCACCTATAAGGGTGCTTGAGCGGACGCTTCTACGCGTATGTTCCAGTCGCATGAGCAAAGCATGTACGAGCCTCCATCCCGCGTCCGGGGTGGAGGCTCGCTCCGTTTTTTGGGTCAGGACATCGGAGCATCAGGACGTTTTCCTCGTCTAAAAGTACGATACTGCAAACTTTTTGTTGCCTATGGCTAATTTTCTCTTCACACCGGACTCGCTCAGTGGTAGTTTACTGTGGTGAACAAACGCGCGTGCTGCGGTTGCGGGGTGGGCGTTTGCATCTATGGGGAACGATGGGGAGGTTATTGCCATGGCAGAGGGTCCGCACGTACCTGCCATGCCGCTCACGATGGTTCGCGTGGGCGACACACGAACGGTACGCTCGGTGCGTGGAGGTGGCGATGTGAAGCGCCATCTGGAGAGCCTTGGTTTTGTTGAGGGCTCGCAGGTCCATGTGGTTGCGGCGAACCCTGCGAACATCATCGTGACCATCAAGGGGGCGCGCCTGGGCCTGGATAGCAAGGTTGCAGGCCGCGTCATGACGGTGTAGGTCGGGTAGAGCGGGAAGTTCTTGCACGGCCTTCGTGCGCAGAGAAAGGGGGCAACATGAAAACGTTGGGAGACGTGCCGGTGGGGGATAGTGCCACCATCGTCAAGCTGCACGGCGAAGGCGCGCTGCGCCGTCACCTCATGGACTTGGGGCTCATCAAGGGCACCACGTTCACGGTGGTCAAGGTCGCGCCGCTGGGCGATCCGGTTCAGATCACGGTTCGCGGCTACGAGCTTTCCATCCGCAAGGAGGAGGCCGCGATTGTGGAGGTGTGCTGAGCGGCAGCATCGTGCACACGCTTATTTTTTTGGCGGCAGAGTTAGCGTTATCTAACATATGATACCGCGTCAGCAACATTTGTGAGACGCGGCAAACTTTGCGATAGCGCACTCAGGAACCATCTCAAAGCCTACAGAAAGAAGAACCATATGGCAGCTTCGCAACTTCATGTCGCGCTGGTGGGTAACCCCAACTGCGGCAAGACGACACTTTTTAATCTCCTCACCGGCCAAAACGGCTACGTGGGCAACTGGCCGGGCGTGACGGTCGAAAAGAAGGAGGCTCGGCTCTCCCGCGACAAGCACGTTACCGTGACTGACCTGCCGGGCATCTACTCGCTTTCTCCCTATAGCCCCGAGGAGCGCGTGAGCCGCGACTATCTTATGGGCGGCGAGCCCGATGTGGTGGTGAACGTGGTGGACGCCACCAACTTGGAGCGCAATCTGTACCTTACGCTCCAGGTGCTCGAGTGCGGCGTGCCCGTGGTGGTGGCACTCAACATGGCGGACCTGGTTGAAAAAGGTGGCGACAAGATTGATACCCGCGGCCTCTCTCGGAGTCTGGGTGCGCCCGTTGTTATGATCTCGGCACTGCGCAACACCGGCATGGACGAGCTCATCGCTCAAGCCAAGGACGCGGCGGCACGTAAGGGCGAGGTTGTGGGCAAGCGCTTTGACTCGGCAATCGAAGACGTGCTTGAGAAGGTTGAGCGCCTGCTGCCGGGTTCGGTGCCCAAGGCGGAACGCCGCTACTGGGCTGTGAAGCTTTTTGAGCGCGATCAGGAGGCGCTGCGCAGTATCAATCTCACCAAAGATGCTGCAACCAAGGTTGAGCAGCTCGTTTCGAACTGCGAGCAGGACTGCGAGGACGACGCGGAGTCCATCATCACCGGCGAACGCTACGCGGTGATCGCCCACATCATGGATGAGTGCGTGAAGCGCAGCCCCGAGCGTATGTCCATCTCCGAGAAGATTGACCGTGTGGTCACCAATCGCATCCTGGGCTTGCCGCTCTTTTTCATCATCATGTTTGCCGTCTACTCCATCGCCACCTCGGCGGATGCCTTTGGCACGGCTGGTACCGACTGGGTGAACGACAACCTCTTTGGTGAGGGGTTTGAGCTCTTTGGCATGCAGTTCCAGTCCATCCCGGGCATGATTGAGGGCGCGCTTACCGCCGTGGGTGCAAGCCCGCTCGTCTCGAGCCTGGTGCTTGATGGCATCGTGGCCGGCGTGGGTGCCGTGCTGGGCTTTATTCCGCAGATGTTCGTGCTCTTCGTGCTGCTCTCCTTCTTGGAGGACTGCGGCTACATGGCGCGCGTTGCCTTTGTGATGGATCGCGTGTTCCGCCGCTTTGGCCTTTCGGGCAAGAGCTTCATCCCCATGCTCGTCTCCACGGGCTGCGGCGTGCCGGGCGTGCTTGCCACCAAGACCATCGAGAACGAGAAAGATCGTCGTATGACGGTCATGACCACCACGTTCATCCCGTGCGGAGCAAAGCTTCCCATCATCGCTTTGCTTATGGGCGCCCTCGTGGGAGATGCCGAGGCCAGCTGGATTGCTCCGCTTTTCTACTTCCTGGGTGTGATTGCGGTGATTGTCTCGGGCGTGATGCTTAAGAAGACCAAGCTTTTCGCCGGCCGTCCCACACCCTTTGTCATGGAGCTTCCAAGCTATCATCTGCCGTCGCTCAAGAGCTGGTGGCTGCACATTTGGGAGCGCGTGTTTGCCTACATCAAGAAGGCCTTCACGATCATCTTCGCCTCGACCATCGTGGTGTGGTTCTTGCAGAGCTTCGGTTTCTTTGAGGGTGCCTTTGGCTACCTGCCCGACATCACGGGCGGTATGGAGGAGTTCACCGACTACTCACTGCTGGCCTACCTGGGCGGCGCCATCGCTTTCATCTTCGCACCGCTCGGCTTTGATTCCTGGCAGGCAACGGCTATGTCTATCACGGGGCTTGTGGCCAAGGAGAACGTGCTTGCCACTGCGGCCTCCATTTTGCACATCGCCGATGGTGCCGAGACCAACCCCGAGCTCTGGGCGGCCTTTGCCGGCATGTTCCCCAGCGTGGGCGCCATCGTGGCCTTCGGCGCCTTCAACCTGCTCTGCGCACCGTGCTTCGCTGCCATGGGAACCATTCGCGCCCAGATGAACTCCGCCAAGTGGACGGCGATCGCCCTGGGCTACGAGTGTGGTTTCGCTTGGGTGGTTGGCCTCATGATCAACCAGTTCTACCTGGCAAGCCAGGGCGTGTTCAGCGTCTGGACGGTGGTCGCGGTAATCGCGGCGGCGCTCATGCTCTTCCAGCTGTTCCGTCCTATGCCACACTGGGCTTGGAAGGACGATGTCGAGCCCGGTGCTGCGTCTGCGGTGGCAGCGTAGGCGCTGCGCGAGCTTACCTTTGCTCTCCCTTCGTGGCCGGCGTCCCGCAGAGGGGCGCCGGCTTCGCAGAGTATGATGAGGGCACGTGTTGCCGGTATATGCAAGGAGGTGCACCATGGGTGCGGTTGACGTGGTTATTTTGGCGGTAATTGCCGTGGCGTTTGTAGCGGTTTGCGTGCGTGTACGACGGCGGGGGACATGCGCTGACTGCTCGCAGGGTGGCACCTGCTCTCATGCGCACCGCGGTTCGTGCCCTGCTGCCAAGGGCGTGGACAAGGTGGCGCACGATCTAGGGCGTGGGGTGAAGGAGCCTCCTGCTCGCTAGCTTTCGTGCCACCGGTTTGTACCGCTCGCTTTGCCCCGCTTTATCCCCTCGCTGGAGGTACACGCGTTAGAAACCACGCGGAAACAATCCTGTGCGAAAGTGGGAAAGCTGAGAAGGAGTGCGCCTTCGATGGTGAGCGCGCATGGTGGGAGGTATCGCGTATGGACCAGCAACAGCATATCGATTTCGTGCTGCGCACCGTCGAGGAGCGCGGCATCCGATTTATCCGCCTATGGTTCTGCGACGTGCTCGGCAGGCTCAAGAGCTTCGCCATCGCCCCCGAAGACCTCGAGGTCGCCTTCGAAGAGGGCATTGGCTTTGACGGCTCCGCCATCGAGGGATTCACGCCAGCGGACGAGGCGGACATGCTCGCCTTCCCCGACCCCACCACCTTCCAAGTGCTCCCCTGGCGCCCCAAGCGCGATGGCGCCGCGCGTGTGTTCTGCAACATCTGCACGCCGGACCGCAAACCCTTCGAGGGTGACCCGCGCGAGTGCCTGCGCCGCATGTTCTACCGTGCCGAGGAGCGCGGCTTCCTTATGAACGTGGGTGCCGAGCTGGAGTACTACTATTTCCCCGACGACCACACCCCCGTCCCCATGGACGAGGTGGGCTACTTCGACCTCACCCCGGACGATTCGGCGCGCGACCTGCGCCGCGAGACCGTGCTCATGCTTGAGAAGATGAGCATTCCGGTGGAGTACACCTTCCATTCGTCGGGTCGCTCGCAGCACGGTGTGTCGTTGCGCCATTCCGAGGCGCTCACCGCCTCCGATGCCATCATCACCGCCAAGCACGTAATTCGGCTCGAAGCGTATGAGGCGGGTATCCATGCTTCGTTTATGCCTAAACCCATCGCGGGCGAGGCGGCAAGCGCCATGATGCTCCACCAGTCGCTTTTCGACCATGAGGGCAACAACGTGTTCTGGGGCGAGAACGACCCAACATATCACCTGTCACCTATTGCGAAGAGCTACATGGCAGGCATTCTGGCTCATGCGTCCGAAATCTCCGCCATCACCAACCCCACGGTGAATTCGTACAAGCGCCTTTTGGGCGATGAGGGTCCCACGCCTAAGGCGGCCACTTGGGGTCTGCGCAACCGTGCGGCCATGATCCGCGTGCCCATCTACAAGCCGGGCAAGCAGCTTTCTACGCGCATCGAGCTGCGTTCGCCCGATCCCATGGCAAACCCGTACCTGGTGAATGCGGTCACGCTCGCAGCCGGCCTAGACGGCATTGAGCGCGGGCTCACCCTACCGTCCGAGACCACGGGCGACCTGCTGTCCCGCGGCCCACGTGCGCTGGAGGAGGCCGGCTACACCATGCTGCCCCGCAGCCTCGATGAGGCGCTCGACATTTTTGAGGAGTCGAGCTTTATGCGGGAGGTGCTGGGCGATCACATCCACTCGTTCTTCCTTAGCAAAAAGCGGAGCGAGTGGGAGAAGTATTCGTCTGCTGTCACCGACTGGGAGCTTAGGCACTATCTTGCCAATTCTTAAACATTTTGCGCATCTTAACGTGGGTTTTCTGCGCATCCCATAAGCTACATGCGATAGTATGTAGAGCATCACCGTGCCGATTGAGGGAGGTGTGGCATGTCTGATTCTCAAGCGAGTATTCTGTTCATGGCGCGCACAACGCGTTTTCATGAGTTCGCCCGGTCCCTCACAAAGACAATGGGCGTGACGGTTGATGTTGCCACGCCGGACTCACCCACGGCTGCCCATGACTTCAACATGCTGCTGCTGGACGCCGATGGCGTGCGCAACGACCGCATTGAGCAGATAAGCAAATGGCTCGACGACCGCGGTGGCATCCCAATGCTGCTCATTGTGGATGACGAGGCGCTTTCGGGCTTGCGCTTGCCGGCGCATGCACGCTGCGACTTTATTTGTCCCACGGCATCTACTACCGAGCTTGAGGTGCGCGTGCGGCGTTTGGTGGGCGATGAAGAGTCGTTTGCGGTTGATGACGTTTTGCACATCGATAACCTCACTATCAACCTGGCTACGTATCAGGTGTATTTGGATGATGAGCCCGTTGACCTTACGCTGATGGAGTATTCGCTTCTTTCGTTTTTGGCGACTCACCCTAACCGCGCGTACTCGCGCGAGGTGCTGCTGCACCGGGTGTGGGGCTTTGAGTATTGCGGTGGTACGCGTACGGTTGATGTGCACATCCGTCGTATTCGCTCCAAGGTGGGCCCGCAGATTGCGGCGCATATCACCACGGTACGCGGCGTGGGTTATCTCTTTAAGGATTAACGTGAGAACAAAGATGACGAGGCGGGCAGGAGCTCGCCTCGTTTGGTGTTGTGCCGGGGCACCGCGTGCGGCCGGCGGGCGTCGCGCGCGGCACGGTGGGTGGGCACCCCATGCGGCCGCCAGGCGCGCGCCATATGCCGCCGCCCGACGCGCGGTTGCGCGTCTCGTGCCCAATTGCTTATGGCCAAGCGTCGATTTACTTAAACTCCGCTGAAGGTCGATAGGTGAGGGTGTCGTTGAGGTGTACCTTGGGGTACAACGAAGCTGAACCACAACAGGTATGTATGAAGCTGAAAGGGGAGATTCCCATGAGTGACAACCTTCCGCGTCGCCCCGAGGGGATGGGCGACAACGACAATATGAATTCGAGCTTGCCTAGGGTAGAGATTGAAAGTACGCCGCAGCCGGCCTCGACTGAGGAACAGCACGCAGCTGGTGCAGGCACCACGACCACCAGCCAGATGCCCTTTGTACCTTCGACGGCAACCGAAACACGCACGGTGGTGAAGACCAAAACCAAGCTTTTGCCGGTGTTTCTGTGTGCCTTCGCAGGCTTTGCCGTGGGCGCCGTCTTGGTGATTGCCCTGGTGATGGCAGGTGCCTTCCGCATCACCGATACCGATGTCCAGGCGACTCAGCCCACCCAGACCATCGAGATTGATCCTGAAGACACCACGCTTGCCGAGGCGGTATCTGCCAAGGCGCTGCCTTCGGTGGTATCCATCAGCACCGAGACGGCGCAGGGTGGCGGCATTGGTTCGGGCGTTATCCTGGATACCGACGGTCACATCCTCACCAACTACCACGTGGTGGAGGGCGCAACGGGCATTTCGGTCAACGTGGGCGATGCAAGCTACGTGGCCGAGATTGTGGGTGCCGACGAGTCGAGCGACCTTGCCGTCATCAAGCTGACCGATGCGAGCTCTATCGACCTCACCCCGATTGAGATTGGCGACTCCGATGATATTTCGGTAGGCGAGTGGGTTATGGCTATCGGCAGCCCCTTTGGCAACGAGCAGTCTGTCTCCACAGGCATCGTGAGTGCACTTTACCGCTCGACCGCTATGCAGTCGTCCAATGGCACCACCATCTACGCCAACATGATTCAGACCGATGCCGCTATCAACCCCGGCAACTCCGGTGGCGCGCTCGTGAACGACAAGGGCGAGCTTATCGGCATCAACTCCATCATCGAGAGCTACTCGGGTTCCAGCTCGGGCGTGGGCTTTGCAATCCCGGTGAACTACGCCATCGACATTGCCAACCAGATCATTGATGGTAAGACCCCCGAGCATCCCTACTTGGGCGTGTCCGTGTCGTCGGTGAACGCCTACAATGCCCGCCAGAACAACCTGTCGGTGAGCGAGGGCGCCTTCATCGTCTCGGTGAACGAGGGTTCTGCCGCCGAGGCCGCGGGCCTCAAGGCAAACGATATCGTGACTGCGGTGGACGGCACGCCGGTCACCTCGGCAGACGGCCTGATTATTGCGCTGCGCGAGCACAGTGTGGGCGATGAGGTGACGCTTACCGTGGTGCGCGACGGCCAAGAGCAAGAGATCAAGGTGACGCTGGGCTCTGACGCCGACGCGCCGGAGGAGCAGGACAGCTCGAGCGGCAACGGATCGGGCTTGAGCTCTGAGGAGCTGCGTCAGTACCTTGAGGAGCTGCTGGGCGGCCAGGGCTATGGGCTTGGTGGCAACAGCATAGGCTAGGCTACGCCTTACATAGGATAATGATTGAGCTCGGTGCCCGCGTGGGTGCCGAGCTCGTTTTTTGCTGAGGAGCGTTGTGCAGCGCCGTGTATGCGGAGGCGCAGCCACCTGTGTTGCCAAATATACGGTTCGGGCCGTGCCCGCGAGTGGGTATACCTTGCATGTTGCATACGGTTGCGGCATGCTTGCAGCAACATGTGCCGTACAGCGGTGATGTGGGAAAGGAGACCCCATGCCAGGTAAGCGCCAGGACGTTATCAGCTGGGACGAGTTTTTTATGCGCGTTGCCCAAGCGGCGAGCCTGCGCAGCAAAGACCCTAACACGCAGGTGGGTGCCTGCATCGCCGACACCAATCACCGCATTCTCTCGGTGGGTTACAACGGCACGCCCTCCACGCTTAACGACGACGAGTTCCCCTGGGATACCGTGGACGATCCCTTGCTCGACAAGCACAGCTATGTCATTCATGCCGAGGCAAATGCCATTCTCAACTATCGCGGCTCGCTCAAAGATATGACGGGCGCCACCGTGTACGTCACGCTCTTCCCATGCCACGAATGCGCCAAGACGCTCGTGCAGGCGGGTATTGGCGAGGTGGTGTACCTGGACGATAAATACCGCGACACCGAAGACAACCTTATTTCTAAGAGCATTTTCGACCGCTGCGGCATTACCTACCGCCAGGTTTCGCTAAGCCAGGATATGGGTGGCAACTAGGCTATAACCAGGTTGCGGCCAGGCTGCAATCTAGCCGCAACGGAGTGTTTTCCCGATCTCTCCAACGCTTCACCCCGGGCGTTATGAAAAACATGTTCAAATTGTGAAGCAAAGCCGTTAAAATTTAAGACTGGCATATTTCGACATTGTGCTGGGCTGTTCTGCCGTGAGCGGGACAGCTGAAGGGGAAGAGGGAAGGGGATCTATGTTCTCTCTGCACAAGACGTTGGGCGGTGTGCATCCGCCCCAGTGTAAGGACACCCGAGATTGTCCTGTCACGTCGATCGAGCCCCCTAAGCAGGTTCGCATCCCGCTGAACATGCACATTGGAGCTCCGGGCAAGCCGGTGGTGAACGTGGGCGACCATGTTTACGTCGGCACGCTCATCGGTGACGGCGAGGGCCTTTGCGCACCTACGCACGCAAGTATCTCGGGCACGGTGACCTCCGTTGCTACCGAAACGCTTCCTACCGGCCAGACGGCGCCGGTGGTGGAGATTGCTTCGGATGGCAAGATGGAGCAGGATCCGGCTATTGTGAAGCCCACGTACGAGACGAAGGACGAGTTCATCGCCTGCGTCCGCGCGTCCGGTGTGGTGGGCTTGGGCGGCGCTTCGTTCCCGTCGTGGTTCAAGATGAAGTGCCCGCCGGGCAAGAAGTTTGACTTTGTTGTAGTCAACGGCATGGAGTGCGAGCCGTTCATCACGAGCGACTATCGCCAGATGATTGAGCATTCCGAGCGCGTGGTGGACGGCGTTGTCCGCATTGCTCGCGCGCTGGAGATTCCGGCTGCCGTGATTGGCGTTGAGGACAACAAGCCCGAGGCAGTTGAAGAGCTGCGCAAGGTGATTGAGGAGAAGGGCGTGGGCGACCTCGTTGAGGTGCTCATGGTGCCCACGAAGTACCCCATGGGTGGCGAGAAGGTGCTCATCCAGAGCACGACGGGCCGCGCTGTTCCGGCGGGCGGTCTGCCGGTGGATGCTGGCTGCTTGGTGCTCAACGTCACCACCGTTTCGCGTATTGAGGAGTACTTCCGCTATGGCGTGCCGCTGGTGCGCAAGACGGTGACCATTGCCGGCGACTGCGTGAAGAACCCCGGCAACTACCGTATTCCTATTGGTATGAGCGTGCACGATGTGGTGGAGACCACCGGCGGCCTTATCAAGGAGCCGCGCAAGATCATCATGGGTGGCCCCATGATGGGTCGCACCATCACCAACATCGACTGCCCCATTCTGAAGGCCAACAACGCCATCCTTTGCTTGGATAGCGCTGCCATCCTCCCGGATGAGACGCCGTGCATCCGCTGCGGCCGCTGCGTGCGTGCCTGCCCGCTGGGCCTCATGCCGTTCCAGCTCGACGCCGCCTCGCGTGCCCACGACGTGGTGCGCCTGGACGAGTTTGCGGTCATGAACTGCATGGAGTGCGGTTCGTGCGCCTTCATCTGCCCGGCGCATCGTCGCATCACCGCGTCCATCCGCGAGGGCAAGGGCTTCTACCGCAACGATGTTGCCCGTCGTACCCAACCCGCGAAGGAGGCGTGATTTAGCATGAACCTCATCAACGAAGCCTCCCCTCATTTCCACGGGAGCTCGACGACGTTCAAGGTCATGGGTGCCGTGTGCTTGGCACTTGTGCCCACCCTCATCGCGGCGACCGTGCTTTATGGCCTCGCCGCTCCGCTGCTTGTGCTCGTTTGCATTGCCACGGCGCTGGTGTGCGAGCATCTGTGCTGCATCATCATGAAGCGTGAGTCCACCGCGGGCGACCTCTCTTGCGTGGTCACTGCGATGCTTCTCGCGTTCACCCTGCCGGCAAACTGCCCGTTCTGGGTTGCTGTGCTTGGCACGGCGTTTTCCATCGTTGTGGTGAAGATGCTCTTTGGTGGCATTGGCTGCAACATCGCCAATCCTGCGGTTGCGGGCCGTGTGTTCATCATGGTGGCGCTGCCCTCGGCGCTCTCGTCCTATCCCGACGTGGTGGGCAAGTCGCTCGACGCCATCACGGGCGCTACGCCGCTGGCTATGGCTGCGCAGGGCTCCATGCCCTACAGCTATCTCGACCTGTTCTTGGGCAACCACGCGGGTGCCCTGGGCGAGACCTGCATTCTCACGCTGCTCATCGGCTACATCTTCCTGCTTGCTGTGAAAGTTGTTGACGCGTGGGCTACCCTGCCGTTCATTGGCACCGTCGCTGTTATCACGGCGCTTGGCGGCCAGGACGTGGTCTTCGAGCTGCTCTCGGGCGGTCTTGCGCTTGGCGCGTTCTTCATGGCCACCGATTACACCACCACGCCCATGACGCCCAAGGGCAAGATCATCTTTGGCGTGGGCTGCGGCCTCATTACGGCGCTTGTGCGTCTGTTCGCCTCCGCCCCCGAAGGCGTGGCGTTCTCCATCCTGTTCATGAACATGTTTGTTCCCCTGATCGACCGCTACACGCGGTCCCAGCCGGTGGGAGGTGTCAAGAATGCCCTCGTCTAACGAGACTTCTGCTACCCCCAAGAAGCTTTCTTGGGTTGTACGGCATCGCAACGGCTCGCTGTACACCTTTGTTGCCGTGCTCATCGCTGCGTGCGTGTGCGGTGGCGTGACGGCGGGTGTCCACTACTATGGCGCCCAGGCAACCACGGCCTTCGCCGATGCTGACGCGCGCCTGGACGAGGCCAAGGGTGGCAGCCAGCGTGCGCTGCTGTTCCCCGAGGCAACCTCGTTTGAGAAGCTGACGGCTCCTGCCATCGATGGCCTTAACTCGGCGTATAAGACCAACGCGGGCGATTACGTGTTTGACGTTTCGGCCACGGGCTATCACGGTGACGTTGAGCTCATGATTGGCATCGCATCCGATGGCACGGTTGCTGGCATCCAGGTTGTTGCCGAGGACGAGACCGACGGCATTGGTACGAATGCCCTTACCGAGGACTTCTTTGGCACGTTCGCTGGCTTGGCTGCCACGGGTACGCTCACGGTTGATGAGGCCGGTTCGGGCGAGACCCATGTGGACGGCGTTTCGGGCGCTACCTTCACCTCGAACGCGGTCATCGCCGACCTCAACATCGCCTTCGAGGCCTATGCTGCGCTGGGAGGTAACTAAGATGGCATTGCATGAATCTGTGCTGAATGACCAGACGGCGCGCTTGCAGGAACTCGTACGCACCCCTTCGTTTGTGGTGGTTGCGGGTTCGTTGCCGGGCCTTGCGGTCGCGACATCGCTTGAGAACGGTGTGGCTATTGGCGCGGTGAGCGCAGTCTGCATCTTTGCTATGGCGCTTTTGGCGCGTCCGCTGCGCCACATCACGGGCAAGTTTGCACGTATCCCCGTGCTTCTGCTCGTGAGCGTGACGGTGGCCACCCTTGCTGGCTTTGCCCTGCGCGTGATCGACCCGTTGCTCTTTGAGAACATGGGTATCTACCTTTCTGTTGCCGCAGTGAACGCGCTTGCGATGGCCTTCGTGGTTGACGATGGCTATGCGGCCAAGCCTGCGGGCTCCATGCTGGGCACCGGCCTGTTTGGTGCGGTGTGCACGCTGGCCACGCTTGCGTTTGTGGGCCTCATCAACGGCATGTTCTCCACCGGTGCGATCTTTGGTCTCACCATGACCGAGCTTGCCGCCTCGCCGATTGCCATCTTTGGCACGCCCGCCGGCTCGCTGCTGGTGCTGGCGCTGGTGGCGACGTTCATCAATTCGATTGTTGATGCGGCGCGCAAGAGCGCTGCTGCCAACGGAGGTGAGCAGTAATGGAGTTTCTGAACGCCCTGTTCACTGCCGCGTTCGACCAGAACTTGGTGTTCGTGCAGCTTGTGGGCATGGTCTCTGCCATTTTGGTGGCTGAGCGCCCGCAGGATTCGTTCCGTTTTGGTGGCATGCTCTGGGTTGCCATCTTTGTTGCGGGTGTTATTGGCTGGCCGCTTTACACCGTGCTCTTCCAGGCGTGGGGCATCGACTATCTTGCGCCTTTGGGCTATGTGATGGTTGCTGTTGCGATCGCCTACATTATGGGTGCTGTGCTTGCCCGCGGTGGCGACCGCGCCGCGCGTGACCGCGCATATATGACGAGCACGGTTGTAGCTGTTAACGCGAGCCTGCTTGCCGTGCCGCTCTCTGGCGCTGCCGTGGCTGCCACCACCACGTGGGGTGTAGCCTGCGCATCTGCTCTTGGTGCCGGCATGGGTGCATTCATTGCTATTGTGGCCTTTGCCTTCCTGCGCGACCGCATTGAAGAGCGCCTGGTTCCCGGTGTGCTCCGTGGCCTGCCCATCTCGCTCATTACCGCCTCGCTGGTGGCGCTTGCCTTTACGGGCGTTGCCGGTATCGCGGGCGGGCTCTTTGTGTAAGGGGTGTCGCGATGTTTGTATATGTGTTTGCTCCCCTCCTGTTGGTTGTGCTGGTAGCACTCGTGCCGGCTATTGTGCTGGCTGCGGTTTCGCGCCTTGATCGCCGTGCCAACTGGCTCGACAAGAAGGCTGCCGAAGCCGCTGCTGAGGCTGCTGCAGAGGATGCTCCCGCCGAGGAGGCCGCTGCCTAGCGCTGCCTTGTTGCTGTAGCTTTGCTAGCACCTCAACTACATGCGCTTAACCCCGTGGAAGGCTTTAGCCTCCGCGGGGTTTTGTTGTGCGCGCCGACTGTCTCCGTGGTGGAATGGCAGCGGGCAGAACAGAGGTGAGGCGGCGGCTTGCCCGTTTTGGGGCGGATGGTACCCTATACAGAGCTACCGATAGGAAGGGGCCATCGTGGATCAGGATAGCCTGTTTGAAACCGGAACGTTTGACGTCACGCCGAGGGCAGAGGATGAGACGCCCACTGCGGAAACAGACGCTGCTGCTGCCGAGCGCGCACATACGGCTGCGGCCGAACGAGCCGCCGAGCTGCGTCATCTGCTCGATTACCATGCATATCGCTATTATGCTCTCGATGCTCCCGAGATTACCGACGCTGCGTTTGACAAGCTCTTGCTTGAGCTCCAGGATATCGAGGCGCGCTATCCCGACCTTGTGACGCCCGAGAGCTATACCCAGCGCGTGGGCGGCTACGTTTCTGAGCAGTTTGCCCCGGTGACGCATATGGCGCGCATGTATTCCATGGACGACGCCATGAATCTCGAAGAGCTTGATGCCTGGCTTGAGCGCGCCGAGGACGCTTTGGGCGCGGGCAACGTTACCTATACCTGCGAGCTCAAGATTGACGGCCTGGGTGTTGCACTCACCTACCGCGATGGTGCCTTTGTGCGCGCCGCCACACGTGGCGATGGCACCACGGGCGAGGACGTGAGCCTCAACGTCCGCACCATCCACGATGTTCCCATGCACCTTTCTGCGGCAGCGCTTGCTCACATGGGTGCCGATGCGCACAGTGTCATCGAGGTACGTGGCGAGGTGTACATGCCTAAAGGGAGCTTCCTGCGTCTGAACGAGGAGGCTGATGCCGAGGGCCGCGATCCCTTTGCTAACCCGCGTAACGCGGCCGCGGGCAGCCTGCGTCAAAAAGACCCCAAGGTTACCGCACGCCGCGACCTGGCCACTTTCCTCTATGCCGTGGCCGATACCACGCCGCTTCACGTGAACTCGCAGCACGATTTTTTGGCCTGGCTGCGTGAGGCCGGCTTCTCGGTGAACCCGAACGTGGCGCGCTGCGATACGCCCGCTCAGGTGCATGCGTTTTGTGCGGATGCGCTCGCGCATCGCGCAGACCTGGACTACGACATCGACGGCGTGGTGGTGAAGGTCGATAGCTTTGACCAGCAAAATGAGCTGGGATTTACGGCGCGTGCCCCGCGCTGGGCCATCGCGTTTAAGTTCCCGCCGGAAGAAAAAGAGACTGTGCTGCGCGAAATTCGCATTCAGGTGGGCCGCACGGGAGTGCTCACGCCGGTGGCAGAGTTCGACCCCGTTACGGTTTCGGGCTCCACGATTGCACGCGCGACGCTCCACAACATCGACGAGATTCGCCGCAAGGGTGTGTGCGTGGGCGACACGATCATCGTCCACAAGGCCGGCGACGTTATTCCCGAGGTGGTCGGCCCGGTGCTCAGCAAGCGTCCTGCCGACGCCGTGGAGTATGAGATGCCTCGCACCTGCCCTGCTTGCGGAAGCCCCGTGGTGCACGAGGAGGGCGAGGTAGCGTATCGCTGCATTTCCATTGATTGCCCGGCGCAGACCAAAGAGCGCCTCATCCACTGGGTGAGTCGCCCCTGCATGGATATCGACGGCGTGGGGGAGGAGCTTATCGACAAGCTCATGGAAGCCGGCCTGGTGCACGACGTTGCCGACTTCTATCAGCTTACGGTTGAGGACGTTGCGGCGCTCGATACTGGCCGCACCTATCTTAAGGATGACAAGAAGAAGGGCGTGCATGCGGGCGACCCCATTCCCGTGGGTATGACCATTGCGCAGAAGGTGGCAGATGAGCTTACCGCCTCCAAAGAGCGCCCGCTTTCGCGCGTGCTTTTTGCTTTGGGTATCCGCCATGTGGGAAAGAGCGTGGCGGAGCTCTTGGCGCAGCGCTTTCTTACGCTCGAGGCCCTGGTTGTGGCCAATGAGGAAGATATTGCGGCGATTGATGGCATCGGCCCCAAGATTGCAGCGAGCGTGAAGAGCTTCTTCGCCGTGCCCGAGAACCTGGCGGTGCTTGATCGTTTGCGTGCGGCCGGCCTTACGCTGGAAGAAGACCTGGGAGCAGCGGCGGCGCAGGCGGCTGAGGCCACCGGTGTGGATGCGGCTCTTGCCGCGGGCAAGCCGCTTGAGGGCCTGACGTTTGTGCTCACTGGTACGCTGGTTAAGCGCACGCGTGACGAGGCGGGTGCGGCGCTCAAGACGCTTGGTGCCAAGGTAACGGGTTCGGTGTCTAAGAAGACGAGCTTTGTGGTTGCTGGCCCCAAAGCGGGGTCAAAGCTTACCAAGGCCGAGAGCTTGGGCATCCCCGTGCTCGATGAGGATGCGCTGGAGCAGATTCTCGCCACCGGCAAGGTGCCTTCGGCAGAGTAGGGCGCACGCCAAACAGGGAGATTCTGAGATAGCCTACAACAGGGTGTTTATGCAGAACAGGCGCCGGCAGGTTTCAAAGAGCCTGCCGGCGTTCGCATTTACTTGACCACCGAGCTTTACTAGTACATTATCTAGTAAAGACATGTTGTATGAGGTGATGTCATGAACACGGTGGTCACCGAACAGATGCTGCGTGGACAGGTTGCGCGGCTGCGCGCGGCGCAGACCGATACGCAATGGTGTGAGGTCAAGGCGTGCCGTGGCGGCCTGCCTAAAGACTTGGCGCGTACACTTTCTGGTTTTGCCAATGGGTCGGGTGGCCTGCTCTTGCTGGGTCTAGACGAGGAGGCAGGGCTCAGGCCTGTGGGCGGATTCGACCCTAAACGTATCCAGGATGCCCTCGCGCGGCTGTGCGACGAGTCGCTGACTCCTCCGGTGCGGCCCATGATCGATATCGTGTTGTTTGAGGGTGCTCCCGTGGTGGTTGTTCAGGTGGAAGAGCTGCGTCCCAAGGACAAGCCCTGCTACATCACGGCGAGCGGCAGGTATGGTGGTTCGTACATTCGAACGGGCGATGGTGATCGGCGTCTCTCGTCGTACGAGGTCGATCGGCTTTGGGATGAACATGAGCAGCCGCATTACGACGAGCGGATTGTCGAAGACGCAAAGCAAGAGGACCTGGATCCAGATTTGGTGGCGGGGTTGCTACGACGCGAACGTCGAATCCATCCGCGCAACTTCGCCCAGCTGAGCGACGAGGATGCGCTCCGTCGATTGCGCGTGCTGGTCCGTAACGAGCTGGGCGAGGATCGGCTTTCGCTTGCGGGGTTGCTGGCGTTGGGAAGCTATCCGCAGGAGTTCTTCCCGCGGCTGGTCATCGCGTTTGCAAGCTATCCCACGCCACAAAAGGGCATTGCATCTGCGGATGGGCGCCGGTTTATTGACTCCTGCACCTGCGTTGGCCCGATTCCCCATATGGTTGAAGACGCTATGCTCGCGATTGAGCGGAACATGCGAACAGCCGCGCGCATTGAGGGGGCGTACCGGCAGGATATCCCAGAGTATCCACATGAAGCGCTGCGCGAGGCTCTGGTTAACGCCGTAATGCATCGAGATTATTCGGCCGAGGCGCTTGGGTCGGCGGTGCAGGTTGATTTGTATCCCGACCGGCTGGAGGTCACCAACCCGGGTGGTCTCTATGGTGTGGTCACGCTTGAAGCGCTCGATGCGGGCGGTATTGGATCGTGCCGCAACCAGCGTTTGGCGTCGCTTTTGGAGAACACGCCGCGTGTCGATGTGGGTTATGTGGCGGAGAATCGCGGTAGCGGCTACCGGGCGATTGTTGCAGACTGTGCGAATGCGGGCTTGCCCGAGCCGCTTCCCCGCAATTCGATTGCGACTTTTTCGCTTACCTTGTTTGGAGCGAACGGTTTGCGAAGCCATGCTGGTGTGGAGACGCGTAGCATTGCTAACCCCTATGTAGCAAGTGGACGGAGCCGCGTGGAGCGGCGAGGTCCGTACGACATCTCCACCTATTTGGGTCCCACAGACCGCGCGGTGCTCGAAGCGGTGCGCAAGCAAGGGTCGGCAAGCACACGGGAGCTCGTTCAGGAGACGGGCAAGTCTCGTCCAACCATCCTCAAGGCATTGCGGCGTCTACTGGATGAGGGGCTTATCTGCGCAGATGGGGGAGCGAAAAACAGCCCGCGTATGAGGTATTGGCCTCTGTGATGTAAGGAGGCGCCCCGAGCACGATGAGGCGCCATGCGTGCGCACGCCGCGCGTCTGCGTGAACAACATGAGCGTGCGTCATGGGGCCGCGCATTGTTTCATTTGCGTCTCGTGCCTTGACATGGTATCGATGCGGCACTATCACATGACATGTCAACAGTTGACTTGTCATGTGTTAGTGAGCTGATGTCATGGAAGATACGCCTGCTACCCCAACCACCCCCTTAAGGTCGGTCGATTCGGGCGCACCGGGCTCCGCCGTGCCCGCGAGTCCGGCTGCCCCCGTGGACTCCGGCACACCCGCGGGCCTTGCGGGCACCGTGCCCTCGCCTGCGCTCGGTGACCCCTCCGCCATGGACCTCGATCTTACCGACTACCGTAGTCTGCTTTTCCGAGCCGCCCATGCGCAGCGTGCGCTCATGCACCCCTTCATGGCGTCCATCGGCCTGGGCACGGGCCAGCCCAAGCTCCTGTCCTACCTGCACCGTTTTGGCGCGTGCTCTCAGCGGGAGCTCGCGAACTACTTCGAGCTCGACCCCGCGGGCGTGTCGCGTGCGCTCGACGCGCTTGAGCGCAAGGGCTTCGTCACCTTTGAGCAGGACGCCAGCGACCGCCGTGCCAAGGTGGTGCGCCTCACGCCCGAGGGCGCCCGCGTGGCGCAGTCGTGGGATGCCGCGTGCTGCGAAGAGGCGCAGGCCATGCTCGAGGGCTTCTCGGCAAAGGAGCGCGCTGCGTTTGCCAACTACCTTACGCGCGCCCACGCCAACCTGCGCGCGTACAGCAAACGGCTTACGGCCGCTAAGGAGGCGAGGCGCGATGCATGAGCTCAGACGCATCGTGGGGTATCTGGGCCAGTATCGCAAGGATGCCATCATCGGCATGTTGCTCGTGGTGGTCGAGAGTGCCTTCGAGATGGTCATCCCCATCCTCATGGCCGACATCATCGACGTGGGTGTGGCCCAACGAAACGTTCCCTACATCATCCAGCAGGGCATCTACATGGGCATTTGCGCTCTGCTCTCCCTTATAACAGGGCTCATGTACGCGAGCTTCGCGGCGCGTGCCTCGTACGGGTTAGGCGCGCACCTGCGTGCCGCCGAGTACGAGAAGGTGCAGGACTACTCCTTCGCCAACCTCGACCGCTTTGAGACGAGCTCGCTCGTCACCCGCATGACCACCGATGTCACCGTGATCCAGAACGCCGTGAACGCGGGCTTCCGCCCGATGGTGCGCGGCCCGGTGATGCTCGTCATCGGCTTCGGCCTGGCGTTCTACCTCAACTCCACGCTGGCGCTCGTGTTCGTGGCGGTCGTGCCCGTCATGGCGGTGGCGCTCGCGCTCATCGTCCGCCATGTGGGGCCGCTTTATGGCGTGCTGCAATCCACGGTCGACCGCTTGAACGACGTGGTGCAGGAGATGCTCACCGCCGTGCGCGCCGTGAAGGCCTACGTGCGCGGCGATTACGAATGCGAGCAGTTCCGCGCCGTGAACGAGGAGCTTGCCGGCACGAGCGAGCACACCTTCCGCTTCGCCGTGCTCAACATGCCCGTGCTCTACGTATCCATGTACACGGTGACCACGCTCATCATGTGGTTCGGCGGCAACATGATCCTGGGCGGCGCCCTTGCGGTGGGCGAGCTCACCGGTTTCCTCTCCTACGTGATGCAGGTCATGAACTCGCTCATCATGATTTCGAACGTGTTTTTGCTGCTCACGCGTTCGCTGGCGAGCGTGCACCGCATCTCGGAGGTGCTGGACGAGCCGGTTGACCTCCGCTCGCCCGAGCATGCGTTGGAATCCGTCCCCGACGGCTCCGTGGAGTTTCGTGACGTGTCGTTCAAGTACCGCGCCGGCGCGCATAAAAATGTGCTGGAGCACATCGACCTCGCCATCCCCGCCGGTGCCACGGTGGGCATCCTGGGCGGCACCGGTTCGGGCAAAACCACGCTGGTGCAGCTCATCCCACGTCTCTACGATGCCAGTGCAGGCGAGGTGCTGGTGGGCGGGCACGATGTGCGTGCCTACAATCTGGAGAGGCTGCGCGACGCGGTGGCCATCGTGCTGCAGAAGAATGTGCTCTTCTCGGGCACGGTGCGTGAGAACCTGCTGTGGGGCAACGCCCACGCCACCACGGAGGAGCTCTTGGAGGCGTGCCGCCAGGCGCGGGTGGACGAGTTTTTGGACCGGCTCCCGGGCGGGCTCGACTACGACCTTGGCCAGGGCGGTGTGAACGTCTCCGGCGGTCAGAAGCAGCGCCTGTGCATCGCGCGCGCCCTGCTCAAGCACCCGCGCGTGCTCATCTTCGACGACTCCACCTCGGCTGTCGACATGGCGACCGAGGCCGACATCCGCGCCGCGCTCGACGCGCTCAAGGGCGTGACGAAGATCGTCATCGCGCAGCGTGTGAGCTCGGTCATGAACGCCGACCTCATCGTGGTGCTCGATGACGGACGGGTGCACGCCCAGGGCACGCATGCGGAGCTCTTGGCGCACGACGCCATCTATCAGGAGATCTACCACTCGCAGATGAAGCAGCTCGAGGCGGGGGAGTCCGAGGTGGCCGCCGCGCCGTGCAAGACAGGGGCTGCCGCTGGTGTGGTTGCCGGCGTTGCCGTGGCCGTGGAAGGGGGTGCGTGCTGATGCCCGCTCCAGGGAACAAGCCCAAGAACCTTCTGGGCACGCTGCGCGAGCTCATGGCGTACATGGGCAGGCACAAGCTGCTGTTTTTGGCCGTAGCAGTGCTGGTGTCCATGTCTGCCATCGCCAACCTCGTGGGCACCTACATGATCCGCCCTGTGGTGGACGCGCTCGCGGCGGGGAGCTTCGATACCTTCGTGGGCTACGTCGTCTTAACGGCGGTCATCTACGCCTCGGGCGTGCTCGCGGCGGTGGGTTATACGCAGCTCATGGTGCACGCGGCGCAGAAGGTGCTCGTAGATATCCGGCGCGACCTGTTCCAGCATATCCAGGCGCTGCCGCTGCGTTACTTTGATGCGCGCAGCCGTGGTGACATCATGAGCTACTTCACCAACGACGTGGATACCGTGGCCGAGGCCATGAACAACAGCTTCGCCCTGGTCATCCAGAGCGCCATCCAGATCGTGGGCACGCTCGTGATGATCTTCGTGCTCAACTGGCAGCTCAGTTTGCTGGTGGTGGTGGGGTACGCGGCGATGTTTGCCTACATCCGCTATTCCACCAAGCGGAGCCGCGGGTATTTCCAGCGCCAGCAAAACGTGCTCGCCGAGCTCGACGGCTACATCGAGGAGATGGTGACCGGCCAGAAGGTCGTGAAGGTGTTCAACCACGAGTCCAAGAACGTGGCGACGTTCCGCGAGAAGAACGAGCGCCTGCGTGTGGCGGGCACCGGTGCGCAGACCTTTGCCGCCTCGATGATCCCGGCCGTGGTGTCGATCAGCTACGTCAACTACGCGGTGGTGGCGGTGCTTGGTGGCTTCATGGCCATCACGGGGCTCACCGATGTGGGTGCGCTCGCCAGCTACCTGGTGTTTGTGCGTCAGACCGCGCTGCCCATCAACCAGTTCACCCAGCAGTCGAACTTCCTGCTCTCGGCGCTTGCTGGTGCCGAGCGCGTGTTTGACGCCCTGCATGAGGCGCCCGAGGAGGACGAAGGTCGCGTGCGCCTGGTGAAGACGGGCAAGGATACCTGGGCGTGGCAGCTGCCCGAGGGATACGGCCTGGGCGCGTGGGGCGCGCTGGTGCCCGTGGCGGCTAATGGGGACGTGCCCGGGCGGGCTGCTGGTGCCTCTGCTGCGGATGGCGTGGGCGGCGCTGCTGCGGATGGCACTGGAAGCTCCTCCGCGCTTGCCGCGGAGGAGGCGGGCGCGGTGGCGCAGACCACGGCTCGTGGTGTTGATGGCACCGAGCTGGTGACCGGGCTCGTGCCGCTCCGCGGCGATGTGCGCTTCCACGAGGTGAGCTTTGGGTACGAGCCGGGGCACGAGGTGCTCCACAAGCTCAACATCTTCGCCAAGCCGGGCCAGAAGATCGCCTTTGTGGGCTCCACCGGCGCCGGAAAGACCACCATCACAAACCTCATCAACCGCTTCTACGACATCGACGAGGGCGAGATCACCTACGACGGCATCAACGTGCGAAACATCGAGAAGGCGTCGCTCAGAAGCTCACTCGGCATCGTGCTGCAAGATACCCACCTCTTCACGGGCACCATTGCGGATAACATCCGCTTCGGCAAGCTCGACGCCACCGACGAGGAGGTGCGCGCCGCGGCCAAGATCGCCAACGCCGATAGCTTCATCAGCCGCTTGCCCGAGGGATACGACACCATGGTGACCTCGGACGGCGCCAACCTCTCCCAGGGGCAGCGGCAGCTGCTGGCCATCGCGCGCGCCGCCGTGGCCGACCCGCCCGTGCTCATCTTAGATGAGGCCACCTCGTCCATCGACACGCGCACCGAGGCCTTGATTGAGCGCGGCATGGACTCCCTCATGAACGGTCGTACCACGTTTATGATCGCGCACCGGCTCTCCACCGTGCGTAACGCCGATGCCATCATGGTGCTCGACCACGGCAGCATCATCGAGCGTGGCACCCACGAGGAGCTCTATGCGCTGCACGGGGAGTATTGGAGCCTCTGCCAGGGCCTCAAGGAGCTCGACTAGCCGGGGCGTGCATGCGGTGTGCGGGTGCTGTTCTTCGCTCCGTTTCGCCCCTGTTATCCGCCGATGCACTATTTTTCGGTCAGAAGTGGGCCGTTTCTTGACCGAAAAGTAGTGCATCGATGGGCGGGGCCGGGGCCGGAACCGGTGCCGCACGCTCCGTGACCATCTCCAACTCGCAGCCTGCTACCGTGTTATCCTCATGTGAGAACAATAGGACGGCTGGCAGGGGGACGCATGTCCATCCACGAACTACACGACGAGTTTGGGCGCGGCATTAGCTACGTGCGCATCGCGGTTACGGATAAGTGCAATTTCCGCTGCGTATACTGCATGCCGGCGGAAGGCGTGCCGCCGCGCAAACACGGCGAGCTCCTTTCTGCGGAAGAGATTGCCCGGTTTGTGCGCATCGTAGCCGCCGAGGGCGTGCGCCGCGTTCGTCTGACAGGTGGCGAGCCGCTGGTTTCGCACCGCATCATTCCGCTCATTCGCGAGATTCGCGCCATTCCGCAGATTGAGGACATCTCCCTCACCACCAACGGAGCGCTGTTGCCTCGCTTGGCGCCCGAACTTAAGGATGCGGGCTTGGACCGGGTGAACATCTCGCTCGATACGCTCGACCCCGCACAATTTACCGAGGTGACGCGCTTGGGCCGGCTTGAGCAAACGCTTCAGGGTATTGATGCGGCGCTTACCTGGGGGTTTGACCCGGTAAAGGTGAACTGTGTGGTGGTGCGCCGGCTTGAGCAAGATGTGTTTGGCTTGGCGCGGCTCTCGGCAGAAAAGCCGCTGCACGTGCGCTTTATTGAGTACATGCCCATTGGCGACGAGCGTACGGGCACCACGCGGGCGCACGACATCTCGCAGGATGAGGTTGCCGGGCGGGTGTTTGCTGGCGCCGCTGCCGGGGTTGCCGCGGCCTCAAGCGGCCCGGCGCTCGACCCACATTGCCCGGGCGGCGTTGATGCTTCCGCATGGGACGCGAGTGACACGGTACCCTCCGCCGAGCTGCGTGAGCGTATCTCAGCAGCGGGGCGTGCGGCGGGCATTGGTGCGCTTGAGCCCGTTGAGGACGCGGGGGTACCCTCGGGTGCTGGCCCCGCGCGTTACTGGCGCTTCTCCGGTGCGGCGGGCACCGTGGGGTTCATCTCGGCCATGTCCAACCATTTCTGCAGCTCGTGCAACCGCATGCGCCTCACAGCCGATGGTGCTATTCGCCCCTGTCTCTTCTCGGACGCGGAGTATTCGCTGCGCGATGCCCTACGTGCGGGCAATGATGACCAGGTGCGAGCCATCTGGCGGGAGGCAGTGGCCCACAAACCCAAAGAGCATGAGGCAATCGAGGGCACTGAGCGCTACATGTCGCAAATTGGAGGCTGATTGATATGGCAAACACGCAAGGAAAGCGCGACGCCTACCGCGACTCGCTTACCCATGTTGACGAACAGGGCGATGTGCGCATGGTCGACGTGTCTGAGAAGGCCGAGACACGCCGCCTCGCCATTGCCGAGGGAACCATCCTCATGCATCCCGAGACGCAGGCGATGGTGCTCGAAGATCGCGCCAAAAAGGGCGATGTCCTTGCCTGCGCACGCGTGGCTGGCATTATGGCTTCCAAGCGCACGAGCGAGCTCATTCCCATGTGCCATCCGCTCATGATTACCAAGAGCAAAGTGGAGATTGCGCCTATCGCTGCCGTGGGCACTACGGCCCCGGCAGGGTGGGAACCGCCGCGCGCGGACGGCCGCGTGGGCTTTCACGTAACGTGTACCTGCGGTGTTACAGGTGTGACAGGCATTGAGATGGAGGCGCTTACGGCGGCAAGCGTGGCCTGCCTCACCATCTACGACATGTGCAAGGCCGTTGATCGCGGCATGGAGATCGTGGACGTGCGGCTTCTGCGCAAAGAGGGCGGCAGAAGCGGCCTGTGGGAGCGTGGCAGCGTGGCAAGCGGCACCAGCGCCAGCGATGGCGCCGAAGACGCCGCGGCTACAGCATCGGTTGCCTGTGCGGCGCCCGCAGAGGTCACTGCGGGAGCTGCAAGCACTGACCAATCTGCGTCCCCCGATGCATCTACAGCCTCCGAGACATCCGCGGCAGCCGCCGGCTCCGGTCCTACTCCTGCAGAGACCTTGAACGCGCTCGATGCGGTGCTCACCGACCTCACCCCCGTGCTCACCGATGCCATAGCTAAACTTGAGCCCACGTCCGCTGCGCCCAAACCCCCGGCTGCGCCGGCTATTGCCTTCATCGGCTACCAAAACTCAGGCAAGACGACGCTTGTGGAGAAGGTTATCTCCATCCTCACGGCGCGCGGCTTGCGTGTGGGTTCGCTCAAGCACCATGGCCACGCTGGTTTTGACATCGACGTCCCCGGTAAGGATTCGTGGCGTCATGCTCAGGCGGGCAGTCGCCATGTGGGGCTCATTTCCGCAGATCGGTACGCGGAGTACGCCGACACCACCCAGGAACTCCCGGTGGAGGAGATGCTCGCCCGCTACACCGACGTTGACGTGGTGATTGTTGAGGGATACAAGGCCGCAGGCCTGCCCAACATTGTGGTGGCGCGCTCGGGCGTAGACCGCATGCGTGGCAAGAGCTCGGCGGAACTGGTGGACGAGCGCACCATTGCGCTTGCGGGGAATGATGTGGTGGCCCGCCAGGTGCCGCACGGCACGCGAACCATCGACATCAACGACGCGCGCGCCGTTGCCGATGCCGTGCTGGACCACCTCAGCCGTGTGCGCTCTGGCCAGGTGTGACGGCAGTAATAGCTTGTGCTAAGGTGGCCCTACGTGAGGGCCACCACGAGAAGAAAGGTGCATGGCGGAATACGATGCCGTACGAAATCGGATGTCATTGATACTGCCGGTGTTGCCTGCACCCACGAGCTGGGTGTGCGGCATGCTGCGTGCAGCCACTTGACTCCGTTTGCGTATTTTCGAAAGGACCGCCATGTCACCTCATCGTTCTCGCCGCGCAACGCGGCAGCACCCGCTTTCTCCCCAGGCGTACCGGCTTATCGCCATGCGCTTTCTTGTGTACGTAGGCATCCAGGCTAGTTACTTTATTGGCGTGCTGGGGACGCTCACCTACGTTTTGGGGTCCGACGCGCTGGGTAATGCGCTTGCCGTCGTGTTTATGAATGCCTGCCTTATTGTGGGGTCGTTTGTGGGCGGCTCGCTGCTCGATTTGTGGGGTCCGCGCCGACATTTTGTGCTGGCAGTTGCGGGCGTGATTGTGGCTTCCATCTACTTCCTTACCACGAAGGAGACGGCTTTCCACATCATTCTGGGTGCGGCGATTCTAGGCTTTATGATTGGCCTCACCGATGTGATCGCGCGCTCGTATCCGGCGCATCTGAGCGGTGATCCGCGCGAGCTTAAGCGCATCAACGGTGCCATCTCGGCTGCCTCGAACATTGGTGTTGTGGTGGGGCCGCTGGTGGGTGGTGCTATCGCTGCCGTGGCTCCAACCAACGCTGTTTTTGTATTTACGCTCGTCTGCGCCGTGGTGGCGCTGGTGCCCGGTTTGGGTTTTCGTCCGTTGCGCTCGCCGCATGATGACGGCGCGGTTGCGCGCGGGGATGTGCCTGCGGGGGCTGGCACGCGTGGTGCCGGGGGTGGAGCAGCGGGCGCTTCGCTTGCAGCTGGTGGTGAGACCGCCGAGCCCGCTTCTCGTGCGATCGGTATTCGCGAGGGCATTCGTGCGGTTACGGGCTCAATGGCGCTTACGCTGCTCTTTTGGGTTGGCTTCCTGTGTTTCTTGGGGTATGGAGCTTTTGATCCCATCGAGTCGCTTTTTTACCGTGACGTGCTCAAAGTGGGCGCATCATGGATGGGCTGGCTTTCTGCAGCCGCAGGGGCGGGTGCCGTGCTGGGAGCGCTTGTGATCATGCGCCTGCCCGGGCGCCTGATGAACATCCGGACGCTTCTCATCATCCAGATTATCGAGGGTATTGGCTGCCTGCTGTATGTGGGGACGCCACTGGTAGGGGTCGCTATGGCAGGGCAGCTTTTGCTGGGCTGTGCGTTTGGCGCGTTCACCCCGCTGCAAAACACCCTTATGCAGCGCCATGCGCCTCTTGCGGTGGTGGGCCGCGTGAGCTCCATCATGAACTTTGGCTTTAACATTGCAGGTGTGTTGCCGCTTGTGGCGGCGCCTTGGCTGGCAGCGACCATGGGCGTGCAGGGGGCTCTGCTTGTGGCAAGCGCCACGGTTCTTGTGATGCCCGCCATCATCCTAGTGGTGCGCTGGAAGCGTATCGCAGCCCTGAGCAGGGAAGAAGCTGAATCGCGTACTTCCGAGTAAGCTGTCGGGCGCGTGCGGGGCGTACAAGTTGGCCTTGGATTTGAACCAGCTTGGCGGCTTTCAGCTACCGTTATGCGGCCCCCTCTATCTTCACCAATGCGCGCCCAAGTCTAAAGACACCCTTAACTTCCGTTGCATACGCGCGTATTCGGGTAAGATGCCTCCAACGACATTCGGGTGCGGCTGCTCTGTTCGCGCCCCCAACGATAGGAGCCTCTATGAACGAGCTCGAACGGTTCGAGGGCCCCATTTCTACGGGCCAATCGGTGCCGCGCCTTATTTCGCGCCGGCTCTACAACGTGGTGCTTACCGGCATCGTGCTGCTTTCCTTTGTGGTGATGGCGGCTAGCTCGCACATTACCGCGACTGCCGATTTCCAGATTTTTGTGGGCAACAACGCGCTCACCTATTCGGTGGCAACTATTGTGGCGAGCATTGTGGGCATCGTGCTCATGAACGTCGCCCGTGCCAAGGAGAACCTGCCCATCGCTGTTGTGGGCTACGCACTCTTTGCGCTTTCCTTTGGCTTTGCCGTCTCGTTTGTACTCACGGCCTACTCGCTCGAGAGCCTCTCGCTTGCGTTCACGGCAACGGCGGGCATTGTGGTGGTGTTTGGCGTTGCGGGCTTCTTGTTCCCGCAGTTTTTCGCCAAGATTCAGGGTGTTCTGTTCACCGGCCTTTTGGCGGTTGTGGTAATCGAGATCGTGCTCATGCTCATGGGCGTGCGCCAACCCATCACCGACGTGGCGGTGATTTTGCTGTTCTGCGGATTCATCGGCTACGACGTGTACCGCTCGCAAACGATTGAGCCCACGGTCACCAATGCTCTGTGGTCGGCGGTTGATTTGTACCTGGACATCATCAACGTGTTCCTGCGCCTGCTTGCCATCTTTGGTAACAGGGAGTAGCGACTGGTTTTGATCATTATGAGCGGGCGTTCCTTGCGGGGCGCCCGCTTTTTTATGGCTTGCCGATTACTTACAACAACGTTGCGATTGTGTGCGTGCGCACGGTATCGGAACCCTTAACATGCTCGACGCTCCGACCTCCCGCACCTTGGGTTGCTGCCGCAACCCAAGGTGCGGGAGGTCCATTCTGTACCGACGGCCGCCGGCGGGCAGGTCAAACCAACGTATACAATAATTTAACGATTCTTAGCTGTTTTATACATTGAGAAATCAACAAACCGGGCTTGTACCTACAGTTTTCCAGGCGACCCGTCTCAAGGTGGACAAAAAACCGAGAAGTCGGCGATGATTCCTGGGTTTTGGCGGTGCGATCGCTCCACCGCGGAGCACCGGGCGGAGAAACCCCAGGATAGCGTTATGCATAAACGGCGGAAGGCGGGCAAAATCGCCGACTTCTCAGATTTTTGTCCATCGCGGGGTCTGTGGGGCGAAAAAGCGCGTATCTAGCGCGTTGCCAATCTCGTCTGATGCCGTATGATGCAGGGTGTTTGGCGCATGTGCTCGCGGCGGTCTGCTTTACCTAGAGTGGCCCTACGGCCGCGCGCCAGATCGAGTTCGGGTGCCGCCGAATCACGCCCAATCCTTGAGAGGGGTATCCCTGTGCCTGCTAGAAGGATCATCTTCCTTGACGTTGATGGTACCATCATGACCTACGACGGTGTCATCCCGGCATCGGCCAAGCGCGCCATCCGTCGCAGCTGCTCAAGGCTGCGCATTGCCTCAGCCTGAACGTCGGGACTGGCCCGCTCTTGCCCCCAGCCCGTCTCGGCTTACCGTCCATCGTCCTGCATGAGGGAGGAGCGGCGAGTGGCATC
>DVID01000040.1 GCA_018711625.1 Candidatus Limicola stercorigallinarum | reverse complement strand
CGCGTCACCTCGCCGGCAGCGTTGAACTTCATGGGAATCTCGTCGGCCATTTGGGGCACGAAAATCGCAGCAACAATCAGCGGAATAACGGCCAATACGAGCAAGGCGATGCCCATGTACCCGCTTTTCTTGCCATATCGAAACAACATGCGTTTTCTACCTCCCTGCATACCGTGCTTATGGGCATGGCATGCGGCAAACCTTGGCTACGCCACACCCGCCTACACGTTAAAGCGGAAGTGCACCACGTCGCCATCGGCCATCACGTACTCTTTGCCCTCCATGCGCAGCTTACCGGCCGCCTTGGCACCCTGTTCGCCACCCAAAGCGATGTAATCATCGTAGGCAATGACCTCGGCTTTAATGAAGCCACGCTCAAAATCGGAGTGAATCGTACCCGCGGCCTGCGGAGCGGTAGCACCCTTGCGCACCGTCCACGCCTTGACTTCCATCTCGCCGGCCGTAAAGAACGACTGCAGCCCCAACAGGCTATACGCCGCTTGCGCAAGCACCTCCAGGCCAGGACGTTCAAGCCCGAGCGTCTCAAGGTACTCGGCCGCCTCCTCGGGATCGAGCTCCGAAAGCTCGGCCTCCACCTTGGCGCAGATGGGAATAGGGGTTACCCCGTCAATGGGCGCAAGCTCCTCGGTGAGCATATCCTCGTCCACATTTGCAACGTACAGGATGGGCTTCATCGTCAGCAGGAAGAGGCCCTTTGCCGCAGCGCGCTCCTCGGGTGTCATCTCCATGGTCGCCGCACGGTTGCCGTCATTGAGCCATGCAACCAGGCGCTTTGCCACCTCAAACTTGGGCATAAGCTCGTGGTCGCGCTTGGCCTCTTTCTCAAGCTTGGGAAGCTGTTTCTCAAGCGAGCCAAGGTCGGCCAGAATGAGCTCCGTCATGATGGTGTCGGCATCGGCAGCAGGGTCAACAAACGCTCCTGTGCGACCCACCTCGCGCATCACGTTTGGATCCTTGAAGTAACGCACGACCTCGCAAATAGCGTCGGTCTCACGAATATTGGCCAAGAACTGGTTGCCCAGACCCTCGCCCTCGTTAGCACCTTTCACCAAGCCAGCGATGTCCACAAACTCAACCGTTGCCGGCACGATGCGTCCGGGGTGCACAATGTCGGCCAGCTTTTGCAGACGGTCATCGGGTACATCCACCACGCCTACGTTGGGATCAATCGTGGCGAAGGGGTAGTTGGCAGCGAGACCGCCCTTTTTAGTGAGCGCCGTAAAGAGCGTCGACTTGCCCACGTTGGGCAGGCCCACAATACCGATGGAAAGAGCCACGAGGCACTTCCTTCCTCATAGAACGTTTGAGTAAACCACCCCATTGTACGAAATTGGGATGCTAAGCGCGAATCGTCCACCCCGGCTGCAGCAGCATGCATACAAAGGTGCGCTCGTGTTGCCAAGCCGAGCGCGACTCGCACTATTTGTTGAGCTTCTCCACCTGGTCGAGCACCTTGCCAAGCTTCTTCTTAGCCTCGGCTTTCATGCGCTCCGCCTCCTCATGCGCCTTTGCCGCCTCGGCCTTTTTCTTTTCAGCCTCGGGATCGGGCACAATCAGGTCACGCGCATCGTGTGTCTCCATGGTAAGCGCATGCTCCCCGCACACCTCAACACACAAACCGCAACCCACACAATACGTGGGCTCAAGCGAAAAACGCCCTGCTCCCACCAGGTCGCACGCATAGGTGGGGCAAGCGCGAACACATTCGCCGCAGAGCGTACACTTTGCAAAATCACAGGTAGGCGTTGTTATCTCAATATTCTGAGCCAAATCGGGATGCGTTTGCAGCGACGAAAGCAAAAGCTGCCTGCCCTGTGTGAGGATGCGGCGCCGCTTTTGTGTGGTGGTACCCGTTGCCTTATTGAGCGAACGCTCCAGCGCGGCAATGCGGCTATTGTGCTCCTTCAAGCGTTGAGCCACCGTAGTGATAGCCGCCGTTGCAGGATTAAGCTTAGAAACGGTCAGGCCAGTCGTGCGCATGATGTTGTCCATGAACTCCTTGCGCTCAAACTCACGGCGCTTCTTGCAGGTGAGCGCACCCGCCTCCACCTCAAGCCCCATGCCAACACCTGCCCATTCCTCCGCCTGGGCGATTGCGTTCCCCAAAAGCTCCTCGCCCTGAGGATTGCGGCATTTATCGCAGATTCCCAGCGGCAGATACACGCTCACGTTGGGGTAATCGACCAAAATGGAGAACCACGTCTCGGGCGTGATGTCGCCCACGCAGGCAAGAACCACCTCGTTTTCACGCGGGATGCGGCGCAATGCGCGCGTGCACGTAACATAGGCCGTCTCATGCGAGGCAGCGGCACGCGCAACCGCGTCGTACACTTTTTTGGGCTGCAGCTTGGGCGAGACAAACACCTCGGTAGGACACACGGGTACGCACAAACCACATTTACGGCAGTTATCGTGAATGTCGATGCCGCCATCCTCAATTTCAATAGCGTCAACAGGGCACACATCAACGCACTTCGTGCACGAGCTCTTCTCATACTTGCACGCCAAGCACGGAATGGTATTGGCGCGCGGGCGCTCCTTGTAATCGGCCGGATTCCACTCGGGCGCATTCGGGTCGGTGGCACCTAAAAACGCATCAGTCAAGCCGCCAAGCGGATCCTTCAAGCTACCGATGCCCTTCGAGATATCAATGATGTCATCGAGCATATCGTGCTTTTGTGCCATGAGACCTCTCCCCTACGCACCCCGGACACGCCGGCTCATCATATGCAACCGCATTATTGTACATCGGAAGACGACTGCGCCTCGGTTCACCTTTGCCCCGAGCCGCATCAAGAATGTAACCACAGAAAGCCCACGGGGATTCCTGGGCGGACAATCCGCAGGCCGAAGGCCGAGAACGTCCGCACGGGAACCCCGTAGGCTTCCTGCGGATAGGAGTTATCCATCCTCCCGCCTGCACCCGGCCAAAAGCGCAGTAGCCCCGCGGTAATCCGAAGCGCGTTTCCACAGGCCAAAGGCCGAGGACCACGCGCGGAGGAAAACCGCGGGGCTACGTTGGGAGCTTTTAGCCGTTACGGCTTAGTACATGCCGCCACCCTGTGCATTGGCGGTAGCAGCGGCGATAGCATCCTCAAGCTGAGTGTTCTTCGGCACATCGGTAACGGTGGCCTCAGTGATGAGGATGAGCGACGCAACAGAGGCTGCGTTCTGGAGCGTGGTGCGCGTAACCTTCACCGGGTCGAGCACGCCCATCTTGATCATGTCGCCCCACTCGCCCGTAGCGGAGTTGAGACCCTGGCCAGCCGGCAGGCTCGCAACCTTGTCCACCACAACGGCACCCTCAAAGCCAGCATTCTTGGCGATGGTTGCAACCGGGGCGGTGAGCGCCTTCTTCACGATGTCGACGCCGATCTGCTCCTCGGGGTCGTCAATCTCGATGCTGTCGAGCGCAGGCGCAGCATCCATGAAGGCCACGCCGCCACCAGCGACGATACCCTCTTCAACAGCAGCGCGGGTAGCCTGGAGGGCATCCTCAACGCGATGCTTGATCTCCTTAAGCTCGGTCTCGGTAGCAGCACCAACCTTGATCACGGCAACGCCGCCGGAGAGCTTGGCCAGACGCTCCTGGAGCTTCTCGCGGTCAAACTCGGAGTCGGTGTGCTCGAGCTCGGCCTTGATCTGCGCGACGCGGGCCTCGATGGCCTCCTTGCTGCCGGTGCCGCCCACGATGGTGGTGTTGTCCTTGGTGATGGTGACAGTCTTTGCGGTACCGAGCATGTCGGCCGTGATGTCGGCGATCTTGATGCCCAGCTCGTCAAGCGCAGCCTGGCCACCGGTGAGGATGGCGATGTCCTCGAGCATGCGCTTACGACGGTCGCCGTAACCAGGAGCCTTCACAGCGCACACGTTGAGCGCGCCGCGGATCTTGTTGAGCACGAGCGTAGGCAGCGCCTCGCCCTCGATGTCCTCAGCGATGATGAGGAGGCTCTTGCCAGCGCGGGAAACAGCCTCGAGCACAGGCATGATGTCCTGCACGTTCGAGATCTTCTGGTCGGTGATAAGGATGTACGGATCCTTGAGCACGGCCTCCATGCGGTCGTTGTCGGTCACGAAGTACGCGGAGACATAGCCCTTGTCGAACTGCATGCCCTCAACGGTGTCGATGGTGATGTCGAAGGTCTGGCCGTCCTCAACGGTGATAACGCCATCCTTGCCCACAACATCCATAGCGTCGGAAATCTTGTTGCCCACGTTGGGGTCGCCGGCCGAAATGGTACCGACGGAAGCGATCTGCTCCTTGGTCTCAACGGGCTGGGCCTGCTTCTTCATCTCTTCAACGGCAGCGCGCACAGCCTTGTCGATGCCGCGACGGATAGCGAGCGGGTTAGCGCCAGCAGCGACGTTCTTAAGGCCGTCGTTCACGATAACCTGCGCGAGCAGGGTCGCGGTGGTGGTGCCGTCACCCACGGTGTCGTTGGTCTTGGTGGCGACCTCCTTCACCAGCTGAGCGCCCATGTTCTCGATCTTGTCCTCAAGCTCGATCTCCTTGGCCACCGAAACACCGTCGTTGGTGATGGTGGGAGCACCATAGGAGCGCTCAAGCGCCACATAGCGGCCCTTGGGACCCATCGTAACGGTAACGGCGTCAGCCAGCTTGTTCACGCCACGGGCGAGCTTGGTGCGCGCAGCGGTGTCAAACGTAATATCTTTTGCCATGGTGCGATTCCTCCATGAAGTGAATGTGCGAAGTCATTGCACTTCGCGTGCGTTACAAAAAGCGGTTAGACTGGCGAGCGCGTTACTCCACGATTGCGTAGATGTCGTCGGCACGCATGAGGAGGTAGTCCTCCCCGTCAATCTTGACCTCGTTGCCACCAAACTTGCCGTAGATCACGGTGTCGCCGGGCTTGACGTCGATGGGCAGACGCTCGCCGTTGTCGGCAAGCTTGCCGGCGCCCACGGCGATGACCTCGCCACGCTGCGGCTTCTCCTGCGCATTGCTGGCGATGTAAAGACCAGAGGCGGTCTTCTGCTCGGCTGCCTCGGGCTTGATAAGAACACGATCTCCCAACGGCTTGAGACTCATCCTGCATTCCTCCTTTGCCGGTTGCCGCGAGCGTCTCAGACGCCCACGACCTCCATGCTTTTACGTACGCTGAGAATAGTACCCACGTTTTGGAACTTATACAACGATGGAGCAAAAAATCTTATTAATTGGCACTTAGATTTTGTGCTGCGAGGATGCGCAGGGAATCTGCCACATTGGACACATATGTGACGGGCGCATACGGCGGCGGACCTCACACGCTTGCCGCATCTGCATACGAAAGGGGCCCGACGCGAACGCCGGACCCCAAACGCCAATCATCTCAACGGTGCCGAGGATTCTGCTCGCGGATCACTCGCTGATGCGCATCAGCATCGTGACGAACATCGCGCGGTTGAGGACGCCGGTGGGCGCGAGCGCCGCGCCGTTGTTGAAGCCCTCGAGCACGCCCGTCTCGACCGCCCAGCTCAGAGCCTTGACAGCATACGCCGTCGCGTCGTCCGCATCGGGGAAGTCAAGCTTGTAGTCGGTCTCAGGCTCGCCGGCCATGCGGTAGAGGATGGTCGCGAACTGCTCACGCGTCACGGGGTCGTCAGGGCCAAACGCGGAACCGTCGCCGTAGCCCTTGATGACGCCCTCCTCAGTCGCCCAGGCGACCGCACGGATGTAGAATGCATTGGGATCGAGGTCGCCGATGCCCTCGAGCACGGAGAGATCGACCTTGGGCTCGCCCGCCCGGCGATACAGCACCGTGGCGAGCTGGCCGCGCGAGAGCGTCACCTCCGGGCCGAGCGTGCCGTTGGCAAAACCGGTGAGGAGCCCCTCCTCAACCGCCCAATCGACGGGGGCGTGATACCACGCGTCCGTGGGGACATCGCCAAACTCATGCACCGGGCACAGGAGGCCGCCGTCGCATGCGAACGTGGCCGCCACCGTGACCTCGGACTCAGGCATGGTGAACGACCACGTGCCGCCCCTGCCCTGCTCAACCTTGATGGCGTTGCCCTCGGCGTCGGTCACCTCGATGGACGTGACCTTCTTGCCCGCGTCAGGCTTCACGGTGAGCGTCACCTTCTCGCCCGGCGCGACCCTGTTGGTCTCAACCGTCACCTGGCCGCCCTCGACCTGCTCGATGGAGACCACCTCGCCCAGCGCGGCGTCTCCGACGCGGATGGTCCGGCCGCTCACGCTTACAGGATACTGGGGATAGGGCAACTGCGTTATCCCGTCGACGATACGCGCGAACTGGGCATCCGTCGCTTCGACCGTGAACGTGACGTCGCGTGCGATCGCGAACACGTTAAGCACTTGGTCACCCACGACCTTGATGGTGCCACCGTCTTTGACGTTCTCGGCAGCATGGTAAAACGCGGAGTAGCACGCAGTGCCATCAACCTGCACGCCATACTCATCGGCCGCATAATCGTACAGGCTCTTGCCCGAGGTGGTTTTGACATCAATGAACGTGCTGGCGTTGTTCGGGACCATGATGGAATTGTCGCCAGGTGCGATCGGGTCGGAAGTAGCCGCCGCGCTGGACGCCTCGTTGCACTCAACGTAAACACCCGTGCGCGGCTCAGCGGTGCGGTCGAACTCGACGGTGCACTCACTCACGCCGCTGATAGCGGCGGAGGCGGTGTTCCCCACCTGAACGATGCGGATACCGCCAAGGGCGCTCGAATATGTGACCGAGGCGCCGCTCGTCGCATAGATGACCACAGCGCCCTCGCCCTGCTGCGCCACGTTAAGGTTGCGGAGCGTGCAGTGGTCCAAAGCGACTCGCGCGACAGGCTTGGACGCCGTTCCGGCGACGAAGGCGTTGCCCGAGGCCGAGATGACCGAGAGGTTCTTGAGCTTCACGCCGTCCGCCTGCACCGTAACGGCGTCGCCGGTGGCGGAGATGGTCTTGTTGTTGCCCTCCAGCGTGATGTCATCTTTCGTGATAGTCACGGCGCGGTTGATGTTCTGCTGCAGCGTCACAGTGTCGCCAGACTTGGCAGCCGTCAGCGCCGCCTCGAGCGATGAGTAACCCTTGACGGTGCCCGTTGTTGAGCCCTCGACAGGCGTGGTGACCGTGGCCACCGCCTGGGCGACCGGCACCTCGCCGGTTTCCTGCTCCTGGTCCTGTGTCGTGTCGGCTGTGGACGCGGCCTCACCGGCCGCTGCGGCTACAGGCGCGTCTGTCGCAAACGCCATCACAGGCGCAAAACCGCCGGCGAGGGCGAGCCCCAGGCCCGCCGTGGCGACAAGGCGCGTCGCGCGTTGGTATTCCTTCTTCAACATCCGGATACCCCCTTGATACTTCAAGCCTTCAGGCATAGATACAGCCTTGTGCCCACCCTAACCCGCCGTCCTCGCTCCGGTCAAGTAAAGAAACCGCACCCGTGTGGCGGTTGAGCCGCGAGCGGCGGTCGACCCCAGGGCGCATCAACCGCCCATGGGCCTATACTGGAGCCAACCAACCCCCGCGAGAGGTGAGCACCCATGTCAGAGCATCGCGCGCCCGTCGAGCAACCCGACACCGCCACATCCGCCCCAGCCGACCGCCCGCAGTCTTCCATTCAGACGCAGCGTATCCAAGAGCTGGCCGTAGAGCTCGAACCCTACATCATCGAGCAGCGGCGGTACTTCCACCAGCATCCCGAGCTGAGCTTGCAGGAGGTCGAGACCACCGCGGCGATCGCGCGTGAGCTCGACGCGATGGATATCCCCTACGAGCGACCGCTCAAGACGGGCGTGGTGGCCACCATCCGCGGCACGGCGCCCGACGCGTACCACCCCGATGGCACCCCGCGGCGGCGCATCCTTCTGCGCGCCGACATCGACGCCCTGCCCGTGACCGAGCAGACGGGCGCGCCGTATGCCAGCGTGAACGACGGCGTCATGCATGCCTGTGGACACGACTGCCACATCGCCATGATGCTCGGCGCGTGCCGCGTGCTCAGAGAGCTTGCCCATGAGCTTCACGGCGAAGTACGCGTGGTTTTTCAACCCTCTGAGGAGAACGGCCAGGGTGCGCGGATGATGATTGAATCGGGCGTGCTTGATGGCGTGGACGGGGCCTTCGCGCTCCATATCTGGAGCGAGGTCGATGCAGGCACCATCTCCTGCGAGCCTGGTCCGCGCATGGCAAATGTCGACTGGTTCCGCATCGATGTGACGGGCACCTCATGCCACGGGGCCATGCCGCAGCGTGGGGCAGATGCTGTTGTCGCCGCTGCTGAGATTGCAAATGGCATCCAAACTATTGTGAGCCGCGACCTTAATCCCTTCGAGCCCGCCGTGGTCACCATCGGCGAGCTTCATGGCGGCACGGCACGCAACGTCATCGCCGGCTCCGCCTATCTTGCCGGCACGGTGCGCACCTACCACACACGGGCGCACGAGGCCATGCCTCAGCTTCTTGAGCGCATCTGCACGCACACCGCCATGGCGCTCGGCGCTGAGGCGAAACTTACCGAGTACACAGTGGCGCATCCCGCCGTGATAAACGACGAGGCAGCATCCGCGCGTTGCACGCATGCCGTCGAGCGCATCTTGGGACCCGAGGCGGCCGGGCACTATCAGGGAACCCTCTCGGGCGAGGATTTCTCGCTCTATCTGGAGCGTGTGCCCGGCGTGCTTGCGTTTTTGGGCACGCGCAACCCCGCCGTTGGCGCCACCTGGGCACAGCATTCGTGCTTCTACACGGTGGACGAAAGCGCGCTCAAGCACGGCACGATGCTCGCCGCCCAATATGCCGTAGACTTTTTAGCGGAGTAACGCGAAATATAGACAGTTAGTTCAGATATGAACGATGCCTCGGTCGAGCGCGTCGCTCCCGCCCGGCCGACCTAGCTTTATGCGTTAAACGCGTATACCTGCAGCGCGCATCCAAACCCGATTCCGACACTTTTGGACAGCGGCGCCGCATGTAGGCGCGCTCGCGTAGCGCCGATGTCACAAGCCACCGTTCATATCTGAACTAACTGCCTAAAAAACTGCCGCCAGCAGAAAAAACGTGAACCGGCTTTTAGAACAGCCTAGACGTAGCCCAAAGTGCCATGTCAGCGCAAAGCCGCCCCACTACCCCCGATGCCCCGATAGAGAAAAGGGCCCGGAACACCGGGCCCTATCAGCTACGTCTGCAATCCCTGCGAACCAAAAGCAAGGTACGCAGCCTGCATCTTATTAGAACGCCGCCTGAACAGCGCCGCCGAACGTCTCGTCGAGATACGTCTTGAACTCGTCGGTGGTGAGCACCTTAACGAGCGCCTGGATGCGCTCGTCGTCCTCCAGCTCCGGCGTGGTGCAGATGACGTTTGCGTACTCATCCTTGATGATCTCGGAGTCAGCGCTCTCCTGCGCCACGGCATCGTCCAGCGAAAGGTCGGCATCGATAGCGTAGTTGCCATTGATCACCGCAAAGTCCACGTCCTGGATGGTGCGCGGCAACGCGGCCGCCTCCTGCTCGGAGAAGGTAAGGTTGTGCGGGTTATCGATGATGTCGTTAGGCGTTGCCTCCAAGCCGGCATCCTCGTCAAGCGTGATGAGCCCCTGCTCCTCGAGCAGCTTGAGGGCGCGACCCTCGTTCGTGGGATCGTTGGGGACAGCGATGGTGGCGCCATCGGCAATGTTGGCCAGGTCAGAAGACTTGCCCGCAAACACAGCCATGGGCTCAAAGTGAATAGCGCCCACGTTCACCAGGTCGGTGCCGTTCTCCTCGTTGTAGTTATTGAGGTAGTTGATGTGCTGGAAGTAGTTGCAATCGACATCGCCCGTCTCGGTGTCCTTGTTGGGCATGATGTAGTCCGTGTACTCCTTGACCTCAAGGGTGATGCCCTCCTCGGCAAGACGTGGGGCAGCGAAGTCGTTCAGAATCTCGGCGTGAGGGCTGGGGCTTGCGCCAACAAGCAGGGTGGCCGTTGCGCCATCGCTTGCCGCAGAACCCTGGGCAGCGTCGTTACCGCCACAAGCAGTAAGACCACCCGCAACAGCCAGGCCAGCAACGCCGGCAACACCAGCAAGGAACGAACGACGAGAGAGGTTGATTGAGCTGTTCATACGAAATAATCCTTTCTAACGCCTCAAGCATGAGGCAGATGAATATACAAAGCTAAACAAATGTGCAGTGAAACACCTCGGCATGCCGTAGCAACTAAGGAGCTTGGCATCACCTGGGCGGACAAAAAGTTACCGATTGCTCGAGCGATGATCAACCTTGCGCGCCAAGATGTCGCAGGTGCTCTGAATCACCTGCACGATCACGACGATAATCACCACGGCCGCAATCATGACCTCGGTCTGGTAGCGATAGTATCCATAACGAATGGCAATGTCGCCCAGGCCACCAGCACCAAACGCTCCCGCCATGGCAATGTAGCCCAAGGTAGCGATGAGCGTAAGCGCGGCGCCACGGATGAGCGACGGCAGGGTCTCGGGCAAGAGAGCCGAGAACACAATCCGCGGAATGCTCGCTCCGCACGCCTCAACGGCCTCGACCGAAGAACGAGGAATCTCGGAGAGCGACTGCTCCACCGTGCGCGCCACAAAGGGCGCAATGGAAAGCACAAGCGGCGGAATTACACCCGCAATGCCCGAAATGGTTCCCATAATGGCACGCGTCAGCGGAATGATGGCAACCATGAGCACAATAAACGGGAACGAGCGCAAAATGTTGACCACCCAGCCGAGCACGCCGTTCAAGGCAGGCAGGGGGCGCAACGAGCCCGGAGCGGTAAGATACAACACCACGCCAAGTGCGATGCCGATAACGTAGGCGATAAGCGTGGGCACAACCAGCATGACAAGCGAGTTCAGCGTGCCCTCAAACAGCAGCCCACCATACTCGGCAACAAACTCAGACAAACTAAGCATCCCAATCAACCCTTTCGAGCAGCACCTGGGCGGCATGGGACCGCGGGTTGGCAAACACGTCGGCCACGCTCCCCTGCTCCACCACGCGCCCGTGCTCGAGCACTGCCACATTGCGGCAGATCTTCTCAACCACGCCCATGGAATGCGTAATCACAATCACCGTGACGCCCGTTGCTCGGTTGATATTGCGCAGCAGTTTAAGGATGGTGTTGGTGCTCGCCGGATCCAGTGCCGAGGTGGCCTCATCGCACAAGATGTACTCCGGGTCGCACGCAAGCGCACGGGCAATAGCTACGCGCTGCTGCTGACCACCAGAGAGCTGAGAGGGATACGACGATGCCTTCTCTTTAAGGTCAACCATCTCAAGCAGCTCGAGCGCGCGGTCGCGGTTCTCGGGAGTCACCTTGCCGTTGGCCGCCAGGAAGGGGAAGCACACATTGGCAAGAACCGTTTTTTGGGCAAGCAGGCCAAAGTTCTGGAAAATCATGGCCACGCGACGGCGGTAAGCGCGCAAGGCGGCACCTTGCAGGCCCGTGACATCCTGACCGTCAACAATAATCTGACCCGCAGAAGGGCGCTCCAGCAAGTTGATGCAGCGCACAAGCGTTGACTTTCCGGCACCGCTCATGCCGATAATGCCCATGATGTCGCCGTCTGCAATGTCAATCGAGACGTCATCAAGAGCGTGCGGCGCGTCATCGCCCGCACCATACGTCTTGGAGAGGTGTTTGATTTCAATCACGAGTGATACTCCGCTCGATGAGATGGTTCGAAAGAAGGCGGGCTGTCTCCCGCCGGAGCCAGCCTAGTGGAGGCGCCCGGTCTTCGCATGCACGCGACGGTTCCGCGACATGCCAAAGTGCCCGGGCGAGGGCATCTCCATGGCCATGGCCATCATCATCGTGATATGTGCAGCGGTCGTAAACATGCGGATAACACTAGCAGCACGACCCTACAAGTGCAAGCATGGGCGCACGGGCGTTTCCAAGGTGTAACCATGGAGGGCCCGTGCGCCCATGAGGTGCGCTCCCAAGTTATGGGCACGACGCTAGAGCTAGAGCGGCGCCTCGCACAGAGCAAGTTCAATTGCTTGCACCGGGCACAAGCTCAGCAGCCCAAACCCCGCCTGACAAACTAGGCGGTAGCCTCCTCGTCTTCATGCTTCAGGCTGTCGATGAACTTCTTCTTGCTCTCGTTGTAAGCCTCGAGCGTGACGACGTCCTCGATGCGAAGGTTGATGCCTGCCACCTCAAGTCCCGTCATCTCGGCCAAGCGCTTGGTCACGCGCTCCTTCACGTCTTCAAAAATTGCCGGAGCATAGCAACCGTATTCAATAATCACCGAGATATTCACGATAACGCGATTGTCATCGGTAACTTCAACAGAAACACCCTTGGTAAGGTTCTCGGCACCCAGCTGCTCCTGCACAAAATGGAGCAGGTTGCCCTTCATGCCCAGCACATGGGGCACCTCACGCGTTGCCATCGCAACAATCTTTTCAATCACGCCGTTGGAATAGGTAAGCGAGTCGTCGCTGTCATCGTACTCCTCGTCGTCATCCTCTTCAGCTTCTGTGGTTGCAGAGCCCGCAGGAGCTTCTGCTGTGGCCGCACTCTCGTGTGCGTCATCGGAAGCGCCGTCCGCAGGCGCCGAGGCCGCCACCGTATTAGCATCGTCCTGCGCAGCAGCTTGATCATCTGCCACCTCAAGCTCAACGTCTTTGGATTCAGTATCCGCCATGGCGGTCCCCTCTCGTGTCACGCCCACCAGTTGCAGCTGCAACGGGGCATTCGGATAGCTCGCGCGGCAACTCCATCAGCGACGCCGGCTAAACAGGCGGCTGAAGAAATTGACAATCCCATTATCCCCGTCGCGGATTTGTCCAATCATGGCACCTACGCACACAAATACGGCAATCACAATCGTGTCCCACAGGCCAATGGTGAGAATGAGCACCGCAAGCACCAAGCCCACAAACCCATAGAACACCGTGTAGGGATGGCTGCCAGCGTATTTCCACGCTGTCGCGCCCAAACCGCGCACAAAGCCCACGGCGTTGCGCAAATCATCCGACGACTGCGCGGCGTCACGCACCGCGTCGCTAGCCGCCCACCATGCGTCGCGCAAACGGCCCTTGCTGTCGGGCGCCGCAGATGCGTCCGTAGGCTCTTCGCTCGTAAAATCGATCTGCTCAATAGAAGGCACCGGTGCCTTGTTATCCTTGCTCACGAGAAACCTCCTTGGAGACTACCGTGGTTGTGCTGGGGAGAAAACGCACGAGCGTGGTCACGCCTTCAACGCCAAGCATCGCGTTGCACGCGTCGTTCACCTGGCACTGCACACGTGCCGCCAGCTCGCCTAGGCCATCGTTAACGAAGGCAATGGCTTCGATAGTGAAATGCACCTCGTTCCGATCGCGACCGACCACCCTGCCATGCACGCTCTCAACCATAATGTCCTCACGCTCGGCTGCAACGCGCGCGATCGAAGCGAGAGCAGCAACGCTCACCTCAATCGAAGCGTCACCGCCCAAGCGCACGCACGAGGGTTCACGCGGGGCAAAGAAGGTGCGCAGCACCTGGATGAGCACGCCGAGCGCCGTGAGGCACGCAGCGACGCACACCATGATGCGAAAAGCGGGCTGACTCATCAGCGCGTGCAAGCGCGGCACGCGCGCATTAAGCATGAGCAATGCGCATGTTCCCAAAGCAATGACTGCAGCAAGCAGGTATATGCCTGCAAGAATTTTCTTAACGGTGCGCACGCGGCCTCCTCTCGTAGTCAGCCATGGTCACTTGCGCCTCATTATAAAGGCAACCGCGCGCGATGCGGCCGCAAGCCGCCTCGGTTACCTCACGAACGTACCCTCTCCGCACATCCTGAATGGGCACCATCCATGCCCGAGCTAGCGAGCCGAGACCTCCGTGCCATACGAAAAACGGTCCGCCGACCGAAGTCAGCGGACCGTACACACTTTTTTGCACCGACGTGAAAGCGCCGGCTTGCCGCTTACTCCTCTTCGAGAGCAGCGATGACCTCGTCGGTCATGTCCATGGTGTTGTACACATCCTGGACGTCGTCAAGATCCTCAAGACGGTCGATGAGGCGCTGGACCTTCTTGGCATCCGCAGCGGAAACAGCCGTCGGGGTGGTGGGGACCATGGTAAGCTCGGAACCCTTGACCTCGATACCCTGCTCCTCAAGGCCCTTGGAAACAGCCATGAGGTCGCTCGGGTTGGTCCACACGATCCACTCCTCGCCAGCGTCCTCATAATCCTCGCCGCCAGCCTCGGCAACGGCCATCATGAACTCTTCCTCGTCGCCTGCGGCGCCGTTGGCCTTCATGGTCTCCTTCTTGGCCTCGGTGTCGAGAACCTCCTTGGCCACCACTACCTGGCCCTTACGCTCAAACTGGAACGACACGGAGCCGGAAGTACCCAGGTTGCCACCAGCGTGGCTGAACGCGGAACGCACGTCGGCAGCGGTGCGGTTGCGGTTGTCGGTAAGGCACTCAACGTACACCGCCACGCCCGCGGGGCCGTAGCCTTCGTAGACGATGTTCTCGTACACGGCGGCATCGGCACCGGCACCAAAAGCCTTGTCGATGGCGGACTTAATCTTGTCCTTGGGCATGGACTGCGCCTTGGCCTTAGCAACAGCGGCGGCAAGCGAGGCGTTGTTCTCGGGATTAGGATCGTTGCCCAGGCGAGCAGCAACGGTGATGTTACGGCTCAGCTTGGAGAACAGTGCGGAGCGCTTGGCATCCTGCGCGCCCTTGCGGTGCTTAGTAGTTGCCCATTTAGAATGTCCGGACATGCGAGACTCCTTCTATCGGATACCGGCCGCGTGCAGCTGGCGCGCCGCGCGTGGCACCCATATAACCATGAACTGTGCAATGATATACCGTCTTTGACCACCGGTACAGACCCCCACCGAGCCGGTCACGCAAAGTGCATGGCGACAACTGCTCGGCATAGGCGCCCGAATGCGGCAACGACCGGCGCGCGTGCGGCCGCCACAGGGCGCAAACCGCATGCGCACCACCGCTATTCTGCAATAAAACCGCAGGTAATCGTCTATAAAAGAAATTTCCAAAAAAGTTGTTGCAAACCTCAAAGCACATGACTAGGATACCGTGTCAACCGCGCGGGTGCATCCGGAGGCTCCTTCGCGGCAGATTTCACTTTTTTCTCGCCAGATGGGGCAAATTGCCCATCTGGCCTGGGGAGAGGAGAGGTTTCATGGGAAGCCGCAATGGCGCGTCGCCCGCTGCAAATGCGACGTCGCCAGCCGCGCTCAAGGGGGGCGCGGACACGCGGGGCCATTCCGATAATTCCGGAGACCCGCTCGATCACATCCGTAAACAACCAATCGAATCTGTACTCACCATGCAAGGCTCAAGCCGTGCAGGCCTCACAAGCGAAGAGGCTGCTCAACGCCAGGCCCGCGAAGGCAAGAACCTCATCGAAAGTGGCAAGAAACGCTCGCCCATCCTGGCGTTTCTTTCAAACTTCACGCACCTCATGGCAATACTCTTGTGGGTAGCCGGCATCATCGCGTTTGTTGCCGGCATGCCCGAGCTGGGGTGCGCTGTGTGGCTCGTGAACATCATCAACGGCGTCTTTAGCTTTTGGCAGGAACATCGTGCCAGCCAGGCCACCGAGGCGCTCAAAAAAATGTTGCCTGCCTACGCCACGGTTATCCGCGATGGGCATGAGCAAAAAATCCTTGCCGAAGACCTGGTTCCCGGTGACGTCATGCTGCTGGCCGAGGGTGACAAGATCTCGGCCGATGCACGCGTCATTGCCTCGTCCGACCTGCAGGTAAACCAGTCCACCCTCAACGGCGAATCCACGCCGTCACGTAAAGTGGCCGATGCCGTACTTGAGGAGGGACTCTCCCCCGCCGAGATGCCCAACCTTGTCTTTGCAGGTACAAGCGTCTCAGAAGGTAACGGGCGTGCTGTGGTGTTCCGCATCGGCATGCAGACCGAGTTTGGCAAGATCGCGAGCCTCACGCAAAACATGGAAGAAGCTCAAAGCCCGCTCCAGCGTGAACTCGACCGCCTTACCAAGCAGGTAACCGTCTTTGCCATGTGCATGGGCATCATCTTCTTTTGCCTCTCGGTGTTTGTGGTGCACGACGCGCTTGCCTCGTCGTTTATCTTCGCCCTTGGCATGGTGGTCGCCTTCATTCCCGAAGGCCTGCTACCTACCGTGACGCTCTCGCTCGCCATGGCGGTGCAACGAATGAGCAAGCGCAACGCCCTGGTGAAGAAGCTCAACTCGGTGGAAGCGCTGGGCTCCACAAGCGTCATCTGCACCGACAAAACCGGCACGCTCACTCAAAACGAGATGACCGTGAACCACCTGTGGACAGCTACGCGCGAATACGAGGTCACAGGCATTGGCTATGCCCCCGAAGGTGCTATCGAGGCGGACGGCACGACATATCGCGCGGTGCAAGACGCCGACCTTGAGCTATTGCTTGAAGGAGGCCTGCTCTGTAGCAACGCACGGCTCAGCGCACCCTCTGAAGAACACCCGCGCTGGGAAGTTTTTGGCGATCCCACCGAAGCCTGCCTCATCGTTTCGGCACAAAAGGGCGGCATCAACCCTGCTGAGCTCAACGAGCGCATGCCCCGCGTAAAGGAGCTCCCCTTTGAGAGCCGCCGCAAACGCATGACCACTATCCACGCGCTCACGCACCCCTTTGAGGGCGCACGTCGCCTGGCCTTCACCAAGGGCGCACCCAATGAGGTGGTACGTCTGGCCGACACCATCCGCGTGGACGGCGAGGTTCGCCCCCTCACCGACGAGCTGCGCGCCCAGATCATGGCAGCCAACGACCGCTATGCGGCGGACGGCCTGCGCGTGCTCGCGGTCGCGTACCGCGCACTGGGCGACCAGGCCGCATCCGATGGCGTGCCGGCATCCATGAGCGACTACACGCCCGAGAACATCGAGTGCCACCTCACCTTTGTGGGCCTTGAGGTCATGGCCGACCCACCGCGTCCCGAGGTTGCCGCCGCCGTAGAGAAATGCCATCGCGCAGGTATTCGCATCGTGATGATCACCGGCGACTATGGCCTCACCGCCGCAAGCATTGCCAAACGTCTGAAGATTGTTGAGGGCGATGACTTCTCGGTCATCTCGGGCTTTGAGCTGGCCCAGATGGACGATGCCGAGCTCAAGTGCAAACTTGCCGGCCAGGTGGTGTTCGCCCGCATGGCACCCGAGCAGAAGCTCCGCGTGGTGAGCGCCCTGCAGGAGATGGGCGAGATTGTGGCCGTCACCGGCGACGGCGTGAACGACGCGCCCGCCCTCAAAAAAGCTGATATCGGCGTGGCGATGGGCATGGCAGGCACCGACGTGGCCAAAGAGGCAGCCGACATGATCTTGACCGACGACAACTTCGCCTCGATCGTTGCCGCCATCGAAGAGGGCCGCGCCGTCTACAGCAACATCCGCAAGTTCTTGCTGTACATCCTCAACTCCAACGCACCCGAGGCGGTGCCCTCAGCGGTCTACCTTCTCTCGGGCGGCGCCGTACCGCTGCCCCTCACCACGATGCAGATCTTGACCATCGACCTGGGCACCGACATGCTGCCGGCCCTTGGCCTGGGTACCGAAGCGCCCGAGCAGTCCATCATGGACCAGCCCCCGCGCGACCCCAATGAGCGCCTACTCAACAAGCGCGTGCTCGTCAAAGCCTTCCTGTGGTATGGCCTTATGGGTTCGTGCGCCGCTATGGCGGGCTACTTCTTGGTGAACCTTCTCAACGGCTGGCCGAACGCGCCGCTCGCAGGCCTCACCAACGACCTCGACCCGGTGTATGTGCAGGCAACCACCATGACGCTTGCGGGCATTGTGTTCTCGCAGATTGGTCAGGTCATGAACTGCCGCACCGAGCGCACCTCCATCTTCTCGATTGGACTCACATCCAACCGCCGCATTCTGTGGGGCATCCTCTTTGAGATTGTGCTCATCGTTGCCATCACGGTGCTGCCGCCGCTCCAGGTGGTATTCCACACCACACCGCTTGCCTGGCAAGACTATCTCTTCCTGTGTTGCATCCCGCCCATCGTGGTTGCCATCGAAGAGGTCCGCAAGGCCTGGCTGCGCCGCCACGGCAGCGCGCCCAAGCAGGCGGTACGCCGCAGTGCCACATCCACTAGCTCCACCACCACAACGACTGTGAGGTAAATCATGCATGTCATCATTGTTGGCATTGGCTTTATGGGAACCGGTCTTGCCCTCAAGCTGTGCCGCCAGGGTTTTGACGTAACCGCAGTAGACCAAGACCAGCATGCGCTTGACGCACTCGGCGACGCGTTCACCGGCAACTGCGTGTGCGGCGTAGGCTTCGACCGCACAGTGCTCCTGAACGCCGGCATCGAGCGCTGCGATGCCGTCGTCTCGTGCATGGGTTCCGACGAGGCTAACATCGTTGTTGCTCACGTTGCCCGCTCGGCCTTCCGCGTACCACGCGTGATCGCCCGCCAGCACGACCTCTCCAAGGCCGATACGTATCGCCGCCTCAATATCCAAACCATCTCACCCAACGCCTGGGGCATCGCCCGTACCGCCGAGCTCCTTACCTACCGCACGCTCGATGACGTGTTTGAGATTGGCTCGGGCGACGTGTCGCTCGTGCGTGCCGACATTCCGCCGCTTCTCGACGGCTCGACGGTGCGCGAGCTCACCGCAGTCGGCGAGGTGCAAATTGTAAGCATCTCGCGCGACAACGCCACGTTCATTCCCACCCAAGGCACCGTGCTCGCCGACGGCGACATTATTTACGCCGCCGTTGCGACCTCGGCAAGCAGGAAATTCAAGCAGATGCTTGGCATCGCTGAATAGGAGGAGCCATGCAGATCATTATTGTTGGCGGCGGCAAGGCGGGCGCACATCTCGCCACACGCCTCTCGGGTGACGGCGCCCATGTAACTGTTATTGAAGGGCGCCCCGAAGCTATTGAGCGCCTGAAGCGCCTGTGCCCCACCTGTTCGATTGTTGAAGGCAATGCCTCAAACCCCGACGTGCTGGAAAAGGCGGGCATCCTTATTGCCGACGCACTCACCGCGGTCACCGGTGCCGATGAGACCAACCTGGTGGTATCGATGCTGGCAAAGATGGAGTATTCGGTGCCCCGCGTGGTGGCACGCGTGAACAATCCTGCCAACGCCTGGATGTTCACGCCGGCAAACGGCGTAGACGTTGCGGTGAACCAGGCCGAAATCACGGCACGGTTTGTGGTTGAGGGCATGGATGCCCATGATGTGTACACGCTCATGAAGCTCGGCCGCGACGAGCACAGCATCGTACAGGCAACCGTGGCGGAGCAAGCCCAGGTTGCTGGCAAAGCTCTGCGCGATATCGAGTTTCCGCAGGAGACGATCGTTGTTGCCATCGATCACTTTGGTTCCATGATGGTGCCCAACGGCGACACGGTGCTCCGCCCGGGCGATGAAGCAGTGATCTTCACCAGCCAGGAGGGCTGCGACGATATTCGTCGTTTGTTCTCATAGCGGAATGAAACGCGACACACGCCCCCTTCAGCACAACGGCGCCCCGGCGAGGTCCAAGACCCAGCCGGGGCGCCGCCCTATCTCTATACCTTGCAGGCTCTTATGCCCGCTCGTCAAGATAGCCACGCTGCGGACGCTTCGCGTGCAGCGCGTAAACGATCAGTGCGACGCCGACGATCACAAGCGGCAGGCTCAAGAGCTGCCCCATGGTGATGACACCGCCCAGGATGTAACCCAGTTGCGCATCGGGCACGCGCACAAACTCGACGAGGATGCGCGCGACACCGTACCACGCGATGAAGACCCCCATGAACGTACCCTGCGGCAGAAGCGGGCGCTTGCGCGACAGCAGTTGCATCACAATGAACAGCAGCACGCCCTCAAGCAGCGCCTCGTAGAGCTGCGAGGGATGGCGCGCCACATCGCCGCCGCTCTCGAACACCACACCCCAGGGAAGATCGGTGGGTTTACCCCAGAGCTCGCCGTTCACAAAGTTGGCGCAACGCCCCAAACAGAGCGCCAGCGGAGCGCCAATCACGGCAAGGTCGGCGATAGTCCAGGCGGAAAGCCCCAGTATACGGCACCCGATGACGCCGCCTATAATGCCGCCCACGAGCCCGCCATGGAAACTCATGCCGCCTTGGTTGATCGCAAGTATCTCAAGCGGATGCTCAAAGTAGTATCCATTGCCGTAAAAGAGCACGTAAAACAGGCGCGCACCAATAATCAAGCCAAACACCACGCAAACGACCACCGTCGAGAGGTCGTCTGAGGTGATGGAAAGCCCCCAGCGCTTTTGGGTGCGCCACATCACAAAGGCGGTAAGCAAGGCACCCACCACATAGGCAAGGCCATACCAGTAAATGGTGATAGGGCCGGCAGAAAACGCCACAGGATTCAAACTATGGTATAGCTCGTTGAGCATACTACCTCCTCGGATACGCAACGGGGCCCGCTTGCGCAGGCCCCGCATCGCTGAGGATGCCACGCGTGCATCCTCCTCATTTCCATCCGTTAAAACGGCGTGTACTCGTCGTACAGATCCTGCATGCCATCGCCGAGGTCGTTTACCGCAACCACGCGCGTCACACCGGGCACATGCTCTTTGAGAATGCGCTCAATACCCATGGAAAGCGTGAGCTGGCTCATGGGGCAACCAGCACAATGACCCAGCAGCTCCAGCGAAACCACGCCTTCATCGTCCACGCCTACATATGACATGTCGCCACCATCGGCTTGAAGATTGGGGCGAATCTGCTCGAGCACTTGCTTGAGAAGCTCTTCATTAACTGCCACAAGGGCTCCTTTCATAACGTGCATCAACACGGGGTACCGAGCGTACCCACATGTAGCCTGTATGGTACTACAAGCCCGTAGTCGCAGGAATGAGCACGCACGAAGTGTGCATATGCTGGGGATGAGCCGGACAGGTTGCGTCTGCACCGCATGGCCGACGCTTATGCCAAAAGCCCGCTCGCTACAGTCGCAAACGCGATAATCACGCCCACAATGGACTCGCCGCCCAGCACGCCAGAGGCAATCACCACGCCCGTCTCCTCAGCCGAGGAGGGATCGGCGCCGCGAGCTGCACACACGCGGTCATATACCCAGCGCACCACAGCGCCAAACACCGTGGAGATGGACATATAGAAAGGGAGATACACGCCCAGGCCGAGCATCATGGCAGGAATTCCTGCAATGTAGAGCACCATACCCGCCAAAAGCCCCACCACAAAGGCCGGCACACTCGGAATGCCCGAAACCATGGTGGCAACCACATTCGCCTGCGCCGCCACAAAGAGGGCGTCGGTTCCAAAGGCATCGGGGCCATAGGCGCTCACGAGTGCGACCATAACCACCACGGCAACACCAGTGCCCAACACCGCGCCAATAGCCTGGCCAAACCACATGGAGCGGGGGCTCGTGCCAATGATCTGGCCTGTCTTGAAGTCGCTCATCACGTCTCCCGCCAAGCCGCACGCCACAGCAATCACGCCCGCCACAAAGAAGAGCTGCACCTGTGTGGCGTTTGAAAACGCCGCCACAAACAGAAGCACGATGAGGCCAAAGATCTCCATGGGGTCAATGCCCGACTGGCCCACCGACTGCGCGCTCATGATAGCCGTCACAAACGCAAAAAGCACCACAGCCACGGCAACAACCGGACCCAAGCCCAGGGCGAAGCACACGATGAGCGCCGCAGACGCAGCCATAAGGGCGAGCACACCTGCGTCATAGCGCGTGATGAAACGCGAGATGAAGCCCGTACCAGGTTGTTGTGCAGGCGTCTCCTCCACCGTCTGGCCGGAATCGCTGCCGACACCCTGAGACGCGCCCTCGGGAGCGCTGGAAACAGAGGTGCGAGCCCGCCAGCGGCGCACGAGTGGCATCGCGATGTCGCGCACCACCACGCCCGCGCCCGAACCCATCATAAGGCCCATGCCCAAACTCGATACCACGCCTTGTGCCGTGGACACATCCCAGATGCCGAGCGCCTGCCCGCCCACCACGAGGCCAAACCACCCCGCAAGGGCACCGATTGCCCACCATATAATCGAGCGGCGACCAGCCAAGAAGCCCACCGCCCAGCGCATGGGCGAGTTCTGAAACCCAAAGGCTACACCTGGTACCGGCAGCTGCGCCACAAGTGACGGCATGAGGCCCAGAACGTCGCGCACCACACACCACACGCCCGCAAGCGCCATCGCGCCAAAAAGCTTCACACCGGTGGAGCCGCCCGCATGGCTGGCAAGCAACGTCTCGGCAGCAGCCGTGCCGATGGGATATTCCAGATCAGACTCCTCTACAAAGTGCCGCTGGATAAGCGCCGTGCACACGAGGCCAAGCAAGGTGCCCGCAAGCGCCACGGCAAGCATCTCGCCCCAGCTCACCTCGTCAGTAAGCCCGAGCATCCACACGCCCGGGATGGTAAAGGCCAAACCGCCCGCCACCATAGAGCCGGCAGACATGATGACCTGGGTGATATTTGCTTCGTTTAGACTTGTGCGCCCCACAGCGCGCAAAAGCACGAGCGCGGTAATGGAGGTAAAGATGGTGGGCCAGGGCAGCGAGCCCATTTTAAGGGCCGTGTACACCGATGACGCGGTGATGATGACGCAGCCCACGCAGCCGATAACGATCCCGGCCACGCTCAGTTGCCCGCGCAAACCCGCGCGGTCGCTCGAAGCGTTCATGTTGTTCTCCTTCGTATATCCGCTCCCCCTTAGACGGGAAGTCGGGTTACGGCTTGGACGCGTGGGATTATACAATGTTGCTAGCATGCACGCACCTTCGTCCATCAAAGGAGCTCCATGGAAACCGTATTGACCGTAGACGTGGGAAACACCACCACGCGCTTTGGGCTCTTTGCCGTCGAGGCCGCCGCCGATCCACAGCCGCTCGGTTCATGCGAGTTCACAACGCTCTCGCCGCTCACCCGCGATGAGGCGCGCGTGCAGATTGCGCAGGCGCTCGCGTTGTTGCCGGGCAACACCGTAGGAGGAACCATCCTCTCGTGCGTGGTGCCCTCCCTCACCGACGCTTGGCGACAAGCGCTCTCGGTTGCAAGCGGTGCCAAGCCCCTGGTGGTGGGACCGGGGCTGAAATCCGGCGTGCAGATGAAGTACGACGATCCCTCCGAAGTGGGACCCGACCGCGTGGCGGATGTTGTGGCCGCGCGTGCAACCTACGGAGCGCCCGCGATTGTCATCGACTTGGGCACGACCACAAACTTCGAGGTCGTCGACGAACACGGCGCGTTTGCAGGCGGCATCATCGCCCCCGGTGTGGCGCTGGGAGCGCGATCGCTCGCACAAGCGGCGGCGCGTCTCCCTATCATTGAGCTCAAGGCACCCAGGCGCGTTATCGGCCGCAACACACGCGCCGCTATGCAATCGGGCGCGGTCTTGGGCGAGGTCGCCCGTATCGACGGGCTGCTCGACGCGATGATCGACGAGATAGGCTGTGCTGACGAGCCGCACATCATTGTCACCGGCGAGGGGGCAGCGACCATCTCCACCCTGTTACGTCACGATGCCACCGTTGACGACACCCTCACTCTGCGCGGTCTCGCCCTGCTCTGGCACATAAATCAGCGGTAAGGAGCCCAGACGGTCAGTTTACAGCGCCAGTTACCGTGCCGCTTTCAATTTACAGTGCCATGTACCGTGTCAAATAACCTGCCATTTATCCTGCCAGTATCCTGCCAGCGCGGCTGCGTTTAACCTGCCAGCCCCTCACGCATAGTCTCATTTATAGTCTCACCATCTCTGCCGGCAGGACTGCGCACTACAAAATGAGATGAAACGGCCCCTTCCCCGTCCATTCACCTAAAAGGAAAACGCCCGGCCGCACGCGCACTGCGCACGGCCGGGCGAAAAGGGGATGAAACGACCCCGTCCCCAACCATCCACCTCGCGGATGGCGCTACTTCTCGGAGCCTACGCCGGCTGCCAGGCGCTCGGCTACGGCTGCAACAGCGTCATCCGTCACCGCGCCGCAGCTCGTGCAACCTGCGCTCGGCGGCACGATGTCCTCGGGCGTAATCACACCCGATGGCGCTCCGTGACGCGGGTCGCGCTCGTCGGCATCCTCGGGATGATGCGGACGGAACTTGCTATCCACCTCATCCAGCGCCAGAGGACGCACCGGCTCCATGGTGAAGCCCTTGCCGGCGCGCAGGTTCTCCTTCGCCACCGAAATCATGAGTTTGATACGGTTGAGCTGGTTCACCTCAGAGGCGCCGGGGTCGTAGTCCACCGCCACGATGTTCGACTGCGGCCAGCGGCGGCGCAGCTCCTTGATGACGCTCTTGCCCACCACGTGGTTGGGCAGGCAGGCAAAGGGCTGCGTGCAGATGATGTTGGGCGCACCGTGGTCGATGAGGTCGAGCATCTCGGCCGTGAGGAGCCAGCCCTCGCCCATGTTGTTGCAGAGCGAAAGCACCTGGCTCGCCTTCTCGGCAAGCGCCGAGATGGGCTCGGGGCGCTCAAAGCGCTTCGACTTCTCCAGAATCTCGTCCGCCGGCTTGCGCATCCAGTCCACCAAGCCGATGAGGCTCTTCATGGCAGCGCGCTGCGCACGCGAGCTGCCCAGCTCACCCTTGTCGTTTTCCGCACCGCTCATAGCAAAGAGGAAGAAGTCCAGAAGACCCGGAACAACCGCCTCGCAGCCCTCGTGCTCGATAACATCCACCACGTGGTTGTTGGCCGTGGGGTGGAATTTCACGAGGATCTCGCCCACCACGCCCACGCGCGGCTTGGTGCCCTCGTCCTTAAGCGGCAGCGCGTCGAATGCCGCCACCGACTCACGCACGAGCTCGGTGTAGCTGCGGCGTGTGAAGTTGGGCGCGAGCTTGCGCGCACGGGCCATAAATTGCTCGTAGAGCGCGTTTGCCGCACCCGGCTCCACCTCGTAGGGACGCACGCGGTAGAGCATCTGCATCATCACGTCGCCGTAGAGCACGCAATACACCGCGGCCTTGAGCATCTGCGGGCTCAGCTTGAAGCCCGGATTGTCCTCATCGAGCTTCACCGCCGAGATGGAGATGACCGGAATCTCCGGGTGGCCGGACTCCTTGAGCGCCTTGCGGATGAGCGCGATGTAGTTGGTGGCGCGGCAGCCGCCGCCCGTCTGCGAGATGATGACGGCCGTCTTGGAGAGGTCATACTTGCCGCTCTCGATAGCCTCCATGATCTGGCCAGTAACCAAAATCGACGGATAGCAGATGTCGTTGTTCACATAGCGCAGGCCTGCCTCAACGGCACCGCGATCGGTGGAGGGCAGAAGCTCCAGGTTGTAGCCGCTCTCGCGGAAGACCTCCTTGATGAGGTCAAAGTGGATAGGTGCCATCTGCGGGCACAGAATGGTGTAACCCTCGCGGCGCATCTCCTCGGTGAACTTGACCTTGGGGAAGGCGGCGGAGTTCGCACGACGCTGGGCTGCCAGGGCATACTTGTGCGTGGCGAAGGCAGGCGCCTCCTCGGAGGGGGCCACCGGCGCGGCGTCACCCTGCTCGTAGGTGGTGCCTTCGGCCTGAGCGGCGGCAAGGCGCTCGGCCTCTTGGTCTTTCAGGGCCGCCATGAGCGAACGGATGCGGATGCGCGCTGCACCCAGGTTGGACACCTCGTCAATCTTGAGCACGGTGTAGATCTTGCCGGAGCCTTCCAGAATCTCCTGCACCTGGTCGGTAGTGAGCGCGTCTAGGCCGCAGCCGAAGGAGTTCAGCTGAATGAGGTCGAGGTCGTTTCGCAGCGTTACCAGCTTGGCAGCACGATACAGACGGCTGTGATACATCCACTGGTCCACCACGCGAATGGGACGGTCGGGCTTCACCAGGTGCGCCACGGAGTCTTCGGTGAGTACGGCAAAACCAAACGAAGAGATGAGCTCGGGCAGCGCGTGGTTGATCTCGGGGTCGTTGTGGTAGGGGCGCCCCGCCAGCACAATGCCGTGACCACCATGCTCCTCAATCCAGGTCATGGCCTCCTCGCCCATGGTCTGAATATCGTTATGGAACTGCGCATCCACCTCGTAGGCGTAGTTCACCGCAGCATCAATCTCAGAACGCGTAAGCTTGGGTCCGCGCACCACGCCCTTGCCCGCCGCAGCGTCGGCCACGCGATCCTCAGCAAGCACCTCATACAGACGGCGCTTAAGCTCAACGCGGTCGTTGTAGGGCAGGAAGGGATACATGAACTCCACGTGCTGCTCGGCAAGCTCGTCGATATTGAGCCCCAGAGCAGTGGGATAGCTCATGACGATGGGGCAGTTGTAGCTGTTGCCTGCCGCGGGGTCCTCTTTGCGCTCCTTGCGAATGCAGGGCATCCAGATAAAGTCGGGATGCTTCGCGATGAGGTTCATGATGTGACCGTGGCTGAGCTTGGCCGGATAGCATACGCTCTCGCTCGGCATGGACTCAATGCCGGCCTCGTAGGTCTTCTTCGTGGAGTCGTCCGAGAGCACCACGGCAAAGCCCAGCTTGGTGAAGAAGGCATGCCAGAAGGGATAGTCCTCGTAGAGGTTGAGAGCACGCGGGATGCCCACGGTACCGCGGCGGGCATCCTCGGGCTGCAGGCAGGGACGATTGAACAGAAGCTCGTTCTTCTTCTTGAAGAGGTTGGGTGCCTCTGTCTTCTGCTTCTTGTGGCCCGCGCCCTTCTCGCAACGGTTGCCGGTGATAAAGCGCCTACCCTCGCCAAAGTCGTTAATGGTGAGCTGGCAGTTATTGGAGCAACGGCCGCAGCGGGCGTGCTTCTGAGTCACCGTGAGGTGAGCGATGGCCTCGGCCGAGAGGATCTGCGACACACCATCGGCGCCAGCGCGGTCGCGCGCCAGAAGCGCGGCACCGTAGGCACCCATGCAGCCGGCGATATCGGGACGAATAGCGTCCACGCCGGTGAGAAGCTCGAACGCGCGGAGCGTAGCGTCGCTCATGAAGGTGCCGCCCTGCACAATCACCTGCGTGCCAATCTCCTTGGGATCGCGCAGCTTAATGACCTTGAAGAGCGCGTTTTTGATAACGGAATACGAGAGGCCAGCGGCGATGTCGCCCACCGTAGCGCCCTCTTTTTGCGCCTGCTTCACGCGGGAGTTCATGAACACCGTGCAGCGGCTGCCCAGATCAACCGGGTTCTTGGCGGCCACAGCCTCGCGAGCAAAGCTCTCCACATCCATGTCCATGGAGATGGCAAAGCTCTCGATGAAGCTGCCGCAGCCCGAGGAGCAGGCCTCGTTGAGCATGATGTGCTCAATCACGCCATCGCGCACACGGAGGCATTTCATATCCTGGCCGCCGATGTCCAGAATGAACTCCACGCCCGGCAAGAACGCCTTGGCTCCGCGTAGATGCGCCACCGTTTCAATCTCGCCGGAGTCAGCCTTAAGTGCCTCGATGAGGAGCGCCTCGCCATAACCCGTGGTGGTCACGTGACCGATGGTGCACCCTTCGGGGATGTGCGCGTAGAAGTCGGCCATGATGATCTTGGCCGTTCCCAGAATGTCACCATTGTTGTTACCATACCACGTGTGCAAAAGCTGGCCGTCCTCGCCCACCATAGCGGCCTTCATGGTGGTGGAACCGGCGTCGATGCCAATGAACACACGCTTGCCGTGGTAGCTCGCAAGGTCGCCCTTGGGAACCACCTGTGCATCATGGCGCGTCTTGAACTCCTGGTACGCCCCCTCGTTGGCAAAAAGCGGGTCCAGGCGGGCAACTTCAGAGCCCTGGGTGTCACCCAGGGCATCGATAGCCGCAATGAGCTCGGGGAATGTGGAGAGCTTGTTTGACTCGTGCGCCATGGCGGCACCCGACGCTACAAATAGATGCGCATTCTCGGGCACGATGCGATGCGCCTCGTCGAGGTTGAGCGTAATGTAGAAGCGGCGGCGCAGCTCGGAGAGATACTGCAGCGGGCCGCCCAGGAAAGCCACGTTGCCGCGGATAGGACGACCGCACGCAAGACCTGAGATGGTCTGCGTCACCACGGCCTGAAAAATGGAAGCCGCCACGTCTTCGGGGCGAGCGCCCTCGTTGAGCAGGGGCTGGACGTCGGTTTTGGCGAACACGCCACAGCGGCTCGCAATGGGATAGATGGTGTTGGCATCTTTAGCAAGGTCGTTGAGGCCACTTGCATCGGTGTGCAAAAGCGTTGCCATCTGGTCGATAAACGCGCCCGTACCGCCCGCACAGGTACCGTTCATGCGCTGCTCAATGCCCTGGTCAAAGTAGATAATCTTCGCATCCTCGCCGCCCAGCTCAATCGCCACGTCGGTGGCGGGAATGAGCGTCTCGACGGCGCGTTTGCTTGCGATAACTTCCTGCACAAACTCAAGGCCAAGCCACTGGCTGAGAAGCAGACCGCCCGAGCCCGTGATGGCGCAGGTCATCTGCGCCTGGGGCAGCACGCCCGCCGCGCCCACGAAGAGGTCGCGCGCGCAGGCACGCACGTCGGTATGATGGCGCTGGTACTTGGCGTACACGATCTTGTTCTCGTCGTTGAGAACGGCAAGCTTCACCGTAGTGGAGCCCACATCGATGCCCAGGTGAAGCTGGCCGTGGGCCGCCTCGGGGTTATAAAGCGCACCCTCGGGAACCAAAACGTCACTCGCTACAGACGCAGCCCCCTCTTGTGATGATGTGGCCTCCTGCGCCGCATCCCGTTGGTCCATAGGCTGCACGTCGTCGTTAACCGGAATCTTAACCATCGATGCCCTCCCTTGGGTCGGTGTCGCATTGCAAGGCCTGTGCCACGTTGACGCCCATGAGTTTCATGCCGTATTCCGGCACATTGATATCAATTGGCTTGCCATAGAGGTCGCCGGGGCGCACGAAGGCCACCACGGTCATAATACGTGCCATGGTCTCAGGGCTCTCGGCAAGACCAGTCGCAAACCAGCGCTGCACAATGCCCATTTCGGCAGAGACCACGTAAGCAAGGTAATAATCGAAGAAGGTTCCCAAAACGCCCGGGAAGATGCCCATCTTCATGCGCCCGGCAACCGCCTTGCGCGCGATGGCGCAGATGCGCTGCACAAACGCAGAATCGCCGCCAGGCCCTAGCAGCGCCCCGATGATCGAGCCATTGCGCTTGAGATAGGCCAGCAGCTCTACAGAGCCCGGAGCGGGTTCCAAGTTGTCGATATTTTGGTAGAGGGATGTGAGATCGGTCGCAACGATTGCCTCGATCCGACCGCGGATATCAGCAAGGATGCCTGCTTCAACCTGCTCGACAAAGTCAGGAATGTCTTTGTAGTGCGTGTAGAACGTGCGACGCGTGAGGCCGGCGCGGTCGGTGAGCGCAGCCACCGTAACCCGCGTAAGGTCCTCCCCTGCGTTGAGCTCGTCGGCGAGCGCCTGACGCAACAGCAACTGCGACCTCAGGCTGCGACGATCCAGTTTAAGCGATGCTTGGTTCATGCCTTCCTTTCACGGAAATTACTCTCCGTGTGCATTATTGCACAGTACGTGCAATATCGAAGGGTTTCCGCGAAGCATCAGGAAAGCTTTACATGCCCTACGCACAACCGCCATTCCCAGGAAGCGCAATCAAAGAGTTCAGGTGGACAAAAAACCGAGAAGTCGGCGATTCTGGGCCCTTCGAGGTGCCCATGCATAAACCTATCCTCGGGTTTTGTCGCGCTGATCTCTCCGATGGGGCGAACCACACCGTCAAAACCCGGGACCTGCCGCCGACTTCTCGGATTTTTGTCCACCTAGAACAGACACTTCGAAAAAACCGTTGATATTCCGCGTCTTTGTTGAAAAGCTTATACAGTCTGTACGCTTTTTTATGCAGCTTCCGCGATATGCCAAGACGGCGTCAATCGAGGGCATTCGAGCCCCGCGGCTGCGCGGCACGGCGGGCGGAACGTAGGACGAGGAAGGCATAGACAGCCACCACGGGGCCGCGAGGTGCGAAATGCTTTCGGTGTCTCCTATCGCGCCGGCGGCGTCCAGCGGCTCTCGCCGGGATGTACGTCGCGGTGCTTGCCGGTCATAGACTCCACCTTGAGGCGCCAGACCGTCGTCACCGGGATGGGCTTCTCGCTGTACGGGAAGTCCTCGGCATGATAGTGACGCATGAGGATGTCCAACCCGCGTTTCTTCTCCTCCTCGGGCAGGATCTCCACCGTGCCGCGGCCGATGACACTGCGATACCCCATGGTGCAGCTCATACGCTTGTCGTAGAAGATGAGCTCGTGATCGCAGTCCATCTCAAAGGTGGCGCGGGCGTCCTCGGCAATAAGATCGAGCTTCTGACCACGACGGGCACTATGGAAGTAGAGATACACCTGGTCGCCCTCCACATCCACACCAAAGTTAAGCGGAATGATGTAGGGATAGCCATCGTCACCGTTGAGCGCCACGCGGCACACGTCGCAGGTATCGATGATGGCCAGCTGCTCAGCACGGTCGGTAATCTCACGGTCGGCTCGAATCATGAGGGATCCTTTCTTGCAAATTCCCATGTTGAAGGCACACATCAGATGCAAGCATACCTTCCGACTTCCAGGTCTTGGTTCGCTTACGCCGTAGTCTGCCGCACATCGTTTGGCAATCGCGTGCTACGCGATGGTTATGCGGCTATGCTCCTGGCGGAAGGTGCGGCGCATGTGGCGCGATACCGAGTAAGTGGCAAAATGCCCCAGCATCGTGCCCGCGGCCTCTTTGGCGGCGTCGCTAGCGTTGCTGGGGGCATACGAGTGCCGGAACCGCTCGAGCATCAGCACGTCGTTGCCACCGTCGCCGTACACGGCAACCTCGTCCTCCGCAATGCCCAGGTACTGCGCCAGCCAGGCCACGCCCGTGGCCTTGTTGGCATGAGCATCCGATATCTCAAACATGGTGGGCTGAAACGGCGCGTCCAAAAGCTTGTCGGTGTGCTCGCTTAAATACAGGGCAAACTCGCGATTGAGGCCTGGATCGGGGATATGACAGTTGATCTTGCAAATCTCATGCGCAAGCACCTGCCCCACCGACGCGTTGAAGACCATGGAATCCTGCGTGGCGCGACGTCCGCGCATGCCTCGCATGATGACGTGCATCACCGGGTTGCGGTTGCGAAAACCCGCCTCGCGCTCGGCGCGCGATCCCGTCACAAACGTGCCGTCCGGTGCCACGCAATCGAAGCACACCGCGGGGAAGGCCTGCAGCATCTCTTCGAGCGCCGCGGGGTCGATGGGAAACGATTTCAGCAGCTCGCCGTCGCGGCCGCGCACGATGGTGCCGCTTGAACCCAGCAGCTCGATGGGAAGCCCGTTGAAACCGTGGTCGTAGGGCGTGCGCATGGTGCGGCCCGTGGCGATGGCCACGTGACCGCCACCGTTTGTGATCTCGCGAATGACCCCCAGAATGTACGCATCGGGGTTATGGAACACATTGAGGAGCGTACCGTCCAGATCGCATGCAAACAGCTTGATCATCAAAATCCTCCACGACTGATTGTGCCCTGGCACAACCGCTCGGGGCTCATCCCAAAGCGACGTCGAGCACCATCATGATTACAAAGCCAGCGATAACCCCCAACGTGCCCACGTTGGAGTGCTCGCCCAGATGAGCCTCGGGGATAAGCTCCTCAACCACCACGTAAATCATGGCCCCGGCGGCAAACGACAAAAGCCACGGCATAAACGGGGAAATCCAGCTGCTCACCAGCACCACGAGCATACCAAAAATGGGTTCCACGATTCCCGAAAGGCTGCCAGCTGCAAAAGCCTTTACACGGCTCATACCCTCACGGCGGAGCGGCAGAGAAATGGCGGCGCCCTCGGGGAAATTCTGCAGGCCAATGCCAATGGCGAGCGCAAACGCCATGCCCAGGTAGGTGTCACCTGCGGTACCGGCCGTTTGAGATGCCATCGCAAACAGCAAGCCCACGCTCATGCCCTCGGGAATGTTATGGAGCGTCACAGCCGACACGAGAAGCGTCGTGCGCTTCCAAGAGCTCGGCAAGCCCTCAGGGTCGCGCTCCTCGGCGTGCAGGTGGGGCAACAGTGTGTCGAGCGCGATGAGGAAGGCGACACCCAGCAAGAAGCCGCCAGCCGCGGGGATCCAGCCAATCTGCCCCAGCTCCTCGGCCTGCTCGATGGCGGGATTGAGAAGCGACCACACGCTTGCAGCAATCATGACACCGGCGGCAAAGCCTAGGAATATATGGTGCGTGAGCTTCCCGCGCTCGGGGTCTTTGCCGGCGAAGAGCACCACAGCAGAGCCGGCGGTGGTCATGAGCCAGGTAAAACCACATCCCAGGCCAGCCCATGCGAGGGCCTGCAGCGTTGAGGCATCGATCATGGCATCTCCCTACTTTGGTACGCTAGCCCGCGCAGAACGCGGCGGGCCAACGTGAAATCATTTGATGTATCACGGGCGGACGGCCTTATCTGGCAACCGACTGCCCCGCATCCATCATACCCGCCGGCAGCCGGTACACCACGCGTGCCGAAAGACACAACGAACCGGGAGTCTGGCCGAGCCGCACACCTTAGACGCGCCGCCGTGGCCACGCAAAGCCCTAGGCAAGCACTTCGCGGATGCGCGGATACACCTCATTCAAGGTGTCAAACATGCGGCCAAGCGCCGCCATGCCAAAAAGACCCGCCACCTCAGGCACCAAGAAGATGTCGCTCGTACACGCCACGACACCGGTCTCGTCAAACGAAAACTTCAGCCAACGATAGTCGGAGTTGAGCGCATTCATGAGCTCGAGCGCATCCGAGCGAACGCCGGGCGCCAGCGTACCCAGCTCTGCCTCCAGGTGAGCACCGCGGTCGTTCACGCGCATGAGCACCACGGTACGCGGCAGGTTGGAACCTTGCCAACCCACACGAATGGTATCAATGAGATTATCATCCTCAAGCGGAGTGTCGCTTCGGTATTCGATGCCCGCAGACCGCATCTCCTGCATTAGTGCCACCGAGTTGTCGTACATGCTGCACAGCCTCCTTGTGCCTATCGGGTCACCCCGATACCTTACCGCACCCGCGCGCCGCGTGGTAAGGTTCACGGCCATGGCGTGCCGCAGCTGACAGGCTGTGCCCCAAAGCACAAGCGCGGCAGACGCGGGGCACAACCGCCACGCACGCGCGTCGCTTATGCCACAATGAGTTGAAACCAACCATAAAGGAGGCTCATGTGGACGCGCGGAAGCTCAAACGATTCGGACAGGCAGACACCTTGCTTGCCTGCCCCATCTGCCATGAGCCGCTGCAACTCGCCGGCACGGCGCTCCGCTGCGCCAACCGGCACAGCTTCGATATCGCGCGCCAGGGCTATGTGAACCTCCTGCGCGGAAACAGGCAGGTTCATGGATACGATCGCGCCTCGTTTGAGCAGCGCCGCCAAGTTTTCGAGAGCGGACTTTATGACGCTATCGCCCACGAGCTTTGCCATACCATCGAGAGTCTTGCGCCCCAGCTTCCGGTGGTAGACGCCGGTTGCGGCGAAGGGTTTTTCGCCCGGGCGGTCAGAAGCGCTACCGGAGCCTCCGTCTGCGCCTTCGACATCTCGCGCGACTCGGTGCAGCTCGCAGCAACTGCTGACCCCGAGGATCACATCGCATGGCTGGTGGCCGACCTTGCTGCCATCCCCATCCAAACCGGACGGGCAGGCTGCGTGCTCGATGTTTTCTCGCCCGCCAACTATGGAGAGTTCCGACGCGTTCTGGTACCGGGTGGCCACATCCTCAAAGTGGTACCAACCGCGCGCCACCTGCAAGAGCTGCGCGAACGAGCCGGTGGGCGCTTGCGGCACCAGGAATACTCCAACCAACGCGTGCTCGACCACTTCGCCCACTCGTGCGTCCTCGACACGCGCAAAACGGCAACGTGCACCCTTGCGCTTGAACCTGCCGCCATCGAGGCCCTCGTGGCCATGACGCCCATGCTCTTCAAGGTGGATACCTCCACCATCGATTGGAGCGACATCGACAGCGTTACGGTTGAGGCGGACATCCTAGTCGGCCACGTGTAGGCCCACCTGGGGTAATCGATACAAAGCCCGCGCTATACTGGAAACCGCCATAGCCCAAAGACATCCGGGAGGCCCGCATGCCCTGCGCTCGCGTGCTCGTTGTCGAAGACGATGCCGACATCAACCAGATTGTCACCACCCGCCTCACGAAGGCGGGTTACACCTGCACGCAGGCGTTTTCTGGTAGCGAGGCAAAGCTGCTGCTCGGCGCTGGCGACCCTCTCCCCTTCGACCTCGTCATCTGCGACCTGATGCTGCCAGGGCTTCCAGGCGAGGAGCTTGTGACGCTCATCCGCGAACACGATCGCAGGCTGCCTGTCATCGTCACCTCGGCGCGCACAGCCACCGCAGACAAGATAGACCTGCTCACGCTTGGCGCGGACGACTATCTCACCAAGCCGTTTGACCTAGATGAACTGGTCGCACGCGTAGCCGTACAGCTTCGCCACGCCGAGCAAACGGCCGGCAGCTCGCACTCAGCAGGCGCTACCACCCGTGCAGACGAGCTCACCTTCCGCGCATGGTCGCTCGACCCCGTCTCTCGCACGTTCACAGCAAACGGGCAGGTCATCCCGCTCACGCGCATCGAATTCAACATCTTAGAGATCCTCGTGCGCCAGCCCCGACGTGTGTTTAGCAAGCAGGAGCTCTTTGAGCAGGCCTGGGGCGAACCCTACGCGGCCGACGACAATACGGTCAACGTGCACGTGTCGAACATTCGCGCGAAGCTGCGCCCCACGGGCACCGATGGATACATCAAGACTGTATGGGGCATGGGCTTCAAGCTCGTTGAGGCGTGAGGTTGGAGCGGGCCGCCCCAGGTGCGCCGCCGCGCCAACACCGCAGCAGCGTCTTTAGGCTTTCTTTATGCGCGCCTTAAGCCTTGCCAAAACTCTATCCCCCATGCTCATAGGCAGCGGGCGTGAAAGCCCGCCCAGCGCAATGTCGAGCGAAAGGGGCATCGGTGAACATTCAGAAAGCCACGACGCTTATCAAGAAGGACGCAGGCACACGCGGTAACGAGGGCCATTTTGTCGGGCTTACGGACGGCATGAGCAACGCATGCGTCATGAACAGCGATGCGGAGGCACAAAACTCAGATGCGCCTGCGCATCCGCACCACCCGAGGGGGCCGCAATGATTGACCTCATCATCAACGCCGCCGTGATAGGCGCCCTTGTGTATCTTCTCACCTCAGGCAGAACAGGCAGATGATAGCTATGCTGAACCTCTTGAAATCGGACCTCTACCGCATCTCGCGGCCGTGCGGCCTTCGCGGCAGTCTGTGGCAATATGGACTAGCGCTGGCACTCGTCTACATCCTCATCTTCCTCACACTGTTTGTTCTCGGACTTCCAAGCATCCAAGACAACTTCGCGACCCCAACCAACCTGCTCGAAGACTTCACCACCTTCGCGTCGCCCACGCAGGCACTCGCGAGCCTTACTGGCGGGATTGTGCCCCTGTGCGCAACCTTCATGACCGTCGAGCTGGCATTATCCGACTTTAAGCAGGGTTTTATCCGCACGCTGACCTCAGCGCGCCGCGGAAGACAGTCCTACTTTGCCGAGAAAGTGCTTGCTGCTGGCGCCATCTCGCTTGTGCTCATCGCCATCACCAGCGTGGTCGTGCTGGCGCTCGTCACCCTCGCCGGCGGCACCTATGCCCACGCCGACACACCAGCGAGCGTCACCATATGGGCACTCGGCTTTTGGCTCAACACCTGGGCACTTTCGGCTCTCTCGCTCATCTTTGTGTACGCCACCCGTGTAAACCCTGTAAGCTACATTGGCGCCTGGTGCCTTTGCGTGAGCATTGTGCCGCAGACGCTCATGGGACTTGTCTACTCCTCGGGCGGCTTGCTGCGATTCCTCCAGCCAGTGGCGCCCCTTTTGGAGACGCTCGCGGCCTGGATTCCCTCAACGGCCATCAGCAACCTGGCAGAAGGCGGAAACGGCCTGCTCGGAGCCTCGATTGATATCTGGGGAGCAACAAGCAACGCCCTTACTATCAATCCTGCCGCCCAAACGATCCTCACTGGCGTTATCTGGATTGCCCTTGCAGCGCTCGTGGTGCTCGCCATCGCACGCCGCAGGGATGTTTAGGAAGCGCCAGCGATAAAATCCGCGCTCGGAGCCAGTGCAGCGGAACGCGATAGTTTGCATTCATCGTTGCCCCATAGCCGAGAAACAGCCGAGAACACCTTTTCCCGCGCATATTTGGAGCCGCTTCACGGAGCACCAATTCCTGCACCGGCCTATCCTATATATGTGAACGTGACCACAAGTTCCCGCGACAAGCATCGATTCCGGACGGGAGGCGAACATGATGAGCGATCTGCTCCCCGCTGCTCTGCTCCTACTGGGCGTCACCATGGGCTTCATGCTCTCCATGGCGACCTATATGGGCGAGCTTAAGCGCATAGCGCGCTTCTTGCGCAACCGCAACGCCCGTAGCAATGCGCGCGCGACCACCAACGCCGTCGCACCCGGCATATCCGAGCTTGCCGACGCAATCAACACCGAGCTCGATCGCTCCGCGCAGGCGCACGTTGAGGCGCTCCGCCGTCAGCAAGGGTTCCAGCGCGACCTCTCGGCTCTCTCGCACGACATCCGCACGCCGCTCACCGGCGCCAAAGGCTACCTGCAACTTGCCGAGGATGAAATGGACGCCGAACAGCGCAATCGGCATCTTGCCGCCGCTACCGCACGCATTGATTCCACAACGGAGTTGCTCGACCAGCTCTTTGCCTACACAAAGTCAACTGATCCCGATCTTGCGCTCGCGCACGAGCCGGTGGCGCTCACGCCGCTCGTAGAACGCGTGCTCTTGGGACACTATCCGGAATTCGAAGCCCACGGCTGGGAGCCCTCGCTTGAGGTGGATGATGCCGCCGCTACAGTTATGGGGGATTCGGAGGCGATTCTCCGCATCGTCGAAAACCTCGTAACCAACGCCATCCGCCATGGTGCGGGCGCCCCCCGCATCGAGCTGCGCCGCCTCGACCGCCCCGCACCTCCCAAGAGCGAAATGCAATGCCCCCATCCGGAGGCAGCGAGCACCGCAGGCTCCGGGCACACCTCTTCCCACCTTGAGCTTCGCATCTCCAATCCAGTTCACGATCCCGCCTCCATCGACGCGGCTCGGCTATTCGAGCGCTTCTATCAGGCAGATGCCGCACGTGGCGCCGGCGGCAGTGGTCTAGGGCTCTCGGTCGCCGCGAACCTGGCACACGCTATGGATATGGATATCAGCGCCACAATCGAGGGCAACATTCTTGTCATCTCGCTCACGGCGCACATGGCATGACCCGCCATAGCGCCAAATACGCTGCTTTGATAGCGCTCCCCGAAAACTTTTCGATTTATAGCAGTTTGATGGGATGAAGCCACCCCGTTCCCATCCACCTCCAGAAAAAACTACGCCATTTCAGAACGTACTTCAGATTATTGCTGGAAGACGTGACTTGGAGAGGCTCGCCAACTGGGGTTTTGCCAAGCGCGGGCGGCGGTGTGCCCGGCCGAACGCGAATCACGTACTGAAATGGCGTACTTTTTTCAGTGGGCAGCCCTCGCGCGAAATGGGAGGGCGGGTCGGTGCGCTTTGCCCCCTCGACGTGCTTCGCAGGTCGGCCTCAAGCTGCAACAAATCGAATAGTTTTTGCTCCAAGTCTCACTTATACGCACCTCATATGGAGCGCGGGGGCACCTCCCGTCAACCCATGCTCCGAAGATGGGTACCATGGCTATCGAAGCCGCCCATAAGGCGGCATAAAGTGCTCTGTAGGGGAGGAATCATGAAGGTCATGCTTGTCAACGGAAGCCCGCACAAAGAGGGTTGCACCAACCGCGCGCTCGAAGAGGTGGCCCGCACCCTTGAAGGCG
>DVID01000039.1 GCA_018711625.1 Candidatus Limicola stercorigallinarum | reverse complement strand
GCACGATGCTCGGACATGCGTCGCACCGCATAGGTGGATATGCCCACCGCCGCAATGATGCACGAGGCTCCAAACAACACGCCCTGAACGCCAAACGTCGCCGCAAGAAAGGGGGCGATCGCAAGCGGAATAACACCCGCGCTGTTGAGGCCCAGACGCACGAAACCCATAACGCGCCCCAGATGCGTCATAGGTGTACGTTCCTGAACGAGAATCGCCTGCGTGGGCTCCATAAATCCCCATGCAAGCCCGTTGATGAACTGGCCCACAATCGCCACTGCGAGAATATTGGTGCCCACGTAGATCATCGACCCAATACCCACGAACGCCAACGTTGCAAGCAGGAGGGGCACATCGATTTTGCGCTCGGGAATCTTGGTGAAGATGTAGGAGCCAATCGCCATACCAACACCCGACACCGCCGAAAGAACACCCATCCACACAACGTCTACCACAAGCACATCGCGGTAGAACAATGACTCAAGGGAATCAAAGGCGCCGAAGGCAAAAAAGCCCAAAAAGCCACTGACAAAAATGAGGCGCAAATCATGCGTGCGCATGGTGATGCGCGCACCCTCAATAACACCTGCGATAACACTCAACTTATCGTTCTGGTCCTGCTCCTCTTTTTCCTCGCGGGGCGGCGTAACGGTCTCGCGACACCCCCAGGTAACCGCAATGGCACCCACAAGGCAAACCGCCATAAACAAAAACACCACGCGCGTAGGAAAAAGCCCCGCGAGCACGCCACCAGCAATAGGTCCAGCGGCGTATGCGATATTGCTGTAGAACACCATCAAACCATTCAGGCGTGCAAGCCGGGCACGCCCTTGCGCAAGATAAACCGGATAGGTACGTGTACAGGTATTGATGGAGCCACCGCCCAAACCCATCATCACGGCTGCGAACATAAGCGTTGGAACCGAGGGGGGCACAATCCCCATAAACACACTCATCACAAGCATTGCCACAAGCGTAATAAGTGCTGTTTTCCGAGGCCCCACGCGGTCGATCACCGGCCCTGCGGCCGCATTTGCAAGCGAGTTGCACAAATTACGCACAAGCGTAATAGCAGCAACGAGGAAGGCATCGCCTCCCAGCTCGTAGGTTGCAGCGCCAATCAACCCCAGAAAGTACACGGCATTAACCGCACACCATTGGAGCGATTCAAGAGCAATCAGGCGCTTTTCCCCGGTTGCAAGCGGTCCAAGTTGGTTAGTGAGCGCACGCGCGGTGCTCATAGTAAAAACCCTTTCAAGAAAACGAAGCAGGAAAATGAATCGTATTATAACGTTATCGATTTTGTACGTAGCAAAAAGGGTGGCAGCCCGTCGTACGTGCCGCCACCCAACTGTGCGTATCTCAGCCTAGGCCAGAATGCCGAAGTACACTCCCACCACGCCAAGAACCATGGTTGCCAGGATGAGGACCATCGGGGAAACCTTCTTCTTCAGCAGGTAGTAGTACAGGCCCATGAACGCGAGGCCAAGCATGCCGGGCATAATGCCATCGAGCACGCTTTGAAGTGTGGTGACCTGGTCGCCCGAACCAAACTCAACAGCAAGCGTTGCCCAGAACATACCACAGGTCATAGAGCCAACAACCATCATACCGATGATACCGGCAGCCTTGATGACCTTGTCCATGATGCCGGACTCTTCGGCGGTTGCAAGCAGGCTTACGCCGATCTCATACCCTTTATGGATGCCCCACACACGCAGGATGTACTGCGGGATGTTGAAGAGCAGCAGGAAGATGATGGGGCCGAGCACGTTGCCCTGCGAAGCCAGCGAAATGGCGATACCGGCGGCAACCACGCGGATGGTGGTCAAAAAGATTGCGTCGCCAATACCGGAGAGCGGGCCCATGAGGGCAGCCTTGATGTCGTTTACCGACTCTGCGGGCATCTCGCCCTTGGCAATGCGCTCCTCCATGGACATCGCGATGCCGCCAACAAACGGCGCAAGGCACACGGTGATGTTGAAGAATGCTGTGTGGCGCTCAAGCGCGGCAGCGTAGCCCTGAGGATCGTTGTGATAGATCTTCTTGAGCATGTTCTTGACCATCATGCCAAAGGCCAAGCCCATCTGGTTTGCATAGGTCCAGGAGAACTCCATGCCCAGTGCGCCTACGGAAAGAGCTGCCTTCGTCAGGTCCTGCTTGGTGATGGCGTACTCGCCAGTCTTGTAGGCGCTCTGCGTCGTCTCATTAGAAGTCATCGTCGTCAGCCCCCTCAATCTGCGCCGCGGTCTGCTGATTCTTGTCAAAGAAGCCGAGCGTCAAGATGGCGATGATGGCAGCAAGGAGAGCCACGCCAAGGGTCGAGACGCCCATGTACGAAGTGAGCAGGAAGCCCAGGAACAGGTAGGGCAGGAGCTCTTTGCGGTAAATGAGACGCAGGAGCATCGCGAAGCCCATGACCGGCAGGATGTTTGCGGCAGCAGCAAAGCCGTTGAGCACAAACTCAGGAACAGCGTTGACAAGCCAGTCGATGGCGCCGGAGCCAAAGTACACAGCGCAGAAGATGAGGACGAGCCACACAGGGATCAGCCACACGCCGATGAGCCAATGCAGCGCCATGAGCTTGCCGCCCTCGCCCTTGCGAGCGATGCCGGGGATGAAGCTCGTAAGCCAGTTGCTCACCAGCTGGCCCAGGTTGCCCACGCCAAGAACGAGCGTACCGATGGGCATAGCGAGACCAACGGCCACCTCGGTATCAAGGCCAAGCAGGCACACATAGGCGGTGCACAGCAGGCCAGCCGACGTAGCATCAGGCGGAATGTAGGCACCGATGGAAACGGAACCCATAAAAAGCGCTTCGATGCTAGCGCCCAGGACAAGACCGGTGTGCAAATCGCCTAGGAAGGCACCTACAACCGGGCAAACCACGATGGGGCGGAACGCGTACAGCGTACCGAGCTGGTAATCGAAGCATTTGAAGAACACGTACAGTACTGCGCAGAGTATGCTCTCGAAAAGCATGCGTCTACCTCCAATCACATAGGAGCGTGGCGTTACCCTAGATCAGCTTGAGGGCATCTACCTTGGGCTCTTCCGCAAGACCGCGGATCTCGACCTCGATGCCACGGGAGCCCAGCTCACGGAGGATCTCCTCCTCCTCGGGCTCCAAGAACACCTGGCGCGCGATGGTCTTGGTCGTCGGGGACTCCTTGGTGTTGCCCAAGTTGATGCTCTTGATCTGCGGGCAGCCATCGCAGAGCTGTTTAGCCTCAGCGATAGTCTGGACGCAGATGATCATCTTGTACTTATCGGTCACACCGCTATTGATGGCCTCGATGGCATGAGCCATGTCCTTGATCACAAGTTTGCAACCAGCAGGCTTACCAAGCTTTAGCGTGGTCTTCCACACCGGATCGTTTGCCACATGATCGCCAACGCAGAAAATGCAATCAGCCCCGAGGGTACCAACCCAAGAGGTAGCAACCTGCCCATGCAATAGGCGGTGGTCGACACGCGTGAGAAGAATCATCGTTCCCCCTCCTTTTCCTTACTAGAATTCCTCGTCGTCCGCATTAAGCGCAGCAAGCTCATCGTTGCAGTACTTCGGCCGGACCTCATCGGTCGACACAGCTACGCGAATCGCTGCCGCCAGGTCGGGTTCGTTGATGGAGAACAGCAACGAAATCAAAAGCGGTAGGTTCATGTTCGTCACGAGATGAATGTTGTCCCGCTGCTGAAGGACGTTGGTGAACTCGTTGTTCACACTCCCTCCGAAAATATCGGTGCAAACGAGCACCTCATCCTCTGCAGGAATCTCGGATAGCGTATCGGCCACAGCCTGCGCAATATCGTTCTTCCCGTCAACGAAGGCGCAAATAACCTTGATGTCGACAGCCGAACCGCCGCCCAGAAGGGCGAGCGCCTCGGAGATGCCGGCAGCGAAGTGGGCATGCGACGCAATGACCATATGTCTCATTGGTACACCTCCTTCAACATATCGAGGGCCGCACGGTACTGCCGAGCTGACTGCGAAAGAGCAGCAGCTGGATCGGTGTGATAGCGAGAATTGACGATTTCGAAGCTTACTGGACCGGCATAGCCTGCACGTGCGAGAGCGGCAAGGTCAGAAGCCATATCGCGCGCCCCGTCACCCCATGCAAGATGGCTCACCGAGCCGATGTCGGAAAAATGCAAATGCTTGATGCGCGTACCAAAGCGCTTGAAATATTCTGGGATCGAATCCCCGGCACGCCAGGCAGCACCCAAGTCGAGGCAAACGGCCAAACGGTCGTCAGCCACATCATCGAGCAGGCGCTCGAGCTCCTCGGAGCTGCGCACGAGATTGGTCTCGTCGCACTGGAGCGCCTCAATGGCAGGTGTCACGCCTGAATCGGCAGCGTACGCAACAATCTCGCGCAGCATCGAAACGCTCCGCGCCCATGCGTCTTCGCGCGGCTCATCAAGAAAGCCCCAGCCACTCGTAATCACTATCTTGTTCGCGCGGGTTTCGCGTGCGACATCAATCACATTTTTAAATGTTGCCAACGTGCGAGCGCGAGCCTCTTCGCCACGCGCGGCAACGTTTGCCGGCTTAGGATTTGTCTGCTCCGGGCAAATACCTATGATCGTAACGCCGTAACGCTCAGCAAGATCGGTCAGGACGCGTGCGTCATCATGACGCGCATAATCAAGGGCAAAATGCATCGGTCCGCACCAAATCTCGACTGCCTTATAACCGGCCGCCTGAGCATCAGCAAAGAAGGATTCGAGCGAAAAGAAGCGATAGTGGCAGTTCATAGCCGAAATCTGCCATGACGTGTCAATCATGCTCGCTCCTCCTTTCGCGTAATTGTCAATCAGTACTTAACCTATATATGTAAGCGTTTTTTCAGACCAATAACAGTAATGAGCATAGTCAATTTCTCGTTGCTACAGCGCCCCGTACATGGGTAATTGGTTAAGTGGTATGAAAAAGACGATAAGCGGTATATATGACAATCCGCGTTTCCGGCGCAGCGCTTCCTTCTCCCAATAACGCCCTACTGCGACACGGAATAACAGGCATGCCTTCCAATAGCAACCGACGTAACGTACTCAAGAGCACGTCCCTCGGCGTCGTAGCTCACGCATCGAATACCCAACGCCGGATCACCCATCGTTCCACGCAACAGCTGCGCTTCGCGCGGCTTGAGCTCGCACACCTGGAGCTCCTCCAAGGCGCGCACCACTTCGTGTCCTCGCAGCGCATAAAACTCATAGAGGCTGAATAGCGAGACATCTACCGTCTCAATGCCAGGAAAGAGCTCACATGGAACAAGTGCGCATTCCAAGGCAAATGGCTCGTCGTCAACACAATTAAGACGACGGACAAGAAATAGATCACCCTTGGGATCAACATCAAAAAATCGGGCGTAGTGAGCACCTACGGGACGAAGTGAGGTCTCGAGCACGCGCACGCTTGGATGGTGCTTCAAATCGCCCTGGCTCGCACGGAAACCACGGGGACCACGGGAGGAGCTATTCGCACTGAGCCCATGGGTGACAAACGTTCCCTTCCCCTGGGCGCGAAAGAGCAGCCCCTCATCGATGAGCCCATCGATGGCATTGCGCACGGTCAGCTTGGTTGTGCCATACTTTTGCGCAAGCTCCAGCTCCGAGGGAATAGCCGCTCCCGGCGTGAACTCGCCATCGTTGATCTTGTCGCGGATAATCCGACGAATGCGCAGATACAACGGAAGATGAACATTCGCCGCGCTGTCGTTGAGCCACGGCGCCGAACTGTATCCCTTCGCCATTGCGCTCACGCCCCCTCTCTCAGGGAATCCCCGCTGTTGCCCGGCCGCTCAAAAACGGTGGTGCATACAACGCCTATGCGCTCAGGGATGTAGAGCGTCTCGGTGTACTCAACAGGAGCGCCATTGGCGTTGGTCCTTCGACCCCGTTCAAAGAACACGAGGCTGTTTTTGGGAATCTCAAGCGCTGCCGCATCCTCCGCGCCAGCACGCACCACCGTGACGGTGATTGAGGTGTGGGCGGCATCCATGCCATAGCGGGTTCGCATGGTCTCGGCAAGCGAGACCTGTGCAAAATCGATGTCTTCGATACCGGGGCATGCGCGGGCAAACACATACGAGGTTTGCAGGCATGCCACCTCATCTTCAATGCCGCGCACACGACGCAACCTAAAGACGGGCTCCCCTTCTGAAAGCCCCAGCAAAGGCGCAACTGGTGCCGGGCAGGGAACGATATCGTTCGACAGCACGCGTGCCTGAGCGGTCTTGCCAATCTTAGCTACAATCTCGCTGAAGCCGGAAAGATCATCCAGGTGAATAATCGGGTGCTGAGGCCGGACAAAGTTGCCCGCTCCGGGCCGACACTCAACAAGGAAATGGGCAGATAGCTGGGCAAGGGCGCTGCGCAGCGTGGTACGGGACACGTTGAGGGCAACGCAGAGTTCACGCTCGGAAGGAAGGCGATCGCCCTCCTTGAGGTCGTGGGAATCGATGTATTCCAAGACTCCCTCGTACGCACGATCGAACGGAGAGACCTCAACGCGCCTAGCCATTGCCTCCCCCTGCCATCTCGTCAAAATCGCCCTTGAGCCCCACTGCGCTTTCCATCACGTTGCGGTAGGCGCGCGTGCCCCGTTTGAGCTCGCGCATCCAGAGTTTGATACGAATCGGATCAACGTCCGGCGTCTTCATCGACACCACAACGTTGACGCCGTAGATACGATTTTTGCGGCGAGCCGCATTGCCGCGTGAGACACCCATGGGGTTAAGGAAAACTTCGCCCAAGCCACGCAGGCCCTCGGGGGCTGGCGTGACCTCCGCCTCAATCTCCTCCACCTCGCACGATGCGATATCGGCGCAACGGAACACGGACGCTTGCTCCATGCCTGGCTGGCGGATGCTCCAGAGACCGTGCGCCTCGTCAAGCAGCACCTCGGGGATACCAAACATAGGCGCAGACGAGAGAATGGTGCGCGTGGGGGTAAATACCCCTTCCGCCGCTTGGAGATCATCCATGACCGTTCTCCATTTCCATCGTGCTTTCTCTTCGCTACAACTATATCTATTCGTATAATTTAAAACCAATTTTATCCATGGAAGGCATGGAGGTTCCCATGAGCGGTATGACGATGCTCGATTATGTCCGCGAATGCCCGGTGCGCCTGCAAGGAAATGTGACGCGCCAGCATGAACTGTGCGACGCCCTGGTTGCCCTCTATCACACGGCGGCAAACGACGGTCCGAGTCCCCTTCGACTTGTCGCCTGTGGCTCTTCCTATCACGCGTGCCGTGCCATGCAGCCCTTTATGGAGCATATCTTGGGACAACGCGTCGATGTGGTGACGCCCGGCGCATATGTGCGCTACGCAGCCACAATGCCCAACGCCTTTGAAGTCATGGTTTCGCAAAGCGGTAGCAGCACCAACATCATCGCCGCCCTCGATTATGCCCACGAGCTGGGGCGCGCACCTGTGGTGCTCACGGGTGATGTCGCGTCAGACGTGCGCGAGCATGCCGATACGGTTATCGATTATGGCGTCGGCGTTGAAACAGTGGGCTTTGTGACCGTGGGCCTCGTGACCCTCATGGAGTTCCTTGCACTCTTCGCACTCGACTATGCGCATGCCGCGGGACGCCTGACCGATACCGATCATCAGAGGTGGATGGACGAGCTTGCAGCAGCCGCACAGCTTCACGAAGAGCTCCGCCAGCGTATGGAGCAGATGTTTGATGCACACGAGAAGGCCTTTTTGAATCCCGGCACCACCTTTGTGTTGGGCGATGGGCCCAATTACGCCATGGCGCTCGAGGGTGCGCTCAAGATCCAAGAGACGCTTAAGGTTCCTGCGATCGTGTATGAACCAGAAGAATTCATCCATGGGCCCAACATGCAGCTCACACCCGCTTATACGGTCTTTGCAATCGACACCGATCCGCAGCCAGGCCGCACCTTTGACATCTGGCGCGCGGCACACGCGGTCACCGACCGCGCCTATCTGGTGAGCACCCGCATTCATGAGGAAGATACCGCCATCTCCGTCGACGGTGCACACATCAGCGAGCTTGTGAGCCCCATCTGCCTGGTGGCGCCCTTCCAGTACCTCTGCGCACGCGCGATGGCAACCCTTGATTGCGAGGCGGAGCACCCGCTTATGACCCGGTTCGAGCAAACAGTCTCGAGCAAGACGGAGCGGTACCGCGCCACGCACGACGCATAGCCGCGGGCGCCTTTAGCACGCGCCCTCGCTCATCGCGGGGGCCGTGCGCGTTTCCCTCTCACGCTGCTCAAGCACAAGATTCACCACGATGCTTCCTATGATGAGCACCGTACCCAATAGAGCAAACCGCCCAAAGCTCTCATGGAAGAAGAGGAACGCCCAGGTAGGGGCAAACACGACCTCGAGCATGGTGATGAGGTTTGCCGTGAGCGGATGCGCCCGCACAATACCACGAGAGAAGCACACGTTCGCAAGACCCGAGCACACGATACCGCCCGCGGCCATAAGGCCCCATTCATGCATTTGCACCTGCGGCAGGCGTGGGATGAAGGGAATCCCCGAAACAACCGAGATGGCGCAACTGATCATGGCCGATGTCACGGGCGAGGAGCCCCGTTTGGCATTGAGAAAAAACATCAGGCCAAAGAAGGCGCCCGAGATGATGGCAAGCAGATTGCCTGCAACATTTTCAGGCGAAAGGCTATCGAAAAAGAACACCACCATGCCCGTCAGCGCCATGACAATAACAAGCACCTTGCGCGCCGGCGGCATACGACGCTGTTCGATAGCCTCATAGAGCGCCACGAACGCCATCGAGCAGTACTGGAGCACAATCGCGCTTCCCACGCTCGTAAGCTTGTTGGCATAAGTGAACGTGATGCTCATGGCATATGACGCGATACCGGCGGCAACAACAAGCCGCGAGATATGAATCGTGGGACGAATAATGATGAAGTAAAACAGGAGCGCTACGGTAGATGAAACTGCACCGATGAGAAAGCCCGGTTGACTGTTCATCTTGGTGAATACGCCGGAAAAGCTCCATGCCACCGCTGTCCCCAGTAGCCAAAGATAGGCCGTGTTAGGCCGCTTATCCGTATCCCTGTCCATGTGCGCCCACCCTCTTAACATAAAGGCGGCCGAGAGCCGCGCTCCCGGCCGCCTCTCATCGACCTAGGTCTTTAAGCAACGCCTGCAACCAGGCAAACCGCTTAGTAGTCGAACTGATGATAGTAACGACGATACTTGAGGTTGTGCTTGGTGACCGTCTCGTAGTAACGAGCCAGACGGTCGGTCGTGAGAATCGTGAGGATCCACGGGGACACAATCACGCGGAAATCGTCGTCCAGGCCGGGGATGGCGTACTCGGCGGTATCGATAACCACGATGTCCTCGTCCTTGGTGCGGTCGGCGAAGTTCGTGAGGAAGGCCTCAACGCGCTCGTCGAGCTTGCGGCACTCGTCCTCGCCCTTGAACAGGAACACGGGGACGTCCTTCTCCACGAGCTCAAGCGTGCCATGGAAGAAGTCGGCAGAGGTGATGTAGCGGGTGCGCTTCCACTGCATCTCCTCGAGAATGCACATGGCGAAGAGAATGGTCTCGCCCCAGAGCGCGCCGGAACCAACGAACATGGTGTAGGGAGCAAGTGCGTACTTCTTGGCAAGCTCCTCAGCCTTGGGCTCAAACTTCTTACGGATGTCGAGGAGGTCTTTCCAGATGTCCTTCGTCTGCTCGATGAACAAATCGTACTTCGGGAAGCAACCGCGACGATAGAGCAGGCGCAAGCCGAAGCAGTCAGCGAGGTAGTAACCCTTCTCGCAACCGCCCGAACCATGGTCGCTCGCCATCTTGACGCAGCCTTCGGCACCAACAGCTTGGCCAATGGGGCCCTCGGGGCTCGTCATAGCGACGATGCGGATGCCCATCTCCTTCATCTTCTTCACGGCCTCGAGCACTTCGGGGGTGGTGCCAGACTCAGAAGCAGTGAGCACGACGGACTTTTCGGTCATGCGCTTGTGGCCAGAAACGTTCCACTCAGCAGCATGGATGAGGTAAACCTCAAGATCCTTGTCGCCGAACTTGTTCATGAGGTACTCGAGCTGCATAAGCTCATCCCAGGTACCACCAACGCCCATCAGGAAGATGGCATCGTAGCCCTCGTCGGCGATCTTATCGGCCATGGCGGCCATCTTCTGGCCCGTCTCGTAGAGCGCCTTACCGTCCTCGAGATACCCCTCCTGGTCGAAGTTCATGATCTCAACTTTTTCCGTCTCTGCCATGAGCGTTCCTTTCTCGTGTCCTCAAGTGAACAGGCAGTCATCCATCGCATGCGCAGAGTAGCAACTTGTTTTCTGGCGCTACTTGCGATGTGTTGGTTGATGACAAGATACCAAACTGGTCATATGACGTTATAGGACAACGGCGAGTGGTAGGTTTTTACCGGTAAACGTATAGACGTTATATAACGTTATGTTATTTGATGTTACACGAAATGCGGACGGAACTTAAAAACGCCTAGCTGGTATATAGGCAGATACATACTGTGGGCACTTGTCACAAGGATTTACCGATAGATTCTTACAAGCGGAAGCTGTAATGCTTCCCCACCACATGCTGCAATCCTATAAACATGGGCTCCCCATATTGATCGGAATACTCACCACTCACGGTAAACAGCGGTTCGTTTTCAGCAACGCATAACAGCTCAGCCAGCTGTGCTGTAGCGCGTTCCATGCTGAGTACACAATCAGCACTTGTGCGGGGCACCAAACCCGTCTTCTGCTCTATGAGCTCAAAAATCGAGCAGCCTTCCAGATCCTCATCCAGAAGGAAGCGGTATTTCACTGGATCAAAAAGGTTGTCCTCGACCATAAGCGGAACATCATCTGCCGTTCGCACACGTACCACACGAATGGCAGCACCATTGTCCGCGCCGCCAAAAAAGCTAGGGCGATCAAGCGGCAGCAAAACGCGCTCGCAGGTAACGAGTTTTGCTCCCGGAACGACACCGTTGTTTTCACAGGTCTTAGTGAAGCTGCGCACGATGTCATCGTTCTCAAATGGCGCCTTCTGCTCAGCCTCCTCGGTCACAAAGGTCCCTTTACCCTGCCGCTTGATCAGCAGCCCCTCCCGTTCAAGTACTTTCACAGCGTTACGCACGGTAATTCGACTAACACGATAGATATCGCCCAGTTCAATTTCGGAGGGGATCTTTTCGCCCGGTCGATAAAGCCCCGAGGCAATATCACGTCGAATATCTTCGATTACCTGCAGATACAGGGGTTCTTGGGACGAGTGGTCGAGTTCCGAGGGCATGTCGAACGCCTTTCAGATACGTTATATGTTGTTATGACACGTCTGCAGTATAACAACCCTGACGAACTAGCCGCCAGCATCTCGGTGAATGGCGCATGGTGCAACATCAGGCACTCAGCAACGACAGCACCCGCCTCGCAGAACTAATGAGTCCCACAAGACGGGTGCTTTACATCCACAGCTTGCTACTGTGTGCTACTTCCTATGCTTCCGGTAGAAGTCGATGAGACCCTTCGTGGATGCATCCTGGGTAGCGAGCGCCTCGTCGTCGTGGAAGGCAGGCGTAATCTGCTTGGCAAGCTGCTTGCCCAGCTCAACGCCCCACTGGTCGTAGGAGTCAATGCCCCAAACCGTGCCCTCAACAAACGTGATGTGCTCGTAGAGCGCGATGAGCTCGCCCAGCGCGAAGGGCGTCAGCGTGTCGCCGAAGATCGACGTGGTGGGACGGTTGCCCGTAAACACACGCGCCGGCACAATCTGCTCGGGCGTACCCTCGGCGCGCACCTCGTCAGCCGTCTTGCCAAAGGCAAGGGCCTTCGTCTGAGCCAGGAAGTTGCCCAGGAAGAGCTCGTGCACGTCCTGGTCGCCGTCCTTTGCCGGGTTGGCCGTGTTCGCAAAAGCGATAAAGTCGGCCGGGATAACCTCCGTGCCCTGGTGAATGAGCTGGTAGAACGCATGCTGACCGTTGGTGCCCGGCTCGCCCCAGAACACCTCACCGGTGCCCGAAGTCACGGGCGTGCCATCCCAGCGCACGCTCTTGCCGTTGGACTCCATCGTGAGCTGCTGCAGATAGGCCGGGAAGCGATGCAGGTACTGCGTATAGGGCAGCACCGCGTGGCTCTTCATACCAAAGAAGTTCACGTACCACACATTCATGAGGCCCATGAGCGCAACGACGTTCTCCTCAAGCGGCGTCTCCTGGAAGTACTTGTCGATGGCATGGAAGCCCGCCAGGAACTCCTGGAAGCGCTCGGGGCCGTATACCACAATGAGCGACAGGCCCACGGCGGAGTCAACCGAATAACGGCCACCCACCCAGCTCCAGAAGCCGAAAGCATTCTCGGGGTCAATGCCAAAGTCGGCCACGAGGTCAAGCGCGGTGGAGACAGCCACAAAGTGCTTCTTGATGGCCTCGGCATTCTGCTCGGGCGTGCCGTCGATAGCGCCGGCGTTCTTGAGGGCCTCGAGCATCCAAGCCTTGACCTCGCGCGCGTTGGTAAGCGTCTCCAGCGTGGTGAAGGTCTTGGACACAATGATCACGAGCGTGGTCTCGGGGTCCAGGCCTTTAAGCTTCTCGGCCTGGTCGTTGGGATCGATGTTCGAGATGTAGCGGCAATCAATACCCGAATCGGCATACGGCTTCAGCGCCTCATAGGCCATGACCGGGCCCAGGTCGGAGCCGCCGATACCGATGGACACCAGGTGCTCGATGCGCTTGCCCGAGACACCCTTCCATTCACCGGAACGGACGTTCTCAGCGAAGGCGTACATGCGGTCGAGCACCTCGTGCACGTCGGCCACGGCATCCTGACCGTCAACCATGACGGTGCCAGCCTGATCTTTAGGACGGCGAAGCGCCGTATGCAGCACGGCACGATCCTCGGTGGTGTTGATGTGCACGCCGGCATACATGGCGTCGCGGCGCTCCTCAAGGTTGACCGCGCAGCCAAGGTCGGCCAGAAGCTTCACCGTCTCGTCGGTAATGAGGTTCTTCGAGAGGTCGAAGTACAGGTCGCCCACCTCAAAGGAGAGCTTGGAGACACGATCGGGGTCAGCAGCAAACCAGCCCTTGAGGTCGATGCCCTCCTCAACAAGCTGATCATGATGCATCTGGAGAGCACCCCAAGCGGGCGTTGTTGTGGCATCAACGGGAGTCGAAACGGTGGGCATGGTTTCCTCCTTATTGTTTGTGCAGGCCGCGATCACGCGGCCCCATGCATACCGCCTCCATTCTACCCCCTGCAGGCGCACTGCTATGCGCACGCATCCATCAACTCCGCCGAAGGGCAGGCCGGTTACGTTTTTGACACCCTGCGCCGCCTCCACGGTGCGCGCACAATTGCGCCGTACAATTATGCGCTGTCTTGTGAAATGGATGAGATAGATGGGGATAGATGGGGACGGGGTCGTTTCGCCCCCTTTACCAAATGGACCGCATCGCCCCATCAATCTCGTATCCAGCAAAGAAAGGAGCCCAGCATGGGCCTTGTTAAGGCATCTCAGCAACTCGATCCCGGCGGTGCCGAGGCACCAACCGCAGCCACGGCGTTTGCCGTGGTACCCCTCATCGTGCTTATGGCAGCGCAGATGGGAACATCGGGCGATAACGGTGCCCTCTCTATCGCGACGGGAGAGATCACCCAGGCCCTGGGAGCGAGCACCTCCGAGATTCAAATGCTCAACACCGTGTATTCCCTCGTCGCGGGCGCCTGCATGATTGTGGGCGGCATGCTGGGCACCATGTGGGGCTGGCGACGCAACTTCCGCCTGGGTGCGGGCCTTGCCGCCGTGGGCGAATTTGCCGCGGCCCTCGCCCCCAATGTATTTGTGCTCACCTGGTGCGGCAGGCTCTTGGTAGGTCTGGGCGCCAGTCTTCTCATTCCTTCGGTGCTGGGGCTTGTGCCCAAGATTTGGCATACCGAGCAGCACCGAGCTCAGGCCTATGGAGGCGTTGCCTCAGCTTCGGGCTTGGCCATCCTCTTCCCTATCATCTTGGGTATCCTGCTTGACCTTACGGGCTTTCGCGTTACGTTTGCCATTTTGGGCGTGTACTTCCTGTTGGTACTTGCCGGGTCGCTCAAGCTCCCCGATGTCGACCGCGACCGCTCTTCCATGCGCTTCGACGGCGTAGGCGCGGGCCTTGCCGCATCGGGCCTTTTCCTCTTTATCAATGGCATCTCCAACCTTTCCACCTGGGGCATGTGGACCGCCACCGCGGCCGCTCCATTCTCGGTGGGAGGGCTGTCTCCGGCACCACTCTTTATTGTGGTGGGCCTTATTTTGTTGATCACGCTGGTGCGGGTGGAGCGCGGCATTGAACGCGCCAACGGTGGCTGCCTCTTGCCGCACGCTTTCCTCACCGAGCCACAGGTGCTCTGCGGCCTTGCCGCTTGCACGGTGAGCTTCTTCTTCATGGGCATGCAGATCATTCTTGTCACCCCCTATTTGCAGGTGGTGCTTGGTATGTCTGCCCTCGAAACCAGCGGTGTCTCCATTGTGTTTGGCATCGCCATGTTCATTGCCTCGGCGGGCATCGCACGCGTCTTTCCCCAGCTTGCGCACAAGGTCATCATGCGCGCAGGCTATGTTGCGGTACTTGCCTCCATCGCCCTTTTGGCTTTCTCTATCGTGCCGGGCGGCCTCGTCATGCCACTCATGGTGGTAGGCTTTGCCCTCGCCGGCCTGGGCGCTGGTGCCGTAGCCTCGCAGGCAGGCCCCGTGATCTCGCTTTCGCTCGATGAAAGTGGAGCTGCGCAGTCGGGCGGCGTGCAGGCCACCTGCCGCAACACCGGTCAGGCCATCGCCGTGGCGCTCCTAGGTGCCGTCATGCTCTCTTTTATCTCGAGCACCATGACCGCAAGCATCACGGCCATCGACGGTGTGAGTGAAGCCACGGCCCAAGAAGTGCTCTCCACGCCACTTCAGCTGGAGAGCGACGAGACCTTCCTCGCCCGCTGGGAAAACACCGACGCCCCTGACCATGCCATTACCGAGGCTGCGGCACGCTACAGCGACACGCGCGTGAACGCCATCCGCCTCTCCATGGGCGTTGCCTTTGTTATCTGCCTCGCCGGCTCGCTTACCACGTCGTTTATCACCAAAGACCGCTCAAAAGAATAGAACGAAGCGCCCGCCTCACCCCGCACGCCTCACGCAAGGATGAGGCGGGCGCTCTTCTATCTATCCCCACGCCATTTTTGCAAGGAGCATTCCCATGCAGATCTTTCATAACGCCACCTTTCTCCCTATGACCGGCCCCAACGATCGCTTTGATGCCCTGGTAACCAACGATGATGGCACCATTGCCTACACCGGCACCCTGGAAGGCGCCGAGGCCTTTGCGCCCGCGGCAGAGCGTATCGACCTCAACGGTGCCTGCGTAACGCCCGGCTTTATTGACCCCCATAGTCACTTCACCATGGTGGCCCAAGCGCTTGCCTACGTGCAACTTGGCGGCTGTACCAGCGTGGCCGAGGTGCAAAAACGCCTGCGTGCGGGCATTGAGCAGCACGGGATCACCCCTGACAGTGTTTGCATTGGCATGGGCTACGATCAAACAGCCTTTGCCGAAGAGCGCCATCCCACGGCTCAGGAGCTCGACGCTGTTTCCCGCGATGTCCCCATTGTGATCATCCATGTCTCCGGCCATTTGGGCTCCGCCAACACGCGTGCCTACGAGCTTGCCGGGATTGAACCCACCACGCCCGATCCCGAAGGCGGCCACTACGTACGCGATGCCGCGGGCCGCATTCTGGGCCCCTGGGAAGAGCCTGCCGCCATGGCACCGCTCAGTGCCAAGGTTATGGGCCCGCGCTTCACCATCGACTACGATGCGCTCTTGCCCGAGATGGAAGCGGAGTACCTGCGCTTTGGCATCACCACCTGCCAGGATGGCGCCTCCACCGAAGAGACACTCACAGCGCTTGAGGGCTTTGCGCGCAACGAGCGCCTGCACTTGGACGTGGTTGCCTACCCGGCAAGCGTTTTTGGCGATCACGCGCAGAGCATTTGCGCGCGCCACGCAGCCATCGATGGCCCCGCCTATTACAACCACGTGCGCATCGGCGGGCATAAGATGATTCTCGACGGATCGCCCCAGGGCCGTACCGCCTGGATGACCAAGCCCTACCTGCCCCTCTCCCCCGATGATGACCCCACATTCTGCGGCTTTGGCCAGCTGGATGACGACACGGTCTACCAGCTTTGCCGCGAGGCCATCGACGAGTGCCGTCAGCTCCTGGTGCACTGCAACGGCGATGCTGCCTCCGACCAGTTCATCCGCTGCTATGCCCGCGCTCTTGCAGAGTCGCCCAACCCCAACAAGACCACCTTGCGCCCGGTGATGGTTCACTGCCAGACGGCGCGGCGCGAGCATTACACCCAGATGCGCGAGCTGGGCATGATCCCCACCATCTTCTCAAGCCACGTGTGGCACTGGGGTGACATTCACCTGCGCAACTTTGGCACCGAACGCGGTAGCCGCATTTCCGCCTGCCGCTGGGCGCTTGATGAAGGCCTGCCGTTTACCCTGCATAACGACACGCCCATTGTTCCTAACAACATGATGCTCTCGGTGTGGTGCGCTGTGAATCGCATCACTAAAACCGGCGTCAAGCTCGACCAGGACCTGTGCGTGAACGCCTACGATGCCCTCCGCGCCATCACGGCAAACGGCGCCTATCAGTACGGCGAAGAGGATCGCAAGGGCACCCTTGAGGTGGGCAAGCTCGCCGACCTGGCCGTGCTCGACGCCAACCCGCTTGATGTTGACCCCCTTGCCATCAAAGACATTCAGGTGCTCGCCACGGTGAAGGAAGGCTCAATCGTCTGGCAGCGCGCGTAAGTCGTACGTATCTCATGTCCGCCCCTGCGTGTATACTACTCGGTAGTGAACATATGTTCGATTATAAGATCGATGGCAGGGGTGGACATGAGCTCTGAAGACAGCGGCGCCGAGCGCGTATACGCGTGCATCGACCTCAAAACGTTCTATGCCTCGGTTGAGTGCATCGACCGCGAGCTCGATCCATTCACCACCAACCTGGTGGTGGCGGATCCCGATCGCAGCAACACCACCATCTGCCTTGCGGTGAGCCCCGCCATGAAGGCCCTCGGCGTGCGCAATCGCTGCCGAGTGTTTGAGATTCCCCGCGATATCCCCTACATCATGGCCAAGCCACGCATGCGCCGCTATATGGAGGTCTCGGCGCAGATTTATGGCATCTACCTTGGGTTTGTAAGCCCTCAAGACATTCATCCCTACTCCATCGACGAGTGTTTCATCGACGTCACGCCCTACCTCAAGCGCTATGGGCTTTCTGCCAAAGCGTTTGCCCAGCGCCTCATGGATGCTGTGCGCACCCGGACGGGCATCTGCGCCACCGCCGGCGTTGGCACCAACCTTTTCCTTGCCAAAGTAGCGCTCGATATCACCGCCAAGCACGTGAAGGACAACATCGGGTACTTGGACGAGGAGCGGTTCCGGCGCGAGATTTGGCAGCATCGGCCCATTACCGACATCTGGGGCATTGGCCCTGGAATCGCAGCACGCCTTGCCACCTATGGTGTATACGACCTTATGGGGGTTGCCGCTCTCGACGAACAGGTGCTCTATAACGAGTTTGGCGTGAATGCGGAGTACCTCATCGACCACGCCTTTGGACGCGAACCCACCACCATCGCCGACATTCAAGCGTATCGTCCGGCCGAAACCTCCTACGTAAACGGGCAGGTGCTGCCACAAAACTATCGCAACAGCGAAGCGCATCTGGTGTTGAAGGAGATGGTGGATACCTCGGTGCTTGAGCTGGTTGATCGCGCTCAGGTGTGCGACCACATATCGCTTTATGTGGGATATGCAGGAGGCGCTGTTGGAGCTGATGATGCGATGGCGGATGGCAAGGCAGCTCTTAGGACCGACGAACTCCCCTCCTATATTGTGGGCGAACACGGCACGCGCCGCGCAGGGAGTCGCGGCTCCTGGGCGCATGGCGGCGGTTCGCGCAAACTGCCGGTGCGCACCAATTCGTTTCGCAAGCTTATGGGTGCATTCGACGCACTCTGGAAAGAGACCGTTGACCCTGCGCGTTTCATCCGGCGCATCAGCATAGGCTTTGGCAACCTTCTGCCCGAGGACTTTGCCACCTACGACCTATTTTGCGACCTTGACGCCGAAGCTCGCGAGCATAATCTTGCCCGCGCTGTTCTCGCTGTGAAAGACAAGTACGGCAAAAATGCGCTGCTCAAGGGCATGAGCCTTACCGAAAAGGCAACGGCCCGCGAGCGCAACGAGCAGGTGGGAGGTCATCATGCCTAAGTTTGAACCCGCAGAACCTGCGCAGGAATCGTCCCGCGCAGGAGCGCAAACACAGCGCATCAATACCGTCTGGGGCGACTTGACCTTTGAGGTGGTTGCCACGCCGCGCGCAGGCGACGCGCCCGATGCAGAGACCTCCGCAGTGCCGGCGGAGCGTGCGGAGGCCATGGCCGCACGTCATGCCCCGCGCGGTCTGCGCTCAAACCACAGCAGCACCACAACCTCAGACCGCCCTGCTGCCATGGTCGCAAGCCGCCCGACCGCAACCGCCTCGGGTCGCCCGCGGGCAGACCGCGCCGCGCAGTTTATGCCCTTTGCCGCCCTTCGTGGCTACTACGAGCTTATCCGCCAGCAAGAGCGGGTGGTCGAGCCGCGCCATGAGCTCACCCCCGAGGAAGCCGAAAGCCTCTCGCAGGTTGTGGCCCAAGTGCGGCGTGGCGACATCGTGCGCGTATGCTTCTACGACAACGATGCCTACGTTACCCGTACGGGCTGCGTGGCACGCATAGACCTCATCTATCGCGAGCTTGTGGTGGTGAAAACCTCCATCGCCCTCGACGATATCCGCACGCTTGAGATTGTCGAACGGGCGGAAACGAGTTGACGGAACGAAAGGAGCCAGCGGCAGGCAGCAGACCCAAACACACAAACGGGCCCATTTACCCCGCGCTCTTCCCCGCAATACCACTGCATGGGCATGAAGATGTCGCAAACGGGCATCAAAGTCGTGACCGCTGTACCCGGTATGCGCCTATAGTGAAGTACATGCCGTCGAGCGAGTGTGCGGACGCAAATAGTCTTGCGCATGACCCGCCAGCAGCATGCAACAATGCCCCATCCGGGAAAACCTACCCAGGGAGGACCCCATGAACGATTTCACCTTCCAATCCCCCACCGCATTTGTGTTTGGCCGTGGTGTGGTCGATCACACGGGAGCCGAGCTTGCAGCACGCGGCGTGAAGAGCGTCCTTGTGGTGTATGGCGGCGGCTCGGTGGTGCGCACCGGCACGCTCGAGCGCGTTTTGAACTCGCTCGACAACGCGGGCATCGCCCACGTCGAGCTGGGCGGCGTGCGTCCCAACCCCGAGATTGCCTCGGTGCGGGCGGGCATCGAACTCGTCCGCACCGCAGAGTCCATTGACATGATTCTCCCCGTTGGCGGCGGCTCGGTTATCGATTGCGCCAAGGCCATTGCGCTCGGCGCCTGCTACGACGACGACCCGTGGGATTTCTTCTCCAAGCGCGCCACGCCAACTCAGGCGCTGCCCGTGGGCGTTGTGCTCACCATTCCTGCATCCGGCTCCGAGGCCTCCGACTCCTGCGTCATTAGCAACGACGAGGCGGGGCTAAAGTGCGGTCTTAACTGCGCTCTCAACCGCCCGGCGCTCGCCATCATGGACCCCGAGCTCACCTTCACCCTGCCGCCTTACCAAACGGCCGCAGGCGTGACCGACATGATCGCGCATGTTATGGAGCGCTTCTTCTCGGGCGAGCCCGCCGTCCCCGTAACCGACAACATCGCGTGCGGGCTCATTCGTGCTGCCATTGACGGTGGCACGCGCGTGATGGAAGACCCGCACGACTACGACGCCCGCGCGAACCTCATGTGGACCGGCATGCTCGCACATAACGGCATCGCCGGATGTGGTCTGGGCATCCCGGGCAAGCGCGACGGCGACTGGAGTTGCCACGGCATGGAGCACGTGCTCTCTGCCTTCGACACTTCCATTACGCACGGAGCGGGCCTTGCCGTGATCTTCCCTGCGTGGATGCGTCACGTGTGGCCTGCACATCCCGAGCGCTTCTTGGAGTTTGCCAAGCAGGTCTTTGGCATTGAGCCTGTTGACCCCGAGGAAGACGACCTCTCCGACATCGACGAGGTCATCACCCCCGAACGTGCCGAGCACGATGCCATCGAAGCCGCCATCGACGAGCTGCAGGACTTCTTTGTGTCCATGGGCATGCCCCGCACCCTGGGCGAGCTGGGCATTCATGCGGAGGACATCGACCAGCTTATGCCCGGCCTCAAAGCCACGCGCGGAGAGCGGTTTGGCACCTTCATGGAGCTCACGCTTGACGATGCGCGCGCCATTTTTGAGAGCGCACTCTAAACGCTCGCAGACAGCCGCATTTCGGGCATCGGGCGACCGTGCCGGAGACGATCGACGTTCAACCGGCGACTGATGCCGCGACCGCTGCCTCACCCAATGGCTCAATACGTGCGCATGCGCCTGCCCCTGCACCCACCGTTATGGGAAGCTGGGGTGCGCATGCGCACGAGAGGAGCCAAGAGCCATGACCACAAAACCTGTCATCTCCCGCCGCGGCATGGTTGCCGCCCTGGGCGTTGTTGCCACCGGGCTTGCCGGCTGCACCACAACAGGCATGCCCGGAACAGGCAGCGCGGGCCCCACGGACTCCTCCGTATCACACCCCACCGTTGTGACCGACCCCATCAAAGACACCACCGCCGCATCGGAAGGCATTGAGGAGCACAGCCCTTCCGTAGCCGAGCGCACGCTCTCCCAGATGACCCTTGAGGAGAAGGTGGCGCAGCTCTTCTTTGTAACGCCTGAGGGTCTCACCGGGGTAGGCACCGCCACCGTTGCTGGCACCATGACCAAAGACGCGCTGGCCCGTATACCCGTGGGCGGCATCATCTACTTTGGCAAAAACCTCCAGAGCAACCAGCAGGCGCGCGACCTGCTCTCAGGCACCTACGCGTTTGCCCAGGCAGCAGGCGCTGGAGTTCCCCTGTTTCTGGGTGTGGACGAGGAGGGCGGGCCGCTTGTAGCACGCGTTGCCAACTCGGGCCTCTTCGACGTAACGCACTTCCCCAACATGGCCGAGATTGGCGCCACGGGCGACCCAGACCAGGCGGCCTACGTGGGCACCACCATTGGCACTTACCTCAAAGATATTGGGTTCAACGTAGACTTTGCTCCCGATGCCGACGTGCTCACCAATCCGCAGAACACAGCTATTGGCGCACGCTCCTTTAGCTCGGACGGCGCGGTGGCAGCATCCATGGTTGCGTCCGAAGTTGAAGCCATGCTGGCAACAGGCGTGCTCCCGTGCGTAAAGCACTTCCCCGGGCACGGCGACACGGCAGGAGACTCCCACACGGGCGCCGTGTATGCCACCCGCACACGAGAGCAGATTGAATCCGTTGAGTTTGCGCCCTTCCGTGCGGCCATTGAGGCTGGCTGCCCCTTTGTAATGGTGGGCCATATCGAAACCCCCAACTTTGCAGCTGACGACCTGCCCGCCTCGCTCTCCCCCGTCATGATGACCGACGTGTTACGCGGTCAGCTCGGTTTCACCGGTGTGATTGTGTCCGACTCGTTTGCTATGGGTGCCATTACGCAGCGCTACACTCCGGCAGATGCGGCCGTGCGCTTTTTCCAGGCAGGTGGCGATATGCTGCTCATGCCCGATAATCTTACCGCTGCCTATGAAGGTGTGCTTGACGCCATTCAGACAGGTGCGCTCACCACCGAGCGCATCGACGAGAGCGTACTGCGCATTCTTGCTGCTAAGGAACGGGTGGGGCTCATCGGTTAGCACTCTGTGGATAGGTGGAGACGGGGTCGTTTCATCCAGCGCAGGCACCCTGCGTGGAAGGCACGCCCCGGACCTCCAATATGGTCACCCCTCAGGCTTGCTCCTGCACATCCGCCGCAGCTGCCAGTCCCTGAAGCAGAGCAATCTCGCGCGCATAGCCATCAAGCTCGTTGGGCGTCTCCAAAATAAACGGCAGGCCCCGCAAAGCGGGATGACAAAGCAGCGCGGTAAAGACCCCCTCACCGCCACCCAGGCCGGAATTCCCCAGGTATCCCTCGCCAATGCAGGCATGCCGATCCTTGTGCGCACCACACGGATTCTTGGAATCGTTAAGATGCACCGCTTTGAGCCGGTCGAGCCCCACCACCTGGTCAAATGTTGCCAGAACGCCATCCAGGTCGTGCACAATGTCATACCCTGCGTCGCTCACGTGGCAGGTGTCGAGGCACACACCCAGCTGCTCAGCAAGCGCCGGAGAACGCCGCTCCACGCCCTTGATAATACGGGCAAGCTCCTCAAAGCTGCGACCAACCTCGGTACCTTTGCCCGCCATGGTCTCCAAAAGCACCATGGTGTGCTGGCCTTCAAACATCACATCCGCCAGCGTTTCAACAATGAGCTCGATGCCGCGCTCCGTGCCCTGACCCACGTGAGAGCCCGGATGGAAGTTGTAGTAGTTGCCCGGCAGATACTCCAGGCGCTCGAGGTCTTCGCGCATAGCCTCGTGAGCGAAGGCGCGCGCATGGTCCTTGGCAGAGCAAGGGTTATACGTATACGGAGCGTGTGCCACAAGCTTGCCAAAGCCGTTCTCGGCCATGAGGCGCTTGAGCCCATCCATGTCATCGGTGTCCAGCGGGCGCATGGCACCGCCGCGCGGGTTGCGCGTAAAGAACGCAAAGGTATTAGCGCCAATGGAGCACGCGGTCTCGCCCATGGCGGTAAAGCCTTTTGCCACGGAAAGATGGCATCCGATGGTTCGCGCGGTCATGGTTCTCTCCCTTGCATACGTAAGAATCGCTCCCCACCTTACCAGAATCTTCCCAGTAAGAATGAAGCCTGGCTGTCTTTTAGGCTTTGCTTTGCGCCGGATAGCCCCTTGTAACGTGGCGGGCGCAGGGCTAAAACCGCCCGCACCGAACACACCCAAGAACCCCGACAGTCCTCGCCAGGCTTAGCGCCCGCCCTTATCTCCGCCACGCGCCATGAGCGCCAGCAGCGGGCCCACAGGCCCGGGCGTCAACCGGTGCTGCACGTCTTCCAGCCGCGCTGGTATATCAATATGCTGCGGACAATGCCGCTTGCAAGCGCCACAGTGTACGCAGTTGCTCGCCAGGCGCGGACGCCCGCTCCGGATGGCAGAGGCAGTGAAATACTGGGCCACGCCCGTAAACCATCCATGCGCATACGAGGCGTTATACGCCGAGAAGCAGCCAGGTATGTTGATGCCCTGTGGGCAGGGCATACAGTAGTTGCATCCTGTGCAGGGCACGCGGTTGCTCTGCTCAAAGATAGCCACAACCCGCGCTATCCGCTCATGCTGCTCGGGAGTGAGGATACCCGGCTCCGCCCACGCGGCAACGCGAGCGTTTTCATCCACCTGCTCGGGGCTTGCCATACCAGAAAGCAACATCGTCACCTCAGGATGATCCCATACCCAGGCAAGACCCCACGAGGCCGGCGCGCTCAGGCGCTCATCCGCCGCCTCTGCCAATACCCGCTGGGCAGCATCGGGCAATTTACCCGCCAAACGGCCACCCAGCAGCGGCTCCATCACAAACACTGCCAGCCCGCGACGCGCCGCCTCCTTGAGTCCCGCCGTCCCTGCCTGGTACCGCTCGTTTGCATAGTTGTACTGGATCTGGCAAAAATCCCAGTCGTACGCATCGAGCATTATCGGGAAGTCGCCCGCGCTCCCATGGTATGAGAAGCCAATAGCGCCAATGCGCCCCGCTGCTTTTTGACGCGCTATCCAGTCCTCGACACCCAACGCAACCAGGCGCTCCCACTGGGCAGGACTCGTGATGTTGTGCATGAGGTAGTAATCGATGTGATCCGTTTTGAGCCGGCGCAGCTGCTCAGAGAAGAACCGGTCAAAGTCCTCAGGCCGCTTGCACGAGGCGTGAGGAAGCTTGGTGGCAAGAAGAACCTGGTCGCGAAGGCCCAAATGTTCAAGAGCAGCACCTACACAAGCCTCGTTGCCCGGATACAGATAGGCAGTATCGAGATAATTGATGCCGCGCTCATGGGCGCGTGCAATAATCGTCTCCGCCGCCTTGAGGTCAGGTCGACCAGGCGCTTTGGCCGGAAACCGCATACAACCCAACCCCAGGGCCGAGATGCGCGTCCCTCGCTTGGGGTCGATCCGATACTGCATCGCTCCTCCTCGTTATGTTCCTGCGGGAGCACCCGATACGGTCTCCACCAAGCACAATGCCGCCCCGACACGAAGCTCCCTTATTACCTTGCGGGCTGCGGCGTCGCTCCAAGCCGACTGCAGTCATTTTATCCGCCGCACGCCCAGAAGCTCTACCTCCAAAAACACGTACTGCACCCTTTTTTCTGCAACAAGCCAGATTCTAGACAGTTAGTTCAGATATGCACGACGGGCAGAAGCTGCTGAGGAACAGGATGCCGTATACCAATCAAAATGCGTTGCATCGATATACCCACATCAAGCATCCAGTCAAGTTTCCGACGATTTCTCTGTCGCGCGCCGCACAGAACGTGGCCCTCATGGCATGAGCCAAACGCTTCGTCGTTCAAATCTGAACTAACTGTCTAGAATTCGCTTCGACATGAGAAAAAAATGCTCGCTTACACGCCACATCGCGTTACCACCCGACCATCAACCCTGTACAAACATGGTGAAACACGTTTGGCGCTCATTGAAACCAGCCGGAACATCGTATCGGCACCGACTATCGCATCCGCCGCAACGCGCAGGCATCGCCCCACACGCCTCCCGCAAGCACCGGTTACAATGGTTCGGGCGCTTTCCTAATAGTAAGCGCTGCCCGCACACGAGAAAGGACCTGTGTGAAGGTAGTCATCTACACCGACGGCTCTGCACGCGGCAACCCCGGCAACGGCGGCTACGGCGCCGTGCTCACCTATACCAACCCCAGCGGCAAAACGTTCACGCGCGAGCTCAG
>DVID01000038.1 GCA_018711625.1 Candidatus Limicola stercorigallinarum | reverse complement strand
GGGCGCGGTGGAACCGCGCCCCCAGCTGAGATGGGTGTTGGCTTGCGTCGCGTTGCGGGTTTACAGCGCGAAGTCGCCGCCCACGAGCTTGGATACCGAGCGCTCGTCGTACACGGCGCTGATGGCGTCGGCGAACTCGTTTGCCACCGAGATGGTCCTGATCTTGCCGCCTTCTTCAACGGGAATCGAGTCGGTGACAACGCACTCTACAATGGGTGCAGCATTCAGGCGCTCGATTGCCGGACCCGAGAAAATGCCGTGCGTGGCACATACGTAGATGTCGCCCGCACCGAGCTTCTTGAGTTCCTTCACGCCAGCGCACAGGGTGCCTGCGGTATCGATCATGTCATCGTTGATGATGCATGTCTTGCCTTTGATGTCGCCGATGATGCCCATGACCTCGGCGGCGTTGTGGCGCGGACGGCCCTTGTGCGCAATGGCAAGGCTGCACCCCAACATGTCGGAGAGCTTCTTAGCAGCCTTGGCGCGGCCCACATCAGGCGAGACCACCACAAGGTTGTCAGTGTCGAAGTTCATGGCATTGTAGTAGTCGCCAAACAGCGGCAGAGCCGAGAGGTGGTTCACCGGAATATCAAAGAAGCCCTGAATCTGGCCCTGGTGCAGGTCGAGCGTGATCACGCGGTCCACGCCGGCGCGCTCGATGAGGTTGGCTACCAGGCGAGCGGTAATGGGCTCGCGCGGTGCAGCCTTACGGTCCTGGCGCGCATAGCCGTAGTGCGTGATGCACGCAGTGATGGTGCGTGCGGAGGCACGCTTGGCGGCGTCGGTGGCAATAAGGAGCTCCATAAGAGCGTCGTTCACATCGCCCGAAATGGACTGAACAAGGAAGACGTCCGCGCCGCGAACGGACTCGTCAAAGCGAGCATAGATCTCGCCGTTCGCGAACTTCTCAAGCGCAAGACCGGAGAGCTCTACTCCCAGGATGTTTGCAATCTTCTCTGCAAGCGGCCTGTTTGCAGATCCGGAGTAGACGCGCAGACTCTTGCACATCTGCATGGTCTTACGGGTGGATTCGATAGTCGGCATTGCTTCCCCTTCTGCTTGAACTGCCATGACGTCCGAAACCAAAAGTTTTCGATGCGTGCTGCTACGAACGGGCGAACTTGCGCTCGCCGTAACCAGCTATGATGCGCTGCTCGGTGCGCTCGATGGCAAGCGCGCCGTCAGGAACATCCTTCGTGATGGTGCCGCCGGCACCGGTGACGGCACGCGACCCGATGTTCACCGGCGCCACCATCATGGTGTCCGAGCCGATGAACGTGTTGTCGCCGATGGTGGTGCGGTTCTTGCGCACGCCGTCGTAGTTGCAGGTAATGGATCCGGCGCCAATGTTCACGCCCGATCCCATCTGGGTGTCGCCAATATACGAGAGGTGGGGGACCTTGGAGCCCTCGCCGATGGTGGAGTTCTTGATCTCAACATGCGTGCCCACGTGCGAGCCGTCGAGCAGGTGGGCGCCGGGGCGCAGATATGCGCGCGGTCCCACGGAGACGCCGTTTTCGATGGTGGCCTGAATGCCCACAACCTCTTCGAGCGTAGAGCCTGCGCCCACCTGGCAATCGGTAAGCCGGGTGTTGGGTCCGATGACGCAATCGGGACCCACCGAGGTGGCGCCCAAGAGGAACGTGAGCGGCCACACCACGGTGTCGCGGCCGATGGTCACGCCCGGGGCGATCCAAGTGCTCGCGGGGTCGATAATGGTGACGCCCGCTGCCATAAGCTCGTCGTTGATACGGTCGCGCGCCACGGCGGTAACCTCGGCAAGCTGCTTGCGGCTGTTGATGCCCAGCCCCTCGCGGTAGTCGTCGGCGTGGCAGATGGTCACGCTCTCGCCGGCACGGCGCAAAATCTCAATCATGTCGGGCAGGTAGTACTCGCCCTGTGCGTTGTCACAGCCAATCGAGTTCACATGCTGCGCAAGCTTGGCGCCGTCAAAGGCGTAGCAGCCCACATTGCATTCAGACAGCGTGGCACTCTGCTCGGGCGTGCAGTCCTTTTGCTCGATATTGCGAAGCACGGAGCCGTTCTCGTCGAGCTCGATGCGCCCGTAGCCAAAGGGATCCGGCATGGTCATGGTGAGGATGGAAGCGGCATGTGCGCCGTCGGCAACGCTCTCGGCAAAAGCTCGGATGGTCTCCGGCTTGATGAGCGGCAGGTCGCCGTTGAGCACCACGACCGGCCCCGAGCAGATACCCGTAGCCTCAAGAACGGTACGAACCGCGTGTCCGGTACCCAGGCGCTCGGTCTGCTCAACGCACTCTACGCGCGCGTCGGTGCGCTCGCCGTAGGCGCCGTCCAGCAGGGCGCGCACCTCGTCGGCGTGGCTGCCGATCACCACCACCACGCGGTCAATACCTGCGGCGATGACGGCGTCGGTGATCCAGAGAATCATCGGCTTGCCCAAAATCTCGTGCGAGACCTTGGCGTGGTTGGACTTCATGCGGGTTCCTTCACCCGCAGCAAGGATGATGGCCGTCGACGTGACGTTCGAATCCATGGGCCCCCCAGACTTGTGTGCCTACGCCTGCTCACGCACGGTGCTGGGGCGACGCGGCACTTGGGCGCGCGACGTGTTGCACGTATGGCGAGTCAGGGCTGCTCCTGATGATAACGCAGCGCGCCGGGCATGGTGCGGGCCGTCCGCCAAGGAGCGCCGCGTTCAAGGAATGAGCACCAAACTAGGGGGATGTGTGGGTGGGGCGAGGGTAGCGGGAGAAGG
>DVID01000037.1 GCA_018711625.1 Candidatus Limicola stercorigallinarum | reverse complement strand
TGCGGCGCTTCTGCTCGGGATCGGTCACACCAGCCAAAAGCTCGGCATAGCGGTCCTCAGCATGCACGTGAATAAAGTCCACGTCAAACTGCTTGGTAAAGACCTCCTCCACCTGCTCCGGCTCACCCTTGCGCAACAGACCATGGTTGATGAACACGCAGGTCATCTGCTTGCCAATGGCACGAGCACCAAGGGCTGCAACCACCGAGGAGTCCACGCCGCCCGAAAGCGCCAGGATCACGCGGTCGCTCCCCACCTGCTCACGGATCTCGGCCACCTTTCGCTCGGCCAGGTTGTCCATCGACCACGTGGGCTCCAGACCACAAATATCAAAGAGGAAGTTGGAGAGGATCTGCTGGCCAAACTCCGTGTGGCGCACCTCGGGATGGAACTGCGTGGCATACAGCTTGCGCTCAGCGCACTCCATGGAAGCAACGGGGCACACGGCGGTGTGACTCGTAACGACAAATCCCTCGGGAACGCGGCTCACGGCATCGCGATGGCTCATCCACACCGTCTGCTCCATGGGCGTGGCGTTGAACAGAGTAGACGTCTCTTCGCGCTCGATGGTGGCCGGGCCGTACTCCCCCACCTCAGAATGAGCTACCTCGCCCCCCAGGGTCACCGCCATAATCTGGTGACCATAGCAAAAGCCGAGCACCGGCAGGCCCAAATCAAAGATGGCAGGATCAATAGACGGAGCATCCTCTGCATATACCGAAGCAGGGCCGCCCGAGAGAATGAGTGCCGCTGGCTGCAGAGCACGCACTTCATCGGCCGAAATGTCACAGGGAACAATCTCGGAGTACACGTGCAAGTCGCGCACGCGGCGGGCAATGAGCTGACCGTACTGAGCGCCAAAGTCAAATACGAGCACCTTCTGGTCGCTCTGGGTGGAAGCAAGCTGCGTCATAAGACTCCCCTTCTCTATGAGGCAAATCGCTCTCTCGAAATCCAGATGGGTGTGACCGCTCCATCATACACGGTGTATGGCAAGCTGCGGGCCCGCAATGCCAGCTTGATGTGCGCCTGCGCGGCATCGCCATATGCGCGCGTCATATACCTGCACGTAAAACAAAGCTGTGTCACAATACGCTCAGTTACCAACGAGCCAAAGCGAGTCCTCATGAAGAATATCCTTCTTATTGCAACCGGCGGCACCATCGCCTCTGCCGAAGCAGAACATGGCCTCTCCCCCGCCCTTACCGGCGAGGAGCTGGCTGCATGCGTGCCCGAAATTGAAGGACTCTGCAAGCTCGACGTGGTGCAGCCCATGAACATCGACAGCACTAATATGCGTCCGCGCGACTGGATGCGCATTCGCGACGTTATCGTGGAGGAATACGCCACGCACGACGGCTTCGTCATCCTGCATGGCACCGACACCATGGCGTATACGGCGGCGGCACTCTCCTATCTCATTCAGCAAAGCCCCAAGCCCATCGTGCTCACCGGTTCGCAACGCCCCATGGTGAGCTCGTTCACCGACGCTAAGCTCAATTTATACCAAAGCCTCCTGTACGCCGTCGACGACCACGCACACGATGTGCGTATTGTCTTTGGCGGCCTCGTCATTGCCGGCACACGTGCGCGCAAGCAACGCACTCTGAGCGCAAACGCTTTCACGAGCGTTAACTTTCCCCCGCTCGCCTATATTCGCAACGACCGCATTGTGCGCAGTGGCGATCCCGATTTTCTGCGCGCCGGCAGTATGCCGTTTGCCCGCGCAACAGCCCAAACACCCAGCAAGCTACACACCTACGACACCATCAACGACCGCGTTGCCGTACTCAAGCTCACGCCTGGCTTCAACCCGCATATCTTTGCGCTCTTGCAAGAAAGCTACGATGCGGTCATTCTCGAAGCGTTTGGCTTAGGAGGCATCCCCGATTACGGAGCGTCCGGCCCATCGTTCAAAGAAGCCATCTTCAACTGGGTTGCATCGGGCCGCATCGTGGTCATGACCACGCAGGTGCCCGAGGAGGGACTTGACCTGGGCGTATACGAAGTGGGTCGTAGCTATGCGGAACACCCCGGCATCTTGCGCGGCGACGATATGACCACCGAGGCGCTTGTTGCTAAAACCATGTGGGCACTCGGGCAAACGCACGAGCCGAGCGAAGTCGAACGCCTGCTCTATCGCCCCATCAACCACGACCGCGCCATGTAGCTATATAAGCAGGGTCCATGCAAAAAGGCGCATCCCATATACAAGATGCGCCTTCAAGCTCAACCGTGCCCAAGCGTCACGCCGTGTGCCGCGTTCCTAGATGGGCAGTCCAACACCCATATATGCACTGACGATGAAATAGATGCTTACCACATCCAAAAAGACAGCTGTCACGATTCCGTTGCGCACGACCCGCTTAAACGACATCGCTGCCACCACTTTGGACTCTTCGTTCATGCGCGCCGTGCGAAATGCCGTGAGATACGTAGCCGCACTGAGCAGCACACAGAGCACCGGAATGATGAAGAGCTCGGTGCGGGCGCCCCATCGCGTCACCTCGCCGGCAGCGTTGAACTTCATGGGAATCTCGTCGGCCATTTGGGGCACGAAAATCGCAGCAACAATCAGCGGAATAACGGCCAATACGAGCAAGGCGATGCCCATGTACCCGCTTTTCTT
>DVID01000036.1 GCA_018711625.1 Candidatus Limicola stercorigallinarum | reverse complement strand
GGGTTTTGCTGAGCACGGGCGGCGGTGTACTCGGCAAAACGCGAATCACGTACTGAAATGGCGTACTTTTTTTGATGAGCGACCCCCGCGAGGAACGAAAGGTCAGGTCGGTGCGCTTTGTCCCTCGATGTGTTTTGCATGTCGGCTTCAAACTGCATTAAATCAATGAGTTTTTGGTTGGGCTCGCTCGATGCAGTCCGTCCGGCATCAAAACCACACTGATTCACGACGCCAGCAGGTTGTCTGCCTGGTGTATCAGGGTTTTCTTCCCTACACCCGAATTGAGTTCGACCCAGAGTCAGCCCGAATTGGATCTCGCGGGCCATTTTGGCCAGGGACCGCGTGGACCGGTTCACGCTCCTGCAAGAACAGGGTACAAACCGATATAACTCAGCATGTTGTGTGGCGGGGCTTATGTAGGTGGTGCTGCTGGTTAGCAGTGGTGCTGCTGGTTAGCAGGTAGCTTGCTTCATTCTTGAAGAGGAGGCATCGTGCAGCTTATCGACTACATCGAGCAGAACACCGCCACCTTTGATGAGCAGCCGTTTTCTGAGGTGGACGCGCTCGCGCTCACGCAAGCATGCATGGTTGATGCCCGATGGCTGGTGCCCGACGTGCCGTCCGAGTCTGATGCCTTGAGCCGCTCGCATACGCTGCTGGGCCGTTTGCTCGCACGCGCCGCGTCCAAGTGCACCCCGACGCGCCTTGTAGATCTGGTGCGAGCCGAGCACTTTGAGCATATGTTTCTCGGTCTGGTTCCTGGTGATATCAAGCGGTGCCTCTATGCTCTTGCTGCCAGTCCGCGGTTTCGCGACCTTGTGCTCAGCTGCCACCGTATGGTGGTGGACGACCTGGTGCCCACGCAGTTTGGGGCACTGGCGTTTTCATGGCGCGACGCGTTTACGTTCGTGGGGTTCCAGGGTACGGACGCGCCGTTTCCGGGATGGCGAGAGAATGTTGACATGGCGTGGCGTGGCACCATGCCGGCGCATGAGCAGGCGCGGATTTATCTTGAGGAGATGTCCGAGCACGTACCGGGCGTGCTGCATGCGGGTGGCCACTCCAAAGGTGGAAACCTGGCGCTCTATGCGACGCTCATGAGCTCTCCCAAGGTGATGGAGCGCATCGCGGCAGTGTGGGCGTTTGATGCGCCGGGGTTTGCGCGCGGGCTATTCTCTCCGGCGGACTATCAAGCGCTGGGCGATCGGGTGCACAGGGTGGTGCCCGAGCGCTCAGTGGTGGGTATGCTGCTCGACGCCCCGGAGGCCAAGGTGGTGCGCAGCGACGCTGCTCCGCTTATGCAGCATTCGGTGTTTACCTGGCAGATTGAGGCAGGCCAGCTGGTTCTGGGTACGCTCGATGAGGGGTCGCGCGCCGTGCATGAGATGCTGAACGCATGGCTTGCCCGCACCGATCGCGAGCGGGTGCAGCAGGTGGCAGACGCCCTCTTTGATGCAGTGGAATCGTCCGGATGTTCTGATGCGCGTGCCCTTATGATGGGCGGTACCCCTGCGCTTCAGCGTCTGCTCGATGCAGTGTGGCATCTTCCGCGTGAGCAACGGAATCTCTTGAGCGATGTGGCGGCTGAGCTGGGTGCCGTGGCGTGGGAGCGTATGGGGCGTGATGTGGTCTCCACCTTGGCGGAGCTCTGGAGCAAAGGGGCAACGGATTAGCTCTTCGCGGAACGGGCGGCCCCTTTGAGCTGCTGTGGATCGATGAGGACGGGTCGGGCGAGGAACCGGGCACCGATGAGCCCGGGCCCGATGGACCGAGCGATCCCGATGACCACCCGGATGTGCCCGATACCCCCGATGACCAGACGGACAAGCCACACACCGATGTCATCCCCGCCACGGGCGATGTCGTGCCGTTTGCCATCGCTTGCGTGGGCGGTGCGGGTCTGCTTTTGATCGTGGCCGCTTGTGCTTTGCGCCGCCAGCACCGGAAATAACGACTTTCAGCCCGCCCCTGCGTCCATGCTGACCCGGGGGCGGGCTTGTCTCATGGCCACGGGCTGTTTTTGATGCGTTGCCGCTGCCCCGGGGCTGGCCTGCGCGGCTCCCTTCTGGCTGGCGGCGGTATACTACCTTCCAGCAAAAAGGAGGTTGGTATGAGCAAGGCGCAGAAGGCGACGGAAGAGCGTGTGTATGTCCCGGGCATCGAGATTCCCTTCGTGGAGCCGGGAACGCCCAGCGTGGGCGTGGTGCTTGAAGGTGGCGGGTTCCGCGGCATGTACACGGCGGGCATCCTCGACGTGTGGATGAAGCGGGGCTTCACCGCCACGGCAACCGTTGGGGTGTCGGCCGGTGCCACCTTTGGCTGCAACTTCAAGTCCATGCAGGTGGGGCGTACACTGCGCTACAACAAGCGCTTCTGTGCCGATCCGCGCTATGCCGGTATGGGCAATCTGGTGCGCACGGGAGACCTCTTCAGCCGCGACTTTGCCTATGGCCGCCTGCCTTGGGAGCTCGACGTGTTTGACACGCAGACGTTCCAGGCGCACCCCATGCGCTTCACCGTGGTTGCCACCGATATCGAAACGGGCGAGCCGGTGTACCATGACCTCAACGAAGGCGGTATGGAGGATATCGAGTGGATCCGCGCTTCGGCGTCCATTCCTGCGCTTTCGCGTCCGGTCTATCTTGAGGGACGCAAGCTCCTCGATGGCGGCACCGCGGATTCAATCCCCTTTGAGTGGATGCTCGGCCAAGGCTACGACCGCTGCGTGGTGGTGTGCACGCAAGACCCGAGCTATCGCAAGAAGCCCAACAATCTCATGCCTGTGTTGCGCATGCGTCTGCACAGGTATCCCAAGCTCGTGGAGCTTCTGGCGAATCGTCACGAGCGCTATAACGCTCAGCGCGAGAAGCTGGCGCAGCTTGAGGCGGAGGGCCGCGTGTTTGTGATCCGCCCGAGCGAGCCCATCGTGCTGCCCACCATGGTGCGCGACCCTAAGCTGCTGCAGCATGTGTATGAGGTTGGCTGCCGCGATGCGGAGGCAACCTTCGACGCCCTCATGGCTTACGTGCGGTAAGGCCGGAGCGCGCCCGACCGGCACGGCGTGCGGCCGCTTGCGGCGTACGGGCGGGTATGGTGTCCGGCCGGCGTTGTACCATACAAATTAGCGAGGAAGCCAAGAAGGCTTTGGCGTGGTTGCCGTGAAGCGGGCAGTTTGCGATGCGGGCGTGCGACTTTGGCGCACCCTGCTTTGCTGGTTCGTTGCGCACGCTTTGCCTACACCATCCGTCGCTTATCGCCACGACCCGTCGCATAAGGAAGGACGTCCATGAACGAGATTAAGTGCCCCAACTGCGGAACCATGTTCACCGTGGACGAGACCGGTTATGCCGACCTGGTCAAGCAGGTGCGCGATGCTGAGTTTTCCCGCGAGCTCCACGAGCGGGAGGAGCTGATGGCGCGTGAGCGCGAGGCGGCTGTGAAGCTTGCGCGTCAGGAGGTTGCGGGCAAAGCACGTGAGGAGGCGGCAGCGCAGGAGGCGCGCATCGCCGAGCTCACAGCAAAGCTCGAAGCGTCCGCTCGTGAGATGGAGCTGGCACGGCAACAGGCGGGCGCTCAAGAGCGCGAGCGTGCGCAGGAGCAGCGCGCGGAGCTTGAACGCAAGGTGGCGGAGCTCACTGTCACACTTGACCAGCAGAAGGCCGCGCAGACGGCCGCGGTGCAGCATGAGCGCGACACGCTCACGGCCAAGCTGCGAGAGCAGGAGCAGGCATCCGAGCTTGCCCAGGAGCGGGCCGTGGCCCAGATGCGTGCCGAGCGCGATGAGGCCCGGGCGCAGCTTGCAAGCGAGCAGGCGGTGCGCGCCTCCGAGAAGCGCCAGCTTGAGGCGGCGCATGCGCTCGAACTTGAGCAGGCGCACAAGACGAGCGAGGCTCTCATCCGCTACAAGGATGAAGAGATCGAGCGCCTGCGCGATATGAAGGCGCGTCTCTCCACCAAGATGGTGGGGGAGAGCCTGGAGCAGCACTGCGAGACGGAGTTCAACCGCATCCGCATGACGGCGTTCCCGCACGCCTATTTTGAGAAGGATAACGATGCCTCCGAGGGTACGAAGGGCGACTACATCTTCCGCGAGACAGACGAGGCGGGGAACGAGGTGGTGTCCATCATGTTCGAGATGAAAAACGAGAACGACACCACCGCGACCAAGCACAAGAACGAGGACTTCTTCAAGAAGCTCGATCACGACCGCACACAGAAGAAATGCGAGTACGCTGTGCTCGTGTCCCTCTTGGAGCCCGAAAGCGAGCTTTACAACGCGGGTATCGTGGACGTGAGCTACCGCTACCCCAAGATGTATGTCATCCGCCCGCAGTTCTTCATCCCCATCATCACGCTCGTGCGCAACGCCGCCCTGAATGCGCTGGCCTACAAACAGGAGCTTGAGCTCGTGCGCCAGCAAAACGTGGACGTCACCCATTTTGAGGAGAAGCTCCTCAAGTTCCAGGATGGCTTTGCACGCAACTTCGACCTTGCAAGCCGGAAGTTCCAGACGGCGATCGACGAGATTGATAAAACCATCACCCATTTGCAGAAGACCAAGGAAGCTCTGCTTTCGAGCGACCGCAACCTTCGCTTGGCAAACGACAAGGCGCAGGACCTCTCTATCAAGAAGCTCACGCGCGGTAACAAAACCATGAAGGTAGCATTCGAGGAGGCGCGAGCAAGTGCCGCGAAAGATGATGGGGCCGATGATTCCGTCGCCTCGGTGACAGAGTAGGCCTTCGGTTTAAGTGGGATCCATTGAAGGGCGGGGCGTTGGCCTGATGACGAGGAGGAAATGGCAACGGTTTATGTGCTCGAGCCTGCCGAGTAGGTGCACTGGCTTCGTGCCACCTCGTGCCGGGTACTGCGGGTAGCTCGTTCTTGCTGTGTCAATTTGCTCCTGCTCTGCGGAAAATCTGCTTTGCGCTGCGCGAGTTGCCAGCTGCGTACGTATACTGTAGCAATCACGCTGGCCTGTGCGCTGGCGACATGATGGGGCAATTTGCAAGGGGAGAGCAAATACATGGGCGGTTTCTTCGGCGCAGTTTCTAAGCGCGACGTTGTGCTCGACGTGTTCTTTGGCGTGGACTATCACTCGCATTTGGGTACGCGACGTGCGGGTATGGTGTTTTGCGACGGTACCGGTGGGTTTAACAAAGAGATTCACTCAATCGAAAACACACCGTTTCGCTCGCGCTTTGATAAAGACCTTGAGCGTTTTCATGGAACAAGCGGCATTGGCTGCATCAGTGATACCGACCCGCAGCCGCTTTTGGTGCGTTCGCACCACGGCACGTTTGCGCTTACGACGGTGGGTGCCATCAACAACGCCGATGAGCTGATCGAGCGCTACTTTGAGCAGGGCGGTACGCAGTTTATGGCCATGAGCTCGGGCGCGGTGAACCATACCGAGCTAGTGGCAGCGCTCATCAACCAGAAGGAAGACCTGGTAGAGGGCATTGTCTACGCTCAGCAGGTTATTGAGGGCTCGCTTACGCTGCTGGTTATGACCGAGGACGGCGTGGTGTACGCCGCACGCGACCGCATGGGCCGTTTGCCGGTGATAATCGGCCGCGATTCGGCGGGTGACGGCTACTGCATCTCGCTCGAATCGTTTGTGTATCACAAGCTGGGCTATGAGGACGAGTATGAGCTTGGCCCCGGCGAGGTCATACGCCTCACGCCCGATGGCTACGAGCAGATGGTCGCTCCCGGGAAGGACATGAAAATCTGTGCCTTCCTATGGGTGTACTACGGTTACCCCAACTCAAACTATGAGGGCATGAACGTGGAGGTCATGCGTTACCGCAACGGCGCCATCATGGCGCGCGACGAGGCCATGGCGGGCACACTTCCCGAGGTGGACTACGTGGCGGGCGTGCCCGATTCCGGCTTGCCGCACGCCATTGGATATGCCAGCGAGTGCGGAGCCACCTTCGCGCGCCCCTTTATTAAGTACACGCCCACATGGTCGCGCTCATTTATGCCCTCCAATCAGGAGGTGCGCGACCGCATTGCCGAGATGAAGCAAATCCCCGTGCCAGAGCTTATTCGCGATAAGCGCCTGCTCTTGGTGGATGACTCCATCGTGCGCGGAACGCAGCTGGGCAACACGGTGGACTTCCTGTACCAAACCGGCGCCGCTGAGGTGCACATGCGCTCCGCATGCCCGCCGATCATGTTTAGCTGCAAGTACTTGAGCTTCTCGCGCGGCAAGTCCGACATGGACTTGATTGCTCGCCGTGTGGTGCGCGACCTTGAGGGCGAGGAGGGCGAGAAGCATCTGGACGAGTATGCCGATAGCTCCACGGAGCGCGGCAAGTGCATGCTGAAGCAGATCTGCGAGCAGCTGGGCTTTGATTCGCTGGGGTACCAGAGCCTGCCGGGCCTGCTTGAGGCTATTGGCATCGACCCCACTAAGGTGTGCACGTATTGTTGGGATGGCAAGGAGTAGGCTGACGCTCTGTGTTGAGCCACGCCTCTGGGCGTTTCATATTGTATGTTGCCGGCGGCATGGCTGGGGCCATGCCGCTTTGTGGTTGCGAGTAGCTTTGTGCCGGGCATGCGCGATGTGTTGCTAGGCTGCGCCTGCCGTATGATGGAGCCACCGGGACAAGGAGGTCGGCATGCGCACGTTCATTGCATTGGAGTTGCCGGAGCCATTTGCGCAGGATGCAGCAGCTCTGAGCCGTAGTTTGCAGCGCGTGGTTACCGGTCGTTTTATGGCGCGTGAGACCTACCACCTTACGCTGGCATTTATGGGAGATATCGGCGAGGCAGATGCCCGGCGGGCGATGGATGCCCTTGATCGCGCGTGCGCGGGGCGCGGCGCCATCCCCTTGAGTAGCGACGGTTTGGGAACGTT
>DVID01000035.1 GCA_018711625.1 Candidatus Limicola stercorigallinarum | reverse complement strand
CGGCGCCCAGGGTGAGCGCGCCCACCAGCGAGGCGGAGACCGCGGCCGCCACCCTCCTGCTGTGCTTCTTGTTGACGCAAGCTGTCATACGTCTTTCTCCTTCCGAAAGGAACAGATAATCGCCAGTTATCCTTTCATTTCAGAAAAAGCGCAGGTAAAAGCCTATGTCTGAAAACTCATTTTTGAATAGATAAGTGCCTGCAAAACGCGCCAAAATACGCAAAAAGCCGCGTGGGTAGGAGCGGGTAGGGGAGTTTGAAGCCCAAATATCGGCATCTGAGCGAGCAAAAAATCGCTCAAAACGGGAAAACGCTCCGTCAGGGTGCCGCAGCACCGTTTCAATGTCTCGCCTGACGCAAATAGTGCTCCTCTTGAGCATCTCCGCTATGTCCCACGTGCTCTCCGCGCGGCATGCTCAGGCCGGCGCAAACTCCGGCCCGGACACGCTCAAATGCGCCGATATTCTCGCGGAAGGTACTACCGAAAACCTGACCGACTGTGTAAAATAACCTTGGAGGTTTTTGCTTCCCGATAGCAAGTTTGCCGAACCAACGAGGTGTGGGGTTCGACAAGCTTTACCTTTTGCAAGCTGTCGTGCAGAGAGCTGTCGAAAGACGAGCCCCTTCCTTGCAAGCGCTGCGGGGAAGGGGCTCAGTCATCTCTGGTGAATGTGCGTTAGCGAGGCGCCTCTGCACGGGTTATGTCGCTAGGGCATACGAAGTGTATGCATAATCAAACCAAAATCACAGCGTTTTATACAGCCTATTTTGCCCAAGCGATTGCTCTGGGTGATTTCACTTGCTTCAAGTGGACAAAAATTCGAGAAGTCGGCTGCCTTTTCTGGGGGTTTGCCTGTGCGATGTCTCCAGCGTGGAGCTCGGAACAACAAAATGCCTGGATAGCCATTTGCATAAACGCTGCATACAGGGTATTTGAGCCGACTTCTCGGATTTTTGTCCACGAGGCTCCCGTGCGGCTATGAACAGCCGTGCCTTCTGTAGCAAGGGGGCCGTACCCGCAGGTACGGCCCCCTTAAGTATCCAGGTTGTCGCGACGTAAAGCCGCATGCTGCTGCGCTAGAGCTTCTCTGGCTGGTAGTTCATTGCAATCGTGGCAGTGCGACAGCGCATGATGGTGGACGTGGGCGCAAGATCGGCCCCGTTGTTGCCAATAAGGTGCTTGCTCACGGCCCATTCCATGGAGTCGAGGGCAAACGCAGCTGTTTGGTTGCCGCCAAGATACTGCGAAAGGTCAACCGACGCGCTGGCAACATCCTCGCCCTTGCGCTGAGCGTAGTTGGCCAGCATGCACACAAATTCCTGCACCGAGACAGGGCTATCGGGCTTAAACGTGCCATCGGCATACCCGTTGACCACGCCTTCCTTCTTGGCCCATGCAATCGCCTTCGCATAGAACGCGTTGCCGTCCACGTCGTTAAAGCCCGTGATGTACGCGCCGCTTGCATCCTGCGCAAACGTTGCATCGCTTCCCAGTGAGCCGTTGGCCATATTGAAGAGAATGGTCGCCACCTGGCCGCGCGTCACATCACCCATGGGGCCAAACGCGCCGTCAGCGTATCCGTTAATGTAGCCGTTGACGTACGCAGAGATCGTTGACGTAAAGAACCAGTCAGACTCCGAGACATCAGAGAACGCCGAGGCAACTGAGGTGTCTCCGGGCACATGAAGCATGAGGTAGAGCACGGCGCGTTCGGCATCAAGGGCGCCGTGGCTGCCGCTCGTTTCTGTGCGGTCGTTCACTGTATCTTCAATGGGGGTCGCGGTGGCATAGAGCGCCTCGCAGATGTCGTCCACCGTGGCCTCGGGCCGCGCGGCAAACATGAGGGCAACGGTCCCCGCCACGATGGGGGAGGAGAACGACGTGCCGCTTTCGCTGTCGTAGTCGCCGTACCGCGAGGTGCTCCACACGTTCATGCCCGGTGCGCTGATGTCTTTGCACGCGTTGTAGTCGGACCAATAGACGTTTGTGCCGTTCTCATTGAGGGCGGTTACCGAGATGACGGCATCGAGGTCGCTCGGGTAGATGTTGGTGGTCAGGGGTTGCCGCCCCCCAGCCGCCGGGGTTCCGTTGCCGCCGGCCGCCACCGTGGCGATGCCATAATCGTTCCGTGCTTGCTCGATGGCCTGTTCCACAAGCGTGTCCGGGCCGAGGGAGGTCTCGTAGCCTTCCTGCGGCCGCTGGCCGATGCTCGTGTTGACTACGCGGATGGTGTTGCACGTTCCGTTGTCGATGTATTCAAACAGCTTGTTGTACGCCGCCAGCACCGAGGCGCTGTTGGCAACCGTACCGCTGTCGTTGTACACCTTGATGGGGAGGATATTCGCATTGTACGAGACACCGGCAATGCCCGTGCCGTTGTTTGCCGTGGCGCCGATGATGCCCGACACGAGCGAGCCGTGCCCTGTGGCATCCTCCACATCTGCACCGTCGAGGGCGCAGCCGTCAAACGAGTCGTAAGCAAGGTCGGTGAGAAGGTTGTCCACCAGGTCGGGATGGTCCAGGTCGCAGCCGCTGTCGAGCACGGCCACGGTCACGGCACCCTCGGCGCGGGATTGCGTCCATGCACGGTCGACGTTTGCGTTGAAGAGCCAGTACTGGTTGGGCGAACCCGTGCTCCGCGCGTAGGGGTCGTCAACAACAGAAGAGCTCGCAGCGTCCAAGCTCTGGGTCTCAACGTCCGAGGCGCCCGCACCGGCATCGCCCTCAACCGCTTCGATGGGCTCATATATATAGTTGTAGTACACCTCGGCAACACCCGGCAGCGTAGAAGCTTCCTCAAACGCCTGGGCATCGGTTTGGTCCGAGGCAGGGTCAAGCTCAAGCAGCACGCCGGCAGAGCCGTCGATAACGCGCTCGACCTCAAGGTCTGCGTCGGCAAGCTGCGCGTAGATGGGCGCCTCGGCAAGGAGCTCAACGCCGCCTTCGCCATCGGATGCCGCGGGCGCAAGCGAGCGCGACGTGTCTTGGTCGAGCAAAACGATGATGCCGTCGGTGCTGCTTGCAGGTGGTGTTTGCGAGGGGCCGGGTTGGGCTGCCACCATAAGGGGCGAGGCCGCGAGCACGCCGGCGAGCGCCGTGAAGGCGGCTGCGTTGCGCAGGGTGTGAAGCACGTGTTTCATGGGGCGCACATCCCTCCTTCGGGGGATCGGGTGGGTCGTTGGACATGCATAGGGTCATTGTATCGTGGGTGACGGGGTTGCAGACAAAAGACCGCTTCGCGCCCGTGCCTCGGCTGGGCGCGGCCGCTGGCGCCGCTGCCAGGAGGGCCCATGTTACATCTCGTGTCACCTCCCGGGCGTTCCGCGCGGCTTCCGCGTTCATCACCCGCCCCGCACCAGCCCCAATCTTCCGGCTGCTCCTTTCATGCATCTGCGCGCCGTCCGCCCCCAGCCAGGTCCAACTCGATACAATAGGTGTGCTGTACACACACGCTTACGCGCCGCGCCCGCTCGCGCGGCCCGACGAGGCGAAAGGATACGCATGGCATACGACAAGAAGTTTTGGCGGTGCGGCAAGTTCAATCTCACCTTCGACCGCCCGCGCATCATGGGCGTGCTCAACGTCACGCCGGATTCCTTCAGCGATGGCGGCGAGCATTTTGATCACGAAGCCGCTATCGCGCGCGGCCTTGCCATGCTGGACGAGGGCGCCGACATCATAGACGTGGGCGGCGAGTCCACACGTCCCGGCTTTACCCCGGTGGATCCCGATGAGGAGGCCCGCCGCGTGCTGCCTGTGGTGCGCGCGCTGGCCAACCACGGCGCCATCGTTTCTATCGATACGCGCCACGTGGAGGTGGCGAAGGCCGCCGTGCGCGTGGGCGCCTCCATCGTGAACGACGTTACCGGCTTCACAGATCCCAAGATGGTGGAGTTTATCCAGTCGGTCTCGTGCGGCGTGATCATCACGCATGCCGGTGAGCTGGCGGAGCCCGAGCGCGCGCATACGGCCGTGACGCTTGACACCTCGGCCGCCGCCTTTGTGGCTGAGAAGGCGCGCGCCGCCGCCGAGGCTGCAGCGCAGGAGGCCAAGGGTGCCGCGAAGGGCAAGGGCCGTCGCGGCAAGCTCTTGGGAGAGATCCGCTTGGGTGGCGGCACCGTGCAGCCGCAGCTGCCGTTTGCCGATGTGCCCAATGGCTCTGCCGCGGTGGGGCACACCCCCGCGCTGGATTTGGATGAGCCGGAGGGCGCAGAGTCCGAGGAGGCTGTGGCCGGCGCGGCGACCGCGGCCGCAGCGGGCGCTGCCGCAAGCGATGCGGCCAGCTCCGCCGCCAGCGACGCCGCCGCGCAGCCGGAGACCCCAGACGCCGCCTCGGCGGACGCCACAGGCGAGCCCGCCCCCGACGACCGTCTGGCCGCCATCATGCGCCGTGCCGCCAAGCGCGAGGAGGCCTACGTGGGCACCTCTCAGCGCCGCCGCT
>DVID01000034.1 GCA_018711625.1 Candidatus Limicola stercorigallinarum | reverse complement strand
AGGGCTTCCATGGTGCCTCCTTTCAGATGAATGAGTCGTTAACGACCGTTGATGCAAAAGACGCGAGGATCGTTACGCCATGAGCGAATCGATCTGAGCAAAAATGTGCTCACAGTTACCAATGGCATAATCGGCCGGCGCAATGACGCCAACCGGCTTGCCGCCGGAGCCCTCGAGGACGTCGTCCTTCTTGTACGAGATCTGCGGGCCAAGCAGAATCACGTCGTAGTTGTCCACTACGTCGCGGAACGAGCCCACGCCTACGGCAGAGACCTCAAAGTCCTCAATACCATTGGCAGCGGCATACTTCTCGAGCTTTTTCATCACCATGCTCGTGGACATGCCGCCCGCGCAGATAAGCAGCACCTTCATCGTTTTCCCTCCTTCGTGATGTCGTGTTTGCCTGCGTTGCAGCCCGCCCGCGGGCAGGCGCGAAGACGATGCCGCCGCTACTCCCCCTTGTCCTCTTTGACCTTGTACAAATTCACAAGCTCGCCGATCAATTCTTGGGCGAGCATCGCCGTCATAAGATGGTCCTGGGCGTGCACGAGCATCACGTCAACAGGCGTATGCTCGCCAGCAGCCTCCTTAGAAAGCAGCTTGGTTTGCTGATGATGAGCCTCGAGCGCCGCCTCGCGGGAATCGTTGAGGAGCTTCTCAGCCGTTGCGTAATCGCCCGAGCGCGCTGCCTTGAGCGACTCAAAAGCAAGACTGCGAGCCTGGCCAGCGGACGCGATAATCCCAAACGAAATCATCTCGCGCGCCTCGCGCTCTTCTTCGGTCTCGACCGGCATGCCCATGGTGGTTTCGTTTGCCATCATCGTCCCCCTTCAAACTCGGACAAAAATGTTTGCCAATCTTGGTTGTTCACAACCCGCTTCATGGCCTCCTCGTTCATGAAGAGGTCGGCGAGTTTTCCAAAGAAATCTCCCTGGTCTACACCGCCTTTGCGCGGGAAGAAGACCAGAAAGACCGCCTGGACCTTGGTGCCGCGGTCGTCCCACACAACCGGTGTGTCCAAAAGGCCAATGCAGGCGAATGTCTCGTCGCACACCGCCTCGATGGGATGCGGCATGGCAACCAGGTTGCCAAACGACGTGGCAGCAGCCGCCTCGCGGCGCGCGATCTTCTCGCGAAAATCAGCGTCAACCAGGCGTTTTTCCTCAACGCGATCGCAGAGGTAGTCAATGACCGCCTGCTTCGTGGGGAAAGAAAGATGGGTAAAGAAGAGTTCCTCGTCGAGCTCGCGAAAGAAGCCGGCAGCATCGCGGGCACCGCCCAGAATCTGCTTGATATGACTCGCTTCGGAGCCGCCGAGAAAATAGGTCACCTCACGCACCGGCACCTGGACCGCGCACGGCAGCGGCACCGTGGTGAAGACGTAATCGATATTCGAAAAGTCAACCTCGCCGATGCTCGCCACATCACAGGCCGAGCAGGTATCGATGAGGTCGCCAAACTCGCGACGGTAGCGCATCTCGAGCAGGCGGGCACTACCCTGGCCCGAGGCGCACACCACCAGGATGTTCTTCTTGGGCATCTCGGTGCGCTGACGCTCGATGGCAAGGGCAAAGGCCATGGCGATGTAGCCCATCTCCTCCTCAGAGGGGTAGGCACCCCACGCCTGCTCCAGGATCTTGCCCGATTCGATCGCCATAGAAAACGCCATGGGGAAGCGCGCCTTGATGTCGTCCAGAATGGGGTTATCCACATGCATGTGGTAGGTAAGACGCACCGAAAGCGGCACCAGGTGACGCGCCAAGTTCATGCGCAGCTCAAGGTCACCGCGGAAGTCAAACTTAAACTGAGCCTCCACCACGTCGAGAATCTGCGAGACCACGTCCCACACGTCATCGGAGATGGCAGCCGAGTCGTCCTCTGCCTCCTCATTCTCGCCGCCCGTGAAAATCAGGCTGTTCAACGTGCGCTTGCCTGCCAGGTGGATGGCGATGTAGGCCACCTCGGCCTCGGGCAGCTCGACGTTGGCCTCCTGCTCGATGGCGCAGGCCACCTTCTCGGCCACCGCATACTCCGGCGTCTGGCGCACGCGCTCAAAATGCTTGGCCTCCATGGGCACATAGCAGTTGGCGCGAATGCGCACAAGGGCCACATACACGTGCACCACGAGGTTTTGGAACTGGAGGCGCCCCATCGAGAAGCCCTCTTCTTCCAGCACCTCCTGCAAGCGATCGGTCACACGGTGAAGCAACTCCAGCGAAGCCTGGGTGTCAGCGCCCAAAACGGAGGCAAGCTGTGTGCGCGAGGCAATGTCTGCCAGGCACAGGCGACGCGAAAGCTCGTCGCCCGTCACGCGAATGCCGTAGCGCGGGCGCTTCTCAATGCCCAAACCAAAGCGCTTGAGGCTGCGCTCAACCACCTTAAGGTCGCTTGAAATGCGCTGCGGAGTTACATAGAGCACCGAGGCGAGGTCGGCGATGGTTACCCAGTCGCCACGCGAAAGGAGGTCGTTCATCAGGTACGACACACGCGCCTGCTCGGAGGAGGAGGTGTCGGAGGTCTCGAGTGCCCGCATGCGCTCGAGCCAGGCGATAAGGCCGGCCTCGTCGGAAACCTCAAGAACGTATCCGGCACGGCGGCGTGCGAAGGTGATGGTGGCAACATCTGCCAGTGAGGCGTTGGTGTCGTGGATGTAGGCACGAGCGGTGCGGGCACTCACGCCCAGGAGCGACGCGATTTCGTCGACCGACATCGACGTGTGCTCGCGCAGCTGCTTCACCAGCTTGATGGACTGCATCCTCATCGCCTCCTTTCGAGATCAATTGTGGGTTGAGCGGAAAGGGTATTCAACACGCGGACCTGCCATGAAGGTGGCAGGATCTGCAGGTAAAACAGGCCGGGATACGCGCGCGGGCGCGTCTATACTGCTTTTGTAAGCTATGGGCTTGCGTGGCGCGATGAGCTAAGGGTTGTTTTACCGCCCTTTTACAACCCGCGTGAGAACACGCCGAGCCCCTGTGTTGCGCGACCTTGGCTGCAGCGTGCCCACCTTTGCTGGCGCGGGCGGCCCTGGTTCGCGGAAAGGAAGACAATGAACGCAGACGTGGTTATCGTTGGCGCAGGCCCTTCGGGTATTTTTACCGCCTTGCGCCTGGTTGAGCTTTGCCCCGACCGCCATATCGTAATGGTGGAGAAGGGCCTGCCGGTGGAACGCCGGCACTGCCCCAAGGATAAGGTTGGCCGTTGCGTGGGTTGCACGCCCTGCCGCATCACCACGGGATTCTCGGGCGCGGGCGCATTCTCCGATGGCAAGCTTTCGCTCTCCTACGAGGTGGGTGGCGACTTGCCCGAGCTCATTGGAGCCGACCTGGCACAAAAGACCATCAACGACGTTGACCAGATCTATCTTGCGTTTGGCGCCGACGACCATGTAGAGGGCCTTGACCAGCCCGAATCAATCCGCAAGATTCGTCTGCGCGCTATCCAGGCCGGTCTGAAGCTTGTGGATTGCCCCATCCGCCACCTGGGCACCGAGAAGGCGCAGGAGATCTATGGGCGCATCGAGCAGCACCTGCTTGATCATGGCGTCGAGATTCTCTTTAACACCGACTGCCGCGACCTCGTCATTGAGGACGACGTATGCTGCGGCATTGTGGCCGAAGGGCCCGAGGGCGAGCTGCGCATTAACGCCCGCGCCGTGATTGTGGCAACCGGCCGCCGTGGCGCCGACTGGCTTGAGCACCTCTGCACAGCCCACGGCATCAGCCACCAGCCAGGTGCTGTGGACATGGGCGTGCGCGTAGAGGTGCGCAACGAGGTTATGGAGCGCGTGAACGACGTGCTCTACGAAGGCAAACTTATTGGCTACCCCAACCCCTTCCGCAACAAGGTGCGCACATTCTGCCAGAACCCGGGTGGTTTTGTGAGCCAGGAGAACTACGACGGCGGGCTTGCGGTGGTGAACGGCCACTCGTACAAGGAGCGCAAGTCGGAGAACACCAACCTTGCGGTGCTGGTGACCCACAACTTCCGCGAGCCGTTCAACCAACCCATCGCCTACGCCCAAAACGTAGGCAAGCTGTGCAACATGCTGGGCGACGGGCACATTTTGGTGCAGCGCTTTGGCGATATCTTGGACGGCAAGCGCACCTGGCAAAAGGAGCTTTCGCGCTCCAACATTCACCCCACGCTGCCCGACGCGGTGGCGGGTGACATCACAAGCGCCCTGCCCTACCGCACCATGACGTCCATCGTGAACTTCATGCTGGCTGTTGATCAGGCCATTCCGGGCTTTGCCTCGGCCGAGACGCTGCTCTATGCACCGGAACTCAAGTTTTATAGCAACCGCGTGCGCATGGACGAGCACTTCCGCACCAACGTGCGCGGCCTGCACTGCCTGGGAGACTCCAGCGGCTGGACGCGCGGCCTTATGATGGCAAGCGTGATGGGCCACCTGATGGGCGGATATTTGGCCGAGGAGCTGTAGCGGCTGGCGGCTGGCGGCTGGCGGAGGAGCGTGCGCCGGTCGCCCCGGAGCAGCTTGCCACAGAGTGGATAACGCGCGTATAAACGAAGGTGCGTCTAGCCACGCCGGGACGAACCCGGCAGGCGGGCGCACCTTCGTTGTGTTATGACCACGGATCGAGGTCGCCATGTCCGCCTCTGTTACTTCCGCCTTCACCGGCACTGTTCCCGCTGGCGCCGCCGGCCCCACCGCTGGCGCCGCCCCGTCACGCACGCGCTTTGTGAATGGGCGCGTCCTCACCGAGGATCCTGCCCGCCCCGAAGCTTCCGCGTTTGTGGTTGAGGGCGAGCGCATTGTGTGGGTTGGCGCCACCGAGGAGCTGCCGGAAGTCTACGCCGACAGTACGTATGCTGAGGTTGACCTCGGCGGCGCGCGTGTGATGCCGGGCTTTGTAGACGCGCACATGCACGCCCTCATGCTTGCCAGCTACGCCAAACAAATCTCTGCGCTGCCGCCCGCCGTCACGTCCATCGAAGACCTCGTAGACGCCATCCGCACCCGCCGTGCCAAGCAAGGGCCCGACCGCTGGATTGAGGGCTGGGGTTACGATGAGAGCCTCCTTGCCGAACGACGCTCTCCCACGCGCTGGGACCTCGACCGCGGTTGCGCCGACGCGCCGGTGTGCATCATCCGCACGTGCAGCCATATACGCTGCGTTAACAGCCGCGCCCTTGAGCTTGCCGGCATCGACCGCACCACGCCCGACCCTCCGGGCGGCGAGATTGAGCGCGACGTCTCGGGCGAACCCACCGGCGTGCTCAAAGAAAGCGCCCGCGACCTGGTGACTCCCGTTATGCCAAAGCGCAGTACCGCCGATGCCGTTGCCGACCTGGTGGACTTGGGGTGCCTTCTGGCATCACAGGGCATTGTGGCCGCAACCGACCTCTGCACCCTCAACGGGCAAGACGCCTTCCCCTATCTTGAGGCTGCCGTGCACGCCGGCATGCCGCAAGACCTTGCCTCCTATGTGCTCTGGGATGACGTTAATGACATTGCTGGCTACACCATCGCGCCCGAGCTTCTCGACCGCAGCCGACGCGCCTTCATGGCGGGCGTGAAAGTCCTTACTGACGGCAGCGTTTCGGGACGGACTGCGTGGTTCGACGAGCCCTATCTTCCGCTCGCCGGCGCCCACAGCGAGGACACCCCCACATATGGCATCTCAACGTGCAGCGATGCCAACCTGGACCGTGCCATCGCATTTTGCCAGCGCACCGGCTGTCAACTTTCCGCCCACGCCATGGGCACCCATGCGATTGACCACACGCTCGAGCGTGTGCTCCGCGCTGGCCTTTGGGATGCCGGCGGTGTGGCGCCCCTGCGCATCGAGCATGTAACGGCCCCCTCTGCCTCCGCCATCGAAACCATGGCGCGTCTCCGCGTGCCCGTGGTGACGCAACCCATCTTTGCCTATTGCGAGACAGGCTCCTACCTGGCCAATCTGGGCAAGGAGCGCACGCGCCGCAGCTATCCGCTGCGCACGCTCATGGATGCCGGCGTGCCACTTGTTATCTCCACCGACGCGCCCGCCACCTCGTGGGCCACGCCGTCAGATCCGTTTACCAATATCAAGGCAGCGGTCACACGGCGTGCTCATTCAGGCTTTGACCTGGGGCAACGCGAGGCGCTCACCGTGAAGGAGGCGCTTTGCTGCTACACGCGCGAAGCGGCGCGCGTTATTGGGTTTGAGGGCCTCGGGCAGATCGCTCCGGGCTACAAAGCAAGCTTTATCGTGCTCGACCGCGACATTCTCGCCGTTCCAGCAAGCGAGCTTGACCAGGTGCGCGTACAGGCCACCTACATCCGCGGGCAACGCGTTGTCTGACACGCGGATGTAACGACCCCGTCCCCATTCATCCAGATGGCACGGCCTCGCCCCATCCATCCAGATGGCACGGCCCCGCCCCATCCATCCACCCTCTTCGTGGAATCGCGAGGCACGGAGCTGCTCCGGCCCTTTGCTCGTGCTACCCTGTCGTAGGTTCTTACACCGATGAAGGGTATGTGTTTGAAATCATTTCGTTCTCGGCTGATCGCCGCTGCCTGTAGCACGGCCATCAGCTTTTCTTTGAGCGCTGCCTGCGCGATCCCCGCGTATGCAGCCACCTATATCGACGTTCCCGCCAACCATTGGGCACTCATCTCGGGCATCCTCGATGAGGCGGTTGAGCTCGGCATCCTTAAAGGCTCCACTGTTGATGGCACCATCTACCTGCGCCCCGATGAGCAGGTAACGCGCGCCGAAGTGGCAACGATGCTCATGCGCCTCTCGAGTGCTAGCGCGGATGCATGGGGCTCCACCAACACGAGCGGCTGGTCCGATGTGCCAAGCGGCGCTTGGTACACGCCTGCGCTTAACTGGGCCTCAGCCAAGGGTATCTTGAATGGCAGCAACGGGCTTGTGCGCCCCGACGACCCGGTCACGCGCCAGGAACTTGCCTGCATGCTCTCCAATTACGAGATGCGCCTGGGCAGCGGCTCCATCGAGGCCGCCGTTGATGCGCTTGCCGCCTTCCCCGACGCGGGCAGCGTCGCTTCGTGGGCGCAGGAGAGCGTGGCCTGGGCGGCTGAAAACGGCTATATGGGCGGAAATGGCAACCTCTCCCCCGCATCCTCGGCCACACGCGCTGAGACGGCCAAGATGGTTGTGCTGATGGCCCGGACGCCCGAGCTGCCCGTTCCACCGCTTGATGGCGACGCGAGTGTTGAGTTGCCCGATTCGAGCTCCATCGGGTCTGCCGCGGTTGAGCTCGCCCTCACCTTTGAGGGCACCCCCTACACCTACGGTGGCGCCTCACCCGAGGAGGGCTTTGACTGCTCAGGCTTGGTGATGTATGTGTACCAGCAGTTTGGCATCAGCCTGCCGCATACGGCGAGTGGCCAGTTGGCGGCGCTGGAGAAATACGGCAGCCGTTTTGTCACCGATCCTGATGACCTGCGCTATGGCGACCTCGTTTTCTTCCCCGGTCACGTTGCCTTCTATGTGGGTGACGGCGAGGTGTTCTGTGCGAAGGTTCCGGGCGAGCCCGCGGGCTTTGGCAAGCTCTCGTGGTACGGCACCTTCCTCGGCGGCGGCCAGTTCTAAGAGCAAGTTCTACCTATAGCAGAGCGGCGGGGTGTGCCCCGCCGCTCTGAATAAGATGCTTATGCGTGCAGAGCCCCCGCGCCTGCACTTGAGCAGCGTCGGCACCACCGTGAGCACGGCACCCACCGCCACCATGGCAGCAATCACCGCAAAGGCAAACGAGAACCCAGCCATGAAGAGCTCAGGCTCGCCCTCAACATACCCTGCCACAGGATGCCCAGCAAGAGCGCCCATGTGACCATACAGCAGAGCCGTTCCACCCGTCACGCCCGCAGACATGCCCATGTAGCGCACTAAGGTGCCCAGACTCCCCGCGAAGCCCAGGTCCTTCTGGTCAACCGAACCCATGATGCTCGAGTTGTTGGGCGACTCAAAGAGGCCATCGCCCACCGCCATAAACACCAGCGTGCCATACATTACCGGAATTGTAGCGGTGGTCGAAAGGCCGCCTGCAAACGCTACGCCAGCAGCATAAATCACCAAGCCCGCCAAAGCGGGCATCGGCAGCCAAGAGAAGATCTGGGGTCAGAGAGCGCATTGGCAACAAAAAACTCGGAGGCCATAGAGCCTCCGAGTTGCAAGTTCTTGGTCGCGGGGGCAGGATTTGAACCTACGACCTCCGGGTTATGAGCCCGGCGAGCTACCAGACTGCTCCACCCCGCACTATCTGGTTGCGCCTTTGCGCAAGAATGTATATTACGATGCACGTTTGCTAGATGCAAGGGATGCCTCAACACGCCGCAAAGCTCCACACTTCGCACAAAGTTGCTTGCGGCCGCTCCCCCATCGTCTGAAGACGAATGGGCAGGCCGCCGCGCACCGGCCGATGTTCTCCAGCGCCTACTGCTCCAAGCGCTCCTCGCGCGCAGCAAGCGCGTCCTTGAGCGCACCGAGGTCGTCACGCGTGCGCTTGGCACGGCGCATCAAAATGAGCACGTACGCCACAAGCGCCGCCCAGATGCCCACGTAGGCGCCAATCACATACGGCGCGGCCGGCAGCACGGTTGAATACACTTCGGCAAGAATGGGATCCATGGGTTAGTCCTCCTTGGGAGATGAAGATGGCGAGGTTGTGGCAGCGGCACCCGAGGTGGGCTGCTGAGCAGAAGCAGCGGCTTCGTCTTCCGCGTGGCCACCTGCGGCACGGGCAGTCGCGCCATCAGACGCGTCCGCCCCCGCAACAGCAGCACCACGCATGCGCAGGCGCTCAAGCGCCTCATCCGCTGCAGCACGGCTCCGCCACGCGTCCTGTTCCTCAAGCTGCTCTTTGAGCTCCTCAACCTCAAGCGCCTGAGCATTGATGCGCAGCGCCAGGCGCGTTAGGGCAAACGCCACCATAAACATGCCAAAGAGCCCCAGCAAAAACGGGATGAGCATCATGGGCGGCAGGCCGCTATCCGTGCGGAACACAACCGGGTGAATTGAGGAGGGCACCATGCGCGTGATCAAAAACGAAATCGGTGCGTCGATGAACGCTACCACGCTAAACACCGCGCAAAAGCGTGCGCGGCGCTCGGGGTCGTCAATGGCGTTGCGCAGGATAAAGTAACCAATCGTCAGAAGCATCAGGATGAAATACGTGGTGAGGCGCGGCTCCCATACCCACCACACGCCCCATTCGAAGCGCGTCCACAGATCGCCCGAGATCATTGTTGCAATGATGAAGATCAGGGTGACTTCCATGGCAGTTTTGGACCGCATGTCGAACACGCGGTCTTTGGTCATGAGGAATCGCACACCCCAGATAGCAGCAAAGAGCATCACCGCAAACGAGGCAACCGCCACCGGCACATGCAGGTAAAAGATCTTTTGCGAGAGCAGAAGCTTGGTGGCGACCTGCATGCCACCAATTGTCACGGGCTCTGAAAGCTGGGCGCCCTGCACCAACGGTGCCAAGGTAAACGTCCACACCACGTCAGCGAGCACAAGCACGGCACCTATGAGCAGCATGATGGGCGCAAGCCGGTCGAGCACACTTTCCGGGGCACCGCGGCGCGCCGCATCAGATGCGGGCCGGGAGCTTGAGGCCATGGCACTCCCCTCCTTTAGTCTGGTATTTCTTCAAAAGAGTTATCTCTGTATAACAGTGATGTAGTATACCGCGTAACAGTGTACTCGAACCCGTGGAACCGCGTGACACCTGTGGCTTTTCGAAGCTGTTTTTAATCCCCTTGGCGGGTGCAAATGGCTGACTCGGCTCATCGTCTCAAAAACTTTTCGATTTGTTGCGGTTTAGAGAGCACCTTCCGAATAGACCTTCCTTAGCATTAATTACAACCGCAGGTCACCGCGTCGTGCTTCCGTGGTGTATTCGAGGGGTCGGTCCAAAACTGCAACAAATCGAAAAGTTTTGTCCGGACGGACGGAAACAGGCCCGCCCCTCGCCTGGTCAACTGCAACCAATCGAGAAATAATTAGCCAAACCCCTTCGCCATGCCCTTATGTGTAAGAGGATTGTCCTCACCCGCAGCGTGCGTTCCCGCACAGGCAGCCAATTGATGTGCACTCAAAGTTTCGCTGCCGCTCTCTCGCGCATCAGAATGGGTATAACCCCCTATGTCGGCAGATGAAGAGTTGATTTGAACTGTTGCTATGTGGTGTGACGTGGGCCGACTGGGCTATCCGTCTCCCCACACGGACGCATATCCACTCCAGTCAGATCGGAACAATTCATGCATGTCATCTGCGGCATCTCGGCGTGGCAGTATCATGCCACCCCTCCAGCCATCCTCTCTGCGCCCTGCCCCCACGAAGGCATTAATGGGTCCGAGCCCACCCGCTCTTTTCGAGCGCGCGCCAACGCCGCACCCGCATCAGCCTCTGTAATAGGTCGCCTGGCATGCGACCTCAAGGGTGTCTCGCTCCCCATCCATATCATGACCGATGAGGACGGTTCGCTTCATCGCAACCAAAACGTCGTGCCACGACGCATGGCCCGCGATATCAATCCAAAAAGCGACCTCATCTCTCTTGGCAACGACCTCTATGTGCTCAGCATTGAGCGCACGCTTCTCGACCTCGCAAAGGAGGAGCCCTATGTAACCGTGCTCCTCCGCTGCTTAGAGGCATGCGGAATCTATGCCGTATCAAATGAAACCAGCCGCTCGCGTGATGCAACGCTGACGTATGTGCTGGCGTATCAGAAGGCACAGGAAAGTGGCCACCCTCCTCGCGCAATCATTGCCCTAACCGACGAGCGGGGCCGTGTGCCGCTTGTCGACCCGTCAGGAGAGCCGGCTGCGTGGACCCCATGCGTCGACTTGCGTGGTCGATTCGATAACCTTTGGAAGCGGCCGCCACTCACGACGCGCGAGAATCTCCTGACGTTCTGCTGCCAAAAACACGGAGCGACAGGAATAAAGACCCTTCGAAAGGCAGCAGAAGCGACCCGGGACGGGTCGGCATCGCCAATTGAAAGCAGATTGCTTCCCTTGCTGACACTTCCCCCGCACCAAGGCGGAGAGGGCTGGCCGGTGCCCTTGCTCAATCACCGCATCATGCTCCCGGACGCCCTCGCCCGCGCCACGGGCCAACGGTCGTGCACCGCGGACATGCTGTTTGCCAGGGCGAGGGGAATCATTGAGGTGCAAAGTCAGCGCTACCATTCAGACGCCCTGGGATTCGATCGGCGCAATGGGCGAAACGCGGCACTGGAAGCTCTGGGGTACCGCATCACGGAGGTCACCTACGACCAGATGCGAGACCTTGAAGTGTTCGACATGCGCATCGAGGCTATTGCCCGCTTGTTCGGCCTCCCCCTCAAGTCTAGGACCGCTGCGTTCTTGAGGCACCGCGACGAGCTCCATGAAAGACTCTTTTCGTGATGCGGCATCGGCTTCATGTATGAGGGGCAGAATGCAGCCGCAATACCCTTCGAGCACAACCGTTTCGATTTGACGCAGTCGATGGGGCAAGCGGGTCCCTGTTTAGGCCTGCCCGTCAAAAACTTTTCGATTTGTTGCAGTTTAGAGAGCATCCTCCGAGTAGACCGCCCTTCATGCGAAACAAAAGCGCAGGTCAAAGCATCGGACTTCAGCCATGTACTTTGCAGGCCGATCTCAAACTGCAACAAATCGCGAAGTTTTTTGTTGGACAGGGATGCGGGCGATTCCCCGAACCGTTCTCAAGCGTCCACCACAAACTCGTAGAGGCCCCAGGCGGCAGCGATCATGATCACGTCGTAGGCGCCAGCGAGCGCCATCGACGTCCAGAAGCTGCCCAGCGTGCCCTCCACGCCCATGAACGCCACGCTCGTGGCCGAGACGCAGGCATAAATGAGCGGAAACGCCACCGGAATGAAGAGAATCGCAAGCAGCACGTCGCGGCCACGCGTGTCAATAGTCATGGTAGAAAGCAGCGTGCCCACGCCGGCCACGCCCACCGTGCCCACCACGAGCGGCAGTATGATCAAAGGCGTCGTAGTGGCGAGCTCTGCCCCCGAAAGAAAGAACAAGAAGAAGAGGGGGATGGTGATGAGCTCCACCACCGCCAAAAAGATGAGATTAGAGGTGGCCTTGGCCAAAAACACCACAGCACGGTCTACAGGCGCCAAGAGAATACCCTCAAGGCAGCCCGATTCCGTCTCGTGCGAGAAGCTACGGTTAAGCCCTAGAAGGCTCGTAAAGATGATGAGCGCCCACACAAGGCCGCCCGCAAACGAAACGACCTGCAATTTGTCGCCCACCTGGGCCAGCGCCGCGCCGTAAATGGTGAGCACCAGAAGCGCGTACACCACCATAGAGGTGAGCATCTCGCGCGTGCGAATCTCCTGGCGAATGTCTTTTGCAAGCAGCGCCCGATACTGCCTGAAGCCAGAGGGCTTTGCTGTTGCAGTCGTGCGCATTACGCCACCCCCATACCAACGGTAGCAAGGTACAGATCGCGAAACGCTTCCGCGTCCACGTCCTCCTTCTCGGCGCACACCACAACCTGACCGCGCGCCAAAATGAGCGTGTGCGTGCACATGGCAAACCCCTTGGCAAGGTCGTGGCTCACCATAATAAAGGTACGCGAAGGGCGCTCGGCGCGCACGCGCGCAAGCAGCATGTCAAATAGCTCGGATGCGTGAGGGTCAAGGCCCGAATACGGCTCGTCGAGCAGCACGAGGTCGGGGTCGTTCACCAGGGCGCGCGCGATTGACAAGCGCTGCTGCATGCCGCGCGAGTAGGTACGCACGGTGTCGTTCCGACGATGGTCGAGCTCCACAAGCTCCAAAAGCTCCCGGATGCGTGCCCGGTCAGGCTCTCCGCGATAAAGCGCCGAGAAGAATGCCAGATTTTCTTCAGCAGAAAGGTCACCATAGAGCATCGAGCGATGCGAGATAAGCCCAATGTGCGAGCGGAGCGCGTCGGGCTCATCGAGCGCATCAACGCCCAAGATGGAGAGCGATCCGCGCGTGGGGCGCGAAAGCAGGGCAAGCATGCGCAGCAGCGTAGTCTTGCCGGCGCCGTTGGGGCCAAAGATGGAGAGGAAGGCGCCCTCGGGCACCTTGAGATCAACGCCATCTAGGCCGCGGCGCTGGCCAAATTGCTTCACCAGGCCATGAGCCTCAACGGCAAGCACGGCCGCCTGCTGGCCCGCCGCGGCACCCGAGCGCGCGGCCGCGGCACCCGGGCGCGCTCCAACCTCTCCTGTAGCTGCAACCTTAAGCACGGCTCCCCCGACTCTCGCGCGCGCGGTCGTCCGCTGCCAAAAGCGGCGTGGCGCGACGCGGCAGCACCGCAAGCACAATACCCACAATAAGCAGGCAGCCGCCAATCCAGTTGAAGAGAATGAGCGGGTTGATCTTCACGTTAAGCGCCAGCGAGCCGTCGGCATTCGTGCCCTGGAAGGCCACAAACACGTCCTCCAGCGGGAAGGTGATCACGTCGGCATTAAGCGTCTGCTGCTGCGTGACGGCGCTCACCTCCATGGAGGGCGTCACGGTTCCCAGCACGTTGCCCGAGACGCTGCCGTCGCTCGCAGCCGCCGCATCGCCCGCATTCTGGGCCACGACAACCTCAAGCGTCATCACACGGCTGTCGTTTTCGTCAAAGGTGTCATCCACATTCATGAGGTAGAAGGTGTAACCCTCAAGCGATACCTGGCCTTTTACCTCGGTTGATGCGTCCTCGTCGTAGGCGATGCTCACTGTCATATCCTGCACGTACATGCCGGAACCCACCAAACCCACGAGGGCAATCGCGCACCCCAGGTGCGCCAGATAGCCGCCCGCCTGGGCCGGAGAATGACGGAAGAGGTTCACGAGTGCCACAAGCGGATTCTCGCCCTTGTTGCGCACGCGCGCGCCCACGCCACGACTCAGCAGGTATGCGCACGAGGCAAAGAGCAGCGCCGCCGCTGCGAACGAAACCACGGTAAGCGCAAAGTAGTACCAGCGTGGCCCCTGCTCGGTAAGCGTGGCCGCCGCGTCGCCGCCCTGGGCCACCACCGCGTCGTAGATGGGCACCAGCGTGGTGGCGAAGTACACCATAAGCACCACAAAGAGCACACCGCCCAGCACAGCCGGCACGCGCATGTTGCGCGCGAAGGCCGCACCGTCGGTCTTGCGCCAGCCCAGCAAAGGGCACACAGCCATAAGCAGGCCAAAGAGCGCCGTTGCCGGGCGCGCCACCGCGTTATACACCCCGGCCGAAACCACCTGGCCACCCAGCGGCATCCACGAAGGCAGCGAGCTCGACACGGTGAGGTAGGCCACCAGCACTGCGCCTACAATGCACACCAAATTGGTGAGGTAATAGGTGCCGCTCTTGGACACGAGCGACTCAATCTCGTCCGTGTCGTCAATGGAGCGGTAGCGATAAAGCAGCAACAGCAAAAAGGCCAAACCCGCAAGCACCATAATCGCCAGGAAGAAGTAGGTGGAAACGGCGTCCTCGGCAAAGGCGTGCACCGACTGCACCAAGCCCGAGCGGGTGATAAACGTACCGAGCACCACAAAAATGAAGGTCACGGCAGCAGCCACAAGGCTCCACTTTTTGAAGCAGCCACGCTTGCGGTACATCGTGAAGCTGTGGATGAGCGCCACGCACGAAAGCCACGAGAACAGGCTCGCGTTTTCCACAGCGTCCCAGGCCCAGAAGCCGCCCCAGCCCAGCACCACATAGGCCCACACGGCGCCCAGGATCATGCCGATGGAGAGGAAGATGAACGCAAACACGGCCATGCGGTCGGAAAGCTCCACCCAGCGCGAACTCGTGTCGTCAACAATGAGGGCCGCCATGGCGTAGGCAAACGGAATCGTGCAGCCAGCGTAACCAATAAACGTCGCTGGCGGATGCAGCACCATGGCCCAATGCAGCAGCAGAGGGTTCATGCCCGTCGTGCCCTGCGCCAGCGTGCCATCGGCGTTGAGGTACTCCGTGGCCGTGGTGACGAAGGGGTTGTTGGAGGTGGAGAACACAAGCGACGCGCAGAAGAACGCCACCACAATCTGAGCCACCGCAAGGGCAGCAGAAGAGAGATCGTCGGTTGCGCGCATGCGACGCCACGCGACCACGGCCGAGAAGAGCGCGATGAGCCACGTCCAGAAGAGCAGCGAACCCTGTCGGCCTGCCCACACGGCAGCTACCTGGTAGAGCAGCTTAAGCGGGCTCGAGGTTTGCGGGAAGTTGGAAACCACGTAGGCCAGGCTGTAGTTCTCGGTGAGAAAACAGATAAGGATGATCGCCACGCAGGCCGTCAGCGCGATGGCGCTGCCAAACACCAGCAAGAAGCCCGCATTCACGAGCGACTCGCGGCGCCCCTTCACGCCGCCGAGCAAACACACGGCAGCGAGCAGGGCGGCAACCATCGCCAGCACCTGCAACACATTACCCAAGGTCGATATCATTTGGACAAATCCCCTTTTCTAGCTGCGACGACGTTGCGCCGCTTGGCTCTTTCACCGAGAGTGGGAGGCCGCTTGGCGAAGCGGGCGGGCCAGTTGGTTGGGTGAGCCTGCCGTGCCCCTGACGGTCGAGTCGCTCGTGCCAACACGGCAACCGCACTCCAGGCGCACCCGCCGTCCGCGGCCGTCGACCACAAGCCGGCCCGCGCGCCCCGGCGCACCGGGCACTCGCGCCCGGCGCCCCAGCAACCGCCACCTCGGCGGAGCCCGCACCTTAGCCCTGCGTGACCGCCTCGTCGATGGCGGGTTGCTCGCTCGCGGCAAACACGCCGTCAGCGCCCAGCACACCCTTCACCACCACAGCGGTTCCATCCACCACGGCCTCGTCCATGCCACCATCCCAAGTGACGGCGATCGTCTCGCCTTGCGACTCAAGCATAAAGCGGTACTCGGCATCGACCGCGTTGACCGCGCCTGCAACATAGCCGCACACCGAGACCTCGTCGCCCGCGAGCGACTCAGCCTGATCGAGCAGGCCCTTCACCGTAAGCGAGCCCTCGGCGCTTTCGTACTTAGAGGGGCACTTGGTAACCATCTCGGTGCAGGCGAGCGCGCCATCCTCAACCGTGCCCGTGCAGATGGCCACGACGCCCGTGCCAAACGTGGCGGGCAGGGCGCCGTCGTACGCCACCTGAAGCACATCGGTGCCATCGCCATCTTCAGGCGTGATTTCAAAGACGGCCGTGGAGCCGTCGCTCGTGAGCGAATCGGCAACCACCGAGCCCGATACCTGCACTTTCTTGCTTTCGTACTGCCCGGTGAGCACATCGCCCACCGTGAGCGAGGTGGCAGAACCACCCGCGCCGGCAATGGCCACAACCACCAGCATGGCAATCACCACAATGCCGCCCACCACGATGAGACGACGCTTTGCCTTTTTGTTCATGAACAGCTCCCGTATTGGTAGGTATGGGATGGTGCGCCCGAGCACCCGCACGTGCCGGACGGCCCCGTGCGATGGCGCCAAACGACACCCTCATTTACATGGCAGTAAGTATACAATGAGCGCACTTGTTGGACTTAGCACGTAACAAACCGCCCATGCGGAACTGCGGGCCGGGGAGAACTGCGGGCCGGGGAGCTTTGTGGGAAGAACAGGCTGGAAGCCGCGGGGCACGACCTCCTTGCCGTCGCGCCTGCAGCCCCGCCCGCCCGGGCACCCGCTCACCTCATCCGTGCATCCCCTAAGAGAGGATAGGCCACATGCTTCTTGCTATCGACATGGGAAACACCCAGACAGCGCTGGGCCTCTTTGACGGGCTCGACCTCGCGCAGGCGTGGCGCATGCCCACCGACCGCTCTTTCACCGCCGACGAGCTGCACGTTCGTCTCTTAGGGTACCTGCGCATGTATGGCATGCATCTGGAGGAGTGCGTGGACGCCGTGGCTTTTGCCGGCGTGGTGCCGCAGCTTTCTCAGGCGTGGCGCCAGGTGGCAGAGCGTCTGGGTGTTGAGGCTACGGTAGTGGGCCCTGCCACGGCCGACGTCACCAAGGTTCACGCTCCCAATCCACGCGAGGTGGGCGCCGACCGCATCGCCAACGCTGTTGCCGCCGAGACCTTCTATGGCGCACCCGCCATCGTGGTGGATTTTGGCACCGCCACCAATATTGACGTGGTGGACCCTGAGGGCTACTACATTGGCGGTGCTATCGCCCCTGGCCTGCGCATATCTATGGATGCCCTCACGGCCCGCGCGGCACAGCTTGCGAGCGTGCCGCTCGAAACGCCGCAGCACGCCATCGGCCGCACCACTGTTGAGGCGGTGCAAAGCGGTGCTGTGCTGGGAACCGCCGCCATGGCGGAGGGCCTTGTGGCGCGCATCAAGGCAGAACTCGGGCGGCCCGATGCCTGCGTCATCGCCACGGGGGGCTTGGCTACCACGGTTGCCTATGCCACCCAGGCCTTTGACGTGGTGGATCCGCACCTCACGCTCTGCGGTATCTGCGAGATCCACCGGCGCATGCACGCGGCGTAAGCGCGGCACAACTCGCCTGAGGCGGCCTATCCTTTCGTGCAAAAGACCCCAGGTTGCCCTGGGGTCTTTCGTATACGTTGGTTTTCTGAGCGCCGGGCGCTCTCACGCCGAGCGCCACGCGTCACTGCACTGAGCTCGCAGCCTACAGCGCGCCGAGCTCCTGGGTAACGTGGCCTACGCGCTCCTCGGGCTCCAGCACCTTCACGCCCTCGTAGCGGAAGAAGCGCGCCGGGTCGTGGATGAGGTCTTCCAGCGGCACAAGCACAAAGTCGCGCTCGCCCAGCTTGGGGTGCGGAAGCTGGAGCTTCACGCCGCCATGCGTCTCGCCATCCACCCACAGAAGGTCGCAGTCCACGGTGCGAGGGCCGTTGGCACGTGCGCTTGCCGTGCGGTTGCGGCCCAGCTCGTTTTCAACCTTCATGAGCTCATCCAAAAGCACGAGCGGCGCCAACTCGGTGCGAATCTCAATGACCGCGTTGGCAAAGGCGTCCTGATTGAGCTCGTAGGCGGGCTCGCTCTCGTAGATGCGCGAGCAGCTGGAAACGCAGGTGAGAGGAATCTCGGCAATAAGCTCCTTAGCTGCGCGGATGTTATCCATACGGCGGCCCAGGTTAGAGCCGAGCGCCACAAAGGCGCGGCGCGGCTGTGGGCGAGCAACCGCCCAGAAGCCGTTGAGGAACTGCGCGAAGCCGGCCACATCGTGCACGCGCACAATATTGGCGCCGGCCTGGATGGCGCCCAGGCACACGCCAAAGGTGGCGGCGTCGCGGTCGGCGGCCTCGGGCACGCCAGCAACGGTGCCCACAAAGCGCTTGCGCGACACGGCACACATAAGCGGGTACCCCAGCGAGGCCATCTTGGCCGTTTCGCGCTGGATGATGATGTCCTCGTTGGTGGATTTGCCAAAGCCGGCACCAGGATCGATGCAGATGCGGTCGCGGCTCACGCCAGCATGAACGAGGGCGCGCGCCTGGTCGGAGAGAAAACCCATGACGCGGCGCATGATGGGCGCAGAATCGGGCAGGGTGAAGCGGCGGCGCTGAGAGGTGCCCACGTAGGCCTCCTCGCGCTTGGCGGCACGGCGCATGATGGCGGCCAGACGGTCGTCGGGGGCGGACTCGCCTGTGGCGTCCGACGAGGCGGCGCCGGAGGTCTCCGGCTGCGCGGCGGCGTCGCTGGTGGCGGCGCTGGCCGTGTCGCTCGCGGCAGCATCCGCTACGGCCGTGGTGGCCGCAGCAGCTGCAGCCTCCTCGGCCTCTGCGCCCTCCGGCTCATCCAAATCCAGCGCGGGGGTGTGCCCCACCGCGGCAGAGCCATTGGGCACATCGGCAAACGGCAGCTGCGGCTGCACGGTGCCGCCACCCAA
>DVID01000005.1 GCA_018711625.1 Candidatus Limicola stercorigallinarum | reverse complement strand
CGGGTTTTCTATGTGATGACGCGTGCTGGCTCCTGCCAAAAGGCACATTCTAGGGCGCTCGATGAAAATCGATGCGGTTATCCGACGTTTTGGTGCCATGGGCGAAGTAGACCAGAAACGGTCAACCCGTTTACCAGCGGTTTTTCTATGACGCACAGGCTGTCTACTCGGAGCATGCGGCTAAAACGTCGGATAACCGTATCGATTTGCATGGGCGACTCTCGCCGAAGGTCGTTATCGAGGGTGGCGTTGACATGTTGTGGCTGGCTAAGACGGTAACCGTCATATAACGTTCAAAAACAGTCATAACCGTTCACCGTTACAAAACGACCGTTCAGCCATGATGGCTGATAATGACTGATTGTGACCGATTTTGATGCTATAGTACCAACCAACAAAAAAACACCGCGCAGTAGGCGGTGAAACTACGGGAGGTACGGTCATGCTGGCAGAGGAGCGCCTGGAGCGTATTGTCGAGCTTGTGAACGAGCACGGCAGCATCAGCGCAGCTGAGCTTATGGAGCGCCTTGATGCCTCGGAATCCACCATCCGGCGTGACCTTACGCGGCTTGCGCAGGCGGGCCGCCTCGTCAAGGTACATGGAGGGGCCACCGCGGCTCGGCGTACCGTTGTTGCCTCTGATCAGACCATGCGCGAAAAGCACGATATACATCTGGTAGAGAAGACCGCTATCGCTGCCCATGCCGCCAAACTCGTCCGTCCGGATGACTTTGTGTATATCGATGCCGGTTCCACCACCGAGCTGCTGGTTGAGTACATTACCGAGACGGCGGCGACGTATATGACTAATTCCATTGCCCATGCGCACGCTTTGCTCGCCAAAGGCTGCCGGGTGCTGGTACCAGCCGGTGAACTCAAGCAAGTTACCGAGGCTCTCGTGGGGGAGCAGACGGTAGCCACGCTGGAGCGCTATCACTTCACGCTGGGCTTCTTTGGCACAAACGGCGCTGCTCCCGATGCTGGCTTCACCACGCCCGAGACCGGGGAAGCCCTGGTAAAGGAAATGGCCCTGCGTCAGACCCTCCGGCCTTACGTGCTCTGTGACTCCAGCAAGTTCAGTGTTGTGTCGCCGGTCTCGTTTGCGCGGTTTGAAGATGCGACCGTCATCACCGAAGCTATTCCCTCGGAGCTTTCCAATTTCGACAACATAACGGTTGCCGCCACACTTCCTGCGTGACGGAGCCTTTCCTCTATTCCTTTCAACTCGACAGCCGGATCCGGTGCAAAACCATCGCGCGTCCACATGGCTGCCGTGCATTTTGAGGGTGCGCCCTCGTTCTCGTATACCAGTCACAATCGGTCACAAGCTGCCCCGTCAACCTAAGGAGCTCCTATGATTTACACCGTCACGTTCAATCCCTGCCTGGACTACGTTGTGCAGGTGGAAAACCTCAAGCTCGGCGCAGTTAATCGTGTCTCGCGTGAGACTGTTATGGCAGGCGGCAAGGGCATCAACGTTTCCATCGTGCTCAAGAACTTGGGACACGAGAGCCGTGCGCTGGGCTTTCTGGCTGGCTTTACCGGCGCGGAGATTGCGCGGCAGCTTGAGGAGCGCGGCGTTGCGTGCGATTTCATCCAGGTGCAAGAGGGCATGAGCCGCATCAATGTGAAGATCGCCTCGGAAGAGGAAACCGAGGTCAATGGCATCGGCCCTGCCATCACGGAGGAGGACATCCACGCGCTCTACCGCAAGCTCGACGCGCTTGAGCCGGGTGACATCCTTATCATCTCGGGCAGCGTGCCTGCGGCACTTCCGTCGGACATCTACGAGCGCATCATGGCGCGCCTCGAAGGCCGTGGCGTCGACATTGTGGTTGATGCCACGCGCGACCTCTTGCTCAACGTTTTGCCGTACCACCCGTTTCTCATCAAGCCTAACAACCACGAGCTGGGTGAGATCTTCGGCGTTACCCTCGTACATCGCGAGGAGGTTGTACCTTATGCGCGCAAGCTGCAGGAGCGTGGCGCACGCAACGTCCTCGTGTCCATGGCGGGAGAAGGAGCGGTGCTCGTTACCGAAGACGGCCAGGAGCTCATGAGCCCCTCGCCCAAGGGTCGCGTGGTGAACTCGGTGGGTGCGGGCGACTCCATGGTTGCGGGCTTTGTGGCCGGGTATCGCGAGAGCGACGGCTCCTATGAGCGGGCCTTCCACATGGGCCTTTGCACCGGTTCGGCCAGCGCATTCTCGCTGGGGCTCGCCACGCGTCCTGATGTCGAGGCACTGCTGGCAACGCTTTCGTAGCCGCTGCTTGCGGCGGTCGCGCCGTCGTTACATCCCGTTGTCAGTCGACAACATGTCACACGTCAACACAATCGCGCTCAGGCGTGGCTTGGGCGAGCATCCGGCATGCGCCGGGGAAGGGAGCAAGATATGAAGATCACGGAGCTTTTGCAGGCGAAAGGGGTGAAGCTAGGCGCCCGTGTTGCCACGCAGGCAGAGGCTATAGAGGCGCTTGTAGACTTGCAGGTTTCTTGCGGATCTGTGGCAGATCGCGCTGCCTATCGCGATGCTGTGCTCGCTCGCGAGGCGGAGTTTTCCACTGCCGTGGGGGAGGGCGTGGCCATCCCGCACGCCAAGACACCGGCCGTGAGCAAGCCGGGCTTGGTGGCCATGACGGTGCCTGGTGGCGTGGACTGGAAGGCGCCTGATGGCAAACCGTCCGACCTCATCTTCCTCATTGCAGCGCCCGATACCGAGGCTAACGTGCACCTTGAGGTACTCGCCAAGCTCTCCGCGTTGCTCATGCACCCCGAGTTCCCCGCGGCGCTGCGTGCCGCGACCACGGTGGAGGAGTTCCTGGCTACCATTGATGACGCCGAGGCCGCATATGATACGCAGCATGCTACTAAGTCTGCTCCGGCGGCGAAGGCGTCTGCCAAGGATGCCGCGCCGCGTACCGGCGAGAATGGTCTGCCACTCATCCTTGCTATCACCGCCTGCCCCACCGGTATCGCGCACACCTATATGGCTGCCGAGAATCTGGAGAAGGTCGCCGGTGAAATGGGTGTTACCATCAAGGTCGAGACCCAGGGCTCTGTGGGCACCAAGAATGCCCTGACGGCAGAAGAGGTTGCCGCCTGCAAGGGCATCATCATCGCGGCCGACAAGGGCATCGAGCTCTCACGCTTTGACGGCAAGCCGCTATACTCCACCAACGTTTCCGCCGGTATCAACGATGCCGAGGGGCTTATCAACAAGATTCTGAACGATGAGGCGCCCATCTGCCACGCAGCGGGCGGCGCGGGCGCTCCGGCGAGTGCTGAGGGCAAGACTGAGGGTCTGGGCTCCAGTCTGTATAAGCACCTCATGAACGGTGTGTCGCACATGCTGCCGTTTGTTGTGGGCGGCGGCATCCTTATGGCTGTCTCTTTCCTCGTGGACCAGGCGGGTATGGGCACGAGCTCGTATGGCTCCTCGACGCCGCTTGCAGCCTTCTTCAACCTGGTGGGCAATCAGGCGTTCAACTTCATGTTGCCCATCCTTGCAGGCTATATCTCTATGTCCATCGCCGACCGTCCCGGTCTTGCCCCTGGCTTTGTGGGCGGATGGATTGCCAAGCAGGGCTTCACGCTGGGCTATCTCGCCACGGCCATGGACGCCGAGGCGCAGGGCGCGCTCATCTCGGGAGGCTTCATTGCGGCGCTCTTTGCGGGCTTTGCGGCAGGCTACCTTACCTTGGGCTTCGAGAAGCTCTGCGACCGCCTGCCCGATTCGCTTGAGGGCATCAAGCCGGTGCTGCTGTATCCGCTGGTGTCGGTCTTTGGCATCGGTCTTGTTATGCTGGCACTCAACCCCATCTTCGCGGCCATCAACACCTGGCTTACGGACGTGCTCAACGGCATGGGCACCGGCAACCTGGTGCTGCTGGGCGCCGTGGTGGGCGGCATGATGTCGGTCGACATGGGTGGTCCCTTCAACAAGGCTGCTTATGTGTTTGGCACGGCCATGCTCGCCGACGGCTCCACCTCAGGCCAGATCATCATGGCCTCCGTTATGGTAGGTGGCATGGTGCCGCCTGTTGCGATCGCGCTTTCCACCACGTTCTTTAAGAACCGCTGGACCCCGGCAGACCGCAAGGCCGGTGTGGTGAACTACATCATGGGCCTGTCGTTCATCACCGAGGGTGCGATTCCCTACGCCGCCGCCGACCCTGGCCGTGTGCTGCCTAGCTGCATCGTGGGCTCGGCCATTGCTGGCGCTATCTCTGCGGGCTTTGGCTGCACGAGCCCAGCACCCCATGGTGGCGCCTGGGTAATCGCCGTCATCGGCAACCCGGTCATGTATCTTGTGGCGCTCGTTGTTGGTGCCGTGGTGGCAGCTTTGGTGCTCTCGTTCCTGAAGAAGCCGCTCTCCAACGAGGAGGCCGGTCTGGCCAAGTAGGGGCATGCCGAACATGTTGCGAACGACGCCATGTTGAACGCAACGAAATCATAGGAAGCTTATGCGGCGGGTGGAGTTCTCTTTAGAGATGTGCTCCCCTCGCCGCTTTGTATCACGGTCATGAGCATATTGCGCTGTAACTCCGGTTGAAGCACGCCTGCCGTGCCGTTGTTGCCATCGAGCGCAGATGGTATGATGCCCAAAATCCTGTGTGAGGTGGAAAGAAAGGGGAGGACATGTCCTCTAACTGCAAAATTGCCAAGGGAATTAGCCTCTTTATGCTGCTGCTGGGAATTGTGGCTATTGCGAGCGGCATCTTCATGATTGTGGCAGCGCCCGGAACCGCCAACGTGACCACTGTGGAAGATCCCGTTATTACCACCGAGGTCTTTGGCATCATCATGGTTGCGACCGGCGTGCTCTACTTCGCCGCCGGCATCACCGGCGCTTTGGGTGCAAACCACCCGGCAAAGCTGGGGACGTTTATCGTCTTTGCCACGATTGTTTCGTTCGTGAACCTCTTTGAGCTCGCTCTTGCCATCTCGTTTGACAGCTCGATCTGGCAGAACCTGCTTTTGGCTGCCGTGGGTTTTGCGGGTGCGCTGTTTGCCGCCCGCGCCAAGAAGGAGGCAACGGCTATCTAGCAAGAGCCGCACTACGGAAGCGCTAACACGTGGGAGCTGCCGATTCACCCGCAGGCTTGCCGACGCCGCTCGGCAAGCCTGCGGGCTCGGCAGCTTTTTTGCGCTTTACCATTCGCCTGGATGGTGTGCCGCCCACATGCCTTCGTCCCCTTATACTGAGGATGTTCAACCTGCGACGGGGCGCCTGCTCGACGCTTGCAAGCTCGACGGGCGCCTGTTGCCCAAGAGGGGAGATGCTATGGCAGATTCTATGCGTGGGGTGTACACCAGTCTGGCTAAAATTCGGCGTACCGTGTTCAGCGAGGTGGCACGCGTTGCCTATGAGGATGACGACGCCGTATATGACGAGCTTGACGATCTGCCGTACGAGATTATCTCGGGAGACGTGGCTACCTATCGCGAGAGCGTATTTCTCGAGCGCGCCATTGTAGGCGAACGTATCCGCCTCGCCATGGGTCTTCCCCTGCAGGGCGGCGACCGCCCGGCAAAGATCTCGGAGGGCGCAGTTGAGGCGGCAAAGCCTGAGACCTACTATCAGCCTCCGCTTATCAATATCATCAAATTTGCCTGCAACGCCTGCAAGGAGGAGGCCTATGTGGTCTCCAACCTGTGTCAGGGCTGTCTTGCTCACCCCTGCCGCGAGGTGTGTCCTAAGGGCGCCATCAGTTTTGTAGACAAAAAAGCCTATATCGACCAGGAGAAATGCATCAAATGCGGGCGCTGCCGGCAGGTGTGCCCCTACACCGCCATCGCGCATTGGGAGCGTCCCTGTGCTGCGGCGTGTGGCATGAACGCGATTGGCTCTGACGAGCAGGGCCGTGCGGTCATTGATTACGATCGGTGCGTGTCGTGCGGTCAGTGTCTGGTGAGCTGCCCCTTTGGTGCCATCGCCGACAAGAGCCAGATTTTCCAGGTGATTCAGGCGATTCGTGCCGGCGAAGAGGTTATTGCTGCCGTTGCTCCGTCGTTTGTGGGGCAGTTTGGTGGCCGCGGAAACGTAGACAAGCTGCGCGAAGCGTTCAAGATGCTTGGCTTTGCTGGCGTGGAAGAGGTTGCCGTGGGTGCCGACCTGTGCGCGGTGCAGGAAGCGGGGTATTTCTTGGACGAGGTGCCCGAGAAACTCCCCTTCATGGCAACGAGCTGCTGCCCGGCGTGGTCGATTATGGCGAAGATGGAGTTCCCCGAGTACGCTGACTGCGTCTCTATGGCGCTGACACCCATGGTGCTCACGGCGCGTCTTATTCGCGAACACCACCCCAAGGCGAAGATTGTGTTTGTGGGGCCGTGCGCCGCAAAGAAGCTTGAGGCACAGCGCAAGAGTGTGAAGAGCGAGGTTGATTTTGTGCTCACCTTTGAGGAAATGGCGGGCATGATGGAGGCCAAGGGCATCGAGTACACCAGGCTCAAGGGCGATGGTTCTACTGACTTCGACGTGGCAAGCCAAGATGGACGCGGTTTTGCGGTAGCGGGTGGCGTTGCCAAGGCCGTGGTGGATGCTATTCATAAGGATCACCCCGAGATTGAGGTGAAGGTTGAAGCGGCTGAGGGCTTGGACAACTGCCGCAAGATGATGAAACAGGCAGCCAAGGGCAAGTTCAACGGCTACTTGCTGGAAGGCATGGCATGCCCGGGCGGTTGCGTTGCAGGTGCAGGCACCATCCAGGCTGTTTCGAAGTCGGCGGCACAGGTACGCGCGTATGCTAAGAAGTCTCCGCACAAACTGGCGACGGAGAACATGTACAACACCTATCTTGACGTGCTGGAGCGAGAGGCCGACGGCAAGCGTCATAGCGATGCGGTGGCTGAGACTGCAGAGGCGCTGGTGCCGCACGACGAGTAGGCGTTCACGCGAGCGCGGGCGCGCTGCTGCCATAGCGCGGGCGCGCTGCTGCCATAAGACTCGAACGCGGGCCGTCCTCGGGGCGGCCCGCCTGCGTATGCGCTAGCCGAGGCGCTCCGAACTCAGCGGAGCCGGGCGGCAGCCACAATCGTCTTGTTTGCTGCCCAGATTCAGCAGAAGATGAAAGGGGCCTGCCAGCGGGAACATCGCTGGCAGGCCCCCATGTTTGCGGAAGAATCCCGTGCGCTTTACGCGAAGTACTGCACGCCGCTCTCAAAGATGGGCATGAACTTCTCGCCCGGGACATTCTGGTAGAGGCCCTGTCCGCGGCGCTCAACATGGCCCATCTTGCCAAATACGCGGCCATCCGGCGAGGTGATGCCCTCGATCGCCATGACCGAACCGTTGGGATTCACGGCAAGATCCATGCTCGGTACTCCCGCCTCGTCCACGTACTGCGTGGCAATCTGCCCGCCGTCAACCAGCTCAGAGAGCACCTGGTCGTTGGCAACAAAGCGGCCCTCACCATGGCTGACGGCAACGGTGTACACCTCGCCCGGCTTGCAGGCAGAGAGCCACGGCGAAAGGTCGCTCGCAACACGCGTGCGCACCAGACGGCTCTGATGGCGGCCGATGGTGTTGAAGGTGAGCGTGGGTGCGTCGGGCGTGGCGTCCACAATGTCACCGTAGGGCACAAGGCCAAGCTTCACGAGGGCCTGGAAACCGTTGCAGATGCCGAGCATCAAGCCGTCGCGTGCCTGAAGCAGGTCGCGCACAGCCTCGGTTACCTCGGGCGCGCGGAAGAATGCCGTGATGAACTTCGCCGAGCCGTCGGGCTCGTCGCCGCCGGAGAAGCCGCCGGGAATCATCACAATCTGGCTCTCGCGAATACGGCGTGCCAGCTCGTGCGTGCTTTCGGCAACTGCCTCGGGCGTGAGGTTGTTGATCACAAAGGTGTCGGCCACAGCGCCAGCCGCCTCAAAGGCACGCGCAGTGTCGTACTCGCAGTTGTTGCCCGGGAAGACGGGGATGATTACGCGCGGGCGCGCAAAGCTCGTGCCGCCATAGACCGTCTTGATGCGGCCCGTCTCCTCGCAGGCGTAGGTGATGGTATCCACCGCGGGGAGCGCTTCGGCCTCAGAGGCGTGCGTGCGGTAGGGGAAGACGCCTTCAATGCGGCCCTCCCATACCTCTTGCAGCTCGGCAAGGTCGCAGGTCTCGTCGTAGCCAGAAAGCTCGTAGGCGCTCGTGGTACGGCCAAGCTCAACCACCGACACACCCTCGACTGCGGGCACCTCGGCATCGTCTGCAAGCTCCACCACAAAGCAGCCATAGGCATGGTCGAAGAGGTCGCGCGCCTCCGCCTCGTAATAAGCGTCGGAGAGGGTAAGGCCCACACGGTTGCCCAAGCACGCCTTAAAGACGGCTTCGGCAAGGCCGCCAAAGCCTGCTGTGGAAACAGAGAGTGCCGCGCCGGTGCGCACAAGCTCCTCAACCGCGGAGTAGGCCGCCAGCAGCGAATCGGTCTGGGGCAGCAGGTCGTCTTCGCGGTAGGCAGGCTCGATGAGGATCACACGGTGGTCGGCACCCTTGAACTCAGGGGAGACCACCTGGTTGAGCTTGCCGGTAGCAACGGCAAACGATACAAGCGTGGGCGGCACGTCGAGGTCTTCGAACGAGCCCGACATGGAATCTTTGCCGCCGATGGCGCCAATGCCCAGGTCAAGCTGGGCCATGAGGGCGCCCAGTACCGCCGCGACAGGCTTGCCCCAGCGTTCGGGCACATCGCGCAGGCGCTCGAAGTACTCCTGGAAGGTGAGGTAGGCACGCGTGTGGTCAAAGCCCGTGGCAACGAGCTTCGAGACGCTCTCGACCACCGAGAGGTAGGCGCCGCGATACTGGTCTGCCGCCATGATGTAGGGGTTGAAGCCCCAGGCCATGCCTGAAACCGTGGCGGTCTCGCCCAGCACGGGGAATTTGGCCACCATGGCCTGCGCCGGAGTGAGCTGCGTGGCGCCGCCAAAAGGCATGAGCACGGTGCCCGCGCCAATGGTGGAGTCAAAGCGCTCCGAGAGGCCCTTGTTGGAGCACACGTTGAGGTCGCTCACCAGGGTGTGCATGGCCTGGGCAAACGAGTCAACCTCGTCTGCGCCGGGTACGAGTGGCACGGTGCTCTCATACACGTTGTCCAGGCTGCCAAACTCGTTGAGGGCGGCCTCGGCAAGCTCGCTTTCGGGGTCGATGGGGGCAATGCCCTGGGCCTCAACATGCACGGTCTGGTGCTTGGGGGCGCCGTTGGAGGCGAGGAACTCACGCGAGAGGTCCACAATGAGGTCGCCCATCCAGGCCATGCGCACGCGCTTCTCGTGCGTGACCTCGGCGATAACGGTTGCCTCAAGGTTCTCCTCGGTGGCGTAGGTCATAAACTCGTCTACGTCGTCCTCAGAGACTGCAACCGCCATGCGCTCCTGGCTCTCGGAGATGGCAAGCTCGGTGCCGTCCAGGCCCTCGTACTTCTTGGTCACCTGGTCAAGGTCGATGTAGAGGCCGTCGGCCAGCTCGCCTACAGCCACGCTTACGCCGCCGGCGCCAAAGTCGTTGCAGCGCTTGATGAGGCGGCAGGCATCGCCGCGGCGGAAGAGGCGCTGCAGCTTGCGCTCCATGGGCGCGTTGCCCTTCTGCACCTCGGCGCCGTCTTTCTCAATGGACTCAACGTTGTGGGCCTTGGAGGAACCGGTGGCGCCACCAATGCCGTCGCGGCCGGTGCGGCCACCAAGGAGGATGATCTTGTCGCCCGGCTGCGGCTCTTCGCGGCGCACATGGCTGGCCGGTGTAGCGCCCACAACAGCGCCCACCTCCATGCGCTTGGCCACATAGCCGGGGTGATAGAGCTCAGAAACCTGTCCGGTGGCAAGGCCGATTTGGTTGCCGTAGCTTGAGTAGCCAGCGGCTGCGGTGGTTACCAGCTTGCGCTGCGGCAGCTTGCCCGCAAGCGTCTCCGAGACGGGCACCGTGGGGTCGGCCGCGCCGGTGACGCGCATGGCCTGGTACACATAGCTGCGGCCAGAGAGCGGGTCGCGGATGGCGCCACCGATGCAGGTGGCCGCGCCGCCGAAGGGTTCAATCTCGGTGGGATGGTTGTGAGTCTCGTTCTTAAAGAGGAAAAGCCAGTCCTGGTCCTCTCCATCCACGTCCACCGTCACCTTGACGGTGCAGGCGTTGATCTCGTCCGACTCATCCAAGCCGGTGAGCTTGCCTGTGGCTTTGAGATACTTGGCGCCGATGGTACCCATGTCCATGAGGCAGACGGGCTTCTCGTCGCGCCCTAGCTCGTGGCGAATCTCGAGGTAGCGCTGGAAGGCCTCCTGCACCACGCCGTCGTCAATCTCAACATCATCGAGAACGGTGCCAAAGGTGGTGTGGCGGCAGTGGTCCGACCAATAGGTGTCAATCACGCGGATCTCGGTGATGGAGGGATCGCGGTCCTCGCCGCGGAAGTATTCCTGGCAGAATTGGATGTCGGCGAGGTCCATCGCCAGGCCACGCTCGGCGATGAAGGCAGCAAGGGCGTCATCATCGAGTTCGCGGAAGCCGTGGAGCACCTCAACGGGCTCAGGGTCGGGGTAGCTCTGGCGCAGCGTCTCGCGCAGGGCGAGGTCGGTCTCGCGCGCCTCAACGGGGTTGATCACGTAGTGCTTGATGGCAGCGGCCGTATCGTCAGAAAGACCGCAGTCGAGCACGTAGAGCTTGGCGCACGAAACGGCAGGGCGCTCGCCCTGCGAGATGAGCTGCACGCACTCGGCGGCGGAGTCGGCGCGCTGGTCAAACTGGCCGGGCAGGGCCTCGACGGCAAAGAGGAACATGTTCTCAGGGAAGGACACAATGCCCTGGCCGCTCCCGAGCTCTCCCATAACCGCGCCCTCAACGGGAAGATCGCGAGAAACGCGATCTACCTGCGGCTCGGAGAATACGGTGGGAATGCACTGCTCAAAGAGCTCGTCAGAGATGCCCTCGACATCGTAGACGTTGATGATGCGCAGCGTCGCCGTGAGCGGCAAACCATCTGCGATGACGGTGCGCAACTCGGCCAAAAGCTGAGATGCCTCCACGTCAAAGCCGGGTTTCTTCTCCACATAGATGCGAGAGACCATTGATTCCTGCCTTCCTGCTGGATGTGGCCGTGTCACCGCAGGCAGCGGCTGCCCTTGTAGCACCTTGAGCCTGCGGTCTCATACGGTTTCATGATACGTCAGTGGTTGCGCGGATAGGGGATGCGTACGCAGGCGCGTTAGAACTCCGCAGAGCCCACCACGCGCGGATGCGGCAGCACGTCGCGGATATTGCCCACGCCGGTGAGATACATCACCAGGCGCTCGAAGCCCAGGCCAAAGCCGGCGTGGCGGCAGGTGCCAAAGCGACGCAGGTCGAGGTAGTACTTATACTGCTCGGCATCCATGCCCAGCTCGGCGATGCGGCGCTCAAGCACATCAAGGCGCTCCTCGCGTTGGCTGCCGCCGATGATCTCGCCAATGCCCGGCACCAGGCAGTCCGCCGCGGCCACCGTTTTGCCGTCATCGTTCAGGCGCATGTAGAAGGCCTTGATCTCGGCGGGGTAGTCGGTAACAAAGGTGGGGCGCTTGAAGTGCTGCTCGGTGAGGTAGCGCTCGTGCTCGGTCTGCAGATCGATGCCCCAGCTCACGGGGTAGTCGAACGTCTGCCCAGCGGCCACCGCCTCCTCGAGGATCTGGATGGCCTCGGTGTAGGTCACGCGGGCAAAGTCGGAGCTTGCCACGTGATTCAGACGCTCAAGAAGGCCCTTGTCTACAAAGCGGTTGAGCATGGCGAGCTCGTCGGGGCAGCGATCCATAACGTCGCGGATCACATACTTCAGCATGTCCTCGGCGAGATTCATGTCGTCGTCGAGGTCGGCGAAGGCAATCTCGGGCTCAATCATCCAAAACTCCGCGGCATGGCGCGTGGTGTTGGAGTTCTCGGCGCGGAAGGTGGGGCCAAAGGTGTACACGTCGCCAAAGGCCATGGCGAAGTTCTCGGCATTGAGCTGGCCCGAAACGGTGAGCGAGGCGGGCTTGCCGAAGAAGTCCTGGCTCCAGTCGATGGCACCGGTGTCGGTGCGCGGCGGGTTTTCCATATCAAGTGTGGTGACGTGGAACATCTCACCGGCGCCCTCGCAGTCGGAGGTGGTGATGATGGGCGTGTTCACATACACAAAGCCGCGATCCTGGAAGAAGCGGTGGATGGCCGCGGCGGCAACGGAGCGCACGCGGAAGACGGCACGGAACAGGTTGGTGCGGGGGCGCAGGTGCTGCTGCGTGCGCAAAAACTCAACCGTGGCGCGTTTCTTCTGCAAGGGATAATCAGGCGCGGAGACGCCTTCGACCGTGATGGTCTCAGCGGTAAGCTCAAAGGGCTGCTGCGCTTCGGGCGTGAGCTTGATGGTGCCCGTGCAAATGAGCGCGGCCGACACGTTTTGATGAGCGATCTCGTCATAGTTGGCGAGCGACTCGCGGTTCATGACCACCTGCAGGTCTTTGAAGCAGCTGCCGTCGTTGAGCGTCACGAAGCCAAAGTTCTTCATGTCGCGGATGGACTTGACCCATCCGGCAACGGTGACCGATGCGCCACCGAAGGTGTCGGCATCGGCATAAAGCTGCGCAATCTTGATGCGATCCACGTGCTTTCTCCTTACGCTTTGCAGGGCCCGCTGGGCCGCCGGTTGACCGCTCCCTATCATAGCAGCACAGGTTTATTGCCGCCTTGGCCGGCTTTGTGGCCACAAAAGCCGTTTACCGACAAAACCGACCGTACACGGAGCGTGCACCGGGGCTTGGTTTTGATAGCGGTATGGCGGGCATAACACGAATGCACAGAAAACGTCTCTTAGAAACCAAGAGACCGACGAGAGGAGGGGAGTCCAATGGGCATAGAAGAGATAGCAGCTTTTGGGCCCGCCCTTCGTGTCACCGAGGCACAATAGCACTGGGGGCGAGCGCACTCGCCCAAAGCTTTCCGGGGCTCGTCCGGTAGATGTCGTGGACGTGACCCAGTGGGCCCAACAAGCTCTACAACTACATCGCATATACCTGCGAGGTTGAGAAAGGGCGATTCCAAAGTACAGAGTAGCGGGCGGGGCGAGAAGCCCCGCCCTTTTTTGTTGACTGAGCGCATGGGCGGCGCCTGTGATATGTTTGCCCGTGGTGGTGAGAGCGCGGATGCGAAGGAGGGCGTCATTGGACCAGCGTGCAGCAGATGCTTTGGGGGTAGTTGCCCCGGAGCAGTCGTGTGCTCAGGAGTCTCCGCATGCCCCAGCATCCTCGGGCGTTGCTGCGGTTGTTGCTGCTGCATCCAGCGTGCGGGGCTGCGGCGAGCAGCTTGCTGCTGAGCTGGGTGTTCCCTGCGTGGATGCTGCAGATGCGGCGTCTCTTGCCGACGAGCTGGTACTGTGGTGGGATGACGCGGGTCTTGCGCTCAGACGGTCCGAGCTTATGCTCCGGGCTGATTTCTCTGATCTGACAAAACGCATAAAGCCGGCGAACTTGGGGCGCGAGCTTATCGTACGTGCCGCCAAGCTCAAGGATGCCGCGCGCCTGGGCCGGGCACCTGTTGTGGTGGATGCCACAGCGGGTCTGGGTACCGATTCCTTTTTGCTCGCCGCTGCTGGCTGGGAGGTGCATCTCTTTGAGAGCGACCCCGTTATCGCGGCGCTCCTCATAGATGCCTGCGACCGTGCCCGCCGTATCCCCGGCCTTGCAGATATTGCGGCGCGCATGCATCCGATCTCTGGTGACAGCGTTGCCGCGCTGCCAACGCTTCGTGGTGCGGTGGATGTGGTGTATCTCGATCCCATGTTTCCCGAACGCACCAAGAGCGCTGCCGTAAAGAAGAAATTCCAGCTGCTACATTTGCTTGAGCACCCTTGTGCCAATCAGGAGGAGCTGCTCTCGGCGGCACTTGCTGCGGAGCCGCGCAAAGTAGTGGTGAAGCGCCCCATCAAGGGTCCCTATCTTGCGGGGGTCACGCCAAGTCACTCCCTTAAGGGCAAGGCGGTGCGCTTTGACTGCATTGTGCCGCCGCAGCAACATCGTGCGTAATGCCTGCGTTGCGCTTGCTGCGTCTGAAGGCTTGGCGCTACCTGGCGGTCCGGCGCCGCAAAAGCGCGTAGGCGCTGCTGCCCAAAGCTACCAGTACGAGGGTCACAGCAAGGGTGATGATGGCTGCGGTCCAGTTGCCGCTTGAGGCAAAACCGGCCGCCAGCGTTGAGGTGATGATTGAGGGTATGCGCCCCACCGTGGTGATGGCGGCGATGTGCCACCAGGGGCAGGACGAGAGGCCCGCAACGTAGGTAAGTACGTCTTTGGGCGTGCCGGGCATAAGGAACACGATGAACATAAGGAGCTCAAACCGGCGCGCATCGTGAAGCCACGAGACGCGTTCCAGCTGGTCGGTTGAGAAAAACATCCGCACGATACGCATGCCAAGGAGCTTTACCAGCGCGGTTACCACAAATGTCCCCACAAGACCGCCCACCAGGCAGATGGCGGTGCCTTCCCAGAAGCCAAAGAGGTATCCGGCTGCAAGTTCAACCGGCTCACCAGGCAAGACTGCGATCACAATCTGGGCAACGACAAGAGCCACCATGGCAAGCGGAGCCCAGCTGCCCTGCGCGTCTACCCAGGCTTTAACTGCCTCGCCGTTTGAGAAGAAGTGCCACAGGCTCGGGCCCCAAGTGGCAAGCGCGGCAAGCATGAGCAGCACGATGAGCGCGATGCCGCCGATGCGCGCCGCACGTGAGAGCTTGTGGCGTGCGTTCTCTTCCTGCGCGTTTGCTTGGCTGGTTCCACTCGGTGTCATGGCGACCTCCGTCCGGCTTGTGCCTGCTACCAACAGGCTACAAAGCGAAGGTCAACTAACTCTCAACCAGTGCGAGTTTTTCTGGCGGTGTCTTTTCTGGCGGCGTGGAGAGGCTATGCGTTCTCGGAGGCAGATGTTGCCGCCGCTGGGCCGGTGGGGAGTGTGGGCTCGTTCCCGCCCGGCACCAGGGGCGCGGCAAGCTGCACGCGTAGAAGTGCTCCACCCTCGGGGCCGTTTGCAATGGCAAGCGCCCCACCGTGCTTCTCGGCGAGGGAGCGCGTGATGTACAGGCCAAGACCCAGGTGCCCGCCAGATCCCTTGGACGCGCTCCAAAACGGCTCGGCCGCACGTCTGAGTGCCGCATCGTCAAAACCCGACCCGTCATCGCTAACGGCAAGCTCAAGCTGGTTGTTTTCCCATAAAAGCGCAAGGTGCACCGTGGCGCGGGCATATCGCGCGGCGTTTGCCACCAGATTGTCGACGATGCGGGAAAGCGCCCGCACATCGACGGCAACCAGCGGCGGCAGATTGGTACGGGCAACGGTAAGTGTTGCTCCTGCGGCCTGAACCACGGCGCGCGCATCTGCCGCCGCCTCGTCGAGCCACGTGTTGAGGTCGAGGGGCGCAGGTTCTACGGCGGTTGCATCCAAGGTGTCGAGGTCACGCATGGACTCAGCAAATGCTGTGAGCCGCTCGGCTTGCCGCGCGATTGCGGCGGCAGCATGGCGCACCGCTTCTTGCTGGGCCATGCGCTCAATGAGCTGGGCCTGTCCGCTTACCACGGTAAGCGGGGTGCGAAGGTCGTGCGCAAAGGCGGCGTTCACCTGGCGGCGATTCTCTGCCGCGCGCCACAGCTCGGCTTCGGTACGGGCAAGCTCGGCCCGCATGGTTTCAAACTGGGCGCAGAGGCGTCCCAGCTCATCGTTGCGCGTTTGCGCCATGGTGAAATCGAGGTCGTTGGCCGCAATGCGTCGCGCCGCCTCATCCATAGCAGCGATGGGCCGCGCGAGCCGCGTGCGATAGAAGCGGCGGCCTGCAATCACAAGGCAGGCGACAAAGATGATGGGCACCGAGGCGATGGCGGTCACCGCGAGGGCCCGATAAGGGAAGGGGTCATCGGGGTAGGGCAGATAGTATCCCACGTTGGAAACGACGGGACGCTCTCCGAGTGTGTTGGCCGGAAGCTCGGCCGCAAGTGTGGCGGCGGCGTCGGCACCGGGCCGCGCGGCGGAGGCGGCGGCATCGTACGAAGCCAGGGTCTTGAGGTCTACGGTTGCTTCTGAAGTGCCGTCCATAAGCCACGCCATGTCCTGAAGGACGAGGGTGTCGACAGCAACGGGTGGATCGTCGAGTGAAATGACTTTGTTGTCGGCGTTTGCCTTGGAGGCAACGTAGAGCACGATGGTATCGGTGCCCGCTACATCGAGGTCGATGGCGGCGTCGTAGGCAGACATCTCGTACCACGAGAGGGCGTCGGCGGGCACAAGCTGGTTGTTGTTGGCGTCGTACACATAGGTGCCTGTGTAGGCCCAGAGGTCATCGGGCAAGGTGGTGTTGGCGATGTAGCCCAGCACCCAGGTGGATACAAACGAGAGCACGATGGCAGCCAGGATGGCCACAGTGGCATAGAGGGCGAACGCAGCGCGAAGAGAGCAGTTGGCAATGCGCGTGCGCAGGCGCCGGAGCGCTCCGCTTAGGCGCGCCATGCGTACCCCACGCCCCATACGGTAGCCAGCGGCTCGGTGGTGCATCCGGCTGCTGCGAGCGCACGACGGATGCGGTGCACGTGCTCGGTCACCACCGAGGCATCGCCCGGCTCGCCCCATACGTGCTCATAAATCATGTCGCGGCTATAGACCTGGCCCGGCCGTTGCGCGAGCAGCGCCACAATGTCAAAGTCTTTGCGTGCGAGCTCTGCCGTGCGCGGATTAGTTGCTCCCACGCGCACCTCGCGCCGTGCAAAGTCAACAGCAAGGTCGCCGGCAAAGCGGAGGGTGGCGCGGTCGAGCTGTCGTTGGTCGCGTGCAAGCTGGGCCCGCACGCGTGCGCCCAGCACGTCGAGCGAGAACGGCTTGGTCACGTAATCGTCGCCGCCGGCGGCAAAGCCGGCAAGCGCATCCGCATCTTCAATGCGTGCCGTGAGGAAAATGATGGGGCAGGTTACCTGGGCGCGAATCTCGCGGCAAACCGAGAAGCCGTCGGCATCGGGAAGGTTGACATCAAGGAGGATCACATCGGGCGCCCGCCGCGCGGCCTCGCGTGCATGTGCTGCATCGTAGGCGGTGAGCGTGCGATAGCCTTCGAGCTGGAAATACGATTCCAACAGGTCAACAATATCGCGCTCGTCGTCCACGATAAGGACGAGCGGTGTTTCGCGGCGTGGATCCAGCGCCATGGTCGCCACCTTTCATACGAAGCTCCACTCATCCTATCGAAAAATGCTCAACAAACTCTCAACTGATGTGTAGCGATGGCCTCTTTAGGTGGGCTGTCTTGAGCCAATGCCGCAAAGGTGAGCATGCAGCTCAAGGCTCTGTAGTAGCTTGCTGTCCGCTAGCTCAGCAACATATCGGCGAGGTAAGCACCTCCGTAGCCCAGGAAGGCACCGATGGCAAGCACGAGGATCATGAATCCCACGGCGCGGATGATCTTCAGCCAGCGGGGGATGAGGCGTTCGCGTCGTCCGCGCTCTGTGTCGCGGTCCACCTGCTCGCCATTCCAGAAGCTCAGAATCTCGTGATAGGTGATGAGGTCGTGGTTGCGCTTGATGCGGTCCAGCCAAGCTGCGGCAAACATCGCAATGCCCCAAAGCACCAGGGCGAGCACGAAGGTGGGCACCGTTTGCTCCAATGCCCAGTCCCAGGCAAACACCTGGACGCATATCCACACCATGCAGGCAATCATGAGCAGCAAGAATCCCAGCATGACGTAGCTCAGGCGCTTCATGATGGTGCTGTCGCGTTCGATGGTCTCGTTCATGGTCTCAACATCTCCTTTGATGAGGGAGTCCACGGTTGCATCGAAGATTTTGGAAAGCAGAAGCAGGCTTTGGACGTCCGGGTAGGTTTTGTTGTTCTCCCAGGACGAGATTGTTTGGCGACTTACGTACACCCGCGCCGCGAGGTCGTCTTGAGACATTCCCGCTGCTGTGCGGTGCTCTTTGATGCGCGCCCCAATCTCCATGCGCTCCGCTGCTCCTTCCCTGGTTCCTCGGTGCAACCCCTGTCGAGCCGACCATGACATGACGCGCCGCATCGTACCATCAAAAGGCCCCGACAGGGCTCGTTGAGGGGTGCGGAAGGCTCGTCAAATGTTCTTGACAGGCCTTCTACCAGGCAATATGACGAATTACCGCACGACCTTTCACCGCCGGGGAAACGATGATTATCTGGCGCTTCCAATGCGCATCGCCTACTGTTGACACCTCGTGAGGCACCTCCGGTGTCGACTCGTCGGATGACGGGTTGTAATTTTCTACGGACGTGGTCAAAAAGGTCGCCGAGTGTGTACTTTGGCGGCGCCTCGAAGCCTTAGATGGTGCTTTGTTTCGCCTGGAAGGGGTCAAACACGGTGTCCGGGCGCTTCTAGGTGCGCCCGCCGGCGCTTTGAGGAGCCCCGACGAGCGGCGAAAGTACACACTCGGCGACCTTTTTGACCATCGGCGTGAAAAATTACATTGTGGCCATCCGGGATGGGGCGTCCCAAACCGGGCCGCGGGCGCCCGGGCGTCGGCCAGCCCCGTTGTCGCGGCGCAGAAGACGGAGTCCGCGGGGCTCTGCCGGAGCGCGCCATAAGTCAGTGTTTTCCTAGGGCGTGGGCGTTGCTTGAACGTTCCGGTAGAGGAGTGCGCTCTCAGTTGTCCCGCGCCAGGCGCCGATAGAGCGCGGCGAAGGCGGCGCTGCCCACCACAATCCAGGCGAGCGTGATCGCGAGCGGCATGAGCGCTTCGGGTGTGAAGAGCGTGCCGTCGGCCGCAAGGCCCAAAAGGTTGTACACGCCCCCAAGGGGTGTTACCGCGGCAACTGTTTGGATGGTTTTGTTCACCACGCTAAAGGAGGGGACGAGCGCCACCAGAAGTACGGGCACGCTGTAGAACCCTGCGGTCATTTGGTCGCGCGAGGCGAGGCCCAGCACCAGTGAGACGAGGATGATGGGCACCGACCCCAGCACCGTAAGGACGAGGTAGGCAGGAAGCAGCGCGGGTGCCCCGCCGGCAATAAAGAAGCAGGCCGTGCTTACACAGACAACCGAGGCAAGTGCCACCACGCCTTTGGAGATGGCGACTTCGCCTGCGCTCACGTTGGCCAGCATGAGCGTACGGAGTGTGTGCTTCTCCTTTTCCTCGGCAATGCCATAGATGAGCACCATCGACACAGCCATGCCCACCGCCATGCACAGGCCCGAGCCCAGAAGGTACTTGGCTATCTCGTGGTTGGCTGTATCGAGTTCACTGCCCGTGAGCCCCGCGCTGGGGGAGGCGTCGCCGAGCACCAGACGAAAGAGCAGCATGAAGCCGATGGGCATGAGGAGTACCACAAACATCGTGGGATTTTTGAAGAGGTCCACGAGGTCTTTCGAGGCTAGTGCCCTCACGCGCCTGAGCGTTGCGTTCATCTTAGAGCTCCCTTCCGGTCAGCTCGAGAAACACTTCTTCGAGATTGGGCTCATCCGAATGGATGGAGGCCACGTCGTTTGCTGCAAGCAGGTCGTACACAGCCTGGGCGGCGGCAGTATCCTTGGTGAATTCCAGAACGCCGCGGGTGCGCGTGGTGACCACCATGCGGTTGCGCGCGTGTTCCATGGTAAGCGATGCGGGCGTGCCAGCAGCGATGATGCGCCCTGCGTTGAGGATCGCCAGGCGGTCACAGCAGGCCTCGGCCTCCGCCATGTCGTGCGTGGTGAGAAACACCGTGGTTCCCAGGCGTTTGAGCTCGCCGAGCATCTTGTGCACCTCCGCGCGTGCGGCGGGGTCTAGGCCGCTCGTGGGTTCGTCCAAAAAGACGAGTTCTGGGCTATGGATGAGGGCGGCCAAGAGCGCCGCACGCTGGCGCATGCCTTTGGAACAGTTTTTAATGAGCGTCTTTCGGTCATGTTCAAGGCCCACGCGCTCGAGCAGGGTGGTGATTCCGCGCTCTCCGCGGCCACGCACACGGGCATAGAGATACAGGTTCTCCTCAATAGTGAGCCGCTCGTAGAGGGCGCTCGTATCGGAGAGGATGCCGACGCGCTCGTAGTCGGCACCGCTTGTGTGCTCGATGGGTCGGCCAAAGAGTGTGATGCGGCCGGTGCTTGCCGTGAGCTGGCGGGTGAGAAGCTTGATGGTGGTGGTTTTGCCCGCGCCCGACGGACCGAGGAAGCCAAAGCATTCGCCGCGGTTTACCGAGAACGTGAGACCGTCGAGGACGCGCTTGGCGCCAAAGGAGAGGCAGACGCCTTCCATGGAAAGCACAGGGCTATGCGTGGTCATCAGGGGCCTCCTTGTGGGTGCGCGGGGATGTGGGGTGAGATCTGCTGCGCGCGTTTGAGGGGCGTTTCTCAGATCGTTTTTCAGACGTGAATACACCGGCGGCGAAGCAGCACGCGATTATGAGCACGCCCATGATGGCGGGATCCATGCTACATCGCCTCCTGGGAGGTGGCTGCGGGGGCGCACGCCGCCTCGAGCGCCTTGATGCGCTTCTCGGCGTGGGCAATCTGGTAACCGAGCCCCATGGCGAGGAGCACCACGGAGATGGCAAGCAGCATCAACAGCGCGGAGAGCTGCTCGATGGTAAGCGATGCGTTTCCGGTAAGCACTTCGGTGGCAAGTTGAGCGAGGTTTTCAGCAGGCATGGTGGCATCCTTTCGTCTTGCCCGGCGAACTCTGCGATGTGTGCCGGGCGCTTGTCCTCGGCTTCATCCTCGCTGGCGTCGAACGATGCTACAAGGGCATACGCCTATCAGGAGCTGCGAAAACGACGAAAGGAGTATAGACACCTACGAATGGAGCAATGGGATGGAGCTCATTGCTGCGTATATTGCGCGAATCCGATATCGCGACCTCGCCGCGCGGACGGAGCGCTTTGCGCAAGGGCCCTACATGGGCTACTTCCACCCGTAGCGTTCGCGCATGGCTTCGGCGCGGCCTTTGGCGAGCGGAATCTGGGTTGCTGCGGCGTCTGCCAGCGTGAGGTTGAAGCTGTTGCGCGTGAAGCGCTCGACTTTGGCTACCTTCTGCACGTTCACGATGTAGGAACGGTGGCAGCGGAAGAAGCCGAAGCGCTCAAGCTCCGCCTCAAGTTCGTCGAGCGTCATGCTCACGGGGTAGAGCTCGCCGCGCACCGAAACAAAGTTGGCCCGGTTCACGCTCTCCACGAAATCCACCTCGCGTGGATCGAAAAGGAGTGTCGCCCCATCCGACTTGGCGGGTACTTTGAACACCCGCACCTCGTCACCCCCGAACGTGACCTCGTCATCCTCGGGCCCCACTGCGGTTTTAGCCTCATAGAGCCGTCCGTCCTCCTCATAGAAGGCGGTGCCCGGCATGAGGAGCGCTTCGCGGAGAGGTTCGCCTGCGGTGATGAGGATGCCGCCCGCCTCGGCAACCTGGGCCATCCAGGTAGTCACGAGCCCGCGCGTAGCTGGCGTGATGTCGGCAAGCGGGTGTTCGCAAAAGACGACCTCGGGCTCAAAAAGGCTCATACGGGCGAAGTTCATGAGGGCGCGCTGCTCGGGGTTGAGATGTTTGACCTGCATCCGTGCGGCCGGAGTGAGCCCAAAGTGCGCCAAGGCGTCGGTGGGCGTGAGGGAGCTGCCAGAGAGTCGTGCGAAGAACGTGAGGTAGGAGCGCACGGTTTCGCGGTCGAATCCGCGGTCGGTGGCAAGGTAGAACGCGCAACGCCGCTGGGCATAGTGCTGATGAACAAACCACACCGCACGGTCAACCGTGTCGCGGCTGCACTCAAGGTGGACGCTTTCGTTCTCGTGCGCGGCGAGCAGATCCTCGACGGTATCGTATGAGGTGGTGTTCGCCACGAGTGGCCTCCTTGGCTAGGGTGCGGACGAAGTAAAGTATATCGGGTATGATGTCGCCATGGGAAAGAGCTTGCGAAACATACGCGCGCTTGTTGTGCGCGACCTGGCTGATGCCGCGCGCAACCCTACGGTGCTCATGTCGTGTGTTGCGGGCGCGCTGCTGACGGCTTTCGTGGGAACTATCATTGCGGGTTCCTCTCAGCTGGGAGGAGATGAGGCGGCTGCGTTTGCGGCGGTGACCGCGCTGAGCGTTGTCCCGGCCTTTTCAGGCACGGTGGTGGAGCTCTACGTGATGGCGGAGGAACGCGAGCACGGCGTGCACCTCACGCTGGCCGAGGCGGGCGTTACTGTGCCTGAGCTGGCCTTTTCCAAATAGTTTGCGGCCACCTGCGTCACGCTTGTGACCGAGATGGCAAGTTTCGCGCTTTTGGGTTATGCGCCGTTTGAGGTGGCGGGATTCGTGCTCTTCGCCGCGGTGGCTGCTCAACCGTTGCTTCTCATAGGGCTTGCATGTGGCCTTTTGGCTCGCGAGCAGATGTCTTCGAGCGTGCTTGCTGTTCCCATCACGTTGATCGCCGTGGCCCCCATGCTCTCCTTTTTATCCGGCACAATCCGTGCGTTCACCTGGTTTTGGCCGCTTGGTCCTGCGGCGGAGCTCTTGGGCGCTAGCCTGGGGATGGCGCCAATGGCGCCCGTGCCCGTTCTTGTGGTGTGCGCCGCTGTTTGGACGATTGCCGCCGGTGTTTTCGCGCGCTGGGCATGCCGGCGTTTCGCTGCGGAGCTGGCAGCCGAGCGCGAGAGGCGCTTATAGCTCATTCTGAGGCGCGTTGTTTTTGGCTATGTTGGGGTTGGGGCGCAGCCAGGCGAGCAGCTCGGCTGCATCGCTGCATGTGATGTCGCGCAGGGCGAGGCCGCCGGTTGCCGCCGTCATGCACGAGAACGTGGCAACGCCCGCGCGCTCCTGGAAGGGGTTTGCTGCCTGGGTTGCATGTTGCAGATTGTGCCGGGGGATGATGGACGTGCGGCGGCGTGTGCCGCCGTCGATGATGACGAGGTGCCGCTTCCCGTGGCCGATCCGGCTTGCGCGGCAACGAAGGATAGCTCCGATGATGAGCCGGGTGGCTGCGATAACGCCGATGACGATGGCGCAGACTGTGAGCGCGGTGCCGGCGACGTTGGTAAATGCGTTGCCGGCGAAAAACACCTGGCAAGCTATGTAGACAGCACTCGCGAGTGCCGCTGTGAGCACGATGATCCCAAGCCCCGTGCGGAATGCTTGGCGACGCCATGCAACGCGGGGAAGTGGATGTAAAGCGGTGTTGGGGAGCACGGCGGCATAATCAGGGACCATTTGCGACAAGAAAGCTTCCACCTCGTCCACGGGCAAAAACGGATGGAGAACAACGCCGCCTGCAGTTGAACTGTTTTCCTCGTTACCCGTTCCGCTGACAACGACGGCGCTTACCTGTGTGTAGCCGAGCGCCTGCTGGATGAGATTCTGGTCGAGCCGCAGGTATTGGATGCGTTCGGGTGCGATGGCGTGCGCCGCTCGCTCGATCAGGCCGCGTTCCAAGGTGATGCGGTCGGGGAAGCGTTGCACACGGAAGCCCGCCCACGAGACGAGCGAGATGGCGAGCGAAACAACGAGCCCTACGACAAGCGCGACGGCGATCAGGACAGCCACCGCTCCCACGATGATGGCGATGTTGAGCGCGGCGATGCTGCCGGCTACATTCGAGAGACTGACTAGGCGGCTCTCGTGCAGGAAGTTGAGGCCTTGGACGATGAGGATCACAAACGCAGCGGCTTGGGTAAAGATGTGCGTTTGAGAGGCGGCCGCAAGAAGAAGCTGCCGCCGCGTGAGGCGGTAGGTGGCGAGAGGCTCTGGGGGCACCGGTGCGGCGGGCGAGGCAGCGGCTTCTTGTGCGGAACGGGTGGTTTCGGCATCTGGTTGCTCTGAGTGAGCCGCTTGCTCCGGGATGCTTGGCTGCCCTTCTGCCTGGTGACAATAGGGAAGGCCGTTGCCCTGTGGGGTTGCCACGCCAAAGGAGGTTGCGTTGGTTATGCCGTGTGCAACGGCGGCCTTGCGTCGAAAGAGCTCGGCCTGCAGCGCGCGCGAAAGCCCCGCTTGCAGCCCCTTGATGTTGGTTGTGGCTCCTTCGGTTTCGGCCGCTCCGGTATCGAGGTCGAGCGTGATGAGCCCCAGCAGGCGCTCGAAGAGCCCGGACGAGGTGTTGATGGCATGGATATGGTCGTAGGGCACAACGAGGCGTTTGTGCGTGATGAGACCGCTGGAGAGGACAAGCCCTTTGTCCGTGAGTTCCCAGGTGCGGGTGCGCCAGGTGATAAGCGCTCCTATAACAGAGAGGCCAAGGAGCGCGACTGCGAGGAGCACGGTGCTGCAGAGTTCATCAGGGCTGGGATCAACGAAGCCGCGGATAAGAACAAGCAGGATAAGACCTGCGATGGCGCCGAGCCCGCTCAGGGCGCTGGCGACAATGGAGAGCGGGCTTGCGCGGTGAACGCCGGCAAGCTCAATGGCATCTGTCTCGAGGAGCGAGCGCTTGGGGTTGGCGAGCTGATCGGCCGCATGCTCTACCGCTGCCCATGCTACATGCTCGGCATGAGGAGGAGTGGCTTTTACTGCCGTACGACTTTCGCCCGCCATTTCTTGGGCGGCGCGCGCAGGATGTGGCGCAGGAGGTTCGGGGCGGTCCATAGCTACAGGTCCTCTTTGGCAAGACGGGCAAGTTCGGCCACCCGGTCGCGAAGTGCATGCGCCTCGTTTTCGGCCAGGCCGGGGATCTCGAAGCTCTCACCTGCGGTGGAAATGCGCACCGCAGCCAGACCGCTCGCCTTGAGGAGCGGTCCCTGCTTGGTTTCAACATGCTGCACGCGTACGAGCGGCACAATGATGCGCTTTTTGACAAGGACGCCATGGTACAGGTCGACCTCGGTGGGAGTCACGTCGTAGCGCCAGGTAGCATATTCAACGCGCGGGCTTATGGCCAGGTCGATGAGCTCGATGATAAGGATGACGGCAGCGATGCCGAGCACGATAACGAGCGGCCATGCAAAGTGAAGAGCGAGCCCCACGGCAACGCCGGTGCATACGAGCGTTCCCGCGATGAGAACAAACGAGCTGCGGTACCACACGGTGAGCATGCGGGGGTCGAGACGATGGCTGGGTAGCTCCATGGGATTCCTCCGGCGAAGTCGATTGCCGCCAGTATACCCGCAACACTTTGGTTGGACGGACTGTTTCAAGGGGTAGCCGCTCACCCAGGTTTGGTAATCGGCAACCGGTGGATGCTGCGTCTTGTTTGGGGTCAACGGTGTGATACATCAGTGGGGCGAGTGCCGACTCTAGGAGAGTCGCCCAAGGGAAGCCGGTCAACGCCTCATCGGCGCGATTATGCATGTTCCAGCGGCGTTGTTTGGCGCTTGAGGCTTGTTTAGGCCTCTGCTTTGTCGAAAAATTACCGTTTTGTACGACCTGTTATCGATGACGTGTAAATCGCATCTTTTAGCTTGCTCCAACCTGCGGAAACGCATGTATAAAACCGGCTTGAAAATGGCCTTCGGTGCATAACGATTTTTAGTCGTTCAAAACGGTGATTTTTCGACATTGAGCCTAGCGGAAGGAGCCTTTGGATCGCAGGCGGCGCTGCTGAGTGCGGCTGCACGCTCTAGCGGGGCGTGAGAGGAGCCAGAGCGGGGCACGAGACCAGCGGAGACCAGTTGCTCAACGCCTCAAGTCTCTGCTTCTATGCTTGAAATACTTTGATATCAAAGTATAATGAGCGGCAAGAGAAAGGAACAGCTTATGGAGAGCATCGTTGCGTTTGAGCGCGCGAGGCAAGATTGTGCGGCAACAACTCCACCCGCCGCCGAAGACGCCTTCCCTTGTGATCTTGTGTCGGTGCTTGCACGCACGCGTACGCAGGCAAATCACTTTTTGGTTCGTGAAATGGCGGCAGCGGGCATGGGTAACCTAGCCACGTCGCATGGCGACATTCTCAGCGAGCTGTTTGAGGAGGATGCCTTGCTCATGAGCCAACTTGCGCACCGTGTGGGCCGTGATCCCTCGACGGTAACCGCGCTGGTCAAGCGTTTGGTCGCCGCCGGTTACGTGACCACAGCGCGCAATACGCATGACCGCCGGGCGGTGATGGTTTCGCTTACTCCAGCAGGACACAACTTGCGTTCGCGTTTTGCCGCCATATCAAAGCGGCTATTGGCGGTGCAGTCTGAAGGCATTTCCAGCCATGATGCGCAGGTTGCACGGCGCGTGCTGCTGCGCATGCAGGAGAATCTTGGGCGTGCAAATGCATGTGGCGAGCACGGGGACGTGCCATCGCAGGCGGCGGAGCCGGATGCCTCGCGCAGCGCGGACGCTGCGGCTTCCCTTGCTGCCATAGAACCGCCTAACCAATCAGCTCGTTCTGCAGCGACTGCCCACATGTAGCCGCTGCGTTGCTTTTTCTACTACCCGTACCAGGAAAGGAACCAATCATGTCCACCTTCCCCGTTTCTTCTATGAGCCGCCGAAGCTTTCTTGCAGCTGCTGGCCTGTTTTCTGTGAGCACCGTTGCGACACTTGCCGGGTGCTCGAACGCCGGCACGTCTGCTGACTCCTCATCAGCCGGCAGTGCTGCCGCAGGTTCGGGCGCCAAGACCCTTACCGTGGCGATGGAGCTTGCCTATCCACCGTTTGAGGGCAAGGACAACGCGGGCAACCCCTCCGGTGTGTCCATCACCTTTATGGAGGATTTTGCCGCAGCCTATGGCTATGACCTCACTATTGAAAACGTGAGCTTCGACGGGTTGATTCCGTCGCTCCAAACGGGCAAGGCCGATGCCGTTATGAGCTCCATCACCATCACGCCCGAGCGCGAGGAAGAGGTTGACTTCACCGATCCGTATGCCGTGGCGCAGCTCGCCATTCTCGCCGGCGCAGAGTCGGGCGTTGAGAGCGCCGAGGATCTGAACCAGGCGGACAAAACGGTGGCGGTGAAGACGGGCTCTACAGGTGACGTGTATGCCACCAAGCATCTTGCGAACGCCCAAATCCTGCGCCTGGCCGACGAAAGCGCCTGCGTAACCGAGGTGGCGCAGGGCCGTGCCGATGGCTTCCTCTACGACCAGCTCACCATCTACCGCAACAATCAGGCTAATCCCGATACCACCAAGGCGGTGTTCATTCCCTTCCAAGACCCTGAGTACTGGGGCATTGCCGTGGCATCGGGCAACGACGAGCTGCGCGAAGAGCTAAATGCCTTCATTGCCGAGAGCAAGAAGAACGGTGAGTTTGACCGCCTCACCGATGAGTACCTTGCCGAGGAGAAGGCCGCCTTTGATGAGCTGGGCTTCCGCTGGTTCTTTGATTTTGACACCGAGGGCGAGGCATAATGCGCAATCCTTTTGTGGTGTGCCCGGGTGAGCGGCCGCACCCCGTGCAGGCGGTGGTGAGCTACCTTGTGGTGTGCGCGCTCATCGTTGGCTTTTTCTGGGTGTCGCTCGTACAGGTGGGTGTGGCGCTCGACTTCAGCTTCATCGGGCAGTATCAGGTGCGCATTTTGGACGGCCTTTTGCTTACCCTCCAGATTGCGGCGGGAAGCTTGGTGGTGAGCCTCGTGATTGGGCTGCCTGTTGCGGTGGGGCAGGGGAGCCGCGTGCTGCCGGTGCGCTACCTGTGCGATGTGTACGTGAAGCTTATGCGCGGTACACCGCTGCTGGCCCAGATCTATCTCTTCTTCTACATTGTGGGCACGGCCTGGGGTGTAGAGAATCGCCTGGTTGCGGGCATTATCATCCTCTCTATCTTCTCGGGCGCCTACATTGCCGAGATTGTGCGCGGTAGCCTGAATTCGCTCGACGCGGGGCAGTTGGAGGCGGCGCGTGCCGTGGGGTTCACGCGTCAGCAGGCCCTGCGCTACGTGGTGGTGCCCCAGCTGGTGAGCCGCACGCTTCCGGCGCTCACGGGCCAGCTGGCAAGCATGGTCAAAGACTCGTCGCTCCTCTCGGTTATCGCCGTGATCGAGCTCACCCAAACCATGCAAGAGATTAGCGCTGCCACGTTCAACCTCTTTGGCACCTATCTTTTCTTGGCGGGGGCGTATTTTTGCCTCACTCTGCCCATTATGTTTGTGAGCCGCTACTTTGAGAGGAGGCTCGACTATGCGCATGCAGCTTAAGGGCTTGACGCGCTCCTTCGGCGATGCTGTTGTGCTCGACGGCATCGATTTTGACGACGAGGTGACCACACTTGCCATCATCGGGCCTTCGGGCGGGGGCAAGTCGACGCTGTTGCGCATCCTGGGCGGCTTGCTTGCGCCCAGTGCGGGCCGGGTGCTGCTGGATGGCGAGCCGGTGCCTACCGAGGAGGCGGCGCGTGCGCCCTGGCGGGCGAGCTTGGGCTTTGTTTTCCAGGATGGCGGGCTCTTTCACCATCTGAGCGCCCATGAGAATATCGCGCTGCCGCTGCGTGCGGTGCACGGCATGGATGCCGAGGCGGCGGACGCGCGTGCCGATGAGCTGCTGGAGCGCTTTGGGCTTGCCGGCGAGGGCGGCAAACGCCCAGCGCAGCTCTCGGGCGGGCAGCGTCAGCGTGTGGCTATCGCACGGGCTGTGGCGCCGCGCCCGCGGATGCTTCTGCTCGACGAACCCACGAGCGCGCTCGACCCTGAGTACACCACCGAGGTGCTCGACCTCTTGCGCGACCTTAAGAACGAGGGCACGCGGTTTATCACGGTGACGCACGAGATGGGGTTTGCCCGCCACGCGTGCGACAAGGTGGCGTTTCTTACGGGCGGAAAGCTTGCCGAGTATGGGCCAAGCGAGCAGGTGTTTACCGCGCCTGCCACACCTGAGCTCAGGCGCTTTCTGGGCAAGCTGTTGGAATGGAGCGTGTGATGGCAAAGATGCAGGGCGATGTGGTGCCCGCCGTTGCCGAGGCTGCGGCGGAAGGTGCGATGGCGCTGATGGCTCAGGTTCCCTATGTTGCCGACGGACCGGCGGACGATGCTGCCTGGGTGGGCGTGCTCTACGAGTCGAGCGAGTGGTCTGATTTTAAGCTCGCGGCCGAGCTTGCTGCGCGCGAGGTGCCGGTGCGCATGATTGATATGGAGCGGCCCGACGCGGTGGAGGCGGCGCTTGCGTGCCAGCTGCTAGTGAGCCGCGTCTTTGCGAGTGCGCTTGCCCGGGGGCATAGGGCCTCGCATGTTCATATGGCCGAGGTTGTGCGACGTGCAGAAGAACTTGACATCCCGCTTATCAACGCAGGACGCGCCCACGCCTTTGAGGTGAGCAAGCGGGCCGCTACCGAGGAGCTTGCGCGCGCAGGCATCGCGGTGCCTGCAATCTATGCCTGTGATGTGCCGGCGGCGATTGATCCCGGTGCGCTGCGCTTCCCGTGTGTGATCAAACCCGATTGTGGTGGCCGTTCGGCCCGGACAGCCGTGCTGGCGCATGAGGCAGAGGCGCGCGCGTTTCTCGCCGAAGCTCCGGCCAACACGGTCTTTATCGTTGAGTCCTTCGAACGTGCGCGGGCGGGATATCTCACGCGAATCGAGCTGGTGGCGGGCCGCTGCGCGCACGTTCATAGGCGCAGCATTGCTGCCAACGGTCTCTCGTCCTATCACTTTGGTTCCACCTACGAGCCCTACGACGACTGTCCGGTTGCAGTTCTTGAGGCGGCGGAGCGTGCGGCGGCGCTGTTGGACTTTGAGCTGGGTAGCTTTGATGTGATCGAGACCGACGCGGTACCCGTTTTCATCGATGCCAACTCGGTTTCCAACGTCTCGGTCGATTGCGAGGAGCTGCTGGGCTACGACCTGATGGCCGAGCACGCTGCCTATATTGCGAGCCGGTGGAGGGAGATGGGCGAGGGTGTACCCCGCATCTTATGAGGTGCCCCCGTGAAGAAGGAGTACGGTTATGCTGACAATCAAGGATGTTTACGAGAAATTTGACGAGATTGGTTGCTGTAGCTTTGCCACATTGGACGGCGCAGGCGGCATAGAAAATCGCATCGCACACTTCTTTGCGTATGACGAGGAGGGGCTTTACCTGCGCACGATGGACGTGAAGCCGTTCTACGCGCAGCTCATGGCGGGTGGCAAGGTCGCGGTGTGTGGCGAGAAAACCGAGGCCCCGTGCGCATGGGATGAGGACAACATGCCACACTTCCAGCCTGGTTACATGATGCGCGTCACGGGTGAGGTACGACTTTTGGCCTCTGATGAGGTGGTCGAGAAAGCTGCTTCGAACCCGATGTTTAACGTTGCGGTGTACGACATCAAGAAGTACCCCGAGACGGTGGTGTTTGTGCTCGAACGCGCGCATGGCGAGCTCTATGATTACGACTTCAACATGGTGTACCGCGATCACAAGATTTTGCGCGAGCGGTTTGCGTGGGGTGGCGACACCTTCGTGGCGCCGGGTCTTACTATCGATCCCGATCGCTGCATCGCCTGCGGCGCTTGTGCCCAAGCCTGTACGCACAAAGCGATTGTGTCGGGCGAGAATGGCGGGGCCTACCGCATTTGGGGCGAACGTTGCGATGAGTGTGGCAACTGCTACCACGTGTGCCCAGCAGGAGCGGTGGTAAGCAAGGGTATTTAGTACGCTTTTTCGAGCGGGGCGGGCTGTATGAGCTCGTCCCGTTTTTTGCTGGCGAAAAACGGGACAATGTCATGTAACACGCGTGGTATCTATCGCGGGCGCGTGATTTTTGCCACGAGGCGTCCAAGGGGCATGAACACGAATGTCCCGCTATGCTCAGGGCCCCTGGCATCCGATACTTCCATTCTCTCAACAATTCAATTTGAACGCATTCGCTCGCTTTTTCTTGCATGACCGCACATCCTTCTTTCTCGCAGCGTTAATAGGGATAGAAGCCAAAAGGAGGTGACGGTCATGGGGGAAAGCATGGGCGAGACAGGCGCGTATACCGAAGAGGCGGAACGTTTGGTGCGTGCACACTACGCGGACGTACTGCGCTACTGCCGTGCGCACGCGCCTTTGGGGCTCGCGGAGGATGCAGCTCAGGAGACATTCTTGCGGTTTGTCCGTGCGCGAATGCGCTATCGGGAGCAGGGGCGGGCCCGTGCCTACCTCATCACCATTGCGCGCAACGTCTGTGTTGACCTGCAGCGCGACCGCGCCCTGGCCTGGGACCCGCTGCCCGAGTCGCTTGCAAGTGGCGACGAGCCGGTTGACGATTGCGCCTACGACCTCGCCTCTGCGCTTGCCCGGTTGCCACGGTCTCAGCGTGAAGCGCTGGAGCTCAGATATGGCTAGGGCCTCAGGTTAGGAGAGGTTGCTCGTGCGCTAGGCATGAGCCGCTTTGCGGCCAGACGTGCCATTTCGGCCGGACTTGAGGCGTTGAGGATAGGGCTTGGCCCCACGCAAAACGGGGAGAGGGGAGCATCGTGATGAAGTTGCATGAACGACGTGCTTTGGAAAGCGCCTTGCAGGAATACTACCGGGCTGGCGAGGGCGGTGGCTGCGCAGAGGAGGGCGCCCCGCGTGCTGTTATTCGTACTGTTGCGGAGGAGTTGGCGCGCCCCATTCGGCCGCGCGCGGCGGCGGTCTTAGCGTCGCAAGCTCACCATATAGGGGCGGCAACCTGGGCGCTTCATGCCGTAATTGTGCTCCTTGCAGCCCTGCTGGTTTTATCGGGCGTTCGGATCGCTCCGGGCGCTGGCGCTCTGAGCGCGGCGCTCGCCGTGGCTTCGCTCGCCGAGCTTACACGCTCGCGCTCCTGTGGCATGGTTGAACTTGAAGCGGCCTGTGTCGTGAACGCGCAGGCCATTGTTTGCGCACGGGCGATCGTGCTGGGCTGCACGGATGCCGCCCTGATGCTCCTACTCACTGCGCTCACAGCGATCGGCCCAACTGTTTGGCTGATGGTTGCCCAGATATGTGCTCCCTATCTTCTTGCTGCTGGAGCGGGGCTCTGCGCTGCTCGTCGCGCGTCGAGTGCAGATGCCACGGTGGCTGCCGGTGCGGCGGCGACGGGAGTGTGCGCTGCCTGTGTGATCTTGCGCGTGCTCTGGCCCGCGGCTTTTGCTCCTGCGGCAGGAGCTGCGTGGGCGCTGGCGGCGCTGCTTGCCTTTGCGTTTGCCCTGTTTGAGATGCGTGCTTGGATTCGCGCTGCGGCTTCTGCCTTTGCTGACGCTCCCGCCTGCGTACGGGCGTATTGAGTTCGCCGTCTACGCATATAACCCATCATGCTATGGAGAGGAGAGGCATATGGAACTCACACTTGACCGGCTGACGCGCTCGTTTGGGCCTAAGATTGCCGTGGATCGCCTGAGCGCGGCGCTCAAGCCTGGTGTCTACGGTCTGCTTGGGGCCAATGGTGCGGGCAAAACCACGCTGATGCGCATGGTGTGCGGCGTGCTGAGACCCACTTCGGGCGAGATACGCTACGACGGTGTGGCTATCGAACAGATGGGGGATGCCTATCGGGCGCGCTTGGGCTACCTGCCGCAGGACTTTGGCTACTATCCGGAGTTCACGGCGCTCGACTTTATGGAGTACATGGCTGCGCTCAAGGGTCTTGGCAAGCGCATTGCGCGCGATCGTTCGCTCGCGCTGCTTGACCGGGTTGGCTTGGCCGGCGAGGAACGTCGGCGCATCCGCACGTTTTCGGGCGGTATGCGCCAGCGGCTTGGCATCGCGCAGGCTGTTCTCAACGATCCGGAGGTGCTGGTGCTCGACGAGCCCACCGCCGGGCTTGACCCCAAGGAGCGCGTGCGCTTTCGCAATCTTATCGCGGGCTTTGCACAGGACAAGATTGTTCTGCTTTCCACGCACATTGTTTCGGACGTGGAGCACATTGCCGATGAAGTGCTCATGATGCGTGCGGGTGCCATTGTGCTTGAGGGGCGGCCCGATGAGCTTGTTGCTAAAGCTGCGGGAAAGGTGTGGGAGGTGGTGGTCTCGGCTACGCAAGCCGAGACGGCAGAGGCGGAGCTCTACGTGAGCAACGTGCGGCTTCTTGATGGCGCGCGCGCCCTCGTGCGCTATGTGGCCGATGGGCCTACGATTGCGGGTTCTACGCCGGCCAATCCCACGCTTGAGGATTTGTACCTCTACGTATTTCGCGATGGTGCTCCGGCGGCCTCGCGCCGCGAGGACAGCGGAGCTCATTTCAAGGAGGATCAACATGCTTAGCCTTATGCGCTATGAGCTGAAGAAGATGCTCGCGCGCCGCGTGGCGCTCGTGGCAAATGTGGGCGTGCTGGTGTTTCTTGTGGGGATCATGGTGCTTAATGTGGTGCAAACAAAAACGACGGATGCTTCTGGCGCCATCCTTTCTGGTACCGTCGCTATTGCTCAGAACCGCGAAGAAGCCCTTGAACACGCCGGGACCATTACTGCTGAGCGTGCCGCGGCCGATATAGCGGCGTACCAGGAGCGGGTGTTTGCGCATATAGACCGTGATGCTGTGCTTGAGATGACAAGTTCTGCCGTGTATGACCTTATGTTTCAGAACTTCAGCGATGAGGAGGTGTACGAGCTCTATAACCCGTACTGGAGCAATTTGCTTAAGCCGTGGCGCGTTGCAGGCGAGGAGCTTGCGCAGACGGCTGCGCGCGTGACCCCTGAGATGGCTGCCGACTGGTATGGTGCCGTTGCCAACTTGACCCAGCAAGAGCTGGATGATGGCCAGGCGGGCATGTGGGAGTATTCCGATGCAGAGCGCGCCTATTGGACCGAGAAACAGGCGTCGGTGGAAGAACCGTTTACCTATGGGTATGCAGATGGATGGGCCAACATCATCAGCTGCTCTGGGTTCCTCTTGTTTGCGATGTTGGCGACGTGCGTGACCTTGGCGCCGATGTTCTCGTTTGAGTACCAGTCAGGCGCGGATGCCGTAGTGCTTGCAACAAGGCGTGGGCGCTCCCAGCTTGTTGTAGCAAAGATGGTCGTGGCCCTTGCGTATGTGACCGTCTATGTTGCGATTTGCGCGGGTATCATCGCGGGCTTCTCACTTGTCTTCTATGGGGCAGATGGGTTTGACCTCTCGGTGCAGGCGCTCGGGCTTTCGTCCCCCTATCCGCTCACGGCGGGGCAGGCGGCGCTCGTTTCCCTTGCTGTTATGTATGCTGCTGGTTTGGGTTTTGCCTGTCTTACGCTTGCGCTCTCCGCCCGCACCCGCTCCACGCTTGCCGTGTTTTTGACAGATGTGGTGCTTTTGCTCCTTACAGGGCTTGTTCCTTCGGCTGGCGTGGGTGTGCTCGAACGCGTGCTGGCGCTCTTTCCGCTCAACTTTTCTAATTTCAACATGCTCTTCTCGGCACTCGAGTCGTATCCGATTGGTTCTTTCGTGCTCGACCTGATTGGTATGTTGGTTGCGGTGTACGCTGTGCTTGCAATCATCGCGATGCCTGTCGCCGTGCTCTCCTTCCGTCGTCACCAGGTTGCGTAACGGGTTGGTTGGGGACGTGTTCGTTTCAACCCACCGTGAGGCTATCGTCGCGTATATCATGGCGTGGACACGTTGATTGAGCCGGCGCATTGCCCGGGAGTAAAACGTATAAGGAGGCCATTGCCATGGCGAGCGCGCTTTACATCGACGCCGACGCCTGTCCGGTGATGCGCGAGGCGCTCGCCTGCGCCCGCCGTGCTCGCACGCCCGTTGTCATCGTCGGCAATACTACGCAGAATCTTGCTCGGCATATCCGCTCCACTGATCCACGCGATGCCGAACACGCCCGGGGGCGCGATGCGACGCATGGTGGTTTCTGGGTTGACGTGGTCGATGTTTCCGTTGGGGCGGATAGTGCAGACTTCGCCATTGTCGAGCAGCTGCAACCGGGCGACGTGGTGGTCACGCAAGACATCGGATTGGCGAGCATGGCGCTCGGGCGCGGGGCAGCGGCAATCGGCGTGCGCGGCAGAGTGTATACGAAGGCGACGATCGACATGGATCTCTTCATCCGTCACGAAGAGAAGAAGGTGCGTCGCGCCGGCGGTCGCACACGCGGTCCGGCGGCGTTTACGGATGAGGATCGGGCACGGTTCACACACAACCTCGGCGAGCTGTTGCGCTGATTCGACTCATAATGGGTTGGTTGGGGACGTGTTCGTTTCAACCCATTTGGATTGGTTGAGGCACCGCGCCGCCGTACCGCCGGCGTGCGGGTGGTGAGCGTGCTCGTGAGCGTCGACGCCGTGTTGCTCTGTGCTTGGGCGCTCGTCCAGGTTGTGCAGGTGGCGCTCTCGTGGCTGCCATCTTTGTCCGTCCACCGCTTGTGTTTGAAGCTGGGATTGGGGCGCAGATGGTGATAAACCTACAGCATGAAATAGTCGTTTTTCTCTGATACAATAAACCAAACAAAATAAACTATCGGTTTGGGACAAAAATGAAAAACGAGTTGGTGAATCGTCCGGTTTATCTCGACTGGCTCAGCCGATGGAAAGATCGCGATGTTATCAAAGTGGCAACGGGGCTGCGGCGCTGCGGAAAATCCAGTGTGCTTGAGCTATTTCGCAGACAGCTTCGTGCCGAGGGCATCTCCGATAGCAATATCCTGAGCTTAAACTTCGAAAGCTGGGAAGAGGAGTACCCGCTCTTTGCGCGCGAGCTCTACTGCTATATCGTTCAGCGCTTGGGCCCTGGCATGAACTACGTGTTCCTTGATGAGGTGCAGCACGTGGAGGAGTTTGAGCGGGTCGTCGACGCGCTCTATGTTCGCGAAGATGTCGATCTGTACATCACGGGATCCAATGCCTTTTTCCTCTCCGGGGAGCTTGCCACCTTGCTCACGGGACGCTATGTCGAGCTGCGCATGCTGCCCTTCTCGTTCGCGGAGTATCGATCGGCGCGAGGCGGGGAGGAGCACATCGAGGAAACGTTCAACCGCTATCTCACCTATGGCGGGATGCCTTTTGCTGCAAGGCTTGATGACGCTCGGTCGATTTCCGACTATCTGGGCGGCGTGTTCAATACGGTGCTTGTTGAGGATGTGGCAGTGCGGCATCCTCGCATGGACATGCGGGCGTTCAGGGACCTCACGTCGTTTATTGCCGACAATGTGGGTAACATTACCTCGCGCAAACGTGTTGCCGCGGGGCTTACCCAGGCGGGGATGAAGACGTCTCCCGCGACGGCCGGAGCTTATCTCGACGCGCTTATGGAGAACTATCTGGCGTTCAAGGCGGGGAGATACGACCTGAAGGGCAGAGAGTACCTCGAGACGCTCGAGAAATACTATCTTGGTGACCTGGGCTTTCGATTCTGGCTGCTGGGCAAGGAGCAAGGAGATTTGGGTAGGCGGCTCGAGAATGCCGTCTACCTCGAGTTGCTGCGGCGCTACCGCGCTGTCTACGTCGGCAAGGTCGGGACGGCGGAGGTCGATTTCGTTGCCATGGATGATGGTGGCCCTGCGTACTTCCAAGTTGCGCAGACGGTGCTCGATGAGTCGACGCGTGAACGAGAGTTCGCTCCGCTTGAGGCGATTTCGGACAACTACCCCAAGACGGTTCTGACCCTCGATCGTGTTGGGGTGGGGGACTATCGCGGGATTCGTCATGTCAACGTGATCGACTGGATGCTTGGCGAAGCGTAGCGTCCGCTTGAGCAGGAATTGAAGTCGCGGTGGGAGAAGATCTTCTTGTGGCAAGAATCGGGGCATTCGCAGCAATGATCGAGCCGTCACACTGCGGTTCGCGGTTTTTGAGGAGCCTGTTGTTGTCGAAGCCGTCGCTGAGCTTCCACCCGCTTCTTGGCGCATCCACTGGCTTTTCACGGGTACAATCCATATCGATGTATCTTTCCCAGGAGGCGCGCATGACGACTTCCCTCTAGCCGACCAGTCTGGCAGCAGCGCGGGCTAGTGTTCCCTGGCAACGCCGGGGCGGTTCTTTGTGGCCCGCGATCGGATAGAGAGAAGACAGCCATGGCCAAGAACGCCAACACTTTCGCTTCAATTCATCCTGTTCCGTTCTCGCAGGCGCGCGCGGCGGCCCTGCGGGTGCTGACCGCGCCCGGGCTCTTCGGGAGGGCCTGCCTCGAGGGCGGTCTCGTTCCATGGGTCGCCGCCGGGCGAGACTCGGGGCGCCTTCACGGTGACGTGGATATTTCGGTTCGCATGCCCGATATGCGCGTCGTGCGCGCTTGGCTTGCCGCGGAGGGGCTGTACTGCCCTGCGCTCGACTCGCGTAACTTATCGTGCAACGAGGGTGGCAATGGGGATTTCGGCATCCATGCAGTAGTGGACGGCGTGCTCGTGAGCTTCTGCCCGTTCTACTTCGAGAATGGCGAGCTCCACCAGCGCAACGCCGCGCTCGCGGCGACCGACGGCTTCGACGCCCTGCTCGAGGCGACCGTTCCGGGCGTCGCGGAGGGCGACCTCTTCGAGGTGCGCGCGCTGTCGGGCGGCGCCGTCATC
>DVID01000033.1 GCA_018711625.1 Candidatus Limicola stercorigallinarum | reverse complement strand
GCCCATATGAACAATCACCCAGCGCGACGCGTCTATGTGCCCTGCCAGAGTCCAATATGAGGTGGTGCTGTTATAAGAGCAACTTACACGCTTGCCCTTCTCGATGGCAAATTTCTCGAATCCAGGTCCGCATTGGTAATTGTCGGTTACTCCATCTATTCTGCCATCTGAATAATGTTCCAAAACCCTTCTCATTTGCATATGCACTGCTTATTGGGCTGGTTGCAGCCAATAAAAGACCTCCACCGAGTGCTTTCAAAAAAGATCGCCTATCCATTTGAACAACCTCTCAGACAACCAGGGGACAACGTTACTTAATCGTATTGAAAAGAGGGCCAGCATGTTTGGAGCGGCGCTCAACGGCGAAGGGTAATAGGCAAATGGTTACAGGTTTAGAGTCTGTTTACCATGAGCACGCACACTGTTTACGTTTCAATTGTTTCAAACGTTTCTCGACCTTGATTGCGTACGCAACATCACTGCCGTGACTGATATCGAGCTCACGCGCCAAGAGTGGTGGGATCTCTACCTCGCCGCCGGCAACGACCTGCCGTAACGCGCGGGGCATGTGGCTTTTCCTTATCGTTTTATACACGCTCGCCAACACCACGCGTCGTATGGATGACGCATGACCGCTCGTTTGGGTACCATGGGCTGAGACTACACAACGAGGGGTGGTTTTCATGGCAGAGGATAGGCAGCAGGCGGCGGTAGACGGGGTCGCGACACCCGCGACGGACGAGGAGGTTGCGGCGGCGCACGAGCTCTTGGCGTTTGTGCAGGAGTGCCCGAGCATGTTCCACACCGCAGCGGCGATTGCGCGTCGACTGGATGCGGCGGGCTTCACGCGCCTCAACGAGGGGAACGCCTGGACAGTCGCGCCGGGATCGCGCTGCTACGTGGTGCGCAACGCGTCGAGCGTCATTGCGTTTCGGGTGGGGGAGGACGCTCTCGACCCCGAGCGTTTCCATTTCCAGCTTACCGCCGCCCACGGAGACTCGCCCACCTTCAAGGTGAAGCACGTGCCTGCGCTCGATGGCCCCGAGGGGTCGTTGCGCCTTGACGTTGAGGCGTATGGAGGCATGATTGATTACACCTGGTTCGACCGGCCCCTCTCGCTCGCGGGCCGTGTGCTGGTGCAGGTGGGCGAGCGCGTGGAGAGCCGTCTTGTGGCGCTCGAGGAGCCTGTGGCGATCATCCCCAGCCTCGCCATTCATCTCGACCGCGGCATGAACAACAGTTTTGCCCCCAACCGTGCCACGGACCTCTGCCCGCTCGTCTCGGCTGGAGTGCTCGCCGTGGACGATATCGAACGCCTGGTGGCCCAGGCTGCCGATGTCGAGCCTGGGCAGGTTCTCGCACGCGACCTCTTCTTGGTGAACAGACAACGGCCGTGCGTGTGGGGCGCGGCGCGGGAGTTTGTCTCCTCACCGCGGCTCGACGACCTCATGTGTGCGTTCACCTCGCTCCAGGCGTTTTTGGCTGCCGAGAACCCCTCCGCGGTGACCGTGTACTGCTGCTTCGACAACGAAGAGGTGGGCTCCAACACCAAGCAGGGCGCCATGTCCACGCTGCTTGCCGACGTGCTGCAGCGCCTCACGGCATCGCTTGGCCTCACACCCGAGCTCTACCGCCGCGCGGTGGCAAAGTCCATGCTTGTGAGCTGCGACAACGCCCATGCGGTGCATCCTAACCACCCCGAGAAGCACGACGCGCAAAATGGTTGCCGCCTGAACGGCGGGTTGGTGGTCAAGGAGGCTGCGAACCAGCATTACTGCACGGATGCCTTCAGCCGCGCGGTCTTCACGGCGGTGTGCCGGCGCGCGGGCGTGCCGCTGCAAACGTTTGCGAACCGCAGCGATATGGCGGGCGGTTCCACCTTGGGCAATCTCTCCAACATGCAGGTGAGCATGCATGCGGTCGACGTGGGTTGTCCGCAGCTTGCGATGCACTCCGCCTTCGAGACGGCGGGCACGCGCGACGTGACGCTTGCCACGCGGGCGCTCCAAGCGTTCTTCGAGGCCGACGTGCGCATCTGTGAGGCGGACGAAGCGACGATATAGCGCGGAGGCGCAAGCCGTCAGCATCACCAGGGGCTTCTGAGGCTGAGGTGCTTGGAGCCGGCCCTCTATAAGGGCGGGCCTTGGGTGCGCTGCGTCACGCTTCGCGGCGATCGCGCCAGGAGAGGTATGCTGCAGCGTTTGAGAACACGGGCATGCCAAGGCGCTGCGCCTCATCAAGGAGTTCGGCGTTGCGTGCGTTTCCCGTGCCAAACGTATCGAGGCAGCAGATGAGGTGCTCGCAGCTGCGCAGCGCGGTGCGTGCCTGGGCAAGAGCTTCATCGCTCACGGGTTCAAAGGCCTTCTCCGCTACAACCTGCGTGGCGAGTGCTTGAGCAAGCAGGGTGTCTGCATCGTTTGCGTGCAAGACGCCCGCGGCAAAGGGGATGCCGGCGCGTGCGAGCGCGCGGAAGCAGGCTGTGCCCGTGCCACCGCCTGCCACCACAAACACCTGCGGTGGTCCCGCGGGTCGCGCAAGCTCCATGCTGCCAAAGAGGGGATTGTACGTTTCCGGCTCAAGGTCAAAGAGGCCTTCGACCTGCGGCGCCGTCATAACCTCGTCGGGAGTTCCCACGCGCTGGACCGCGCCGTCTCGGATGCATACCACCTGGTCTGCCGCCTTGTACGCCAGGTCAATCTCGTGGAGTGACATCACGATGGCCATACCTCTTTCGTGCGCTTTGTGGCGGAGCAGCGTGAGCATGTCGAGAGCGGCGCGAATGTCGAGATGTGCTGTGGGCTCATCGAGCAGAAGCACGCGCGGCGTCTGGCAGAGGGCGCGCGCCAACAGCACGCGCTGCCGTTGGCCGTCGCTGATATGGGCGAAGTCGCGGTTTGCTATGTCCCAGGTCCCTGTTGCCTCAAGCGACGCACGCACAGCGGTGCTGTCGTCTGTACCGAGCACACCCAGGCGTCCGGTGTAGGGATGGCGACCCTCTTCTACCACCTCGTAGCAGCTCAGCAGGTTAGTTTTGGGGCGCTCACAGAAGAGTGCCGCGAGGGTTTGCGCGCGCTCGGCGGCTGAGAGGGCAGCGAGCGGCATGCCCACGAGCTCGATGTTGCCGGCGAGCGGGCGCAGGTGGCCCGAAAGCGTGCGGAGGATGGTGGTCTTGCCCGAACCGTTGGGGCCGATGAGCACGGTGATGCTTCCTGGCATCACGGTGAGGTTGATGCCGCGCACGAGTGGCCGCTTGCCGTGGCCGACGGCAAGGTCGTGCGTGACAAGAGCCGGTGCCTGCGACGCAACGGCGCCCGGCTTGTTTGCAGGGCAAACGGAATGCGCTGTCATTACGGCATCCGCCTCCTCAACATGAGGGCGATGACGATGGGGGCACCCACCACGGCAGTGACGGCGCTCACCGAGAGTTCCACGGGAGCAAAGAGCGTACGCGCCACCAGATCGCATCCGCAGCAAAAGACCGCGCCCATGAGGAAGCAGGCGGGTATTACGAGCAGGGGCTTTGAGGAGCCTACGGCCATACGGGCCAGGTGCGGTGCGGCTATGCCCACAAACGAAATGGGTCCCGCAAAGGCGGCCACACATCCCGAGAGCACGCTCGATACGAGTACGATTACGAGCCGTAGGGCGCGCACGTTCACACCCACGCTCTGTGCATATCCCTCTCCCAGCTGATACGCTCCGAGAGGCTTGGAAAGCGCAAACACCACGAGGGAAAGTGTGATCACGATAAGCACGATGGGCGCAAGCGCGGGCCAGGAGGCTCCCGAGAAACTGCCCTGCGACCAGTTGTGTAGGTTCACGATGCTCGTGTCGTCGGCAAACGCCACCAAGAAGTTGGTGGCGGCTGAGCAGGCAGAACCCACCATGACACCCGCGACGATAAGTGTGCTTTGGCTGCGCACAAAGCGCGCAATGGCAAGTACGATGCCCATGGTGGCAAGCGATCCCGCAAGTGCTACGGCAACCGAGAGCCACGAGCTCATGACGTGATTGCCGCCAAGTACCACAATCATGGCGAGAGCTACGGCCAAGCGCGCACCGGAGGAAACACCCAACACAAAGGGGTCAGCGATGGGGTTGGCGAAGAATGTTTGGAGCAGAAAGCCCGAGAGCGAGAGTGCCCCACCAAGGAGCGTGGCGGTGAGGACACGGGGAAGGCGAATCTCCCAGAGTACCCGCCGAGCCGTTTCGGCACCGCCGCCCAGGAGCAGCTCGGCGACGTCAGCCGGTGTGGTGGGAACAGATCCGGTGCAGAGGCTTGCTAGCATGAGGGCCACGAGCGCGCAGGTAAGGAGGGTTGCGACAACAATTGCCCGCCGCGAGCGCGTGGCGCTTGCCGCGGCGTTTGCTTTTGCGGGCGCGGCGCCGCCTGACATGTTGAGCTTCGGGCTGCGCATTACGGGAGCCTCCAGAGAAAGCCTGCGGCAGGCTCTTCATCCAGAAGCGCTGAGCGTATATCGCCGATAATGGCGTCCATGCTGGCAATTTGCTGGTACATCTCGTGGTCGCAGGCCCAGACGGCGCCCGCCTGCACCGCCTTGAGGTCGGCCAGCAGGGCGTTTTTAGCCACGAGATCGCTCATGCTCGTTACGCTTTCGTCCACCGTGGTGTTGTAGACCATCACGTCGGCCTCTTGCGCCCGCACGTAGAACTCTTCGAGGTTCACCACAAGCTGCACGGATGAGGTGTTGCCCGAGCCATCCGTCTCGCCACTCGCCGCATCGCCCCCGTCAGGGTCAAAGCTCTTATAGGTGCCACCCGCCAGCTCAACCATCTGGGCAAAGTAATCGGTCGCGCGGCGCGTGGCAATCGCGCCGTCTTCGTTCACGTAGAAAAACGTGATGGTTTTGTTGGTGGGAGCCTGCGCGGCAATGGTGGTGATGCGCTCAGCAAGAGCATCAAAGTGCCTCTGAGCCTCATTCTCGCGTTCAAACAACACACCGATGAGCTTGATCCATTCCAGGCGTCCGAGCGCCTCGCGCTCGCTGCTCGACTGCTCGCAGAACACGGTAACGCCGAGCTCGGTAAGCTTGTCGCGCACTTCGGGCACGTGATTGAGCTTGGTGTTTTCCAACGCGAAGGTGCAGCCGCTTGCGGTGATGAGCTCGTAGTCGGGTGCGCTGTAGCGGCCGCCATACACCACCGTGCCATCGTTGATGAGCTGGGTGAGCCGTTCATTGGGGCTCGCCTCGGCGGTGACAGATGTCATGCCCACCGCGTCCAGCGCGCCAACGGCATCGACGAGCGAGATCATACTCGTGGAGACCAGATAGATGTTCTGGAGCGGCAGCTGAATGGGCTGGATATCGGGTGCAAGCTCCGAGGGCACATCCTTACCGGCGGGAATCACCAAGAAGCGCTCGCCTGTGATGACGCAGATGAGGGCAAAGCCGCCCTCATAGTAGTCCACGGTAAAGCTTTGGGCATAGGCAAGCTCGAGCGATGCGGTGGGCTCAAAGAAGCCGCACCCAAGGTCTGGGTTGCGAAACGTATGGGACGCAACGTTTGGGGAGGAGTCTCCCGAACCAGCTTGAGAAGAGGCAGCGTCTGTGGGGGAGCACGCCGTCAGCAACGCCAGGGGGATGGTGAGCCCAAGGCTTACAACGCCGCGGCGGCTTATTGGGCATGAAGACATGAGCACTCCCATCCAGCTGTGACAACATTTCTATAATACGCTCTGGCGGGGCTGCCGCGCGCGATGCAAGGCCATGCCTTAGGCGAGGTGCAACGGGGGCGGACTTGGTTCGGCGGGCCTTCTGTACGATTTGCGCTTGCTGAAGGCGTGCGGCATACTGAGCCCGCAACAACATGGAGTTTGGGAGGCACTATGAACGAGCCACGGCACGGTTTTCTCAACAAGGCAGGTGTTACAGCCGAAAACGGGGGTGCTGCGTCCGAGGGCGCTTCCTACACCGACCTCAATGCGCGCATTATTGACTCATGGATTGAAGACGGCTGGGAGTGGGGCATGCAGTTCTCGCACACGCTTGACGAGCAGATTCGCGGGCAGATTCTGGCGGGGCTGCGCATTGTTGACCTGTACGAGGACACCGGTGGTGAAGGGCGCCTGCACGAGCTGGGCATCCCTACGTTTTGGGCAACGTGTGCCGAGAAGCCACTGGCATAACGGCAGACGCAAGGCGGCAAGATACACATCAACCGCACGCGATTGTCGCATGTGCGGAATCGCGGTGTCCGGCGTGCCGGTCGGTAGGGTTTGCCGCTACAATACGTGAGGTTTTCAATCGAAAGGATGTTCATGCCGAGCCTTGCCGACTCCATTGCCTCACGTCGTACCTTTGCTATCATCTCGCACCCCGACGCGGGCAAAACCACGCTTACCGAGAAACTCCTGCTCTATACCGGCACCATCCAGGCCGCCGGTTCTGTTAAGGGCAAGAGCAGCGCCAAACATGCTGTCTCGGACTGGATGGATATCGAGAAGCAGCGCGGCATTTCGGTTACAAGCTCGGTGTTGCAGTTCACCTACAACGGGTGCTGCGTCAACATTCTCGACACCCCGGGCCACCAAGACTTCTCGGAGGACACCTACCGCACCCTTATGGCGGCGGACGCGGCTGTGATGGTCATCGACGGCGCCAAGGGCGTTGAGGCCCAGACGGTAAAGCTCTTCCGCGTGTGCGCCTTGCGTGGCATTCCCATCTTCACCTTCGTGAACAAGCTCGACCGCGAAATTCGCGATCCCTTTGAGCTCATGGAGGAGATTGAAGAGGTTCTGGGCATTGGCACCTGTCCCATGAACTGGCCGATTGGCTCGGGACGCAACTTCCGCGGCGTGTTTGACCGCGCGAGCCGCCACGTGCTCGCCTTTGAGGGCGATGGTCGTGCGAATGCGGCTAAGAAGGTGGCCGAGATTGAGGCTACGCTGGGCGACCCTGCGCTCGATGAGCTCATCGGCCCCGAGAATCACCGCTCCCTCATGGATGATATCGAGCTTCTGGATGGTGCGGCCGACGAGTTTGACCTTGACCTTGTGCGCGCCGGCAAACTTTCGCCCGTGTTTTTTGGCTCGGCGCTCACCAACTTTGGCGTTGAGCCGTTTTTGAAGGACTTCCTGCGTTACGCGCCGGCTCCGGGTCCGCATACCGATGCGCTCACGGGCGAGCAGGTTGAGGCGACGGCGCCTGATTTCACGGGCTTCGTGTTTAAGATCCAGGCCAACATGGATCGCAACCATCGCGACCGCATCGCCTTTGTGCGCATCTGCTCGGGCAAATTTGAGCGTGGCATGGACGCCTGGCATATGCAGGGCAACCGCAAGATTAAGCTCGCCACGGGCACTGCCATGATGGCCGACGACCGCGCCACCGTTGACGAGGCGTATGCCGGCGATATCGTGGGCCTCTTTGATCCTGGCATCTTCTCCATCGGCGATACCATCTGCGGCGGTAAATGTCGCGTGCAGTATGCGGGCATCCCCACGTTCGCGCCCGAGCATTTTGCCCGCGTCTCGCAGGTGGATACCATGAAGCGCAAGCAGTTCATCAAGGGCATGGAGGAGCTTGCGCAGGAGGGTGCCATCCAGATTTTCCGCGAACTGGGCGCCGGCATGGAAAGCGTGATTGTGGGCGTGGTGGGCGAGCTTCAGTTTGACGTGCTCGAACAACGTCTTAAGAGTGAGTATCGGGTGGAGGTACGCCGCCAGCCGCTGGGTTACTCCGATATTCGCTGGGTTGCCAACGACCCGGATTCCATCGACGTGAAGGCGCTTAACCTTACGCGCGATACCCTGCGGGTTGAGGACATGCGTGGCGGCAAGCTCCTGCTGTTTACGAGTCCGTGGAATGTGGACTGGGCGGTGGAGCACAACCCGGAGCTTAAGCTCTCCGAGTTTGGCAACGTCACGTTTTAGAAGACGCTGAACAAGGGTTGGGCGCACGCTTCTGCCATGTGCGTCCGCCTCATATGGGCGGTCCCTTTCGCAGCCGCGCCACTTCCGCTTGGCGCACACTGCCGCCGCTTGCCGGAATGGACGCAACGAGCCTGCGCGTGCGGGCTACAATCGCTGGTATAGCCGTGTGTTTACGTCGCCTGCACCGCGGGCGGAGGAGGGTTATACCATGAGCGCATTTGAGTCGGGAAGCCTGAACAAGATCATCGTGCTTGACGAAGTGGGGTCTACCAACGATGAGCTTATGGCCCGCGCTCGCGCTGGTGCGCCCCATGGTGAGGCCCTGCGCGCTCGTGCGCAAAAGGCAGGCAAGGGCCGGCGCACGCATGTGTGGTCGTCACCTATGGGCGGCCTCTATCTCTCGGTGCTCATCAAGCCCGAGGTGCCCGATCGGCTGTTGCCCGGCCTTCCCGTGGCGTGCGGTGTGGGTGTGGCTCACACCCTCTACCACCTGGGATGCAAGAGCGTGCGACTCAAATGGCCTAACGATATCGTGGTTGATGAGGGCAAGCTTGGCGGCATCCTCGTGGAGGTAAGCCGTTCTGCGGGGCGTCCACTTGCGGTATGTGGTCTCGGAATTAACTATCGCACGCCGCGCGTGGAGCGTCCCGATGGCGGGCTTCCCGTGGTGGGACTCGTGCGGTGCCTGCCCGATGGCGTGATGCTGCCCGAGGTTGACGAGCTGGCCGAGCTTATCCGCGAGGGCATCCTTGTTTCGGTGGAGGAATGGACGGAGCGCTCGCTTGAGGCGGGTGCTTCTGCGCTTCCGCTCACGGGTGTTATGGATGCCTACCATCAGTTCTTGGCCTATATGGATCAAGAAGTGGTGCTCTATTCGCCCGAGGGGGCACCGTTCCCCATTCACGAGGAGGGCGTGCTTGTGGGTGTTGATGGCTGGGGCCGTGCACGCGTGGAGATTGATGGCAAGGTGGAGGTCTTCGACGCCTCGCAGGTCTCCATGCGCCCGGTGCATGAAGGGCGTGCGTAGTGCTCACAGCGAGCCGCTCGATCTCAGGCGCGTGAGCTTGCTTGAGATGCCATAGGCGTGCGCACCCAAGGAACTCCCTAACGCAAACGGCCGGCCCCTTGAGGACCGGCCGTCGTTCTATGAGAACGCTCTCTTGTGGTGGCGAGCGCGCCGCTTAGTGCACATCGATGGTGACGTTGACCTCTTGCACGGGTACGTCGTAGAAGGGGTCTTCGCGGCGGCCCAAGAAGTCGCGCGCCTGCTCGGGGAAGAGCGCGTACGAAAGCACGTCCTCCTCAGAGCGCGCGTAGCAAGCAATTTCCTCCCGCAGGCGTGGAAGCTGCGGCTCAATGAGGTCAGCCGGGCGGCAGGTGATAACCTCCTCGTCGCCGATAATCTGCTGCTTGATGCTCTTCGAGATGGACACCGGCGGGCGTCCGTACATGCCGCGCACATAATCTTTAATCTCGGAAGGCACAATCTTGTAGCGCTCGCCCGAGAGCACGTTCATAAGCGCCTGCGTGCCCACCATCTGCGAGAGTGGCGTCACAAGCGGCGGATAGCCCAGCTCGGCACGGACGCGGGGCACCTCGGCAAGCACCTCGGCGTAGCGGTCGTCCAAACCCAGGTCGTGCAGCTGGTTGATGAGGTTTGAGAGCATTCCACCGGGCACCTTGTACAAAAGTGCCTTGGGTTCCACCGAGAGCACCTTGGGGTTCAGGATGCCGTTCTCCAGGAAGCGATCGCGGATGGGCATAAAGTAGCTGGCAATGTGATCGAGCTTCTCGGAATCGAGGTTCACGCGATACCCCAGGTCTTCGAGGGCAAGCGCCATCGATTCGGTGGCGGGCTGGCTCGTGCCCTCGGCAAAGGGCGAGATGCAGGTATCAATGATGTCCGCGCCCGCTTCAACGGCCTTGAGGTAGGTCATCTGGCCAATGCCCGCGGTGCCATGGGTGTGCACCTGCAGCGGCAGATCGGTGTTGGCTTTGATCTCGCGCACCAGCTCATAGGCCACGTCGGGCGTGAGCACGCCGGCCATATCTTTGATGCAGATGGAATCGGCGCCTGCGCGTTCCATCTCGTTTGCAAGTCCCACAAAGTAGCGGATGGTGTGCACATCGCTTGTGGTGTAGCAAATGGCCGCCTGCACCTCGCCGCCGGCTTCCTTGGCGGCGCGGATGGAGGTGGTGAGGTTGCGCGTGTCGTTCAGCGCGTCAAAAATGCGCAGCACATCGATGCCGTTTTCGACGGACTTCTTCACAAAAGCCTCGACGATATCGTCGGAGTAGTTGCGATAGCCCAGCAGATTCTGGCCGCGCAAAAGCATTTGCAGCTTGGTGTGCTTCACGTGGGAGCGAATGGTGCGCAGGCGCTCCCAAGGGTCTTCCGAGAGGTAACGCAGGCAGGAGTCGAAGGTGGCTCCGCCCCACACCTCGAGCGTTTCAAATCCACAGCTATCGAGGTCTTCAAGAATCGGAACCATGTCCTCGATGGGCATGCGGGTGGCAATGTGGCTTTGTTGGCCGTCACGCAGGACGGTTTCCATAAAGCGGATCGTGCGGGTCACAGGGTATGCACCTCCTTTGGCGCGTGCCTTAGGCGTTGTCGCCCTCAGGCGGGAAGAAGCGAGACAGGGCGAGGGATACAAGGTAGATGATGAACATCACCAAGAAGATGCCGCCCCAGCCCAGAGCGAGGATCTGCAGCGCGATGTTTAAGGTTTCAGCCATGGAAGATCCTTTCTAGAGCAGCAAGCCGAGGATAAGGCCGCCGGCAACAACCGAGGCGATCTGTCCGGCAACATTGGCGCCCGCAGCCTGCATGAGGATGAAGTTCTGAGGGTCCTCCTCGGTGGCGAGCTTTTGGATCACGCGCGAGCTCATGGGGAAGGCCGAGATGCCCGCGGCGCCAATCATGGGGTTGATCTTCTCCTTGCGGAAGAGGTTCAAAAGCTTGGCGAACATCACGCCGCCCACGGAGTCCATGATGAAGCCCAAAAGGCCCAGAGCCATGATGATGAGGGTATCAACCTGCAGGAAGTCGTGGTACTCCATCTTCACCGAAACACAGAGGCCCAAGAGGATGGAGATGAGGTTCACGAGCTCGTTTTGCGCGGAGTTAGAGAGATTGTCGAGCACGCCGCACTCACGCAGCAGGTTGCCAAACATCAAAAAGCCCACGAGCGGCAACGAATCGGGGGCAACAAGGCCCGCGATCACGCAGATGGTGATGGGGAAGAGGATTTTTGCAGTCTTGGAGACGGCACGCGGGTTGTACTTCATGCGAATTTGGCGCTCTTTTTTGGTGGTGACCGCCTTGACTGCAATGGGCTGGATGATGGGCACCAGCGCCATGTAGGAGTAGGCGGCAACCATGATGGCGCCCATGTATTTCGACCCGAGCGAGTTTGCCACAAAGATCGACGTTGGTCCGTCCGCTGCGGCGATAATGCCGGCCGAGGCGGCGTCGGCGATGTCGAAGCCCAAAAGCGAGGCAATGATAATCACAAAGAAGATGCCAAACTGGGCTGCAGCGCCAAAGAGTAGCAGGAAGGGGTTAGAAAGCAGCGGGCCAAAGTCGATCATGGCGCCAATGCCAATAAAGAGCAGAAGCGGGAAGAGCTCGGTTTCGATGCCGGCATCAAAGAGCACCTGGAAAGGTCCGGGCTGTCCGCCGGTGGCAAGCACGCCCGATCCGGGGATGTTCACCAAAATGGTGCCCAGGCCCATCGGAACGAGGAGCGTGGGTTCGTATTCTTTTTTGATGCCCAGATACATAAGCACGCAGCCGATGAGCATCATGGCGATGCGGCCTGGTTCGGCTGCGAGCGCCAACGCTCCTTCAATCAAAACGTCCACAAGGTCACCTCATAGGTTGAGTGGTGTGCAGGGATGGCAGCGAGCGCATCGCGCAAGCAGTGCGCCGGCTTGCTACTCGATGCTGAAGAGCACGTCGCCGGGGTTCACCATGTCGCCCTTGGCAACATTGATGGAGGTGACGGCTCCTGCCTGCTCGGCCACAATCTCAGATTCCATCTTCATGGCTTCGAGCACCATGACCGGCTGGTTCACCTCTACGCGATCGCCCACGTTAACGTGGATATCGATGATCTTGCCGGGCATGGGGGCCTCTTGGGTGTGCGCACCCGCGGGAACCTCAGCAGAAGCGGCGGGTGCCGGGGCAGGGGCCGCCTCAGGTGCTGGGGCCGGGGCGGCGGCAGGGGCGGGCGCCGGAGCAGGCGCCGGGGCGGCAACGGGTGCGGGAGCAGCGGCGGGTGCGCCGATCTCCTCCATCTCCACCAGATACTGAGTGCCGTCGATGGAAATCTTGAATTTACGCAGCATGTTCGGTCTCCATATCTTTCTTTTTGAAAATGCGCTTTACCGTAAACGAGCTTGTCTCAAGGGCACCTGCGCCCAGCGCCGTGGCAATACACGCCACACGCCGGTGCTCGGGGTTGGCGATGCAAATGCGGCGCACAACGAGGTTGCTTTCGGTCATATCTCCCGCAGCGATAGCAGCGGCAATGATGCACGCTTCCTTATGTTCATGCGGATCGACCGGGAGATACGCCGGCAGCTCCTCCCATTCCGAGGCGGGGCACCCGGGCGCCAGCATTTCTGCAGCGGGCGTCTCGGAGGTTTGCGGCCGACCCCTGCGGCTTGATCCTCCCCCCATCATGTGCGTGATGCGGTCACGCAGCCAAGAACGTAATCCCATAAACCGTCCTCTCCCGCACACGCTGAGGGGCGGCTGACTACAATGCCAGCGCGGCGTGCGCGATTCCAATATGTCGATTGTATAGAGAATCGTGCGGCATGCGAAGAACGAAAAGGCAAGCGGTGAGTCCTTTTCGAGCCGTGACCTTGGGGCTTGTGTCGCCAGTGGGTCATTTGTGCTGCTCATGCGGCATGTGCGCGGAGGTACTTGCGTTTGTGGGGTTGCCGTACACCGATTAGCGCTTGCGTGGCCCGGGCATAATAGGAATCAAATTGAAACAATAGGAGAGAGGGGATTAGCCATGGCGCTCTTTTTTACTGATGCGGAAGGCAACGTATTCGCCACGATCGATGCCTCGTCTCCGGTTCCAGCGGGATGCACGCCCCTAGAGGCAGGTGCCACGGATGCCGCGCAAGAGAAGCACGTGCCCGTGGTTGATTTGCAGCGCGACGGTCACATTGTGCACGCCACGGTGGGCGAGGTGGAGCATCCTATGCTCGAGGATCACTATATTGAGTGGATTGCGCTTGAGGCCGATGGCCGCTTGGAGGTGCACCATCTTAAGCCTGGTCAGACGCCGGCAACGTTTTTTGCGGGCGGCGTGAAGTCGGGCACGGTGTATGCCTACTGCAACCTGCATGGGCTGTGGAAGAAGACGTTCTAAGGTTCTCAGTGCCGTGTGCTCGGAGGCTATGTGCTCGAGAAGGGGCTTGCGTGGACGCTGGCGAATCGTCGAGCGTACGCGGGCGGTGCTGCGGTAAGGTTTTACTTGCGAGGGGTCGCCTTCGGGCGGCCCTTTTAGCATGCGGGAGGGGAGGAGTGACCGATGAAGATTGCGCTTGCGCAGATTGACATGCGACTTGGAGACATCGAGGGCGTATGCGCGCGCATCGAGAGCCAGGCCATTCTGGCGCATGAGCAGGAAGCTGACCTTCTGGCGGTTCCGGTTCCGCTGCTTGCGGGCATTCTCCCTGGGTCGCTTATTGAGGTTGAAGATTTTGAGCACGATATGGTAAGCGCTCTATCGGCGCTGGCCGAGCGACTGGATCAGTTGGACATCGCGGCGCTTGTGCCGGCGGTGGTGGCTTACGAGGGCGCTGCGCTCCTTGAGGTGTTTGTGCTCGATCGGGGCCATGTGGTGCCGGTGCGCTCACTGTTTGCCCTGCGTCACGATCCCGCCTCGGGAGAGGCGTGGGCGCCGCCGGTGTTTGACATAGCGGGCGTGCGCGTGGCGCTTACCTTTGACATGCACCGCGATATAAGCCTGCTGCCTCCTGGGTGCGACGTGCTCGTGTACTTCCAAGCCAATGCGTTTGATGTTGTGGACGAGGAGACGGCGGCTGTTGCCGCGGTGGCAGACGGGCACTTTGCCGAGGACGTGGCGCGCTCGGGCGTGTGGCTTGCCTATATGGCACCCGTGGGCGCGTACGACGAGGCGGTGTATACGGGAGGCTCGTTTGTAATGGACGAGGGCGGCCGCGTTGTTGCTGCCGCGCCCTGTTTTGAAGAGGCGCTTCTGGTGCAAGAGGTGCGGCGCGGGGAGCAGCTTCCCTGTGTTGAGCGGCGCGAACTGCCCCAGTACCAGCGCGAACTCTGGTTGTGGGAGGGGCTTTGCCTGGCGGTGCGCGATACCGCTCGGGCGCGTGGGTGCCATCGGGCGGCGCTTCGCCTCTCCGGCGATCTGCCCTCCTCGCTTGCGGCGGCGCTTTGCGTGGATGCCCTGGGTCCTCGGAATGTGATAGGCGTGTTTACCGCGCGTTCCAACGTGTTCACGCCCGCGCAAGAGTCCGAGGAGCGCGAGCGTGCCGAGCTTGTGCGCACCCTTGCCGCCCATCTGCATATTCCGCTTGTTGAGCGCGAGGCGCCCGACCTTTCGCTCTGGGCCGATCGCGATGTGCCTACGGCCAGCACGCCGCGGTTGCACGAGCACATCGAGGGGCTTTTTCTTGAGGATGTGGCGCGTCAAGAGCACGCGCTTCCCGTGAGCGCCCTTACCAAAACTGAGGCGGCGCTGGCGGCGCCGGCGCATCTAGGTGGCTTTGACGGAGTGTTTGCTCCCTTTGGTGACATCTACCTTACCGAGCTGGAATTCTTGGCGCGCATGCGCAATCGTGCGGGCGAGGCGGTGCCGTCACGTTTGGTGACGCTCAACGCTGTGGAGCACACACTTGGGGAGATTCTGGCACGCGCCATGACGCCCTCTTGGGATGACACCGATTGGAGTGCCTATATAGCTCAGACCCTTTCTCAGCTGGAGCCGGCTCAGGTGGATGGCGTACTTGAGGCGCATGTGGACCGCATGAAGCCCTTTGAGGAGCTTCCGCTTGCGGCCACGCAGCGTGAGGCCACGGCGCTTCTGCTCATGCTTGTGCGACAGGGCGAGTACGCACGTCGCATGTTGCCCTCCACTCCCATTGTCTCGGGGCGTTCGTTCTCTGAGCGCTGCTGGCCAACATCGCTGGCTTGGTCTGACTTGGGCAAGCACGGCGAGGAGGCCAAGACCATAGCTGGCTTGGTGCAGGCGGAGGTTGACCGGCTCTCTGAGCGCGGTGAGGACATGGGCGAGCGCATGCGCGATGAGGTGATGGGCTTCATCGGCGGGATGCTGGGCCTCACGCAAGAACAGCTTGATGAGCTGCGCTCTGAAGAGGGCCGTCGCAAGATCCAGGAAAACCTCAAGCAGTTTGAGGAGCAGGTGCAAGACGTCATCAACCGCATGGTGGGGGAGGATTCCCATAGCGCTTCTGCGCAGCAGGGCAAGCGTCCGCCGTTCCCGCCAGGCAAAATGCCTTCGGGTCACGGGTTCCCCTTCTTCTCGGATAACTAATGCAGGGCTGTTCGCGGGGCGCAGCGTTGTGCACGTGTTCCTCGGCTGCTCTTGAGTGCAGATATGCTGTGTGATGGGTATGGCGCAAAGTCGGCGTGCATGCTATTCTAGAACAGGTGTTCGAGACTGTTTGCTACCCTGAGGTAGCGCCGAGGGAGGGGTGCCATGATCGTCTTGGGCCTTGACCCCGGTCTGGCCAATACCGGGTGGGGGATCGTTGAAGAGCGTCGTGGCTCGTGCCGCTGCCGTGCCTATGGTTGCATCCGTACCACTGCCGATCTGGATTTGGCCTGGCGCCTACGCCGGATTGTTGACGAGCTTTCACTTGTTGCCAATCGTTATCACCCTAACGTTGCCGCCATCGAGAGCATCTTCTTTGGTGCCAACACGCGCTCTGCCATTCCCACCGCACATGCCCGAGGTGCCGCCTTGGTGGCCTGCTCGTTTGCGGGCATTGAGGTGGGCGAGTACACGCCCATGCAAATCAAGCAGGCGGTGGTGGGCACGGGAGCTGCCGATAAGCGGCAGGTAACCTATATGGTGCGGAATCTCTTGCACCTCGATCACGACCCCAGGCCCGATCATGCGGCAGACGCGTTGGCGTGTGCCGTGTGTCATGTGAATCTCAGTACCACGGCCGCACTCTCCGGTGGCCGCTACATTCAAGAGAAAGGCGACCCCTACGCATGATTTCGCAGTTACGAGGCATTCTGCTAGAAGCCACCATGTCCCAGGCCGTCATAGATGTGGGCGGCGTAGGGTATGAAGTGGGCATTTCGGGTACTACGGCGGCAGCGCTTCCCCAGGCTGGCGACGAAGTGCGGCTGTACACCCGCATGCGTGTGAGCAGCGATGCCGTTGCGCTCTTTGGCTTTTCTTCGGCAGCTGAACGCAGCGTGTTCGACCGCCTTGTGGCGGTTTCAGGCGTGGGCGCGCGCCTGGCGCTTTCGGTGCTCTCCACCTTTTCGCCCGATCAGCTCTATACGGCAGTGATGGCCGAGGACGTGAAGACCATGTCCAAGGTGCCCGGCGTGGGCAAGAAGACGGCGCAGCGTCTTATCTTGGAGCTCAAAAGCGTGTTTGCACACGATCGCGGCTTGGCTGCTGCGGCTACGCCGCTTGCCGGCCAGATGCCGCTGGGGACTGTTGCCGAGAACACCACGGCCTTGGATGACGCTCGCGCCGCGCTGCTTTCCATGGGTTTCAGCCCGCAAGAGACCGACCTGGCGCTCAATGGGCTCGAGGCAACCGATGGCCGCGCCGAGGATCTGCTTGCGTCGGCGCTTAAGCGACTGGGGATGGGCGCATGATGTGGGAAGCGGACGAGTCTCATGACCTGTGGGACGACGAACCACGCAATCGCATAAACAGGGCTACTGCCGGTGACGCCACCGATCGCTTTGTCACGGGCAACCTCACTTCCGAGGATTTGGACGTGGAGCGTTCGCTTCGTCCCCAGCGCCTGGACGACTATTGCGGTCAGGGACATATCAAGGATAGCCTGCGCATCCTCATTCAGGCGGCGCAGAGTCGTGGCGAGTGTCTTGACCACGTGATCTTCTCAGGTCCTCCGGGCTTGGGAAAAACCACGTTGGCCACGGTGGTGGCCAACGAGATGGGGGCGCAGATCAAGATCACCTCGGGCCCCGCGATTGCTCGTATTGGTGACCTTGCTGCCATTCTTACCAATCTGCAACCGGGCGATGTCCTCTTTATCGATGAGATTCATCGTCTCAATCGTACGGTTGAGGAAGTGCTGTATCCAGCGATGGAGGACTTCGCGCTTGATATCGTCATTGGCAAGGGTCCGGCCGCGCGCTCCATCCGCCTTGATATTCCGCATTTCACGCTTGTGGGTGCTACCACACGCTCGGGCATGCTGACGGGGCCCTTGCGCGATCGCTTTGGCATATCGTTTAGGCTCGACTATTACTCAGTGCAAGACCTTGCCCAGATTGTGTGCCGCTCTGCCTCTATTTTGAATGTCGAGATTGATCAAGAGTCTGCAGAGGAGATTGCATCGCGCTCGCGCGGAACGCCACGTTTGGCCAATCGTCTGCTCAAACGCGTGCGTGACTATGCGCAGGTGCGCGGCGGTGGCTCAATCAATCTGGCAACGGCACGCGAGGCACTCGAGTTCTTCGAGATCGACGAGCTGGGTCTTGATTGGATGGACATTCGTATTCTGGAGACGCTCGTCAAAACGTTCCGCGGGCGTCCTGTGGGTCTTACCACATTGGCGAGTGCGGTGGGCGAGGACCCCGCCACGCTCGAAGACGTGTATGAGCCCTACCTGTTGCAGCGGGGTCTTATCGTGCGCACCGCACAAGGCCGCGTCGCCACTGCCGTCGCCTTCGATCACCTGGGCATCGAGCCGCCTGCTGTCTAACGGGCACTCAGGCGGCTGCCTGTGGGAGCTGCTGGGGGTTGATGCCCTGCAACAACATGGGGCTTTGCCGCAGGGATGTGCATCATGGCCCGCGCAGTGTTTCCGTGCTACATTGGTTGCGGGCGTGTGCGCCTTCTAGCCAACCATCATCAACCAGACAGGAGTATCCATGGCCTGCACCACCATACTCATCGGTAAACATGCGAGCTACGACGGCTCGACCATCATTGCGCGCAACGAGGACTCGCCGAGCGGCCAGTTTGAGCCCAAGCGCATGGACGTTGTGCTGCCGGCAGACCAGCCGCGCGTATACAAGAGCGTGGAGAGCCACCTTACCATCGAGCTTCCCGAAGAGCCCATGCGCTACACCTCGGTGCCCGATGCGCTGCCCGGCCACGGCATCTGGGCGGCTGCCGGCTTCAACGAGCGCAACGTTGCCATGACGGCAACCGAGACTATCACCTCAAACGAGCGCGTGCTGGGCGCCGATCCGCTTGTGGTGTACCGCCCCGCCCGTGGCACCGAGGGCGAGGAGGGCTTTGAGCCCGAGCGTCCGGGCGGTATTGGCGAGGAGGATATGGTCACGCTCGTGCTGCCCTACGCCACGAGCGCCCGCGACGGGGTGCGCCGCCTGGGGGCGCTGCTTGAACAGTACGGCACCTACGAGATGAATGGCATCGCATTCTCCGATGTGGATGAGATTTGGTGGCTCGAAACCATTGGTGGCCATCATTGGATTGCTAAGCGCGTGCCGGATGACGCCTATGTGACCATGCCGAACCAGCTGGGTATTGACTCGTTTGACCTGGCAGACGCCGAGGGTGACGAGCGCGAGCACATGGCCTCCTCCGATCTTCGCTCCTGGATGGCCACACACCACCTCGACCTTACGCTGGGCGGCTCGAGCGTGGGCTTCTCGGGCACCTCGACTGATGAGAGTGCGGTGTCGTCGGTGTTCAACCCGCGCCACGCTTTTGGCTCGCATAGCGATTCCGACCATGTGTACAACACGCCGCGCGCCTGGCATATGCAGCGCTTCTTGAACCCGAGCTCCCGCTGGGATGGCCCGGGTGCGAGCTTCACGCCCGAGTCCGACAACATTCCGTGGGCGCGCACGCCTGAGCGCAAGCTCACCATCGAGGATGTGAAGTACGTGCTCTCCGCGCATTACCAGGGCACGCCCTACGACCCCTATGGCAAGATGGGCACCGAGGCTACGCGCAGCATGTATCGCCCCATTGGTATCAACCGCAATGGCCAGCTTGCTGTGCTGCAGATTCGCCCCTATGCTCCCGAGAGCTGCCGTTGCGTGCAGTGGATGGCGTTTGGCTCCAACGTGTTCAACGCGCTTGTGCCGCTGTATGGCAATGTGGACCGTATGCCTGCGTATCTCTCCAACACCACGGAGCGTGTGACCACCGAGAGCTTCTACTGGGCAAACCGTATCATCGCCGCACTTGCCGATGCACGTTTCCATGAGAACGCGGCACACATTGAGCGCTATCAGGAGGCGGTTGGCGCGGCGGGCCATGCGATGCTTATCGAAACGGATGCTGCGGTGGCCCAGGCAAACCCTGAGCAGGTGAGCGATCTTTTGGCTGAAGCCAACGACCGCATGGTTGAGCGCGTGCAGCGCGAGACCGATAACGTGCTTGCCAAGGTGCTCTACACCACAAGCTGTGCTATGAAAAACGGTTTTGCGATGTCCGACAATTAAGGCGTCGGCATCCAACACAAGAAAACAACTTGGAAAGAAGCTGGTAGAAGCCACCGTGGGCGTGTTCGCGTGCGGTGGCTGCGTTTACGGAAGCGGATACCAAGGCGCGTGGCGGGGTACAACTCCTACATATTGCAATGCGCCGGGCGCCCGGCACCATCGTGAGGAGCAGGTATGGCCAGCACTTTTGAAAGCCTGATCAACAATATGCTGAATGTGGGTATTGGCGCTGCGGCTACCGCGGCCGAAAAGGGCAAGGAGGTGCTCGACGACTTGAGCGCCAAGGGCGAGCAGGTGCGCCGCGAGCAGCCGGCGCCCGATTTTGCCCGCTCCATGCAGGACATCTTTACGCAAGCGGGTGGCGCGTTCTCTGATGTGACCGAGCGCCTGGGCGCCAAGGGCTCCACGGTGGCTGAGCGCATCTTGGATGAGCTTATTTTGGCTCGCGCCCGCACGCTTACCATGTCTGAGCGCGTTGAGTTTATGGCACATGTGCGCGACCTGGTGGATTCGGTGGACGACGCAACGGTGACGGTGGAGGTTGAAGCGCAAGAACCTGCTACCGACGAGGCGGCATCCGTTGATGCGCAGGATGATGCGCCTGCGGATTCTGTTGCTTCAGCCGAGGCTGAAGATGTCGAATAGGCGGAGAGGACGCTTAGGTAACCCATGGCGAGCGGCACGCAGAACACCACGACAAAAAACGAATCTCTGGATGCCGAGGATGTAGGCAAGAGGTCCTCGGGCGCGTCAGCGGCTGCTCCCGGTTCTGCATGGCATCGTGAGCATGCCGTTGATGCTTTCCCGCGCGAGCCTGAGGCAATGGCCGATACCGAGCGCTTTCAACTCTCGTTTGCCGGTCGGCGCAAGCGCGTTGCAGAGATTTTTCGCCTGCTGCGCAAATACGAGGTGTGGAACGACATCACGCCGGCGCGCCTGCGCAACCTGCTTGAAGAGCTGGGCCCCATGTTTGTCAAAATGGGCCAGATTCTCGCCAATCGCTCTGAGATTTTGCCGCAACGGTTTTGCGACGAGCTTAGGCGTCTGCGCACCGACGTGGAGCCCGTGCCGTATGAGGTGGTGCTTGAGTGTCTGGAGGCCGAGTATGGCCACGCGCTTGGCGAGCTTTTTGACGCGATCGATCCGCATCCTCTGGGTAGCGCCTCGCTTGCTCAGGTGCACCGTGCCCGGCTGGTAAGTGGTGAGGATGTGGCCGTCAAGGTGCAGCGCCCCGGGGCGCAGCAGGTGATGGCCCAGGATATCGATATTATGCGTTCGTTGGTGCGCTTGGCGTCGCACTTTGTGCGCACCGATCAGTTTGTTAACCTGCACGATGTGGTCGAAGAGCTGTGGCAGTCGTTTCGTGAGGAGACCAATTTCCTCATGGAGGCGCGCAACCTCAACGAATTCCATGCGTTCCACGCGTCAACGCCGGCCATTTCCTGTCCACGTGCGTTTACCGAGCTCTGCACCGAACACGTGGTGGTGATGGACTACATCGATGGCATCTCCATTGCCGAGCCTGAGCGTTTGGTAAAGGCAGGTTTTGACCTTGCCGACATCGGTGCGCGCATTGTGGACGACTACGCCACGCAGGTGCTCGATGACGGCTTTTTCCATGCCGACCCTCATGCAGGCAATATCATTCTTGCCAACGGCGTGATTTACTTCATTGACCTGGGCATGATGGGCCACATGTCGGCGCACGATCGTGGCGTGGTGAAGGAAATCATTTTCGCTGTGGCAGAAAACGACGTGCCGCGCCTGAAAGATGCGTTTGTGCGGTTTGCTGTCTCGCGCGGTGATACCTCGCAGATTGATCACACCGCGTTTCTCACTGACCTCGATTACATCGTGCAAGACTTTGGCGGCAGCAACTTAAAGGACCTGGATATCGGGCAGTTCTTAACGTCGTTGGTCAATCTGGGACGGAAGTACGAGATTGAGTTGCCGAGCGTGGTGACTATGTTTGCCCGCGGCATGGTGACCCTTGAGGGGCTGCTTGCCGAGTACATGCCCAATGTGAACATGGTCGAGATCATCTCGGAGCATATTGCGCACGAGAAGAGCACCTTCGAGCGCTCGCGCGAGCTGTTGGAAGAGCTGGTGGCAAGTTCGGGTCGTGCGGTGAAAGGCCAGCTTGAGACCGCTGAATACTTGGGTCTGGCATCGCGCATGCTCACACGCGGCCAGCTCAAGATTAACGCCGAGCTCTTGGGTTCTGAGGAAGTGCTACGCCTGATGGGCGGCATTGTGGACCGCGCATCGATGGCCATCGTGATCGCAGGCCTCTTCATCGGGTCTTCCGTGGTGTATTACGCAAAGATTGAGCCGGTTATCTTTGGTATCCCTGTCATCGGCTTTTTGGGGTATGTGTCTGCTTTGGTGCTTGCGCTTATGTTGGGGCGCGAGATATGGCGGAACTCTCACGGGAGGCGCCGATGATGCGCCTCCCATCGGTCGCGTCCGTCATTCCCTGGGGGTGTGGTCCTCGGCGTGCGCGCTTTGCGCGCACGCCTGCGGGAAACACCCTGCGGGAATAGCGGGCGAGCTCGCGGTTTCGCTATCGAGGGCGCGGGCTGGTTAAGGGACTGGGTGCACTGCGAAAAGGACTACGCGCAGGGGTTTACGATTTCGCGGTTGGAGAAGGTTTGGGTTGCGGGGTCGTAATCAAAGATGAGGATGCTGCAGTTGTCTAGGTAGACGTCTTGTGGGCAGCGGGCGTGGTCTTCCCAGGCGAGTTTGAACTGGGTGATGATGGCGCCGTGTGCGACAGCGAGGATATCCTCGCCGGGGTGCTCGTCCATGGTGCGTGTAAGGGCCTCCACAATGCGGGCACGTGCTTCAAGCTCGCGGTCGCCACCACAGTCGGCAAGCATGTCGTGGGTGTTCCACGGTGTGATGGGCATATTGCTTACGGGGCCCGCCTCATAGATGCCATAGCTGCGCTCGATAATGCCCGGTTCATCGGCATGCGGAACCTCGGCGAAGGTCGGCACCTCGGCAAGTACGATCTCGAGCGTGCTGTGCGCGCGGCCAAGCGGCGAGGAGCAGGCGTAGCCAATGTGCACATCGTGATCGATATACCACTGGGCGGCCTGGCGTGCCTGGGCGCGGCCAAGCTCGGTAAGCGGAGAATCGCATTGACCTTGTACGAGTTTTTGCAGGTTGTACTCAGTCTGGCCGTGGCGCATGAGGTAGAGCGTGGGCATGGTAACTCCTGGTGGGACGGTTGCAATACGGCGGGGGACAGGGTGTTCGTGGGTAAAGTGCCGTTCAGCGTGTGTTTACACGAGCTTCTCGTAGGCAACGCGCGTGGGATCGGGCTCGTCTTTCAAGAGGGTGATGGTGCCACAGAGGGTGAATCCGCAGCGGGTAAGGAGGCTGCGCATGGGCGTGTTGCCCGGATGAGTGTCTACGCGAACACTCTCGCAACCGGCGTCGCGCGCAATGTCCTCAGCTGCCGTCATGAGTGCACTCATGACGCCGCGGCGGGCTGCCGCACGCAGTACCGCCGTGCGATGCACCGTGGCATAACGTGGCGCTTCGCTTGTGGAGGAGGTGAGCCAGGCGCCATCGATGTGGTCGTAGGCTTCGTCTCCGTCCACGGTGATAGCGATGGTTCCGAGAGCGGTGCCCGTTTCGTCCTCCGCAAGGTAAGAGATGCCTGCCGCAACATCAGCCTCTACGTCCACCCGGCTTGGATAGGGGCCGTTTTGCCATTGCGAGATACCGAGCTCTGCGATCGAGGTTTTGCCTTCTTGCAGGATGGCGGCCACCGCGGGGATATCCGCCACAGTGGTCTTGCGGATGGAGATATCGGTCATGGAAGTATCCTTCCTTGTGGGCAATGCGATGCGCGCACCCAGGCATGCGGGGTTCTCAACAAGCTGCATCACTATACCCCACGGGGCCTGCACGCATGCCGAAGTCACCGTAAAGGTTCTATGGAGTGATCCGGAGGGCAACTGCGGCGGGGCGCTTTCGATTGAGGGGCCCGTCAGATATGTTTGCGACTTCCTATCGGCTTGCGAGTCAACTCATGACGGAAAACGGTGCAAGAAACCGAATGCATCGAGGGGCCTACAATACGCAACGTTCCGACCTGCGCTTTTGTGAGGCTTGCGGCCCTGTATGTTCGACTGAACTTTATTCCTACACCGTTTTCCGTCATGAGTTGATGTTTGTCGGCGACAGGGAGCGGCCCGGGCTGTAATGTCGAGAACGCCCTGAGGGCAGTAGCTGCAGGCACAGGATTGTGCAGGTTGGCGTGTAGAAGAAGCGCCCCAGGGGATTGACCGCTGGGGCGCGAAACTTTGCAGGTGGCGGGGAACGAGAGCCCCTTGATGAGCAGCTTTTAGAAGCTGAAGAAGTCGAAGCGCGGGGGGAGTACCTTCACACGATGGGTGCCCGGTTGCTCGCCCAGAGATGCAAGCAGCTCGTCGGTGGTGTCAAAGACGTGATCCCACGAGAAGAAAACGTCCGGAGCAATATCGAAGTGCTCGCAGATGAGCTCGCAGCCCTTCGGTGCGATGCCATGCATAAGCACACAGGCCACGCGCAACTCGTGGTAGGCATCCACGAGCGCCTGATGCATGGCGGCGTCACCCGCTGCCTGATCGGTAGCTTCTAGCGCCTTTGCCTGTTTGCTCGCATCGCTCCAGCGCTTATTGGCCCCACGCAAAAATGCGTCGCATACGCTGAGCGCACGGTGGAGTTCAGTCTTCCACATGGCGTTCTCAAACGCGAGCGCACTTTGCTCGGCAGCCTCAAGAGCGGCAGGGGAGGGCGTGCCAGCCGGGATGCAACCCGTGCGTACCGCCGAGGCACTGTCTTCCTTCTCGGCAACGCCATAGAAGCAGGACCGTGCAAGACGGTTGAACACGCCGGTGAGCAGCGTGCCCTCTTTGAGAACGGGGTCAATCACGCGCTTGTCGTCGCATGCGCGCAGGGGTTCGCCCTCGGACGTTTTGCCCGTCACGCGCGTGTCGTATGCCTTGGGCGAGAAGCTCACCGGCTTTTCACCCAATCCAAGCGAGAGGAAATGGGCGCGCAGCTGCTCGGGAGCATAGTGGTTGAGCAGGTCGTCTGCAGGGGGCGGCGGGGTCTCGGAGCTCGAGCTTGCCTTTTTGCCCATGTAGAGCACGTGGTAGTTGGCAACGAGCTTGCTCTGGTGCATGGAGCACCCCAAGGCCTCCCAAAGCGCCGACTGTGCGATGCCGTAGAAATAGATGTTGTCCTGACCAATAAATTGGTACACCTGTGCGTCGGGGGAGCACCACCAGTCGTGCCAGTCGAGGCTGGTGTAGCGCGCGCCGTCGCCACGGTGCTCGGCTTCAGAAAGGACCGTGCGCGTAAAGCTGATGGGCGCCCAAAGGCTTTCTGGCCACACCCAGCAGGTGAGGTTGTGGCAGCCGCATTCATCGGGCACAGGCACGCCCCAGGTGATGTTACCGGTAATGCGGAAGGGTACAAGCGCCTTGCCAGAGCGGAAGCGCACGCCACCGCGGGCGAGCACCTCGTGTGCCTCGTCGCGCTCGCGCCAGCTTGGGAAGGTGACGGTGAAGGAGCTCTTGTTTCCCTCGGGCTCGATTACCGTGTGCTCTGGCAGCTCGCTCTCGATGGCGTCAAACACCTCGCGGAACTTTGTTTGAATGTAGATCTGCGCTGGGTTCAGCCACTCTTCCATGGTTTTGACCACGACGGAGCGCACCGTTTCGTCCCCTTCAAGCTGCTGCGTGTAGCGCGTGAGGAAGTCGAGGTACGCGGGCAGGTCGAAGTAGAGGTTGTCGACCGGGCGCAGCTCGGGCGTCACGCCCGTGAGAGCGCTTTTGGGCGCGATGAGCTCCTCGGGCTCAAACTGATGGCCCAAGTCGCATTCGTCGGCGTATGCTTTCTCCGATTTGCAGCCCTGGATGGGGCAGCGTCCCACCACCTGACGACCGTTCAAAAACTGATTCGCAACCGGGTCAAAGAACTGCTTGGTGGCACGCTTGTTCAGCACGCCCTGCTCGTTCAGGCGTTCGATGATCTCGGCCGTGGTTTGGTTGTGGATGGGTGCTGCAGGCGGCAGGGCCGAGCCGCCAAACAGGTCGAGCGACATCTCAAAGCCGTCAAGCGTTGCCTGCTGACGGTCGTGGTTGGTCTGAACGTACTCGGTGAGCGTGCAGTTGCTGCCGCACGATTCCACGAGCTTGCGGTGGCCTTCCATGATGGGTGAGCCATAGCAATCGGTGCCAGAGACAAAGATCACGTTTTTGCGGCCCAGGCGGTCGCGCAGGAAACGCGCGTAGAAGTCTGCGGGGATGAAGACGCCGCCTACATGGCCAAAATGCAGGCTTTTGTTGCCATAAGGCATGCCTGCGGTCACCACGGCGCGCTTGGGCCACGCGGGACGGGTGTTTTTGCTAAACGTCTGTGCCATGGAGCACTCCCTGGTCGTGTTGTGGATGGGGCGTCGAGGCGCTTGAAGGCAGCTTCAGCGGCGGTTCGACGTATGTGACCTGACATTATCGCATAGCGGCGCGTTTTGTGGGTGGACGAGGGATGTGGGGCGCGTGGAGCTCCGGCGCGGATGCTTGGTCTGCGAGCACGAGGCGGTTGGCTTGGAGCCGTTTGACATGCGGGCGTGCAGGATGGCCCGGCTAGCTAGCTAGCACGAGCCTTCTTGTGGGCGCGGCGTTCATCGCGCAGGCGCGCGCGGTCGAGTACAGCCTCGGCGGCGGAAAAGCGGCAGCCGCAGTAATTTTGCCGGTACATTCCCAGCTCGCGCGAGCGGCGCGTGGCCTCGGGATACCAAGGTCTAAAGTCGCGGATGACCGGTATCAGGCCTTGCGCCTGAGCCAGCTTTTCCAACACCTCGTTGCAGGTTTCAAAGAGCTGGTAGGGGGATACGGCTAGCGTTGTTGCAATGTGCTCAAAGCCCTCGGCACGTGCCACGCGGCAGGCCTCGGCAAGGCGGAGCGCGTAGCAAGCGCGGCAGCGCCGCGGACGGTCTTGCGCCCCAATCGGCGCCACGGCGTGCTCCCAGCGGGTGTAGTCCTCATGCGCCTCGATGAGTGGTAGTTTGGTTGCCTCGCAAAACCGCCGCAGCTCCGCCAAGCGCCGGTCGTGCTCCTCGGTGGGTTGAATATTGGGATTAGTCCAGCATATCGTGGGCTCAAACCCCTCGTCCATAAGGAGGCGGACGGGTTCAAGCGAGCAGGGGGCACAGCAAGCATGCAAAAGCAGGCGCGTCATGATCGCACCTCCGGGTGCGTGGGGGCAGTATTGCGTGTGGGACGGGCGGCATTCTCGGGGCAATGAGGGTCTAAAGCGCTGGCTTGGGCGGCAAAAGATTCCTCGCTGGCATAGGCGTTGGAGGGGCTGTCGGCGGTGGTGGATGAGCTGGCGCTGGTGCTCGAAGGGCCGGTGGTACTGGCGGCAGGTTCAGCGTTGGCAGAAGAATCATTGTGGGCGTCGGCAGGGTCAGAAGCTGCGGCGGAGGCGTGGTAAAACTGAACGCCCCACGCGGTGTCTTCGCAATGGGTGATGGAGGGGTTCTGGCAGATTTTGTGCACATAGCCCCAGTCACCCGTGCAGCCCGAGAGGTGTATGGCTGCCGCCAGCACGCCAAACACAGGATTCCCCACGGCACATGCCGCTGCAAGGATTGCCGTTGACACAAGCACGCTTGGTGCAAGCAGCGTCATCACATACTGCCGGCGGGTGTAGATGATGCCTTCGGCGCAGGTGTAGAGCATGCCCATGTTCCAGTTGGCACCAAAAGTGACGCGAGAACCAGCGGGCGCGAACAGCTTGAAGAAAAGGCCATGCACAACTTCATGAACCAAAAGGGTGGCAAGGCTTACCACTCCGAGCGCGCAGAGCCATTGTGCAAGCCAGGGTAACGAGAAGGAACCTGCGCCCGCGATCCAGCGGAAGGCGGGGTCAAGAGCTTGCGGTGCCAAGGCACCGAGCGTCACCACAAGCGCTGCTGTTGCGGCGAGTCCGCACATGTACACCAACAGTGACATATGCGATATATCCCGCAAAAACAGCCGATCCTCAAAGGTGTGTATGTTTGCGATCTTCTGCATGCCTGTAAGCATACCGCATTGGGTTCGCGTCACAGGGGCCAGGTTGGGGTGGGGCGCGTTCTGGCTGAGCGGCGGTACGCACAACTCTACGAGGCTGGTGCCCGCGGGGTGGTGGAAAGGCGCCCCCGGCGCCCCTGCTGTGTGTCGTCTCTGCCGCGCGCTTCACGTCATCACCACAGCATACGGTTTGCACTTGCTGCGGGCGAGCGTGATAATGAAACGCTACCAAGCGATGAGAAAGGTTCGCCATGCGCACCGATGATTTTGATTACAACCTTCCCGATGAGTTGATTGCCCAGGCCCCTGCCGAGCCGCGCGATTCGTGCCGTTTGCTGGTGCTCGATCGTCACGGCGAGGCGCATCCCGGCGACGGGCGCGTTGCCCTGTCGCACGGCGGCACGGTTGAGCACCGCATTTTCCGCGACATTGTGGACTTCATTGAGCCGGGAGACCTCTTGGTTATCAACAAGACGCGCGTGATGCCGGCGCGTCTGGTGGGCCACAAGGCTGGTACGGGCGGCGTTGCCGAGACGCTCCTGCTGCGCCGTCGTGAGGATGTCGACCCGCTTGGTCATGTATGGGAATGCCTGGTAAAACCTGGAAAGCGTCTGAAGACGGGCGCGGTGGTGGAGTATCGCCCGGGTGGCTTGCATGCGCCAGAGTCTGCCCCGGTGGTGCTTACGGGCGAGGTGCTCGACTTCGTTCCCGAGAGCCGCGGAGGCCGCCTGGTGCGCTTTACGCCGCAAGGCGAGGGTCCCACGGGCGCGCCGCGCACGCTCGACGAGGCCATTCACGCGGCTGGTCATGTGCCTCTGCCGCCCTACATCACCGATTACGCCGGTGATCCTGAGAAGTATCAAACCGTCTACGCCATGGATGAGGAACACTCGGCTGCTGCCCCCACGGCGGGACTTCACTTTACGCCCGAGCTCATGGAGCACATCGAGGCCAAGGGCGCTCACTTTGCGGCGGTAGAGCTCGAGGTGGGTATCGATACCTTCCGATTGGTGGAGGAGGATGACCCCACCGAGCACGTGATGCATACCGAGCGTTATCACGTGCCTGCCGAGGTGGTGGAGGCGGTGCATGCCGCCAAGGCGGCGGGGCATCGGGTGATTGCCGTGGGCACCACTGCGGTGCGGTCGCTCGAAAGCGCTTTCGATGCCGATGCTCCTGCTACGGATCCCGCTATGGTTGCGCGGTTCTTTGAGGGGCGCGCCGATGGTGCCGATACGCTTGGGCGTGGCGATGTGGTGGTGCGTGAAAATGCCACCACCAACCTCTATCTCATGCCGGGTTCCACCTATCACGTGGTTGACGCTCTCATCACCAATTTCCACGTGCCGCGCTCAACGCTCATGATGCTTGTTTCTGCCTTTGCCACGCGCGACCAGATCATGGACGCCTATGCGGAGGCAGTGGCTGAGCGGTATCGCTTCTTTAGCTTTGGCGATGCGATGTTCATTGTGTAGGTAGCGCGCGCAAGGCGGGGGCGCACATGTTTGTGCTGGGACGGTTCGTGCCCGCGTGGTCTGCCTCGGCCTCGCGAGCGTCTGGGCCCACGCAAGCGCTCGCCACACGTTGGGCAGCGACTGCCCGCCACGTTTATGAAGAAGCCCCACCTGAATAGCTTTGAGCTTTCAGGTGGGGCTTTGCTGTTAGGTCTTGCTGTTGCTCCGAGTGGGCGCGGCGCAAAGGTGCTAACCCACCGTAACGGGCGCATTACCCCAAAAATGCAACTGCGAGCGCGATGAGGGCAATCACAACAACGATGGCGGCGATCACGGCAACAAAGCGCAGGCGTGAGCCGCGGGTGCGATCGCGCACATCCTGCTCGGCGGCAGCGAGCTGGGCGACCTCGGCCGTGAGCTCTTGCTGTTCGGCACGATCGGCCTCAAGGCGGCCGGCAATGGCTTCCGTAACCTCAGGATGAGCATGAATATCGTTTGCCTCGTCGATGAGGGATTGGGCATCGGCGGCCTCGTCGCGCGCTGCCTCTTCGGCCTCGGCTTGCGCACGCTTGGCCTTTTCTTGTTCGGCAATGTTGTCGCGTGCTGAGCGCTGGCGCTCAGCTGCGGCCTCCTTGGCCTCCTGATAGGTGTCGCGCGCATCATCGGCGGCGGCACGGATGGCGGCAAACTCCTGTTTTGCCGCATCAATAGGTTTCTTGGCTTCGGCAAGCAGGGCCTTCGCCGTGTTGAGTGCGCGCTCAAGCTCCTCGGTTGTTGTGGGCAGGCTTTGCTCGGCAAGTTTGAGCTCGTGCGTGGCGTCGGAGATTTCCGCCTCAAGCTCGGTGGCACGCACACTGTAGGCGGCCGAGTTGGCCGATGGGTTGCGCTGGACCTCGGTGAACTCCTCGCGGAGCGTGGCCAGCCGGGCTTTGGCGCTCTCGACAGCTTCCTGAGCTGCGGCAATTCCACGCGAGCGGTCCTCTTCGCACTTTTTGACATTGCGCTCGGCATCATCCAGGCGACGCTGCAGACGCTGTCCCGCCTCGCGCGCGGAAGCCTCCTTGGCCTCGGCGGCATCGAGGGTGGCCTTAAGACGCTTTTCGGTTTGTGCATCGTCCGCTTTGATGCGTTCAAGCTCTTCTTTGAGGGAGTCGATGGTGGCCTGAATGGTTTCCTGCTCATGTTGAGCGGTCTTCTCGGCCTCTTGCGCCGCAGCCAGACGGCTTGTTTGCTCGGCGATAATCGCATCAAATCGCACGGCAACATCGCGGCGATGCGCAAGCTCGGCTTCCTCATCGGCAATGGTGCGCTCGATGGTTTCAAGCTGCTCACGAGCCTCGGCGTGTGCTTTGCGGGCCGCATTCATCTCACGCACGGCGGCGGCGCCTTCCGAGAAGAAGGAGCCAATGCTCTGCGCGGCGCCCGACGCCGCTGAGGCAAGGGCGGCGGCGGTATCGGTGGCGTTACCGGAGCTCTCCTCGCGCTGTGCGCCCTCGGTGCCGCCCTGCCGGATGACGGTATCGGCGCGCACGCCGTGGTGAGCCGCATGCTCGGGCTGGACGCGCTCAGGCTGGAGCCACGCCGGCAGCGTCCCGTGAGGCTCCTCGTTGTTTGGTTCAACGTCGGGGTTGCTTACAGGGGTGTTTTCGGAGGCGTCGTCGCGAGACTCTGCAGGGGTCTCGTCCGCTTTTGTCTCAAACGTGTCAATATGATCGGCGCCCGCTTTGGGCGTCAGCATCTCTCGATCGTCTGCCATGTGGTCGCTCCTATCGTTGACGCTATCCGCGTGATGTTCCCCACTATAATACGGAACGCGGACACGATGGGGCGGGTTCGTCTCTTCCTTCCTGCTCCTGCCCCGTGTCACGCGCCACGGAATGCACTAATCAGGTTCCCCTAGAAAACACCGATTGACCGGCGGAGCCTCCGAGCGATGTCCACAGGGGCTAAGGCCGCCGTCCCGGTCCGGGTTCGGCCGGCTGCTGCCGTAATTTTTCACACCGATGGTCAAAAAGGTCGCCGAGTGTGTACTTTCGTCGTTCACCAAAGCCCTTCTGAGCACCGATGGGCGCGCCCGGGACGCCAGGAGAGCGTCTTGGGGCCCCTTCCGAGCAGGATTGGGCACCGTTTGGATGTCCGAGGCGCCGCTCGAGTACACACTCGGCGACCTTTTTGACCACGTCAGCAAAAAATTACGGTCCGCCGTTCGGCGGGCCGGCCCCCAGGGGCGCCTCTGGGGGTGTCGGCAGCGGAGGACGCGCGTTGGGAACGCCGGATAATCGGTGTTTTTCTAGATGTGGCGTGCTTCAATTTGTGCGGCGTGCTTCAATCTGCGTTTTGCTAATAGCCCAGCTCCTCGCCAATGAGTACCACGCGGATGCGGCCCTCATGGCGGCTGTGGCGCGTGACCACCACATTGCAGCACATGCAGCCCGGTGCGTGGCACGAGGCGCACACACCGTTAACCTCGCAAGGCGTTGCCGTATGCAGGCGGCTGGCGTTACGTGGGCAGGAGATGGTTCGGATGCGTTTGATGCCGGATTCAACGTCTGCCACAAGCTTGTTCATGCCGCAGAGCACCACCACATGTTCGGGTCCGTGCAGCATGAGCGACAGGCGGTCGCTGTTGCCATCGATGTTCACGAGCTCGCCGTTCACGGTGAGGGCGTTCGCGCTCATGAAAAACCAGTCGGCCACATTGCGGTCGAGCCACATGTGGCGCTTCTCGTCGGGCGTGGCGGCACGCGATCGGTCGAGCATGGTGTAGCAATTGGCTGACTCAAGTGCGGCCTTCATGCCGGTCTCTTTGAACGTTTCGCTTCCTCCCCAGGTAACGGAGTCGCCTTCGCTCATCCAGGAGCGCACGAGTTCTACCGCGTCGGCGCTGGTAGGGCAGTAATATCCCTGCATACCATGGTTTTCGAGCTTTCGAATAACGGTTTGAGCCGTGGTGGCAAAGGAAGCGCGTACGCTATCGGTGATCTGGGCCATGGGGGACTCCTCTCTTTGGGGTTGCGTCTATGGTACCGCTCTGGAGGCCTTGGACCGTCCCCAAGCTTCTTGCAACTTCAACCTCCCATTCCAAAGAGTCCCCACAACTGCGCGGATTTGTCGTGGCAAGCAGTTTTGCTCGGTATACTGGTTGGTCGAACTGCCGCTAGAGAGGAAGACCATGGACCAGAAGCTCTTCACCTACGATATCGTCGCCGAGGACCCTACAACGCACGCGCGCGCGGGCTTGCTGCATACGCCGCATGGCGACATTGAAACGCCCATCTTCATGCCGGTGGGTACGCGCGCCACGGTGAAGGGCATTCCGTGGGAAACGGTGAAAGACCTTGGGGCACAGATTGTGCTTTCCAATACGTATCACCTGGCCATGCGTCCCGGTGCCGACCTTATTGACGAACTGGGCGGCTTGCACGATTTCATGAACTGGCACGGGCCCATCCTCACGGATTCCGGCGGATTTCAGGTATTCAGCCACAACGATGCCGTTAAGCTGAGTGACGAGGGTGTTCGTTTTATTGCCACCGATTACGACGGCAGCCATGTGTTTTGGACGCCCGAGGACAACATGGCTATTGCCCAGAAGCTCGGTTCCGACATTTGCATGCAGCTCGATCAGTGCATTGGCTATCCCGCCGAGCGACGCGACGTTGAGCGTGCCATGGACCTGTCGAGCCGTTGGGCCGAGCGCTGCTATGCGGCGCACACCCGTCCCGACCAGGCGTTGTTTGGCATTGTGCAGGGCGGCATGCACCTTGATTTGCGCATCAAGTCACTTGAGCGGCTGGAAAACATGGGCGATTTCCCGGGGTACGGCATTGGCGGGTACTCGGTGGGCGAGGACCACGAGACCATGTTTGAGTCGCTTGCCCCGTTGGCCTCGGAATACATGCCGCGCTCCAAGCCGCGGTACCTCATGGGCGTAGGCAACCCCACCACGCTTGTGCGCGGTGTGGCTTGCGGCATCGACATGTTCGACTGCGTGCTGCCCACGCGAACCGGACGCATGGGCACGGCGTTTTCCAGCGAGGGGCGCTTGAACTTCCGCAACGCCCGGTACGCCCGCGACACGCGGCCTATCGACCCCGCCTGCACCTGCCCGGTGTGCACGGGAGGGTACACGCGTGCTCACATTCGTCATATGGTGACGCAGAAGGAGATGCTTGGCGGCATCTTGCTTTCGATGCACAACATCTATTTCTTGCTGGACCTTATGCGTCGCGCGCGCACGGCCATTATCGAGGGCACCTATGGTGCTTTCGTGCAGGCATGGATGGATTCGCCTGCGGCTGCGGATTACTAACGGACGCGGAGGCTGCGGGTACACGTCCCGCGCTGCCGTTTTGGTTCATGCGGTGCAGGTTACCTGGGCCGCCCAGCCGTCCCGTGCGTGCAAGACCGTCCGCATCAATCTTTTGTAAGAGAACGCCCGTCTTCGCAAAGAGGCGGGCGTTCGCTTTGCTGTCCTGCGTAAGCGGCATCAATGTGCTTGTTCTTTGCGCCGCCGTTCCTTCTGCACGCTGAAATCCCAGGTGAACGCAATAGAAAACGGGCAAGCTGCGATTACGATTCCAACAATCGCAGCGGGCAGGTTGTCACCTACGGGTGCATTTCCCGCGACAAGGCTGATGATGGTTGCGAGTACAAACGTCGCCAGGCCAGACCCTGCCCACAGGGTCCAAAACCACCGTGCGATAAATCGCAACGCCCGGTCGCCCCAGCTGCCGGGTGTACGCGAGGCAAGGCTTGCAAAATCAATCATCTGGCGGATGCTGTGCAGGTGGACGCGGCGCGCGATGAGGGTCATCCATACGGCGCCCACTACAAGCACTCCAAGCCGAAAGGCCGCGAACGTATCGTCGGCGTGTGATGTGCTGCCGGTGGCGAATATGCTCAAAGCGTTCAGGAATGTTGACACAAGTTGCACCGCCAACACGATGGAGCAGGCCACCACAAATTCGCGCCGCGTTGCGCGGGCTTGGTCTATGACCTCTCGATGCTCGGTGTTGAGAAGGTCGCCAGCGCCTACACCAAGCGCGTCGGCAAGGTTTTTGAGGGCAAGAGCGTCGGGGATGGTTTTGCCACATTCCCAGTTTGATACGGTTTGACGGGTTATTTGGCAGCGTGCGGCAAGGGCCTCTTGGCTCAACCCAAGGGCGCGGCGCTGCTGCTTTATGGCGCTGCCAATGGCTACACCGGGCGGTTCAATGGAGGCATGCATGGTGGGCGCACCTGTTTGGGGCGACTGGTCGCTCATGAGGTCCTCCTTACCGCGACGGGTATTCGTGTTGAGACACTTGTAGCATACCCGCTCTCTCGCTCAAGACGTTGCAAAAAACCTTTGACATAGCGTGTGACCAGCGGTGATGTTTGCCAGGTTGATGCGTAAGCGCCTTGCCAAAGCTTTACGTTGTGGCAGCGCGTACTGGGTACCATGGGTGACGAGTGACATTTACGGCATGCCGCTGAGTGAGAAGAGGAGTTCTCATGGGCACGAACGAACACGGCTTCAACAAAACGGATGACTCCGTGCAGGAAAACAAGATGCAGCCAGCCGGAGCAGGTGACGAAGACATTTCGGCAGAAGGTGCCGCAGAAACGACGTCGGAAGGCACATCTCAGTCCGATACGAGCGCTATGAACGACGAGCGCACCTATCAGCGGGGCCCGGTCATTCTGCGTGGCAACATGATCCCCTCCGATACCACCTATGGCAATCTGCTCGCCCCCGAAAAGTCCACCGACTGGCTGCATATGGATCCGTGGCGCGTACTGCGCATCCAGGCGGAGTTTGTTGACGGTTTTGGTGCGCTGGCCGAGATTGGCCCCGCCGTGAGCATCTTTGGGTCGGCCCGCACCGACCGGCACGACCCCATGTACAAGGCGGCGCGCAAGGCGGGAAGCATGCTCGCGCAGGCGGGCGTGGCGGTGATTACCGGCGGTGGCCCCGGAATTATGGAGGCGGCAAATCGAGGCGCCTTTGAACATGGCGGCACGTCGGTTGGCCTGGGAATCGAGCTGCCGCATGAACAGGGGATTAATCGCTGGGTCAACCTGGGGATGTCGTTTCGCTACTTCTTTGTACGTAAAACCATGTTTGTGAAGTACGCGAGTGGTGCCATTGTGTTTCCCGGTGGCTTTGGAACCATGGATGAGATGTTTGAGCTGCTTACGCTCGTGCAAACACACAAGGTTACGCGCATTCCAGCGGCGCTGGTTGGCAAAGCGTATTGGAGCGGCTTGTTTGACTGGCTGGAGGGCACGGTTCGTGCCGAAGGCATGATTTCCGCGTTCGATCCCCAGCTTGTGCAAATCACCGATGATGTTGAGGAGGCCGTGGCGGTAGCGACGAGCGCCTTGGCATAGCAGCGTAGCGGCGGGCTGCCTTAAGAGCGGAGGGTGGCCAAGATGGATACGGCATCAATAACAACGATAGGGATGCCAAGGAGCACGAAGCAAGCGAGCGAAAGCGTGCCATCAAAAAAGGCATCGAGTACGAAGTAGGTGGCAACACCGCTGACGATTCCTAGGCAAAGCTCGTGGCGCAGCACCCAGCGAATCCATGCTGGCTGGCCCGATAAGCTGTCTGGCCGTGCAGAACCCTGCGCATATGCAACGACTTCGCCCGTGGTCCGCAGCCCATGCTGGCGCGCGATACGTGCTCCGCGAACCATAATCCCTAGGCAGAGCGCAAGTGAGCAGATGCTTGCCGCAAACTGCCAGCTTAGGAGCTCGTTTCCGACGGCCTCCCACCCCTGGATGGCGAAAAGGGTTACGAGCAGCAGGGCAAGCCAAACCCAGAAGAGTACGGTTAGCTCGCGCCGGTCGGCCGAGGTGCGATGCGAAGCAGGTGCCACATCCCGGAGGAGTTCATCTGCCGTGATGTCGAAAGCGGCGGCAAGCAGGGCAAGGTCCTCCGCACTGGGCTGCGTTTTGCCGCATTCCCAGTTGGAAATGCTGGGCCGGCTAACATAGCAGGCGCGGGCAAGCTCCTCTTGGCTCATGCCGAGGGCCCGGCGGTGCGCACGAATGTTGTCGCCAAGTTGGGTGGCGTGCTGTGTGCTTGCCATGGGGCTCCTCCTCGTTGGCTGCGCTGCAGACGGCGACGGAGAGGCCGACTGTTAATCAAGTAGTGCTGCCACGCCTTCTCCTGTACGGTGAGCATACCCAATGCCGGGAAGTTTCGCTGTCTAAAGTTTTAACGCAGCAGGTAAACGGCTTGGTGCATTCCACAGGTTCGTTGGTGTACCGCTCTGCTGGGTCATTGCCATCGCGAATTGTATGCATGCCTGTATTGTCCTGACAAGGGCTTGCGGTGCGTGTGTAGCCCACGCATGTCGAAAAATCACTGTTTTGAACGCCTAAAATTCTGCAATGAGGCGACTGTGACTCGCTACCGACTCTGACCTGCGAAAATGCATGCATAAAAAGGGCTTATCATTGGGGTTCGATGTATACAGTTTTTTAGGCGTTCAAAACAGTGATTTTTCGACATGCGCATCTCCGAACGACGCCATGAGATTGAAGGACGCACAGAAGTACGCAGGCGCGGCGCGCTATCGCTGGGCGGGAGGTGTGATGAGCGGGCGATCGGGCCCGCCGCCCTGCAGCAGGCGAGACCAAAGCTCGAACCTCCTATGTTCAAGTTCGCCCGCCTTCATCCGCGCGTCGGCGTGATGCGGGAACCCGGGTATCTGCGGCCATGGTCTTCGTCCCAGGATCTTGCGTGCCTGGTCTCCCAATGAGACCAGGTAGCGGTAGTCTTGTGCGTCTTCCATCCGGATAGAATAGTGGACTAGGTTCTCGACGGCTGCGAGGGTGTTTCTGCGGCGCGAGTCCGCCAGGACTTTCCACGTTTCGGTGTGTTCCGCCTGGCTGTCATAGTCAAATGCCACGGCGCGCCGTGTGCCGCGGGCTGGCTTCGAGGTGAACATGACATCGGGGTAGCGCGTCGCGAAGCGATCGTTGCCGTAGGTGTCGCGTCCTTCGAAAACCTTGAGGGCGGGGTTCATGTGCACCTCTCCGAGCGCCATGCCACCTAGTCGTTGGGGGAGACCATAAAACAGGGCAATCCCGCTTTCCTTGGGGGAGCGGGACCCTTCGCAGATGTGCGACAGAATGCTCGCTGCCGCTTTGGCCCCATGTTCGCGCGACGCGGAGCGGATATAACGGCGCAGGCTTTCGATGTCAGTCAGCCTGCTATCGTTGTGCTCGCGATGCACCACGCCGCTGGGTGAGATTGCGTCGAGTCGATAGTCGGAACACAGCGCCATGCCGAAGAATGCGGATTCCACCTCGTCGCGGTTTCGGCATAGCTGAATGAAGCACAGCTCGGGACATACGCAGTACAAATCAATCTGCTCGATTCCCGACGCGATTGGTATCAAGGAGCCGCTGGGAAGGTCTCCGCTGCAAAGATGGCTTCGCAGGATGTGGCTGTGCCGCCGATGGCGCGGGTCAGTTACCAGAACATCCAGGGGAGTGTCCTCAAGGTCCAAAAACCAACGAAGCCGGTTCGTCTGCTCTGCGGTGGGGGCGCCAGCGTCCGATAGCGACGCGCGACTTGGATGCGCGACACCGGCACGTTGATTGGTGTGGCGTACGAGCCACAGATACGCTGCCATATGTGAGATCACGCACTTCATGGTTGGACCGTACCCGCAGGCGCCTGTGCCGAGCTGCACGTTCCGGGAAAATCGTTGGGCGGTAGCGAATGACCTTTCGAGTGGCACGCGAGCAAGATGCCATGACCGGAGACGACGTTTGGTCTAGGATGTGAACCATGAAACCGTTGGGCGAAGATAGTGGGTGACACAGCGGCGACAGCTGGGTGTTCCCTAGGAAAGGCGGAGATATGGCAGAGCGAGCAGGCGGTCGGCCGGATCGGGCCCGCAACAATCCGCGACGCGACGCGCGCCGGCTAGATGCCGAGCGACACACGGAGGAAGTCGCTCGTCGCCTGGCTAAAGACATCGAGCGCTCGCTTGCAGGCGTGACAAGGGTAGAGGGCGCCCCGCAGGCCGAGGTGACGGACCCCTGCGTGCCCGAGGTGCAGGTGGTGGCGCAGGACAGTGTTGCTGCCATTTTGGAGCATGGTCGTGGCTATGCGCAGTTCTGTGACCTTGCGGTGCTCGATTTTGCCTCGTTTGTAAACCCGGGCGGTGGCTACATCAAAGGTGCCATGGCTCAGGAAGAGGCGTTGTGCTCGGAGTCGTATCTCTACAACGTCCTTGCGGAGCAGCGCGACTGGTATGGCGAGAATCGTCGCCGCAACATCAACTGTGAGCTTTACCGCAACCGTGCGCTCGTGATGCCTGCGGTGCGCTTTGAGCGCGGCAAGACCCATGCGTATGCCGACGTGATCGTTGCCGCAGCTCCCAATGCGCAGCGCGCCCGCAACGATTACCACATCGATGATGCCACGCTCGATGCCGCTATGCGCGGTCGCATTCGCTTCGTGTTGGCCTGCATGGATGCGCTCGGGCGCGAAAAGGCGGTGCTGGGGGCCTACGGATGCGGCGTGTTTGGCTGGGATGCAACAAAGGTTGCCGCGATGTTCCGTGAGGAGCTTGCTTCCGGCACGCACGCGGTCAAGCAGGTGTGGTTTGCCATTCCGCGCACGCGTTACGACGAGAACCTTGCTGCCTTTGAACATGCGTTCTCGGCGTATCCCGAGGCGCCAGCGACCACGTTTGCCGAGGCCCAGGATGCTCGGCGCAAGGCACTGGAGGCCCAGGCTGCACAGGCGGAGGCCGAGGATGAAGAAGACGACGACTGGCGGAAATACCTGTAAGGAGCGTCTTCAATTAAGGTGGCCATTGTCGGCTGCGAGGGCGTGCGAGCAGCAAGCCGCTGGAGCTCGTAGAGGCCTGGAGCATACGTGGCACAAAAGGCTTAATCGGAAAAAGGGCGACATCCCTGTGGGGTGTCGCCCTTGCTTGTATGAGGGAGCACGTGAGAGGCGTGGAAAAGCGCTGTTCCCGCGCCTACGCTCATCTGCTTAGCGCTCGATCTTCTTGATGGAGACGCCTTCCACTACGAGCGTGATGCCTCCCGCAATGAGGTAGGTTGCAAGCAGGTAGCTGAGCGCGATTCCACCCGCGAGCGGCATGAAGATGAAGGCGACGCCAAGAATGATGTTGAGCACGCCCGTGGCGGTGCCCATGGAGGAGGCCGGAATCTGATAGAAACGCATCTGGCGAGCGAACGAGATGCGCTCAATACCGGTCATAATGAGCAGGAACGCCAGCATGTAGATAATGGCGCCAGCCGTGACGGTTGAGGGCAGGACAAGCAGCACAATGCCAAGGGCGGCGTTGAGGATGCCAGATGCGAGCTGCGCGCCATTGCGGAAGAACTCGGGCGTTTGAATATAGGTTGCGACCTGTCCGATGCCATGCACGATGAGGATGGCGGCGATAACCGCCTGTACCATCAGATAGGCTCCCATCGGTGCCAGAATTACGGCAACGCCGGCGATGGCAAGCACCACCCCGAGCACAATCATGCCAACCTTGGCGCGTCCGGCAGTTTGATTCCAGCGATCGATGTATTCGTTGACATAATCGTGGTTTGCGTCGTACCAGTTCATGATACTCTCCTTACGAAAAAACTCCCCGACCGTCGGACCGGTCAGGGAGCACGTTGGTACTATTCTCGTACCCACTTGTCTAAAAAGTAAGCAACTAAGTTGCATTTATTGTGGCAGCGCAGCCGAGCCGGCGCAGGACGCACGCATTGAGGGCGGCTCGCGGGCTTAATCGCCGCCGGGGATACGGGGGTTAAGGCCAGCCAGAACGAGGCCAGGGCCAAGCTAGAACGAGGCCAGGGCCAAGCTAGAACGAGGCCGGGGCCAGCTAGAGTGAAGCCGTGGCCAGCTAGTCGTTGCGCACAAACACGAGTGTTGATTCATCGGCAGAAGAGAGCTCTGGCGCAAAGGTGTAACCCACATCGAAGCGGGTGAGGTCCCGGGCATCCTCCACGGCATGCTCCGCCATCCACCGCACCATGGAGCCGCGTGCGATCTTAGAGGCGGTGGCGCGCTGTACGGGTTTGCCGTTACGCAGCCCTTCGCCAAAGACGCAGGTGACGGCCTTGGCGCTCGCTGGCAGGTGGGGCAGCACGGCCTTTGCGTACTCGACGCTCGCGAGGTTTATAACGGTACACGGCTCATGACGCGGCTCATCGTTTCCGCAGATTGCCTGTGCGATGACGTCTCCCCAAAAGCCGTAGAGGTCGCGCGCGCCGTCGACGGCGAGCTTGGCGCCCATCTCGAGCCGGTAGGGCTCCACGGCGTCGAACGGGCGCACGCAGCCGTACAAGCCTGAAAGCACCCACAGGTGCCCCTGCAGCCATTCGAGCTCATCAAGCCCCATAACCTCGGGCGCCATGCTGCGGAACTGAATGCCCACGTACGAGAAGATGGCGGGAGAGACGAGGCGCGCCGTGGCGGGGTCGTCGAGTTCTCGTTCGTCCATTACGGGGCTGAATGCGTGCAGGCGTTCGACGTTTTCGGCAAGCAGTTTGTCGCTCACGCGCCAGAGCGCTTTGAGTCCAAACGGGCCATCCCTGTGCTCCAGCTCGTGCAGCGCATTCACCAGCTGCGCCGTCTTGGCAGGGAAGGGAGGGATGCCTTTGGGGAGGAACGTCTCGGAGTTTGTTGCCATTTGCTTGGCGGGGGAGATGATCGCTTGGAGCATGCATGACTCCTTGGAGAGTGCTTGTGGTCAGTCTGGAGGGGCCGGCTTGTTGGCCGGTCTCGTTGCGTGCCATTGTGCCATGATGCACGGTCGCTGTCTGTTCCCGCTTCGTATCTTGCCGTTGCCTGCAGGTCCCGCGGCCCACCTGTTCGTCGTCCACACATTTGACGTGTTGATCGCCCGGCTGCATGTTCCGCCCAGCCGCTTTTCCAAGGCCCCGTTGCGATGACCATGTTCCCCGTGTTTGCAACCGTTCACCGATGGCGAACGGTGAGCGGTGGCTCTTTGTCCGTTAACGGTACGTTGGAAGAAATAAGCAAAATGCCAGCTCATGCAAGGTGGTATAACACAATCAAAGAGATGG
>DVID01000032.1 GCA_018711625.1 Candidatus Limicola stercorigallinarum | reverse complement strand
ACCTACCACCTTACGCTGGCATTTATGGGAGATATCGGCGAGGCAGATGCCCGGCGGGCGATGGATGCCCTTGATCGCGCGTGCGCGGGGCGCGGCGCCATCCCCTTGAGTAGCGACGGTTTGGGAACGTTTGGCAAGCCGCGCGACTGCACCCTGTGGCTGGGTATTGCGGCAGCGCCTGAACTTATGGAGCTTGCGCAGGCAACACGTTCGGCGCTTACCGATGCGGGCATCTGGTATGACAACAAGCCGTTCAGGCCTCACATTACGCTGGCGCGCCGGGCGCGTCTACCGCGAGGCACGGTGGAGCATCTGGCGTTTCCCGGGGCTTCGCAGGCGCACCATGTTACGCTCTTCAAAAGTATCTTGTCCGCAGAAGGGGCGCATTACAAGCCCTTATACACAGTTGAGCTGTCTGGCGTAGAGGATTTATAGGGCAAAAGCGGTTAGCGGGTACGCAGGCATGTCCGCGGTTCCGCTTCCCGCGGTTTTGTGCCCGCTTTGTGCGATAACCGTGCGCTCTGTAGGGTTACACAAAATTGAACTCATTGAACTATTTGCGTGGTATACTCTCCAAAAATGAACTGAAATTGAACTTTCAGATACGACAGCAAATGTCAAAACGTAAAGTTCAATTTTGAGTGACTGAGGGAGGGGAGCATGGCGTTGCACGAGGCTGCGAGCGGGTTTTCCCGCCGGCTGCAGCAGGCTATGGATGCGGCTGGCATGAAGCAGGCGGATGTGATTCGCGTGGCTGCGGAGCGTGGCGGCAAGCTGGGAAAAAGCCAGATGAGCCAATATGTTTCAGGAAAAACCATGCCTCGCCGTGCGGTGATGGAGCTCCTGGCAAGCCTGCTCCATGTTGATGCTGCCTGGCTGGCGAGTGGGGCAGGTTCGGCATCCGCAGCTAAGGGCGAAGCCCCAGATGCTCCCGTTACTGCCACGGGCCCCTCATCTTCCAGGCCCGCTTCTACGCGTTCCGGTGGGCGAGCTTCCGCGCGGCATGAGGCCGCTTCCATTCCGTTGCCGACGCAATCACGCGCATCTTTTTCCGATACAAGGAGCACTACCATGCGAGAGTTCAAAAAATCCAGCAAGCTCGATAACGTGTTGTATGACGTCCGTGGTCCTGTGGCCGATGAGGCAGCCCGCATGGAATCCGAGGGCCTGCGCATTCTCAAGCTCAATATTGGTAACCCGGCGCCGTTTGGTTTCCGCACGCCCGACGAGGTTGTGCAGGACATGCGTCAGCAACTGCCCGACTGCGAGGGCTATTCCGACTCTCGCGGCCTCTTCTCTGCACGCAAGGCCATCATGCAGTACGCCCAGATAAAAGGCCTGCCCAACGTGTCCATGGACGGCATCTACACGGGCAACGGCGTTTCGGAGCTCATCCAGCTGTGCATGAATGTGTTGCTCGACACGGGCGACGAGGTGCTCATCCCCAGCCCGGATTATCCGTTGTGGACGGCGTGTGCCACGCTTGCGGGTGGCACGCCCGTGCACTACGTTTGCGATGAAGAAGCCGAGTGGAACCCTGACTTGGCGGACATTGAGGCCAAGATCACCTCTAACACGAAGGCCATCGTTATCATCAACCCCAACAACCCCACGGGCGCCGTGTACTCGCGCGACGTGCTCGAGCAGATCGTCGAGATCGCCCGGCGCCATCAGCTCATGATCTTCTCGGACGAGATCTACGACCGCCTGTGCATGGACGGCTACGAGCACGTCTCCATCGCTTCGCTGGCGCCCGACCTGCCCTGCGTGACGTTCTCGGGCCTCTCCAAGTCGCACATGATCGCCGGCTATCGCATCGGCTGGATGATCCTCTCGGGCAACAAACGCTGCATGAAGGACTTCATCTACGGCGTCAACATGCTCTCCAACATGCGCTTGTGCTCCAATGTGCCTGCGCAGTCCATTGTGCAGACGGCGCTTGGCGGGCACCAGAGTGTGAAGGGTTACGTGGCGCCGGGTGGCCGTGTGTACGAGCAGCGCAACTTTGTGTACGAGGCGCTGAACGCGATTCCGGGCATCACGGCGGTGAAGCCGCGCGCGGCGTTCTACATTTTCCCCAAGATGGACGTGGAGAAGTTCAACATCCACGACGACGAACAGTTCGCGCTCGACCTGCTGCACGAGAAACGCATCCTCATCACGCGCGGCGGCGGCTTCAACTGGAAGCAGCCCGACCACTTCCGTATCGTGTACCTGCCGCGTATGGAAGTGCTGCGCGAGGCCATGGAGGATCTGGCCGACTTCTTTGCGCACTATCGTCAGAGCTAGCGATGCCGCGTCGTTGTCTCTAGCAGCCTGACGCGGCCGTTCACCTGCGGTAGCGTGCACTTAACCGAAGCTTACAAAGCCCTGATGTGTTCTTCATACATTGGGGCTTTTTAGTGGGTAGGGTGAGAGTGAGACGTGGACGGGCCTTGCGCCGTGCGGGCGAGGCTGGAAGGTGAGGTGGCAGCGATGCGCAACTACTACAAGCAGGAGCAGTTTGAGCACGAGAGCGAGTTCACCGGGCTGAAGGGCAAAGTGCTCAAGTATGTTGGCTCCACATACGCCATGATCATCCTGAGTCAGTTTTTGAAGGCGTTCGCCATGAACGGCGGCGCAGCGTCGAGTTTCCTCTACGGGCTCTCGATCTTCACGTTCATCTTTGCTTTTGTGTCGTACCCGGCAGGAGTGTCGCTCATTGCGTGGGTGGAATCGCTCAAGGTGTCCGAGCGCAATACGAAGATGGCCAAGATCTAGCGGCGGGTACGCGCAATTAGCTCGCCTAGGTCATAATTAGTCCCCTTCTGTACCCCCCAGCTGCCGTCTGGTAGCTGGGGGTTTTGTGTGCGCAGAGATTGATCGTGTGCACGACGGCGTGCACCTCTACACTTGCATGCGGGCCGAAAGGCCAGCGTATAGGGGCCGGAAGGCCCAAAGTGTGGCGCCCGGGGAGGCGCCTCGTAAAACGCCGAAAGGCATGGAAGGAACTACATGACTGAGTTCAACGAGATGGACGAGACCATGAACGAGATGGATGAGACGACGGCTACGGCTGCCGCTATTGCCGGCGTTGCTGTCGACGAGACTGTCGCCAACGAGGTTGCTGCCGAGGATGCGACGATTGTGGCGACTGAAGAGATTGTTGAGGAGGCTGCTGCTGAGGCGGAGCCCGTTGCCGCTCCTGCAGAGGCTGCTGCCGAGGAGGCTCCGAAGGCCAACCACGCCGACCTTGATGATCAGCTGTTTGATAAGCTCAACCGCGCTGCGCGCCTTATGCGCGCCCGCCGCTCTGCTCTTGAGGCCGAGGCCGAGGCTGACGCTGAGCGCCTGAACACGCTGATGCGTGCGCTCAAGCTCCTCGAGCTCAAGCCCAAGATGGAGGAGAAGGAGATGGCGGACCTCATGGGCATGCGTCTGCGCGAACTCAACGAGATCCTCATCAAGGCCGAGAAGGACGACATTGTTGCCCGTATTGAGCCCGAGGACAACGACATGCGTCACATCGTAGTGTTTGCAAGCGAGGACGCCAAGGAGCTTGCAGAGGCTCAGCTCAAGAAGCGCAAGAAGTATATTCCGCAGCTCTCCTCTGAGAGCGCTGAGAGCCTGCTCGCCCTGCTCGACCAGGTGATTGACCCGCTTACCGCTATGGGCCTGGACGAGGACCGTGGCCCGCGCGGCGGTCGTGACGACCGCGGCCCGCGCGGCGGTGACCGTGGTGGCTTTGGCGGCCGCGGTGGCGACCGTGGCCCGCGCAAGGACTTTGGCGGCCGCGGTGGTTCGCGCGGCGGCTTTGGTGACCGCGGTGGTTCGCGCGGTGGCTTCGGCGGCGGTCGCGGTGGCGACCGTGGTGGCCGTGGCGGCTTTGGTGATCGTGGCGGTTCGCGCGGCGGTTTCAGCGGTGGTCGCGGCAACTTTGGTGATCGCGGTGGCCGTGGCGGCTCGCGCGGTGGCTTCGGCGGCGGTCGCGGTGGCGACCGTGGCGGCAATCGCTTCTAAGCAGCGATGTGCCTGGTAACAGGCTTGCTTATAGCACGTGGTGAACGGCGTGCCGCTCTCGGGCGGCACGCCGTTTTCTGCTTTCGGATGGCTATGATGCAGATGATGGTCATCTTGGGTTGGTGCACCAAGGTCTTTGCCCCTACTTCGACGGACTCCAGCAAAAACTTTTCGATTAGTTGCAGTTTTAGAAGCATCTTCCGAGTAGACCGGCCTTCGCGCGGAACAAACCTGCTGGTCACAGCGGCGGATTTTCGCTGTGTACTTGAAGGGTCGGCCCTAAACCGCAACAAATCGAAAAGATTTTTGTCGAAGCTAGTCGCGACGGCGAGGCGATGTCAATCGAGAGGTCGCACAAGGACATATCTGATACGTTATTGACCTTTATGCGACTTAAGAGAACGGTTCGGATCGTCGCTAAACGAAAGGGCTCCCTCCCGCAGGGGAAGGAGCCCTTCTGGCAGTTACGTATGATTACGCTTTAGCCGAAGTAGCGCTTCAGCAGACCAGCGAACGCCTTGCCATGACGGGCCTCGTCACGAGCCATCTCATGCACGGTGTCGTGGATGGCATCCAGGCCAGCAGCCTTGGCGCGCTTAGCAAGGTCGGTCTTGCCAGCGGTGGCGCCGTTCTCGGCCTCAACGCGCATCTCGAGGTTCTTCTTGGTGGAGTCGGTCACAACCTCGCCCAGGAGCTCAGCAAACTTGGCAGCGTGCTCGGCCTCTTCGTGAGCAGCCTTCTCCCAGTACAGGCCAATCTCGGGATAGCCCTCGCGATGAGCAACGCGGGCCATAGCGAGGTACATACCAACCTCGGTGCACTCGCCCTCAAAGTTGGCGCGGAGGTCGGCAACGATGTCCTCGGAGACCTCGGGAAGCTTGCCGACGCCAATAACATGCTCGGCGGCCCAGGTCATCTCGGTCTCGGACTGCTTAATGAAACGGTCGCCAGAGACGCCGCACTGGGGGCACTTGAAGCCCTCGGGCAGCTCGTCGCCGTCGAACTCCTCAACGTAACCGCAAACGGGGCAAACAAACTTCATGCTGTTCTCCTTAGAACGCAGGCGATTCACGCGGTGCTCCAGTCTTGTTGGCCCTCATGGGGCGCCGCGTGCGTACGGGACTATTATGCCCAAAATGTTGTTGAAATGGTAGCTTATTGAGAGAGATTCTCAATTAAAGAGAACTTTCACAGTGGGCCATAGTGGGTTGTTCACGGTTGCTTCGGTAACGCTATCGACGCGCTGCGAGAAACGCGTGAGCGCGCCCCGCAATAGTAGGGAATCTGCAGAAGAGCCGATAACCTGCTAGATCACGATGCCGTTGCAGTGGTCGACTTCATGCTGGATAACCTGCGCCGCGTCTCCGGTAAACGTTTTTGTTTTGAGGCTGAACTCCTCATCTTGGTACGTCACCTTGATTTTGCGCCACCGCATGGCGTCACGCTGCCCCGTGAGTGAAAGGCAGCCTTCTTTGGTGCGGTATTCGCCGGTGCCCTTGATGATCTCGGGGTTGAACATGAGGCGCACGTGCGGGCCGTCTTGAAAGACGATGATGCGCTTGCGGACGCCGATCATGTTGGCAGCCATGCCCACGCACTCGTGGCGATGAGCCTCAAACGTCTCGAGCAGGTCTTGTGCTGCGGGGATGTCCTCGGGCGTGGCTTCGTCGGAAGGCAAGCGGAGCATGATGCTTGAGGTTACGATTGGTTTAATCATGCGGGCCCCTTTCATATGCAACTCATGATTTGGCTGCGGACGCGTTCCGCCACTTCAGTTGAGAAACCCTAGCACTTCTAGGGAAGGCTGGTTGATGCGCAGTCGTGGTTTCACATGGTTGATACGCAGGCGAAGAGACTCATGACAAGCAGAATTCGAAAGGCGGTGGAACACCGTTGAATTTGTTCAACAAGCAGTCACAAAGCGAGTCCGCACCTACCGCTACACTAAGTGTAAAAACGTATGCCTGGTTTGAGGAGGTTGCCGTGCGCCGCGAACGTCATGAGCTTCACATCTTTACTCGCGAAGAGGTTGTACGGCGTCTAGAAGCTGCTCGCAACAAAACGCTTGGCGAAATTGATACCGCTGGCGTCTTTGAACGCGCAAGAGGAAAGAAAAAGGTCACGGGCATTGCGGGCGATGTTATTGAACAGTCGGTTTTTGGCTATCCGCCTGATTCGTATCAGGAGCCAGACCTTTTGATTGATTATGTTCCGACGGAGCTCAAGACCACAGGCCTGCGTCCATCTAAAAAGGTGTCTGGGCTCGAGGCAAAGGAGCCCATGTCTATCACGGCTGTCTCCCTCGGCACGATTACTCGAGAAGACTTTGAGCATTCCCATTTTTGGAGGAAGCTGAGGAACCTGCTTATCGTGTACTACCTCTACGATGCCGAAGGCACAGTGGAGGCGCTCGACTATGCACGGTTTCCTGTCAAGGGCTACCAGTTCAATGAGTTCTCAGATGAGGAAAAAGAGATTTTGAAGAATGACTGGGAGCTAGTCCGCTCCTTTCTATCCCAGATTGAAGAAGAGTGCCCCTTTGAGGAAGAGCGGAAGAAACGGTATCCGTTGCTCTCGTCTGCTCTGCGCGACAAGCTTATGTTCATCGACACGGCGCCTAAGTATCCTCATCCGCCGCGCTTCCGACTGAAGCGCGGAACGGTTACGGCAATTGCCCGTAAGGCGTTCGGCGACTCTATGGAGCAGCTGCCAACCTCCATCACTACCATCTCATTGTTTGATGACGAATTGAGAAAAAGGACTGCGAAATTGGTGGGCCTTACCGTTGCTGAGGTGTTCGAAGCGCTTGGGGAGTCGGTTCCCCGTGAAGGTAAGGCAATCGTCTCGCGCATGCTGGTGCGCGTGCTGGGCGGTACGGGTCGATTCAGTGATATCGATCTTTTCGTGCAAGCAGAGATTGAGCCCAAGACCTGCATCCTCACCAGGCGTGGGGGCAAGACGGAAGATATGAAGATGCTTCCCCTCGACTTTGGCGAGTTGTCTCAGGTGGATTTGTCATTTGAGGAGAGTTCAGCATACGATTATTTCCGCCGACATTTTTATGTTGCCGTGCTCGAAGAGCCATCTTCAGGTGTGAATCCGTCCGCATGTATTTTCAAGGGGTTCAAACGGCTGGATTTCTCAGACACTTTTATTGAGCAAGAGGTGAAGCCTACATGGGAGACATGTAGGGACCTTGTTGCAGGACAGAAACTCCGTCTTGTTCCCGTGTTGAACAAGAAGACAGGAAAGCCCATCGTCAACAAAACAGGGGTAGAGCGAAACGCACCGAACTTCCCCAAATCTTCGGAGCATAAAGTGTTTGTGCGGGGTACGGGTAGCGACTCAACGCGTAAACCTGTGACAGTGAACGGTCTAAGCATGTACCGGCAGAACTATTGGGTGCACGGGTCGTATATTGCTGAGTTATTGCGTGCAGCAGAGTTTGTGTGATTGCGTCGTGTCCGCATGAACTTCTACAATGGCAACGCGAGAACACAGCAGCGATTGGAGAAACGTGTCCTCAACAATACGGATTGCCGAGCTCTTTGCAGGGGTCGGTGGGTTTAGGCTAGGCCTAGACGGCTATCACAGTGCGGAACATCCAGAATTCGATATGCCTTCCGCTGGCCCATTCCATACAATTTGGGCGAATCAGTGGGAGCCGGGAACCGATGCGAAACAGTTTGCGGCACGCTGTTATAAGGTGCGCTTTGGCGAAGATTCTGTCGTCAACCAAGATATCCATGCGGTGCTCGACCAATACGAGGCGGGCGATATAGATATCCCCGATGTAGACATGGTGGTCGGCGGATTTCCGTGCCAGGACTATTCCGTTGCTCGTACATTGTCGCAGGCTAGCGGCATCGAAGGGAAAAAGGGCGTTCTTTGGTGGGATATCTATCGGTTCCTTAAGCTCAAAGAGCCACGCTTTGGCATTTTCGAAAACGTTGATCGGCTTTTAAAAAGCCCCGCTTCACAGCGAGGCAGGGATTTTGCGATTATCCTTTCTTGTCTTGCCTCGCTTGGATATGCGGTTGAATGGCGTGTTATCAATAGCGCGGAGTATGGCTTTCCTCAGCGTAGGAAGCGCGTGTACATCTACGTTGAGAAAACTGACGACACATGGAATCTTGTGCGGCGTCTTTCTGACGGTGTGATGGCGGAGGCGTTTCCCATCAAGGCTATCAAGGCTATTCATGATGTTTCAATCTATGCCGATCCAGCAGATAACTCTGAATTGTTTGGTGTTGGGTGCAAGACGTCACCGTTTTTAACTGCGGGAGCCATGCAGGGATACGAAGTTGTCACCGCCGATGTTGAAGCGGACTACGATGGCCCCTTTGCAACACTTGGCGATATTGTGGTGTCCGAAGAAGACGTGCCTGCGGAGTACTTCGTTGCGGCTGACAAGGTTGGTGACTGGCAATACCTCAAAGGCGCGAAGCGGGAGCCGCGTAAAAATAAGCGGACAGGTTATGAGTATATGTACTCTGAGGGCGCCATGGCATTTCCTGATTCGCTAGAGAAGCCTTCGCGAACTATCCTCACGGGGGAGGGAGGCGTGTCTCCTTCGCGTTTCAAGCATGTGATTGAAACGAAGGATGGCAGGCTGCGGCGTTTGGTGCCAGACGAGCTCGATCAACTGCAGTGTTTTCCAAAAGGTTGGACGAACACTGGCATGACTGACGGCCAGCGCGCTTTTTGCATGGGGAATGCTCTGGTGACGGGCATTCCGCATCGCATCGGCAGGGCAATCGCTCATCGGCTGTCTGCCTAACACCATGTGGCCAGGAGCCTGGCCGGCTGTTCCAGATACTCGTTCTATATGAGGCGTGCGCGTTGAGTACGGCAGATGGGGAGGCAAACCGTGGAGCTCATAACGCTTGGCGCGTTTGTAGTGATGCTGATGGGGTGCATTGTTGCGGGCATCCCCACCATCTTTGCGTTGCTTGCGGGCCTTGTGCTTTTCTGCGTTTATGCACTCGTCAAGGGCAATACTCTGGGCGCGGTCGCCCTCATGTGCTGGCATGGTATCAAGCCCATTTGTGGCATCCTCGGCATGCTACTGTTCATTGGCATGCTTACCGGTGTGTGGCGTGCTGCGGGTGTCATTCCCGCCATCGTGTACTATGCCGTGCCGTTCATCACGCCGTCGCTCTTTGTGGTCATGACGTTTCTGCTCAATGCTCTGGTATCGGTTCTCACGGGTACGTCTTTTGGCACGGCTGCAACCATGGGAGCTATCTGCATCTCGCTGGCGGGCACCATGAACGTGCCGCTTCCGGTGGCGGGCGGCGCGGCGCTTTCGGGTGCGTTTTTCGGAGACCGCTGGTCACCTATTTCAACAAGTGCGCTCTTGGTGGCAGACATCACCGGCACCGATTTCTATGCCAACCTCAAGCGCATGCTGCACTCCGCGGCTATCCCGTTTGTGCTCACATGCGTGGTGTTTCTAGCACTTGGCATGCTTCTGCCAGCAGGTACGGGCAGCGCTGGCATCGTGGCGCTTATGGGAGAGGTGTTCGACCTCAATCCCATCGTGCTCGTTCCCCCGATTGCCGTGTTTGTGCTTGCCCTTATGCGCATCAACATCCTGAGCGTCATCGCAGTGGGCGTCGTCGTGGCCGCTCCGTGCTGCATCTTCTTGCAAGGCATGGATGCCGCCGAGGTGGTAAGCACACTCATCTGGGGCTATACGGCGCCGCTATCGGAGCTATCGGCGCTCTCGGGCGGCGGCATGGTCTCCATGGTCTCGTCGGTAGAGATCGTGTGCATCACCTCTGCCTATGCAGGCGTATTTGCCGAAACCGACTTGCTTAAGGGAATCGAAGGGGTAGTGAGCGCGCTTGCCACGCGCTTGTCGTCGTTTGCAACCACCCTTGTGATTGCCGCTGTTGCCTCGATGATCTCGTGCAACCAAACGCTTGCCATTATGATGACGCACCAGCTGAGCAGCAAACTCAATCAAAGCGCTGCCGACCATGCACTCGATATCGAAGACTCCGTGGTGCTGTTGGCGGGGCTTGTGCCGTGGTCCATCGCCGGCGGCGTGCCGCTAGCCTCCATGGGCGCTCCCTTGTCGAGCATGGCGCTCGGCATGTTTCTGTATGCTGTGCCCCTGTGGCGGCTTGTGCGTGGTTGTCGTTCGCGTGTAGCCGTCCAGCCCGTAGATCCGGAATCTTCGCAGCGCTACGAACGGCTTAAGCGATTTCGAAAGCTCACCGAACTCATCGAATCTGAGCAGACGGATGAGCCTGTCTGGGACGAGTCAGCTTCCGACAAGGCCCTTCTGAATGAAGTGCGGAGAGCCAAGCTCGTGGATACCGCAAATGGCCGACCAGCGGATCACGCCTCCTCTACGAGCTCTTCGAAGAAGCCTACGCGGTAGTTCTTGAAGACAACCTCGCTTTCCTCCTGGGTTGCATCGAGGTCCACATCAGCCATGATGCCAAAGTCGTGGTCGGCGTCCTCGTCATGGAAGATCTGGTGCACATGCCACACATGGGCAGATGCCTCGTCGCGCTCGTCAATGACAAGGCAGGCAGAGGAGCGGGCATCGGCGTCGAGCAGAATCTCTTCGTGCTCCTCGTGGTAAGCTTCAAGCGCTGTCTGCCAGCGGTGTTCGGTCATGCCCCACGCGCCATCGAGCTCGCCGAGCTGCTCGGTATGGCCCGTCGCCGCCAGGCGCACGCGCAGCATGAGGGCATTGCGTACGAGCAGGGTCACGCCACGACGATCCGCCACCACAGCGTCGGCAGCAGAGGGAGGCGCCGCATCGAGCGCCGCGGGGTCGCCGGCGGCTGCCCATTCGTCCACCAGGCTCGAGTCTACCGAGCGCACCACAAAGCCTAGCCAGGAGATGATGTCGTTCAGCTGATCGTTGCGCTTGGCCACGGGCACTGTGCGATCGAGCGAGCGGAACGCCTCAGCAAGATAACGCAGCAAAATGCCTTCTGAGCGCGCAATGCCGTAGCGCTGGATATACCCCTTAAAGTCTGAGGCGGTCTCGAGCATGTCGCGCAGCACCGACTTGGGCGAAAGCGCGTAGTCGTTTGCCCACGGCACCTTCTCGCAATACTGAGCAAAGGCGGCTTCCAGCTCGTCTTCCAGGGGTTTGGGATACGTGACCTCAGCAATGCGCTCCAGGCGCTCCTCGTATTCCACGCCGTCGGCCTTCATCTCCGCCATGGCACGGTCACGCGCGGCGCGCTCCTGGGCACGAAGCACCTGCTTGGGGTCTTCGAGCGTGGCCTCCACCATAGAGATGAGGTCCCAGGTATAGGTTTCGCTCTCAGGATCAAGCAGCTCCAGAGCGGCAAGTAAAAAGGGCGAAAGCGGCTGGTCAAGAGCAAAATCCTCTGGCAGGTCAACCGTGAGAGCGTAGTCCCAGGCGGGCTCGGCGTCCGCCGGCGCACCATCCTCGGGTGGCACCTCTGTGCGCACCACCACGCCGGAGTCGATGAGGGTGGCAAAAATCTCGTCGGCCCGCGCCTCAAGGGCAAGCTTCTCCTCGGGGGTTTGCAGGCTTGCCTCAATGAGTTCGTGCACGTGTTCGCGGGCGTCACCGCCTTGCTCCACCATCGAGAGCACCATGGAGTGTGTCACGCGCAGCCGCGGCTTGAGCGTCTCGGGTTGTGCCTCGGTGAGGCGCTCAAAGGTTTGCTGGTTCCAAGTCACAAAGCCCTCGGGCGGCTTTTTGCGCTTGATCTTGCGGAGCTTTTTGGGGTCGTTGCCCGCTTTAGCCACGAGTTTGGCGTTCTCAATCTCATGTTCGGGAGCCTCGGCAATAACCATGCCCTCAGAGTCAAAGCCGGCACGGCCTGCACGCCCGGCAATCTGGTGAAACTCGCGAGCACGCAGGCGGCGCATCTTGTGGCCATCGAATTTGGTGAGTGCCGTAAGCACGACCGTGTGGATGGGCACGTTGATGCCCACGCCCAGGGTATCGGTGCCGCAGATAACAGGGAGGAGCCCTTGCTGTGCCAGGCGCTCCACCAGCAAGCGGTAGCGGGGCAGCATGCCTGCGTGGTGCACGCCCACGCCGCAGCCAAGCAAGCGCTTCAATATTTTGCCAAAGGCCGTGGTGAAGCGCGTGCCCTTAGCCGCCTCCTTGATGGCCTCGCGTTGTTCCTTGCTGGCAATGCCAAAGTTGGCGAGCGATTGCGCGGTGGCAAGGGCCGCGTCTTGCGAGAAATGCACAATGTAGAGCGGCGCCTCTCCGCGGCGGAGCGCAAGCTCAACGGTGCCCTCAAGGGCGGTGTCTACATACTCAAAGTTAAGCGGCACGGGGCGGGGTGCATCAACCACCTGATCAACCGTGCGGTTTGTGCGCGTCTCAAGGGCGCCGGCGATCTGCGTGACGTCGCCCAGGGTGGCGCTCATAAGCATAAATTGCGTGTGCGGCAGGGTGAGAAGCGGTACCTGCCAAGCCCATCCGCGGTCGGGGTCGGCAAAGAAGTGGAATTCGTCCATAGCGACGCAGCCCACGTCGGCATTGTCACCTTCGCGCAGCGCCTGGTTGGCGAGGATTTCGGCCGTGCAGCAAATGACCGGTGCGGCCGTATTGATATGCGTGTCGCCGGTGATCATGCCCACGTTGTCGCGTCCCAGCACATCTACCAAGTCAAAGAACTTCTCGGATACAAGCGCCTTGATGGGGGCGGTGTAGTAGGCACGATGCCCCTGCGCCATGGCCATAAAGAGCATGCCGAGTGCCACGAGCGATTTCCCTGAGCCTGTGGGGGTTCCCAGAATAACGTGGTCACCCGCGGCGAGGTCCATCAAGGCTTCTTCCTGGTGGTCCCAGAGGGTGATACCACGCTCATCGCACCAGGTGAGAAACCGTTCAAAGGCTTCGTCCGCCGTGAGCCAGGGTTCCGGCTCGCTTCCATCTTCGGGCAAAAACCAGCTGGGGGCGAGTGCGCCGAGCGAGCCGAGCTCTCCCGTGCCGTCGGTGCCGGCGGCGAACGAGCTTGCGCTTGAGCGGGTGGGGGTGGCGTCGGTGTGCGCTTCGGTGCGGTTCATGGTGCTCCTTGGTTGTGTGGTTGCCCTCCCATTATAGGGGCGTGGTATAGGGGCGCGAGCTGCGTGCGAAAAGTCTGCCGGCAGGTGCGGATGTCCGCGTGCCATGGTAGCGCGGCGTGTAATTAACGGTTGCGTTCAGCAGCGCGCCGCCTGCGGTTACGTGCGTTGAGCACAGCGGCCTCCATGCCCAGAGGTACATAGTCAAGCGTATCCAGGTCATCGGGGAGATAGGTCATAAGGCTGGGATTGGCTTCCCGCCCGCGTGCGAGCATCTCTTCCGTGGGGTCGACTCCCGGCGTGGCGCATACGCCCCATACGTGTGCGCCGTTCTCCCGCAGGCGCGTTTCGTATTCCGTCTCGGGAATATCGGGGTGGTTCGTGCGCACATCGTCCGAGACCCACAGCGTTTCGTAGCCCGCGGCATCAAGTTGGATGAGCGACCAGTCGCGCAGCGGTTGGCTATCGGTACGTAGTGTGAGCGTGCCGCCAGGCGCCAGCACGTGGCGGTATGCCATGAGGTGCTCGATGGTGGTAAGGCGCCGCCGCACATCATGCGCCTTGGGATACGGGGTTGAGAAGTTGAGCGTAATAGCATCAATCTCGCCTGGCGAGAAGATCTGTTCCACAGCATGGGCCCCGCGCGGGGTGACGATTGCATTGGGCAGCTCGCTGGCGCAAATGCCCTGCGCGGCGTATGCGATGCAGATGGGCTCGGTGTCCATGCCGATAAAGAGGGTGCGCGGGTCTCGCTGGGCCGACTGGATGATAAACGACCCCTTGCCACAGCCCAGGTCGAGGTGCACGCGCTCGTACTGGCGCGTGTTGGGATGGGCATCGGGCTCTTGGAGCGGTGTCTCCAGAGGATAACAGGCATGCGCCCAGTGTCCGGCCAGATGCTCAGGGTGCGTCTCGATGGCGCGAGCGTAGCGTTCCAGGCGCTCTTCAAGTACAAAGTTCTTAGGCGTGCGAATATGCGTTAAGCCCATGGATGGTCCTTTGGGAGTCGTGGTGGTGCGGGTTGGACGGTGACGGCGCGGCGGTTTTGCCGTGACAGTCGGATGGCGCGAGAGGTGGTTTAGCGGCGCGGAGGTGAGGCCGCCTGCTTTGTCATTGGTCGCGCCTACAGATGAGGTAGGCGTTAAGCGCGCCCGAGCGGCCGTCGGCGAAAAAACGGTCGCAGGGAGCAAGGCCACGTTTGCACAGGCGCGCCGCGATGTCATCAATCTCGTCAGAAGAGAAGTGATGACAATAGCGAAGCGTATCGGTGCTGTTCTGCCAGCCTAAGAAGTGGTCACCCGGCTCGAGGTCGTCTACCGGAAGGTCGTGCTGTTCTGCCTGCGCATCTGCCGCCATCGCCTTTGCTGCCAGGCGCTCATCGTCCATGAAGCGCCACAGGGAGAGCGCCAGGATGCCACCAGGCGCGGTGTGGGCTGCCAGCGCGTCGAGCAAGCGTTCGCGAAGCGCTCGCCCCGGCACATGGTGCATAAAGCCAAAAGAGACTACAAGGTCGCCGGCAGGAAGGCCCGCGAGCGGGTCTTTGTTCTGCATGAGCTGGGCAAGGATGTCTCGCATATGTACCTGAGTATGCAGCGGGAGGGAGTGCTCGTCTATGAGGCCGGGGCAATCGTCTACCGCATGAATTGTTCCCATGGTATCGCCGAGTTCCGCGGCGAGCAGGCGTTCAAAGCGAAGGTTGCCCGCGGCTACATCGATCGCAACCAAAGGGGCATGCGCTTTTTGGACTCCACGCAGTGCATCAACGCCCGCGTGCGCATCAGCCTCCCGCATGGCAAGACACATGCGCACCCGATCAAGCACGCGCTGCCAGCCCTGCCATGGCGCCTGGCGCGTTTGCGCAAACGATGCGGCGTTCGTTTGATAGAACGCGTTGTTGAGGTCGATGAGCGCCTGAGCGGTGGAGGAGCGCATACGATCCTTTCCGAGCCGATACGATTGGCGGCGTATGGCGCAGGCTATCTCTGCGCAGCGCACGTAGCCAACGTAACAGAAGCGATAGAATCCCTAGTATGGAAGACATCATTGTACAGATACTCGAGAAGCTGCGTGCGGGCGAGACGGTGGACGATCGCGCGCTCGTAAAGCTTGTGCACGCGGCGGCTAAACGCGCCGGCGGTGACAAGCGTGCATTCGCCAAGCGTCGATTGCTGCCGTTTTACCAGCGCGTTAAGCGCGAGGAGCCTGATCGATGGCGTACCTGGGGCGTTACGCCCGAGCTTGAAGAGCGCCTACTTAAGGTGTTGCGGATGAAGCCGCGCCGCAGTGCTTCGGGCGTGGCGACCATTACCGTTATCACGAAACCCTGGCCCTGCGGGGGCTCCTGCGTGTTTTGTCCCAACGACCTGCGCATGCCCAAGAGCTACTTGGCCGACGAGCCTGCGTGCGCCCGCGCCGAGCAAGCTTGCTTCGACCCGTATTTGCAGGTTTCCGCGCGGCTCACGGCACTTACGCAGATGGGTCACGCCACGGATAAGATTGAGCTCATTGTGCTCGGCGGCACTTGGAGCGATTACCCCGAGGTGTACCAAATCTGGTTTGTGAAAGAGCTCTTCCGCGCGCTTAACGACGGTGCCGTGGCGGGCGTGGCGGCAAATCCGCTGCTCCGTGGGTTTGTGGAGGCGCGTGGGGAGCAGGCGGAGTCTAAGGGAGACGAGGACGCTGAGGATACGCAGGCGTTGAACGCGACGCCTCCGGGTGTACGCGCGCGCCGGGCGGAGCTCGTGGCGTGTGGGCTTATGGCAACAACATCGCAGGGTTCCTACGAGATGGTGCTGCCCGACGGCCTTACTCAGGAGCAGGCGGCAATTGATGCGGGGAAAACGTCCTACAACGTGGCGTATCGCCGGGTGTACGGTTGTAGCGCTGCGTGGGCACGTGCAGCCGAGCATCAACGGGCAACCTTTGAGGAGCTTGAGCACGAGCAGCACATAAACGAGCAGGCACATCATCGTGTGGTGGGCTTGGTTATGGAGACGCGGCCCGATGCCATCACCCCCGAAGCGCTGCTTCTGATGCGCCGCCTTGGTGCCACAAAGATTCAGATGGGTGTGCAGAGTACCGACGAGCGCCTTTTGGCAATCAACGGTCGCCACATGAAGTCGGCACAGATTGGGCGCGCGTTCTCGCTCCTCAGGCTTTTTGGCTTTAAGATTCACGCGCATGCCATGGTGAACTTGCTGGGTGCAACGCCCGAGCAGGATAAGGCCGATTACGCTCGGTTTGTGAACGACAGGCCATTTCAGCCGGATGAGATCAAACTCTATCCCTGTGCGCTTATCGAGGGCACCGGCTTGGTGGCGCATTACCGCGATGGTTCGTGGCGGCCCTACACCGAAGAGGAGCTGCTCGATGTGCTCTGCGCCGATGTCTTGGCAACACCGGCTTTCACGCGTGTTTCGCGCATGATTCGAGATTTTTCGTCGGGCGATATTGTGGCGGGCAACAAAAAGCCCAACCTGCGGCAGCTGGTGGAGAATCGCCTCGCCGGCAAGCCGGTGCGCGAGATTCGTTTTCGCGAGATTAGCACCACGCAGGTGGAGATTGATTGCTTGCGCATGGAAGTTGTGCCTTACGAGACGCCTTGCACGAGCGAGCGCTTTTTGCAGTGGGTGACGCCTGAAGGTCGCATTGCCGGCTTCCTGAGGCTTTCGCTGCCGCAGCGCGTAGCGCAGGAAGAAGTGGCGCGGGAGCTTGTGCAGGTGGGACAAGCCGCTCCCTTTGCACCTGATGAGGCGATGATTCGCGAAGTGCACGTATACGGCATGGCCACGCGTGTGGGCGAGGAGGGCCGTGCGGCACAGCACCAAGGGCTCGGCCGCAAGCTGGTGGAGCGTGCGTGCGAGCTCGCGCGCGAGGCGGGATATACGCGCATTAACGTTATCAGCGCGGTGGGCACGCGTGCGTACTACCGCCAGCTGGGATTTGAGGATCATGGCCTCTACCAGCAGAGGAGGCTCTAATGGGCGATGGGTCACACAAGCCGGAGCCGGCATGCCGTTGTGGCGTTAACCGCGATGGTTTGGAAGAGCTGCAGAAGGTACCAGGTATGGATCGGGCGGTTCGCATGGCGGGCGCGCTGGCGGTTACGCTTCTGGTGGCGCTGGCGTTTTACCTCGCTGAGCTTCCCGCGCCGGTTTCGGCCGTGCTCGGGGTGCTCGTTATAGTTGGCCTGGTGTGGCTGGGCTTGGATGTGCATGTGGTGCAAACTGCCCAGGGCCGTGCGTTTGTGTACACGCGGCGTGTGGGTGGTGCGTTCGTGCGCGTTTTGCGTCAGGGTGGTGTCTATCAGTCGGCCACCTACGTGGACCTTCGACGCTTTGAGCCGGTGTTTGCCTACCATCGGGCGTTTGACGTGCTGTTTGATGCTGAGGTGCCGCTTGAAGCGGCATGCGGATGTGGCGTGCGCCGGGTGCTTGCCCTTGGTGGAGGCGGATATGCTTGGCCCAAGCATGCGCTCACTGAGCACGCTAACCTTTCGATGGATGTTGTAGAGATTGACCCTGCGGTTGAGCGAATCGCGCGCCGCTGGTTTTTTGTGGACGAGTTGCAGGCTTTGGTGGGGGACCGATTACGCCTGGTTGTGGCAGACGGAAGGGACTTTCTTGCGGATGCACCGGGCACGTATGACGCAATCGTGAACGATACCTTTGTGGGCGCTGCGCCGGCGCATCAGCTTGCGACGGTTGAGGCTGCTCAGCTGGCGCACGCATGTCTTGCTCCTGGCGGGCTTTATCTTTCCAACGTGGTGAGCGCGGGCGAGGGGAGCGATGTCTCGTTTCTTCGCGACGAGGTGGCAACGCTGCGGGAAGTATTTGCGCATGTGTATGTGCTTCCCGCATCAGACGACGAACTGGGCGGCGAGGACAACTACCTTGTTGTGGCCACTGATGGGGCGGCCACCTTTGAGGGCGTTATCTCATACGACGATGACTTTTTAGGCCACGTGTTGCACGACGACGCTGTGCTGTAGGGCTCGTAATTGTACGTGTTCTGGCTGGACGGCGAGATGTTCGGGTAGCTAGTGCACCCACTCGCGTACGCGTTTGCGCATACCTTCGATGTCGAGCACGCCTTCGGCAAACCCCTTGCGTACCAGCTCTTCTGGCAGCAGCTCGTCGTACTTGTCGAAATAGGGCACCTCACCCGGATACACAAGATCGATGGGGTCGAAATCGGCCTCAGCCTCAGCGGCAACTACGCTCATGAAGGTATCGGCATCGGCCTTCATCTTGAACTGCATGAAATAGGGACGTGAGGAATCGAGTCCCTTAAGGCCTAGCTCGGCAGCACATTTGATTTTTAGCAGACGTTCGAGCGCCAGGAACGCATAGCTCCCAAGCCACGGGAGCAGTACCCAGGTGTCACCTCCCAGGTTGATGAGGGGTTCTGTTGTGGCACCGCTTATTGCTGCAGTCCGGCGGGCTTGTGCGAGCCGAGCGCGTGCGTTGGCAAGTAGATAGGGGTACGCCTCATGCTCGGCAAGCACGCGCCGCATGCGCTCGAGCACATGCGTGTCGATATCGCCGGGGCAGTCGCCAAAGTAGGCGGGCACACGGCCTTTTACCTGCGTGCAAAACACCAGATGGCGCTTCCAATCCACTTCTTCCACCAGCCAGCAATGGCCGGCGATGGCTATGCGCTCGCCCGGTGGGGGTGGATTTACGATGGTTCCCAGCTCGGCCGACTCACAGCGCACCGTGAACTCTTCATTTTCTTGGAACACGGCATAGAACTTGAAGGAGTTGGTGAAGCGCTCGCCGGCAATGCCCACGATAAGGCCGCCTCCTTCAGTGCGTTCTATATGGTCTGTCTCGATGAGATGACGCAGCAGCACGCCAAAATCTTCCAGAGACACGCGATGGAAGTAACTCAGTGTGAGCACCCGTTGTGCGAGCTCAACGGGTGTAAGCTCGCCCGTGCTCGCAAGTGTGGCCATGGTTTGATGGTAGAGCAGGCTGTACGGCAAGCGGTCTATGCGGGGCGGTTCCACCCAGGCTTCCTCGCGGTAGAGCTGTACGAGCGCAATGCCCTGCAGGAGTTTCCAGGGAATGGTCTCCGGCATGGTGGTGCGAGGCTCTGGTTGCTCCTCGCGCATAACAAAGTGCATCTCGGGCGGCATATCGCGTCGGCCGGTGCGGCCCATACGCTGCAAAAAACTCGACACGGTGAAAGGCGCATCAATTTGGAAGGCGCGCTCAAGCCGGCCAATGTCGATGCCGAGCTCAAGTGTGGCCGTGGTGACCGTGGTATCGAGGCGCTCATCGTCGCGCATGATATCTTCCGCCGTTTCGCGGAGCGCCGCCGAGAGGTTGCCGTGATGGATGAGGAAGCGATCGGGTTCATGGTTGGCCTCGCAGTAGCTGCGGAGCATGGTGCATACGGCTTCGGCCTCTTCGCGGGAGTTCACGAAGACCAAGCACTTATGGCCGCGCGTGCGTTCAAAGATGTAGCCAATGCCTGGGTCGGCATCTCGCGGTGCGATGTCGCCAGGGGCGAGCAGCGCTTGCTCTGTTATCGGCGGGATGGAAACATCCGAGTGGACCTGCTCGTCCGTATTCTGGTTGGTGTCGCTGGAGGTGGCGGCCGTTGCAGAGATACGCCCTTTATCTGCGCTCCCCACGCGTTCGACGGCAAGTACGTCTGCCTCGGTAGCGCCAGCGGCCTCACGTGCGCGTTCCGTCGCCTGCGGCCCCGTGATGTAGAAGTGCTCCATCGACACAACCCATGTGCGGCGCGGCTCTTCAAAGCGCGGGATGATGCACCCGCGCCCGGTGCCTGTGGCCAAGAAGGCTCCTGTACGCTCGGGCTCGCCGATAGTGGCTGAAAGGCCAATGCGCCGGGGGTTGACGCCCGCCATGCGCGAGAGGCGTTCAATAAGGCAGAGCGTTTGTCCGCCGCGGTCGCCACGCAAAAGCGAATGCACCTCGTCGATGACCACATAGCGAAGGTCGCCAAAGAGGCGTGGTACCGCCATGTGCTTATGGAGCAAGAGCGCCTCAAGTGATTCGGGCGTGATTTGCAAAATGCCCGAAGGCTGTTTGAGCAGCTTTCGCTTATGCGAGGAGGCCACATCGCCGTGCCAATGCCATATGGGAATATCCGCCTCATGGCACAGGTCAGTCAGACGCATGAACTGGTCATTGATGAGGGCCTTGAGCGGGCCGATGTAGAGTGCGCCCACCGATGCTGGCGGGTCTTCCCAGAATTGCGTGAGGATGGGGAAGAATGCCGCTTCGGTTTTGCCTGAGGCTGTGGAGGCAGTGAGGAGCACGTTGTCATCGGTGTTGAAGATGGCTTCTGCCGCGGCCACTTGGATGGAGCGCAGACCCTCCCAGTCGTGATCGTAGATAAAGTCTTGAATGAAAGACGCGTACCGGTCAAAGACAGACATGGTGGGCCACCTCCTCACACAATCGAACAACAGTTCTAGTATAGGCGTTGTGCCGCAGGATTCAACCTGCAAGTGGCGGCGTCGGCGCAGGCACAGAGGTTCCAATTGCTCTCGAACGCGCTATCTTGTTTTTTCGACGTTAATCAGGGCCAAATCAGATGCTTCAAGGTAAAAAGAACAAGATAGAGCTTTTGCGGGCAAATGTGGGGCGTGTAGGGCGAGCGCGCTTTGGGTTCGTTAGATTTCGAAGCCGGCAAAGGATGCCGGATCGCGCGGGCGTACGGCGGGGGCAACTGCATGTGTGGGTGTGGCAGCAGCTGAAGGTGCGCCGCCTGCCGCTGGAACGAAGCTCATTGGTTGGACCTCGCTTGCCGCAGCAACGCCTCCGTCCCCATTTCCCGCTGCTCCTCCGCCTACGCGCTGCAGCAGCTCGCTCACGGCGGTCTCGGGATGCTGGTACACAATGTCGAGCAGCTCGATGAAGTCGCGGATTACCTCGCGTGGCGTGAGGTGCGTGTCGGCACCTACGCGGCCAAATTCTATCTGCAGAAACTGAACCAGGTCGTTCTCGGTAAGCGCCGGTGCGTATCCAAAATACCCGGCGTGAATCTGCTGCAGTTTCTCGGTGAGTACGAGCAGTTCTTCGTAGGTAAGCGGATGCAGATGAATGATGGGTGCGAGCATGTCGCGCATGCCTTCTTGCGCGAAACGGCCCTGGGTAAGGCGCGAGCGCAGCGCCTCGTAGGAAAACACGCCGCGCCGCCGATCTTCAATGGACTGTGGCGTGCCGCCCATGATCATGCCCAGGTAATGCGCCTTGCCCTGGAGCGTGTCGTTATACATCTGGAGAATCTTCTCGTAGTTGTACTGGCGCGTGATAGCGTTGGGAATCTTGTACAGGTTCACGAGCTCGTCAATAAGCACAAGAAGACCTCGATACCCCGCGCCTTTAAGGAACTGCGCGAACAGCTTGATGTAGTCGTACCAGGCGTCGTCCCCCACAATCACGCTCACGCCCAGCTCCTGGCGCGCCTCTGTCTTTGTGCGGTATTCGCCGCGGAACCAGCGGAGTACAGCACTCTTGAGTTCGTCGTTTCCGGTGGCATGCGCCTGGTGGTAGAGCGTGAGCAACCGTGCAAAGTCAAAGCCGTGCACGAGCTCTTCCAGCTGCGACACTTCCAAGCGAATGCGCTCCTCGACGGCACGGTCGAAGGCGGGCGACCCAGGTACGGGAGCACCCATGCCGGTTCCACCGGCGGCTTCAGCATCTGGCCAGGTTTGTGCCACGCTGGTTTGCACGTTTGAAATCCACCGGTCGAGGATGAGGGAAAGCGCCCCACCTTCGGGGCGGGTCTTGGTGGAGAGGTTGCGTATGAGCTCGCGGTACGTGGCAAGGCCTTGCCCCTGCCCGCCTTGCAGACGGCGTTCGGGAGAGAGGTCGGCGTCGGCCACCACAAAGCCCTCGCCCATAGCGTGTGTGCGGATGGTTTGCAGCAAGAAACTCTTGCCTGCGCCATAGCGTCCCACCAAAAAGCGAAACGATGCGCCGCCGTCGGCAATAAGGTCGAGGTCGGTCAGCAGTGCGCGAATCTCAGCCTCGCGTCCAACGGTGATGTAGGGAAGCCCAATACGGGGCACTACGCCGCCTTTGAGTGAGTTGATGACCACGGCGGCCACACGCTTGGGAACGCGCGGAGCGGTAGCAGGAGAGACGTTGTTGGTCATGAGAGAACTCCTCGCAGGTCGTCGATGTAATCTTCGATGAGAACGGGGCCGTCGGCACCAAATTCCAGCGCCGTGTCGCCCAAGAGGTCAAAGAGCGCATCATTGATGGCGTCAACCATCATGTCCACCGAAGCGCCCGGGGCCAGCGTGGGTGACGTGCCATCAAGAAGTGCCTGCACAAAGGCGGCCTGTTCAGGCGGGAGCGGGCCAGCGGGTGCCTTTTGAGTGTCTGCATGCGTCGCCTCGTTGTGAGTGGCGGGCTCACCGGGGGTGCCGCTGAGTGCTGCCGCCTGATCGCCCATGGGCTTCTCCGCGATGACGTTTGCCTGCGGATGCGCCGCTTCCCCGGGCACATCTTCACGGGCGCCGGTATCTAGAGCGTGGTCAGGGCCAGGCGCCGCCAGCACCTGGGTACCTGCCTCAATCGCCCCAGTCCCATCTTCTCGTTCCTCATCAATGAGCAGGGCTTCGCGCGTTTCGGCGGCCGCTGCGCGAATGCCGGAGAGCTTGGAGAGGTCGATATGCACCTCGCGGGGTGCATGCGCTTCCTTCCAGGCAAGCCAGTCAGAAATCTCACGGTCGATAATCTGCTCAAGATACTTGGGTTCCTCGCGTGGTTTGAGCAAATGCGGGTAGTTAAGCGCCACACGCAGCTTGCGGTCGCAGGCGCGCATGATGGCACCGAGCCGCGAGCTTTTATCGCGTGCGCCCCACACGCGGCTGCATGTCCAGTGCCCGTGTTCGCAACAATACCGCTGAAGCGGGTCAAGCTCGTAGGTGGTATCGGCATGAAGGCGCTCTTCAAAAAAGACGGCCGTGGTAAACGGCGTATAGGACATCGTGGTCTCAACGCCAAAAAGGCTCTCGACCAAACCGCGTTTGCGGTTGCGCCGGTAATACGTTTCGAGGCGCGCAAACACGGCGCAGGCCACATGGCGTGCGTCATCAGGGTGATCGCGATAAAGGCGCGAAAGCCCGATGCGGTAGGTGGAGAGCGTGTCGATGGCGCTCAGTAGATTCTGCTCAAAGGTGCTATCGGGGGGCAAGGGTAGTGCTGGCGCGCGTCTATTACGTTTGCCGGCGGACGTGTGCTCGCCCAGGCGTGCGAGATGGCGGGCGAGCTCTTGCAGATGGGCCAGCGCCTCGTCAAAGCGAACGGTTTTGGTGTTGGCAAGAAGCTGCGGGTCGAGGTTGTGATAAACGGCGTAGTCTACCAGCCACTCGGGCACATAGCGGTCGAGCTCGGGGGCAAAACCGCGATACGCCTCCCAAAACGACTTGATTTGCTGAAAGCCGGCATGGGGGTTTGCCACGCCAATGCCATTGATGAGCTCGTAAAGATATACAAAGGCAAAGGACGTTGACGTTTGCTCAATCGAGCCGTGCCGCACCGCAGCGCGCCAGGTAAAGTACCCGCGCAGCTGCTGGTCGCTCATCACGTTGTAGGTGGGGAAGTACGCTTTGAAGGTGCCCGTGTAGGGATGGTCGTCCTCAAAATCGGCCATGAGCTGAGCTTGACGCACAAAGAGCTCCGCCTCGGTGAACCATCGCCCGCGACCGTTTACCTCCTGCCAGCGCGTGATGGAACGCATGGCGCGATATGCCTCGGGAAGCTCATGAGAGGGGGTAGAGGCGGCAGCATGCCGTGTGGCAGACTGCTCGTCTCCCGTAGCGGCATCGCCGTGCTCAGCGAGGAACGACATAACATCTGAAAACAGGCTACGGACGTGGGCATCTGCGGAGGAGGTGGCCCGGTGATGTCCGCTCGCGGGGCCCGCTGTGGCGCGTGCGGGTCGCTCAGCCTGCTCCTGGGCTTGCTTTTGCTGCTCGCGCATAAGTTGGCGGCCAGTTTTTATCAGGGGCTCGGCGGCATACACCTTGGAGGAGAAGCGCGCATTGCGCGGCAGGTCTTTGCTGTTGTTCAGGCGATCAAGCAGTTCTTGCACGTTGATGTCGTGCTGCTCCACGCGTATCACCTCCCAAGCCCGCGAACGTCACGACCATTCATTCTAGCATGAATACAAACAGGTGTTCGTGTTGTGAACAGGTTTGTGACTTGAGGTGTGTAGGCCCCACAGGGCGCGCTAGGGTGAGGGCGAAAGCTTCAGACTAGAAGGGCAGAAAGGCCAATACAACGGCAGCCACCACGGCGGGCAGCATGTTGGCGGGCTTGAAGATTTTGCCCCATACCAGGTTCACGCCCACACAGAAGATAAGGATCGACCCCACGAGCGAAAGATTGGCGAGCGCTGCTGCAGTCATGATGGGTTGAATGAGGCGGGCAAGCAGGGTGATTGATCCCTGGAACACGCCTACGGGCAAAGCGGAGAAGATGCAGCCGCGGCCCATCGAGGCGGTCATGACGCAGACGATGAGGCAGTCGAGCGCTCCTTTGAGGGCGAGCGTGGACCAATCGCCGGCAATACCGTCTTGGATGGAGCCCACAATAGCCATGGCACCAATGCATACGGTGAGCGAGCTTGTTACAAACCCATCTACAAAAGAGTTGTCGCCCTCGTTGCCCGTTTTGGCGCGAAGCCACACGCCGAGGTCTTCAAAGCGTTTATCGAGGTTGATGGCCTCGCCTACGAGCGATCCTACGGCAAAAGAGGCAACGACCATCATCGACCCGGTGGAAACGAGCGTGCCGTTATCCAGGGTGAGCATGCCAGACAAGGCGCCGGCAAGCCCCACAAAGAGCACGCTCACGCCGGTGGCCTTCATGAGGGTGTCCTGCACGCGTGGGGTAAAAAGCCCGCCACCCAGCATACCCACAATGCCGCCTACCACAATGAGCGCCACGTTGATGATGGTGCCGAGTCCGATCACGTATACCTCGCTTATTGCCTGCGTAGGGGTAGCGCCTACGTGCCCCTGCTGCGCGTTTCATACCGTTTGCATGGTAGCAGAAGCCACCGCTCACCCTCTGCCCCTTTGTTTCCACCGCGCAACAGGGTGCTGTGAGCTGCTGTGCAGCAGACCTAAGGCGATACAATCGGCAGCACGCACTTTTGCAGACTAAAGAACGGGGCCATAAGAATGGGGTCGTCTATGGCATGTCGCCAAGAGGATACATATGCAGCAGGGGCGGAAGGTGCCGCACCAGACGCGAGCGCGCACATTCGCGCGTTCTCCCAGGACTACGATGACTATCGACACGATGAGTCGCGCACCTACGGCGAGGCGGAGAGCATTTCGTTCCCACGGTCTGAGGAAGAGGTGCGTGCCGTTGTGCGAGCTTTGCACGCTCGCCACACGCCTATTACGGTGCAGGGGGCTCGCACCGGGCTTGCGGCGGGCGCGGTGCCGCACGGCGGGCATGTGCTCAACCTCTCGCACATGAATAGGTATCTGGGCTTGAGGCGAGACGATACTGGTACGTTCTTTGTGCGCGTGCAGCCCGGCCTGGTGCTCTCTGAGCTGCGCAAACATCTCAAGTCCAAGCAGATTCCCGCGGCGGCCTTTGACGATGCCAGCCGTGCTGCCCTGACCGAGTTGCGCGAGGCTTCTCAACAGGTGTTTCCCACCGATCCCACCGAGGCATCCGCAACGCTGGGTGGTATGGCTGCCTGCAACGCCTCGGGTGCTCGCAGCTACCGCCACGGGCCCGTGCGCGGCCACATCGAGGCGCTGCGCCTGGTGCTTGCCGACGGCGATGTGTTGGCGCTTCGGCGTGGTGAGCAGCATGCCCATGATGGCACGCTCACCCTTACCACCGAAGGAGGCCGCACTCTTACGGTCGCGCTGCCCACCTACACCATGCCCCAGGCCAAAAACGCATCGGGCTACTACATCGCGCCCGACGTGGACGCCATCGATGTGGTGATTGGCTCGGACGGTACGCTGGGCATCATCACCGAGCTGGAGCTGCGCCTTATGCCGGCGCTCGCTTGCACATGGGGTGTGAGCTGCTTCTTTGCTCATGAGGCGCAGGCGCTGGACGCGGTTTGTGCTCTGCGCGATGCGCTTGGCGATGCTGCGGCGCTGGAATACTTCGACGGCGATGCCCTGGCAATCCTTCGTGAGCAGCGCGAGAACAGCGCCGCCTTTTCCACGCTGCCCGAGCCGCCTGAGCAGGTGGGATGCTGCGTCTACGTAGAACTGCAGTGTGCCTCCGAGGGCGAGGCGCTGGCTGCGCTCGGCCGTTTGGGCGAACTTTTGGCTGAGGCGGGCGGCGACGAGAACCTTACTTGGGTTGCCCGCACCGATGTTGACCGCGAGCGCCTGCAGTTTTTCCGCCATGCGGTGCCCGAAAGCGTGAACATGCTTATTGACGAGCGTCGCCGCACCGATCCCACTATCACGAAGCTGGGAAGCGATATGTCGGTTCCCAATGAGCGCCTGCATGACGTGATGGAGCTCTATCGCACCACACTTGCACAGACGGGCTTGCAGTCGGCTGCGTGGGGCCATATTGGCAACAACCACCTGCATGTGAACATTTTGCCGCGCGACGCCGCCGAGTATGCGCGTGGCAAAGAGCTCTTCTTGCAGTGGGCCCAGGCGGTGACGGCTATGGGCGGCGCCGTGTCTGCCGAGCATGGCGTGGGCAAGATCAAGCGCGACTTTTTGCGCGTGATGTATGGTGATGAGCATTTGCGCGAGATGGCTCGCATGAAGCGCGCCTTCGACCCGTATGGACAGCTGGGGCGCGGCAACCTCTTTGACGAGGCGCTGCTGGAAGGGGGTGAGGGTGCATGCTGATTTGCGTGTGCGTGAAGGCGGTGCCGGCAACCACCGAGGTTAGGATGGACCCCGCCACCAACACCATTGTGCGCGATGGTGTGGAATCGGTGGTGAACCCCTTTGATACAGCAGGCTTGGAGCTTGCGCTGGCCATTAAAGATGAGCGCGCTTGCGCTGGGCTCCCAACAGAGGTTGTCCTGCTCTCTATGGGTGTTCCTGCCACGGAGCACCTGCTGCGCGATTGCATCTCACGCGGGGCCGATCGGGGCATACTGCTCTCCGACCGCGCCTTTGCGGGGGCGGATACGCTGGCAACCTCGTATGCGCTCACCTGCGGGATTGCCACGCTTTCCGCCATGCCGGACCTTGTGGTGTGCGGCAAGATGGCAGTGGATGGCGACACGGCGCAGATTGGGCCCGAGCTTGCCGGCGCGTTTGGTATCCCGTGTATCACCGATGTGCGTGAGCTCATAGCGTGCGATGGAACTTGCTTGCAGGCTCGTTGTGTCACCGACCGGGGCGTAGCCACGGTGGAAGTGCCGCTGCCTGCGGTTATAACCGTGGCCAAGGATGCCGCTCAGCTGCGTATGCCCTCCATCGCGGGCGTGCGATGGGGCGAGGAGGCAACAGTTGAGGTGCTGGGTGCTGCGGACGTGGGGGCGGACCCCGCGCGTATTGGCCTTGCGGGCTCGCCCACCCAGGTGGTGCGCTCATTTGTTCCCGAACGCTCGCAGCAAGCGGAGCGCATTGAGGGCAGTGCGGCTGAACAAGCAGCAACTCTGCTCGCACGTTTTGAGGAGATGGGGCTATGAGCGGTTTGGTAGTAGATGCAACGCGGTGCGTTGGCTGCGGCCGTTGTGTGCGGGCCTGCGGATCTGCTGGAATTGAGGTGGTGGACCGCCTGGCCCGTCCCACCGACGGTTGCATACTCTGCGGTGCCTGCGTGGATGCGTGCCCCGTGGACGCGATTGCAATTGAGCGCGATGCTGCGGGAGACGTCGAGGAGCTGGCTTCATATCACGACCTGTGGGTTATTGCGTCGCGCACGGGCGGTGATGGCGTTGACCCGGTCACCTTTGAGCTTCTGGGTTGTGCCAGCGAGCTCGCGCATGCTCGGATGTGCCGCGTGGTGGCCGTGCTCGCGTGGGGCGCGGATGAAGCTGCCTCTGCACAGCAGGTGGCTCACGAGCTTATTGCCTATGGTGCTGACGAGGTGCTGCTCTGCTGTGACGGGCGGTTGGATACGCTCGATGCCGAGGTGCATGCGGCGTGGCTGACCGACCTGGTGCAAAGCCGCAAGCCGGAGTGTGTGCTGATAGGCGCCACGGCGTTTGGCCGCGAGCTTGCTCCCATGATGGCCGTTCGGCTGCGCACCGGACTAACGGCGGATTGCACCGTGCTTTCCATCGACCCGGAAACGGGCCTTTTGCAGCAGACGCGTCCGGCCTTTGGCGGCAACCTTATGGCCACTATCGTGTGCCCCAACCATCGCCCTCAGATGGCTACGGTGCGTCCGGGTGTGTTTTCCGCGGGTACGCGGGACAGCGCGCGTGTGGGCACGGTGACCCCGGTTACGCTCGACCCCTCGGTGGCAAGCCGCCGTCGCGTCCTTGCGTTTGAGGCGGCGGATAGCGCCGGCTCCATTGTGGACGCGGAGCGCCTTGTGGTGGTGGGCCGCGGCATTGGCTCCAAGAAGAACCTTCCGCTCATGCAGCGCTTTGCCGAGCTCATCCATGCCGAGCTAGGTTGCACGCGTCCGCTTGTGGAGGCGGGCTGGCTCACCTACCCGCATCAGGTGGGGCAGACGGGTGTTTCCGTGGCACCTAAGCTGCTCGTGAGTATTGGTGCATCGGGAGCGATCCAGCATCTGGCAGGAATGGGTGGCGCCGAGACGGTGGTGGCAATCAACGAAGACCCCGAGGCGCCCATTTTTGGCGCGAGCGCTTATGCCGTGGTAGGCGATTGCCTGGATGTGGTTGGCGAGCTGGTGCGCCAGCTTGAGGAACGGGCAAACTAGGCTAGGAGTGATGCCGGGCAGAGCCTTCGTGTTGCCCGGCATCCTTTTGTGGGCACCTTGCCCCCGTCATACAAATACAAGGTTGACGAGCACCATATAAAGCGCGGTGCTGACAAAGATGGAGAGCAGCATATTGCGGCGCCAGAGGTAGAGACCGCCTGCAACCAGGATGCCGAGCGCCTCGGGTATGCCGTGCGAGCCTGTAAAGAGGCTTACGTCCTTCAGGCAGTACACCACAAGCAGGCCAAAGACCGCGCCGGGCAGGGCATTGCCCAGGTAGCGCACAAACCGTGGTGTCTCGCGACCAGCGGGGAAGGCCCAGAAGGGGAGCGCGCGGGTAAGGACAGTTGCGGCGCAGGCGGCGCCAATGGTGAGTACCATCTCAAAGCTGGTCATGAGGCATCGCCTCCTTGTGTTGTTCCGTCGCTCATGGGCTCAGATTGAATGCCTTCCATGTCCTGGTTGTCTGCGGCCGTTTGCGTTGCGTTGGCAGTGCTTGATTCGCCAGCGCTCTGGGTTTCACGGGCTTCATAAGCAGGCTCTATGCGTCCCCGTAGCGCTGTTACGGCAACTACGATAAGCACCATCGCGGGAATCATGAAATCATCGGCTCCCAGAGCAACGAGCGTTACCGCCGCAGCTGCGATGCCTGCAATCGCGCTCAGGTGCTGCGTGTCTTTGAGCCACTGATCGAGGAAGATCACCACAAAGAGCGCCGTCATAGCAAACGAGATGCCCTCGACATTGAGCGCGAGAGCACTGCCGCAAAGACTTCCCAGCGTGCAACCAATCACCCAGTAAAGCTGGTTGAGCAAAGTAACAAAGAGCATGAACCAGCCGCGGTCCACACCGGCGGGAGGCTCGGTGGAGTAGTTAATGGAGAAGGTCTCGTCGCACATGCCAAAGATGAGATAGGGGCGTTTGGCGCCAAGGCCACGGAAGCGCTCGAGCATGGAGATGCCGTAGAACAGGTGCCGTGCGTTGATGATGAAGGTCACCACAAACGCCTGCAGCGGGTTGAAGGCGCCGGTGAGCATGGATGCCACCATGAACTCAGCGGATCCCGCAAAAATGAGCGTCGACATAAGCGTGGGCGTCCACCAGGGAAGACCCAGCGAGATGGAATAGATGCCGCAGGTAATGCCCAAAAACACAAATCCAGCGAGGATGGGGATGGTGTGCGGAAAGGCGGCGCGGAGTGCCGGCGCCCATGCTCCTGCCCCAGCCTGCCGCAGCGACGTTGACGTGCTCTGCATGGCGGACCAGACTTTCATACGGAATAATGGTTGCTGTAATAAGTTCATCAGTTTAGCGAAACGTCCGGGGCGGCGCATGTGCCGGTGCTCAACACGTACTGCTATGCCCAGGCGCTTGCGGAGCACGGGGTTGATCACGAGTGCCACATCTTCCATCGGGGCCGTCACGGGCTTTCGCTTGCTACCGATTAAACGGCCAAAGACGACGCTCACAAAGACGCCCACGTTGCGCATTGGTTTGACCTTGCGGTCGAGTGGCTCAAAGAGGGCTGCATCGGAGCCCGAGGCATGCGCTGCTGCCCTGCCCGCCGTCCCGGAATTGCCCGGCCGGCGGGTTTTCTATGTGATGACGCGTGCTGGCTCCTGCCAAAAGGCACATTCTAGGGCGCTCGATGAAAATCGATGCGGTTATCCGACGTTTTGGTGCCATGGGCGAAGTAGACCAGAAACGGTCAACCCGTT
>DVID01000031.1 GCA_018711625.1 Candidatus Limicola stercorigallinarum | reverse complement strand
CCAGCTCATGCAAGGTGGTATAACACAATCAAAGAGATGGAAACGTTTACAAAGCGAAAACGTTTCCAATCCAACGGTTCCGATTAAGGAGGAGTACCATGTTGGATAGGCGCCAGTTTGTGACCGCGGGACTCGGAGCGACTATGGTGGCCGGTGTTGCTGGCTTGGCTGGATGCAGCGGCGGCAACTCGGGCGGAGCCGGCTCTTCGACCGGCGGCGACGAGGCCAAGGGCCAGGTTTACTACCTCAACTTCAAGCCCGAGCAGGATGCGCAGTGGCAGGAGCTCGCCGAGCTGTATACCGAGGAGACGGGCGTTCCGGTTACGGTGAAGACGGCTGCCTCCGGCCAGTACGAGACCACGCTCAAGTCTGAGATGGCAAAATCCGAGGCGCCTACGCTCTTCCAGGTGAATGGACCTGTTGGTCTGGCCTCGTGGAAGGACTACTGCTACGACCTCGATGACACCGACATCATGGGTGAGCTCACCAAGGACGATTACGCGCTCAAGGGTGACGACGGCAAGGTCAAGGGCATCGCGTACGTTATTGAGTCCTATGGCATCATCTACAACAAGAAGCTGCTTGAGGATGCCGGCTACACCGCCGAGGACATCACGGATTTCGAGAGCCTGAAGAAGGTCGCCGAGGATATCACCGCTCGCAAGGACGAGCTGGGCTTCTCCGCCTTTGGTTCAGCCGGCATGGACTCCAGCTCCGACTGGCGCTTCAAGACCCACCTGGCCAACCTGCCCATCTACTACGAGTATGTGGCCGATGACATTGACACCACCGATGCCATCAAGGGTACCTACCTGCCGCAGTATCGTCAGATTTGGGACCTCTACATCAACAACGCCACCTGCGACCCCGGCCTCCTTTCCACCAAGACCGCTGACGACGCCACGGCTGAGTTTGTTACCGGCCAGTGCGTGTTCTATCAGAACGGCACCTGGGAGTACGCGAACGTCTCCGAGGTGGGCGACGACAACCTCGGTCTCCTGCCCATCTACATTGGCGCTGACGGCGAGGAGCAGCAGGGCATCTGCACCGGTTCCGAGAACTATTGGTGCGTGAACAAGAACGCTTCCGAGGACGACATCAAGGCAACGCTCGACTTCATCAACTGGTGCGTCACGTCCGATACCGGCACCACGGCTATGTGCGGCGCCGACGGCGCTATGCCTTCCGGCGACCCCGGCATGGGCTTCGTGATTCCGTTCAAGGACAACCAGCCTTCCGAGAACGTTCTGAACAAGCTTGCCGACGAGATCAACGCCGACAAGACGCCTGTTAAGTGGTGCTTCTCCACCATGCCTTCCGAAGAGTGGAAGAACGGCGTGGGATCCGCGCTGACCACCTATGCGGCTGATCAGACCGATGCCAACTGGGACGCCGTTGTGACCGCGTTTGTTGACGGCTGGGCCTCCGAGGCGGCTGCCGCCAAGTAACGCCGCGACCAGACTTGCGCGTTTAACACGTTCTCCTCCAGGCGGCGAGTGGGCGGCATGCCTGCCCGCCGCCTCTCATATAAAAAGGAGGTAGTCGTATGGAGAAAGCGATCAAGCGTTACTGGCCGGTCTTTATTGTTCCCACGCTTCTGGCGTTCATCATCGGGTTCATTGTTCCGTTCGCGCTGGGCCTTTGGCTCTCGCTTTGCGACTTCACCACAGTCACCGATGCCACGTTCGTAGGATTTACCAACTATATTCGCGCGTTTGAGGACACCATCTTCCAGCATGCGTTCTGGTTCACCGCACTCTTTGCGGTGGCCTCGCTCGTGGTGATCAACGTCGTGGCGTTTCTTTTGGCGTTTGCGCTCACCCAGCGCCTGCGCGGTACCAACTTCTTCCGCACGGTGTTCTTTATGCCCAATCTTATCGGCGGCATTGTGCTTGGCTACATCTGGCAGCTGATTTTCAACGGCATTCTGCAGCAGTGGAACCAGGCTATTGGCCTCAATGAGTGGTATGGCTTTGCGGGATTGGTGATTTTGGTAGCCTGGCAGCAGATTGGCTACATGATGATCATCTACATCGCTGGCTTCCAGTCCATTCCCGACGATGTTCTCGAGGCAGCAGAGATTGATGGTGCCAACTGGTGGCAGAAGCTCACCGGTGTCACCATTCCCATGATGATGTCCTCGATCACCATCTGCATGTTTCTTTCCATCACCAACGGCTTCAAGCTCTTTGACCAGAACCTCTCGCTTACCGCGGGCGAGCCGTCGAAGCTCTCGGAGCTCTTGGCGCTCAACATCTACAACACGTTCTATGGCCGCACAGGCTGGGAAGGCGTAGGCCAGGCGAAGGCAGTTATCTTCTGCATTGTTGTTGTGGCCATCGGCCTCATTCAGCTTAAGGTCACGCGCTCGCGGGAGGTGCAACAGTAATGGGGAAGAAGAAGCTCATTCGCGGCGCCGGTACGGGCTTGCTTGCCCTCATCTGCTTTGCATGGATTCTGCCGGTTATTGTGGTGCTCTTCAATTCGTTCAAGAGCCGTACGTTCATTAGCCTCTTGCCCTTTGAGTTGCCGGATGCCGACACGTTTGTTGGCCTTGAGAACTACCTCTCGGCTATCGACCGCTACGGTTTCTTGGACTCCGTGGGCTGGACCGTTTTCATCACCGTGGGGTCGGTCTTTGTAATCCTGTTGTGCTGCTCCATGTGCGCATGGTTCATCACGCGCGTTACCAATGGCTTCACCAAGGGAATGTATTTGCTCTGCGCCGTCTCGATGGTTGTGCCGTTCCAGATGGTCATGTTCACGCTCTCGCTGGTGGCCGACCGCCTGGGGCTCGATACCCCGTGGGGCATTATCATCATCTACCTGGGCTTTGGCGCGGGACTTGCCGTGTTTATGTTCTGCGGCTTTGTGAAGACCATCCCGGTTGAGATTGAGGAGGCCGCCCTCATCGATGGTTGCTCGCCGCTGCGCGCCTTCTTCTCGGTGGTGGTTCCCATCATGAAGCCCACCTATATCTCGGTGGGTATTCTTGAGGCCATGTGGATCTGGAACGACTTCCTGCTGCCCTATTTGGTGCTCGACACCAATGAGTACAAGACCATCTCCATCGTGATTCAGTTTATGAAAGGCTCGTACGGCCGCGTGGACATGGGCGCTATCATGGCTGCCCTCATCATGGCCGTTATTCCTGTGGTCATCTTCTACCTGGCATGCCAAAAGTACATCATCAAAGGTGTTGCTGCGGGAGCGGTGAAGGGATAACGACCCATGGACATCAGGGATATCGCAGCACTATCGGGTTATAGCGTGGGAACTGTCTCGCGGGTGTTGAACGAGCACCCCAATGTGAGCGACCGCGCACGCGAGCGCATCCTTGCTGTCATCCGTGACTGTGGCTATGAGCCCAACAGCAATGCCCGTTATCTCAAGATGCAGACCAAGACCTCCATCGCCGCCTTTGTAAAAGGTGCACACAACCTTCTGTTTGCCGACATCTTGGAGCGCATGCAGACACTTTTGCTTGAGATGGGCGAAGAGATTCACGTGGTCTATATGGACGAGGACGAAAACGAAGTCCAGCGGGCTGCCGCCTATTGCCGCATCCGGCGCCGTAAGGGGTTGATCTTTTTGGGCGGCAACCCGTCGTACTTTGCTGAGGGGTTTGGCGAGATAACGGTGCCGAGCATCCTGGTGAGCAACTCGGCCCAGGGGCTTGGGTTCGCGAACCTTTCGAGCCTTACTACCGATGATGCCGACGCTGCGGCGACGATTATCGGCGAGCTGGTAGACCAGGGTCATACGCGTATTGCCATCATAGGCGGCAACCGCGGAGTGAGCCAGGTGGGCACGTTGCGCCTGGAGGGCGCCTTGGCAGAGCTTAGGCGGCGCGGCATCGACTTCGACGAGGAGCTCGACTATGAGCCGTGCCGCTTCTCGATGGCAGAGGGCTACGACGCAACGGTGCACCTCCTCATGCGCTCGCGTGGGGTGACGGCAATTTTTGCCCTGGGCGATGTTATCGCCCTCGGTGTTATCCGGGCGCTCGCCGATGCGGGCCTCTCCGTTCCGGGGGACATGTCAGTGGCGGGCTTTGACGGTGTGGACTCGGGCCAGTTCAACGTACCGCGCCTCACCACCATTCGGCAGGATGCCGACCTCTTTGCGCGGCGCGGTGTGGAACTGCTTCTGGAGCGTGTTGAGCATCCTGAGCTTGAGGCGATGCACGAGGTGGTCCCCTTCAAGCTGTATCGTCGGGAGAGCGTAGACAGGCCGCCTGTTCACGCGTGAGAAGAGATTGGAGCAAAGCTATGCGCGAGGCTGGAGTCCTCATGCCCATCACCTCGCTGCCCAGCCCCTACGGCGTGGGCACCATGGGTGCGGCTGCCCGCTCCTTCATTGATTTCCTCAAGGCTTCGGGTGTCTCGGTGTGGCAGATGCTGCCCATTGGGCCCACGAGCTACGGAGACTCACCCTACCAGTCGTTTTCTGCTTACGCGGGAAACCCCTACCTTATTGATTTCGACGATTTGGCGGCCGAGGGCCTGCTCGAACCGACGGAATACGAGGGGTTGTTCTGGGGCGATAACGCCGAGCAGGTTGATTACGGCGCGCTTTATGCAAGCCGCTACACTGTGCTTGTACGGGCCGTCGAGCGGCTTTGTGCCGAGCATGCCGAGGCGTTTGCGCGCTTCTGTGATGACGAGGCGTCTTGGCTTGACGATTACGCGCTCTTCATGACCATCAAGGATCTTGAGGGCGGTCGGGCCTTCCATGAGTGGCCAGACGAGCTGCGACTGCGCAAGGCAGACGCGCTTGATGCGGTGCGCGCGAGCGCTGCCGACACCATCCGCTTCTGGAAAGGCGTGCAGTGCCTCTTTTTCCTGCAGTGGGAGCGCCTGCATGTATATGCGCGCGAGGCGGGCGTGAAGATCATGGGCGACCTGCCCATCTATGTGGCAGAGGACAGCGCCGACGCGTGGTCGCACCCCGAGCAGTTTCAGCTCGACGAGAACTTGCGGCCCACCGAGGTGGCGGGTTGTCCGCCCGACGGTTTCTCGGCCACAGGCCAGCTGTGGGGAAACCCGCTCTTTAGGTGGGACTATATGGCGGCCGACGGGTATAGCTGGTGGTTTGGGCGCATTGCGTACCAGCTGCGGCTGTTTGACATCATCCGCATCGATCACTTCCGGGGATTTGAGTCGTACTATGCCATTCCCGCGGGTGCCAGCACGGCAGAAGGCGGCCGATGGCGCGAGGGGCCGGGCATCCGCTTCTTTGAGCTGCTGCGTGAGCGCCTGGGTGCCTGCGACATTGTGGCGGAAGATCTGGGATTCCTCACGCCTTCGGTGCACGAGATGCTCGCCGCAAGCGGCTTCCCTGGCATGAAAGTGCTGCAGTTTGCGTTCGACAGTCGCGACGGCGGTGACGAGGCCTACCTGCCCTACGCCTACCCCAAGAACAGCGTTGCCTATGTGGGCACCCACGATAACGACACCGCTCTGGGCTGGCTCGCATCGGGCCCGGCGGGCGACGTGGCACTGGCACGGGAGTATCTGCACCTCGACCCCGCCGAGGGCGAAGGATGGGGCATGATGCGTGCCATCTGGGCAAGCGCCGCCGATCTTGCGGTGGTGCAGATGCAAGACCTGCTGGGTTTGGGCAGCGAGGCACGCATGAACACGCCCTCAACGCTTGGTGGCAATTGGTGCTGGCGGGCTCGCGCCGGCTTTGATAGCGCTGATCTGGCTCAACGCTTGCATCGGCAACTGGAACTGTACCGACGTCTTCCCGCCCAGGGCGGCTCCGCAAAAGAAAGGGATTGATTACCATGGCAGAAGTTCAGCTCAAGCACGTTGAGAAGGTCTACAAGGGCGCCGGCGCCAAGCGTCGCTTCAAGAAGAAGCAAGCCGAGAAGAAGAACAACCTCAAGATCACCGACGAGGGCGTTGTGGCGGTGGAGGACTTCAACCTGGATGTTGCTGATGGCGAGTTTGTCGTGCTCGTGGGCCCCTCCGGCTGCGGCAAGTCCACCACGCTGCGCATGGTGGCGGGCTTGGAAGAGATCACCCGCGGCGAGGTGTATATCGACGGCAAGCTGGTGAACGATGTGGCGCCCAAGGATCGCGACATTGCCATGGTGTTCCAAAACTACGCGCTCTACCCGCACAAGACGGTACGCGCCAACCTTGAGTTTCCCCTGAAGCTCCGCAAGGTGCCCAAGGAGGAGCGCATGCGCAAGGTGGAGGAGGTTGCCCGCATCCTCGACATCACCCAGTACCTCGACCGCAAGCCCAAGGCGCTCTCCGGCGGTCAGCGGCAGCGTGTGGCTATTGGCCGCGCTATCGTGCGCGAGCCCAAGGTGCTCCTTATGGACGAGCCGCTCTCCAACCTTGACGCCAAGCTTCGCAACCAGATGCGCGCCGAGCTCATCAAGCTGCGTAAAAGCGTGGACACCATGTTTATGTATGTCACGCACGACCAGACCGAGGCCATGACGCTGGGCGACCGCATCGTAATTATGAAAGACGGCATGATGCAGCAGGTGGGTACCCCCGAGGAGGTGTACGACCATCCGGCGAACATCTTTGTGGCGGGCTTCATCGGTATGCCGCAGATGAACTTTGTTGATGCCGAGCTTAAGCGCGATAGCTCGGGTGACTATGTGGTTGAGATTGACGGGGCCACGTTTGTGCCTTCTACCACCAAGCAAGAGCAGCTGCGCCGCCGCGGCGTTGGGCCGCAGAAGGTTACGCTGGGTGTGCGCCCCGAGCACATTCAGCTGCATGCGGATGGTGCACACACGCTTGAGGGCACCGTTGAGGTGACCGAGCTTATGGGGAGCGCCCTCCACGTGCATCTTCGTGCTTGCGGCCAGGACGTTGTAGTGATTATGCAGGGCACGGGTGATGACGCGCTCTCGTTTGGCGTGCATATTGGCGATAAGGTGCCCTTTACGTTTGGCGGAGGCGCCATCCATCTCTTTGACCCCGAGACGGGGGAGAACCTGGAGTAGTAGCAGGCTGATAGCGGGGCGGCGTATGGCTGCCCCGCCCTGAGGCCAGGATGGCGTATCCAGAACCACGGTGTCTCCCGCGCGCTTTCTCCGTCACGCAGGAAAGTGCGCACACCACGCAACAGCGGGGCCCCGATTGGGGCCCCGCTGGTTTTGCCGGAGGATGATGCTTTCGTGTTTAGGCGCGCTCGATGAAGGCCTTGTAGCCCTTGTACGCCTCGTAGACGTCGGCCTTGTTGGTGACCTCCCACAGCGAGTGCATGGAAAGCACGGCTACGCCGGAGTCAATCACGTCCATACCGTATTCGGCGAGGATGTAGGCAATGGTGCCGCCGCCACCTGCGCCAATGCGGCCAAGCTCGCAGGTCTGGAACGCAACGCCGGCCTCGTCCATGATGTCGCGCACCAGTGCCAGGTACTCGGCGTCGGCGTCGTTGGAGCCGCTCTTGCCGCGGGCGCCCGTGTACTTGTTGAAGCACAGACCATGGCCCATGATGGCGGCGTTCTTCTTCTCAAAGCGGTCGGCGTAGAGGTTATCGAAGCCAGCCGAAACATCGCTCGAAAGCATGCGCGAGTTAGCAAGCGCGCGGCGCAGCTTGAGTGCGCCGCCCTCGCCCGCGAGCTCCATGATCTCGGCAATGGTATTCTCAAAGAAACGGCTCGTCATGCCCGAGGCACCCACAGAGCCAATCTCCTCCTTGTCCACGAGGAGCGTCACGGCCGTGCGCTCCACATGCTCCACCGCAAGCTGGGCGGCAAGCGAGGTGTAAGCGCAGACGCGGTCGTCCTGGCCATAGCCCAGAATCATCGAGCGGTCAAAGCCCATTTCACGCGCGGCACCCGCAGGGACCACCTCAAGCTCAGCGGAGAGGAAGTCCTCCTCGTCAATGCCGTAGCGCTCGCTCAGGATGTCGAGGAACATCTGCTTCACGGGCTCCTTGGGGGCGTCCTTATCGTCGTCGCCCTCAATCACCACGGGGCGGCCGGCCACGATCACATCGAGGTTCTCGTGATCAACAGCCTCGGCGGCGGGCTTCTTCATCTGGTCGCTCGCCAGATGGATGAGCAGGTCGGAGATGCAGAACACAGGGTCGGAGGCGTCTTCGCCCACGCGGACCTCAACCGTGGTGCCGTCCTTCTTGCACACCACACCGTGGAGCGCGAGCGGGGTAGCAACCCAGTGGTAGGCCTTCACGCCGCCGTAGTAATGGGTGTCGAGGTAGGCCATGTCGCCCGCCTCGTAGAGGGGGTTCTGCTTGAGGTCCAGGCGCGGGCTGTCGATGTGCGCGCCCAGGATGTTCATGCCCTGCTCAAGCGGCTGCTCGCCCAGGTTGACGAGCATGAGGGTCTTGTTGTGGCTGACGGCGTACACCTTGTCGCCGGCCTTGAGGGCACGGCCCTCGGCGATGGCGGTGTCGAGGTTGGTGTAACCAGCGGCCTCGGCAAGCTTCACGCTTGAGACAACGCACTCGCGCTCGGTTTTGTTCTCAGAGATAAAGGCGCGGTAGTCGCCGCACAGCTGCTCAAGCTCGGCGACAGCGGCCTCGTCGTATGCCTTCCAGGCGCTCGGACGCTCCATGGGGATGCCTCCTGTTCGGTTAGGTGATAGGTCAACCGCCATGGTAGCACGATAGTGTGGGCGAGGGAGGTGCGGCGCGTGACCTGAGGGCTATACACGGCTCAAGCACGACCGATGTGCCGCCGTGCGAGGGAGGTGCGGCGCGTGACCTGAGGGCTATACTAAAGTACACGTCCGTCGATGGGGGTAGCCATGAAGTGTCCAAAATGCGGCACTAGGGTGTCGAGCAGCGATACGTATTGCAAATCGTGCGGAACGCGGCTGGAGGGCCGTACGGGGTCGGGCGGGTCGCCGGCTGTGGGCGGGTCGTCGGCTGCGGGCGGCGCGAGCGCCCCTCAGAAGAAGGCAGGGGAGAGCGCCTCCTCGTTCGATGTCGCTTCGCTCTTCTTCCTTTTGGTGCTTGCTGTTGGCGGCATGTGGTTCTTGAAGATCGGCCCCTTTGCGCCCGCCGCGGACGATGGCTCGGCGGGAGCGTCTAGTGAGGCTGTTCTGGTGCTTGATGACGACGTGCCCGACGAGGCATTTCGCACCTATCTGGCCGAGAACGTAGACACCGATGCCAATGGCAGCCTCTCGCGCGAGGAGGCCGACGCCGTGACGGCGCTTGGCACGCCGGGGGTAGATGATGGTCTGGCTGGCCTGGGCATCTCCGACCTTACGGGCATCGATTGCTTTGGGAACCTGGCCACGCTTGTGTGTTCGAATAACTCCATCGCGGAGCTCGATCTTTCGCATAACACCTCTTTGGAGCAGGTGGTATGCGAGAACAGCCAGGTAAGTGAGCTTGAACTGCCCGACACGGACGACCTCTATCTGTTGCACTGCACGGGCAACCAGATTGGCCAGGTTGACCTTTCGGGCTGCACCGGCCTTACCGACGTGCGGCTTGATGGCGGTACAAGCATTGTGGGTGCTGCGTTTGACGACGCTGCCGCGAAAACGGCCATCGAGGACATGGCGCTCATTTATACGGTGGCGGTGACGCCTCTCGCTACCGATTCTGCGCCAGCGGGCGAGCTTATGGTGACGCCGGGTTCGAACCCCACGCTCGATACCTCGCTTGTCTTTGACATCGTGTACCCGGAGGTTTTCTTTGAGCGCGAGAACCTGAGCTGCACGGACACCTCGTACAACTTGAGCTACGAGATTCCAGATATGGGAGGCTCGTACTTTGTGCCCATGGATACGGTACGTACGATTCTGCGCTCGTTCTATGGCTCGTGCCCGGATGACCTGAGCTACATTGGTGACAACGCGGTGGTGCGCGACGGTACCGGCTGGATTGTTATGGCTGCTTCGGGGCCATTTATGCGCACGATTGAGAGCTCGGCGTGGGCGTCATTTGGTCAGATGGTCTCATGCGAGGTGACGGTGCATTATTCCGACGGCCTTTCCGATTCTGCCGCCTACCGCTACCGCGTGCTTGCTGTGCGTGACGATGAGAGCGCGTTTGGGTACCACCTGGTGTCGGTGAATGTGCTGGATGGCGGCGGCGCGCAGGCAGGGTCTGCGGATGCTGCGGGGACGGGCGCTGCCGGCGCTGCGGGCGCTACGGGTAACGTGGCCGATGGCTCTGCCGGGCAGGCTGCAAGCGATGCGGGGTCGTCGGGCGATATTGACTATCAAAACTACATCTACCAGGAACTTTGGCGCCACGGCTTGGTGCCTGATGGCAGCGTGATTGCCTACGAAGAGACGGACGAGATCATCCGCGCTCATGTGTACGAAGACCACCCCGACCACATCGCCACGCTGGGCTGGTACACCATGGTCAAGAGCAACTTTGCCATTACGGATGACATCACCGGCAAGAGCATCTACGAGGGGGACGTGGTGCTGTAGGGGAGAGGTCGAAGCTGCGAGGTGGCGTTTCTTCTTCAGTGATGAGGTTTTCCGTTGGTTACCCGTATCCATTCAGGAGGTCAGGAATAGCCAGTGACATGCAGCATCTTGACGATGCTACGTGCGCTACCAACAATATGAGTACTGGCCTATCGATCTATTTAACTTCGGCGGAGGCATGACGCTATGGCTAAAGGTGTTATCTACATTCTCACCAATCCGAGCTTCCCGCAGTACGTCAAGATAGGGTATGCGAGCGATCTTCAGCGTCGCCTTCGTGAGCTTAATCGATCCGAGGCTTTGCCGTATGCGTTTCGCGCTTATGCTATATACGAGGTTGGTCACAAGCTAACAGACAAGGCGCTTCATGAGCTCATTGACCAGCTAAATCCGGACCTTCGAACCATTGAGACGTTTAATGGACAAAGGCGCACAAAGGAGTTCTTTGAAATGACTCCGGAGGACGCCTATGCCATTCTTGAGGCCATTGCTCGCATTTCAGGAACAAGCGATAGATTGCATCGTGTAACTCCCACGGGAGAACAACTGGAAGAAGAGCGAGAAGCAGAGGAAACCCGGGAGGCCTCGCGTAAACCTCCGTTGAGATTCTCGATGATTGGGCTTCGTCCTGGCGATAAGGTGGCTTTTGTCGGAGATCCAACAAAGATAGCTACTATCGTTGACGATAGGCGAGTTGAGTACGAGGGCGTGACAACATCTTTGTCGGCGCTAGCGGCACAGTTGCTTGGAAGAAAGGGCGCTGTCCAGGGACCGCTCCATTTTGTCTACGAAGGGGAGAGGTTGACTGAAAGGCGTAGCCGCATGGAGGGCAACTAGGAACGAAGTTGCAGCATTACGTGTTGTAGCTTGTTCTTATTCTGGCGGAGAAGATGGGTGAGGTGGCCATGGCCGACTTGATGCCGAGGGAGAAACTGAAGCAATTTGGTGCTGAAAACCTCACTGATTTAGAACTACTTTGTATTCTGATTGGAAGCGGAAACCAACAAGCTTCTGCTGAACGGATAGCAAAGCGACTGCTTAAGTTGCTTAAGCTCCACGGTGACAAGATTACCTACCAAGAGGTTGCTAGCATATCTGGTATGGGCCCCGCAAAGACGAGCGAGATTGTCGCCCTATTTGAGCTTGGCCGTCGCTATCTCATGCCTTCTGATCGTCCCGTGATCACTAGTCCAGAAGATGCAATTCACCAGCTGGGGTATTTGAAGAACAAGAGACAAGAGTGTTTCGTTGTACTTACGCTTGACGGGGCCAATCGACTCATTGACAACGCCATCATTTTCCAGGGAACACTCACCGAAAGTCTTGTTCACCCACGAGAGATATTTGCCAAAGCCATAGAGGATCGCGCTGCATCGATTATTCTAGCTCACAATCATCCTAGTGGAAGTGCTGAGCCGTCGTTTGAGGATGAGCAGGTTACGAAGAAGCTCAAATCTGCTGGTGAACTGCTCGGAATTAGGGTTTTAGACCATTTAATTGTGACTAGGCAAGACTGGCGAAGTATCGGATAACTTCGATTTCTTTGCATTGTTGGTGCGAGAGTAAAAGCCCCTGTCAGCGCAACCAAAAAAGCTATTGCTACGTGAGCACTATGTGAGTCCAGATAATGACCTCATAACAAGGTCGACGTCTTTGTTTTCAAGCTCTTGAATGATGTGAAGGTACGTTTTCTGAGTGGTGTTCATGCTTGAATGGCCGAGGCGTCTTGCCACACTGGCTATAGATACTCCTGCAAAAAGGAGAAGGGATGCATGAGTGTGTCTAAGGCCATGTACGGATATTGTTGGTATTCCTACCTGAGCACAGCGTCGTGCTAGCAGGTTATTTACTGTTGAATTGTAGACACGACCATGAACAAAAATGGGGCTATCTTCGGGTAGCTCCTTTACTAGCGTTGAGAACTGGACAATAAGCTGCCAATCAATAGCTACTTTTCTTACTGATGACCTATTCTTTGTGGGAAGAAAGCCCGTTCCTTCTTTGTAGTCCCACGTTTTGCTGATAGACAGCACCTGTCGAGAGAAATCAAAATCTCTTGGCGTAATGGCCAATGCTTCAGAAAAGCGCAGCCCCGTCTTAGCAATAAGGAGAATCATCCAATCCCAATTGATCTGAGGTTGTAAATCAAGACCACTCAAAAGTTCGTGCAGTTCAAACTGGTTGAGGTATTTCTTTTTCTTTTTTCTCGGTGTCTTGCCTTTTACGATTGCTTTTCGGGTTGGATCTCGGTCAATCAGTCCTTCGTCAACGGCATCGAGAATCGCCCCTTTTAGCTGATGATGGAAATCCATAACTGTTTGACGTTCATGGTGTTCTGCATAGGCATTCAAGAGTTTTTGATATGCCATCCTGTCCATTTCACTTATCGCAAGGTCTGGAATCAACTTTTGCAGCCAGGAAAGAGTGAGAAGGTACTTCTTTAGGGTAACTTTTCGAACGGCTCCCTCCTTGTAGATGGTAATCCACTGTCTGTAATAATCGCAAAACGGATCAGTGCGATGTATTTCGTTGAACAATTTGTTGGTCTCCTTTCACGGATTAAGCCGGTTGCACTGACAAAGGCAAGTGCTAACAGCATGCCCGCTTTCAGAGAGTGAGGAGCTGTATTTGAGGACTCATTGGACTATCGGGGCGATCGCTGACGAGAGGTTGCAAGCTCACGCTGGTGAAGGGTGATGAGCTCGTCCAGCCGTGAGAAGAACGCGCCTATCGCGCGCTGCTCGGAGAGGGAAGGGAAAGACACCATTCCCTGGAGGGTCCCGGCATCACTTATGTTCATGGTGTTCTTAGCGCCCTTGTTCACCAACGGCTTGAAGTACCTGTTCAACCGGTCGGCAAGCCCGAAGTAATGCTCCACGAACCCCGAGTCGGCGTTAGGCAGTGGGTGATACACGGCATAGAGTTGGGAGACGATTCCTGAGCTGCCGCGATTTGTTTTTACGATCCCGTATGGCTCGTCCCTAAGCGGCGACTTGGTATAGACTACGTCGCCCCTTTCCACGACGTCGTAGCCCGACAGGTCCGCGCCCGCATAGCTCCTCCCCTGAAACTCGATCTGGTTGACGATGCCCTCAGCCCAAGAGACCGAGAGAACATCGCTGACTCCGAATTCCAGGCTTGCGTTCTTTTGCGTTGACAGAGACAAGTAGTCCCCCAGCTTACGCTGTTCCCAAGCTCTAGCGCAAAGGCTGAGGTGTTTCTATTTAGCACCGCTCGTGCAGCGCAGATAATTCTTGGGAACAGCGTAAGCTTGGAGAAGTGGCCAATATAATCGGCGGCGGAACTCCCAAAACAAGCAACCCAGCCTACTGGAATGGAAACATCGACTGGTTTACGCCTGCCGAAATCGGTACCGGGATCTACGCTTACTCAAGCGTTCGAAAAATTACGGAAGCCGGCTACAAAGCTTGTTCGGCAACCATGCTTCCAGCGGATAAAACCATTCTCTTTACTAGCCGTGCAGGAATTGGATCAGCCTCAATTCTGCGCAGGTCAGCATGCACAAACCAAGGTTTTCAGTCACTGGTAGTTCACGACAACGAAGACGTGTACTTCATCTACTCGATAACACCGTCAATCAAAAGATGGGCAGAGGTACATGCATCCGGTTCAACATTCCTCGAGATATCCGGACCAGTGCTTTCTGGCATGAAAATCCAAATTCCGTCTCTTGCCGAGCAGCGCCTCATCGGCACCTTCTTCCGGGACGTCGACGACCTCATCACCCTTCACCAGTGTAAGGGAGAAAAGAGCGGGGCACCTGGGATCAGAGTCTCCCAGGTGCCCCAATACACTGCTCATCAATGGTTCGGCGCGTGTTTACAGTTTTACGCCAAGCTCATTAAGGGTTGATGAGATCTTGGACTCAAGCTCGGCTATCTCTCGCTTGTCCTGCTCCAGCAGGCGAAGAACATCGTTGATATCAATCTCTTCTTCCTGCTCAAAGGTATCAACATAGCGAGGAATGTTGAGGTTGTAGTCGTTTTCGCGAATCTCATCAATGCCCGCTACATGGGCATATTTCTCCACGTCTTCGCGCTTCTGATAGGTTTCCACGATTTTGCAGATGTGATCTTCGGTGAGGCGGTTCTGGTTTTTAGCCTTTTCGAATTCCTGAGAAGCATCAATGAACAGGATGTCCTTTGTAGTGCGGTTCTTCTTGAAGATGAGGACAACAGTTGGGATGCCGGTGCCATAAAAGATATTAGCAGGGAGGCCGATGACGGCATCAAGATAGTTTTTGTCGATGATGTTCTTACGGATAATTCCTTCGGCGGCTCCGCGGAACAGTACGCCGTGGGGAAGGACGATTGCCATCGTTCCCTCGTTGCCAAGATGATAAAGGCTATGCAGAACAAACGCATAGTCCGCCTTTGTCCGCGGAGCAAGTTTACCGCCGTAGTCTTTGAAGCGCTGGTCTTTGAGCCTTGTTTCGTTGTTGTCCCAATGGGCTGAGTAGGGGGGATTGGCCACAACGGCATCAAACGAGCAATTGGGATCATCGATGCCCTTGGCATCAAGGCCGTTAGGCCAATCTGAGCCCAATGTGTCTGCGTTGGATAGGTACATGTTGTTGAACGAGACGCCGTGCATCATGAGGTTCATGCGCGCCAAGTTATAGGTGGTCGTGTTTAGCTCCTGGCCGTAGTACTTTATTGGTTGCCCCTCAGGCAAATTCTGGCCAACGGTTAGTAGCAGCGATCCAGAACCCATGGTTGGGTCGTAGACGGTGAAGAACTCGTCCGATTTGGTTCTTCCAAGGGTGACGATCCTAGATAGAATCTCGCTTACCTCGTGTGGGGTGTAGAACTCTCCGCCTTTCTTTCCTGCTGACGCAGCAAATTGGCCGATAAGGTACTCGTAGATTGCGCCTAGGATATCCTCGCCGTTTTCACCTTTGTAGTCGATGCTATCGACAAGCTTGACAATGCGATTCAAGGACTTGGCGCGTTCATTAGTTGTCGAACCAAGTCGTGAATCACCGAGGTTCACGTCGTTAAATACGCCGCGAAAATCTTGGGCTGCCTCCTTGTTAAGTGAGGCATTATTGTTGAAGTTATCAAACATGGTTTGATAATCGCTCGGGATGATGTTGCTGTTTTCAATCTTTTCAATAAGGGAATGCCAAGTATCCTGAGGTGCAATGGCATATCCCAAGCTTGAAGAGATGTCTTCAAGGTAGTCTGCCAAGTCGCTTCCAGCTGCCTGCTCAAGATAGGCTTGGTTTACCGACTGGCCTTCCTCAATATCAAGAACATTGTTGGTTACGAGGTAGTTTTCCTGATGCTCAGAGAGGTAGCGGTAGAACATGAAGGCAAGAATATAGTTCTTGTATTCAGAGGCGTCCATGTTGCCGCGGAGTTCATTGGCCATCGCCCACAGTTTTGATGAAATAGTCTGCAAGTTATTCATGAGGAGACATTCCTTTCTAGACAAACATCTGTTGGAGAAGCGCTTTTTTCAGCAATTTGACATGATCAAGCTCACGCTGGTGAAGGGTGATGAGGTCGTCGACGTCCCGGAAGAAGGAGCCGATGAGGCGCTGCTCGGTAGCTTTATGGGGCATTGAGAAATATGAACTGCTAATGAGACTCCAGTCGGCGCGTGGCATTTTTGAACCTGCAGATACATTCGCCAATTTGTCGAACGCATCGCTTTGTACTATTCGGTAGAGGAAGTCTGAGTCAATCTCCTTTGGTTTCAGCACCCAAAAATCCCCAACAGCAACACCTTTGAAGTGCGGTTTCAGCCAGTTGTGAAGATAAGGGCGTAACTTCCCATAAAGGGTATCACCAGGTGAAAACATAATTCCTTTTTTGCTGTGTCCGAGCTTCTTAATAGGCTTGTTTAGCGTGCCTTCGTCAGAGTTGATGTCTTCATATTCGACTCTGGGAAGGTGGGCATCATCGCAAGCACTGCTTGCACGATTCACCACATCCCCCAGCTTACGCTGTTCCCAAGGGTCAGTGAAACCGGGGAAGCGGAGCTCCGGGACGTCGGCACCGTCTCTCGGGAACATCTTTTGGAGGAGTGACTTTTTCAGCAGCTTGACGTTGTCGAGCTCACGCTGGTGAAGGGTGATGAGGTCGTCGAAGTCCCGGAAGAAGGCGCCGATGAGGTACTGCTCAGGGAGAGATGGGGTTGGAATCACGATGCTCATCAAAGCTTCGCGGCTCACCCTCATAACCTTCACCCCATGCGCAGCTGAGGTTTTGCGCGAAAAGAACTCCCCTGTCTGGAAGTAGCTCGCCAAGAAGACGGGATCACCGCTGAAGGAGACAGCAAAACTGTCGTCGTGATACGCTACCTGCGTGTTTCCCAGCCAAACGACCGCCTTGCAAACGTCCTCGACATTCTCACTCGTGCCCGCCACAATGATGTCTCCAGGTTCTGCGAAGCGAAGGGTTGGCCTCAACTCCTTCCGCACCTGTGAGATGGTCGAGGTCGCTACCGAACCGTAGGAGGTATATATTTCTCCGTAGTGAATGCAGGGAATACCATCCTCGGAAACGTAATCGCTCGCCGTAAAGCGCTCGCCTCGGACAACAGTGGCAACCTCCCCCAGCTTACGCTGTTCCCAAGGGTCAGTGAAACCGGGAAAGCGGAGTTTAGGAACATTCTGTTTAGGCTTGCCCATATTGACTCCTTAGTGATCTGTGAGGCTGTCAGCCATGTCGTACATGGCATCGCGGAGACCATTGCGATATTTGATGCGAGACAATGCGCGTACAGCTTCGTCCTGTGACATCGTTTTGTATGCAGCCGAGGCCTCAGAAATAATGTTCGAAATTGCTCCAGAATCATCGAGGTCGCGTTGCCCAAACCGGTGCCTGCTGAATAGCTCGCGCAAATCAGCACTTTTGACTATATCCGTAATACCCCACTTAAGACGGAAATCGAGCAGCGTGCGATCTATGCTCGCATTGCTGGCATCTCTAATAATCTTCTCGCCATCGCCCTGGTCGTTGAGCTTTACGGGATAGGTAATGTCTGATCCCTGAGAAGGATAATCGCCTCGTACAATTGCACCTGCTGCCTTGATGATTCTTCCGGCATATACGCGGTCATCAAGTCCGTTTGCGAATTGTTCGATTTTGGTTCTGGTCTCTTCGACCTTATCGATTTTGCCTTCATGAACGGCGTTCAGGAGAGTTTCTATAAGTTCGGTTAGGTAGTCATAGTCAATCTTGATTTCTTTGACATGCGTCATTCGCAGCTCTATTTCATAGACTGGGACTTGTTTGACCTTGGCAATATGCTGTTTAAGCTCATTCGCCAGCACGGTGGTCAACATCACCTCTTGTTCTGGCTCCATGCCAAGTGCTCGCACGAGCTCTTCGGGGGTTTCATAATCGAATCCCACTTTCTTCCCATCGACATTCTCTGGTTTGAACTGCTTGAGTTTTGCCATGCCCGAGTTGTACTCGCGCAGCAAATTGAGCATATAGTCTTTTTGCTTTTCTGAGGGCGGTAGCTGCGTAAAACCTTGGGTTAGGTCATCGAGCTTCGAGACTTTTTCTTGCACCTGCTGGAATATTTCTTCAAACTGTGGGGCGGTGATACCGTCGAGCACGTTCTGCTTTCCGCGCTCATCGTCGGACAGGTTGGCAGAGTTTTTATTGGCATATATTGCCAATGCGCGATTCATGAGCCTCTCGTTTTGGGCTGGCCAACGATAGTTGACTACGTGACCCCATGGCTTCTCTTGCATGTCTGCAATGCGGTTAGTGCGTGAATACGCCTGGATTAGGCTGGCGCCCTTAAGTGTTCGGTCGACATATAGCGTATTGAGCTCGGGTGCATCGAATCCGGTAAGGAGTTGATCAACGACAATTACCAGATCGAGGAAAACGCCATCGTCTGCAGTTTTATTCAGTCGAGACATGACATCCTGCGTGTATGCCGAGACATCATCCATGCCCCAAGAAGTGCCAAATTCCGCATTGTATGTGGTTATAGCCTCATAAAGTCCACGATTGGTTTCAAGCATGCTCTCGTTATTGGAAGTGTTTTGGCTAAATGTGACTGCCACCTTTAGTGTTGGCTTGCCTTCAGCGCGATGCTCGGCGTTTACTTCCTGGAATTCCTTGAAATACATCATTGCCATAGGCGTGGAGGCTCTGCCTCCACCTACATGCGTAGTAAGAATGGCGTTGTATTTGCCGTCTGCAGACCTGTTGCGCCAATTGTCGAAGATGTCCCTTACTACCTCTTTTACGTGATCGGGGTTTTCATCGTAGAAACTTGGCTCAATGGCATCGTCCATATCATCTTGGGTGAGATGGGCAATCTTGTATGAAATCTGTTCCTCAGACCAGTCTGGATGTCGTTCGCGATAGAAGCGGGGGAGATACTCCTCCCTCATTGCCTTCTCGGGAATTGTTGTTTCAAAATCTACTTGGAAACCGAGGACATTGCGGTCCGCGATGGCTTCGCGAATAGTGTAGGCATGCAAAAGCTTGCCAAAGATGTCTTCTGTGCGAAGTCCTGTAGTCGTTTCGTCAAACATAGGCGTACCGGTATAACCAAGCCACGCGGCGCGCTTAAACGCCTTTTGAATTGCCTGGAAGGCTTCGCCTCCCGTTGAGCGATGTGCCTCATCAACAATGAAGACGATGTTCTTTTCGGGTGCTGTGAACGATTTACGCTTCACGAGTCGTTCAAGCTTCTGCACTGAGGTCACGATGATGCTGTTGTCTTTTGATTTGAGCTTGCGGCTCAAGTCTCCCGTATTGTCGGTGTTCCGAATGGTTCCGAGTGCATCGTCAGATGCATCCGGGTCATAGGCTCGATAGTTCTCTAGCGTTTGTTTGGTAAGGGCGATTCGATCTACTAGGAATACGACCTTGTCTACACCTGGCATGCGGCTTGCGAGCCAAGCGGTCTTAAAGCTGGTGATGGTTTTTCCCGAACCGGTTGTATGCCAGATATAACCAATCTTGTTGGTTCCAAGGTCAAAATCCGTTTTCCTAATTTCCTCAATCGCTTTTTGAGTTGCATAAACCTGGTAGGGACGCATCACTTTAAGGCATTGCTTGTTTTTTGTCCCGTCCAGAATCATGTAGTTGGTAGCCATCTGGTGTGCCATGGGAATAGAGAGCATCGAATCGGCAAACTCTTTCCAGTTGCGCACAACGTTGTTGTCGCTCTTGCGTTGCCAATGAAATGCGAAGTCTTTATTGAATGCCCGTGATGTGGTGTTTGCCATGTACTTAACGTTGTTTGGTGTTATGGCAACAAGGATTTGAAGGGTCGAAAATATGTCCTGGTATTGATTCTCGTCAATGTATTGATGCATCTGCTCGAGTGCTTCATCAACGTCATGCGTATCGCGCTTTTCCTCGATTTGGATGATAGGCAAGCCATTGATGAGAAGCGTTGTGTCAAACCGTCGATTTTGTTTACCAGGGATTTTTGCCGGACGCTCGATTTGGTTTACTACCTGGTAAATTGTGTCTCCAGCTCCAATTTGGCTCTGGTCAAAGACGGTGAGAAAAACATGGCGTCCATCGTCTAGGTCGACTTCAATTTGCGAGACTCCATTGAGGCCATAGAGAAATTGACCGGCCTGGTAGGGCGTCTGAAGATCAGATATCACGCGCTTCACTTGAGCGAATTCGACGCTGCTGAGGGGATGGTCAAGCGCCTTCTGGTTGTGGCGCTCCAGAATTGTTTTGAAGTTGCCCCAGAGTTGCTCGGTGGTTTTGATATGCGGTTCATACGACCAGAGCTTTGTTTTTGTGACGTAGTCAACTGGGTTCTCGCGAACTACGCCCCATTCGCCGTTTGTTTGGGAGATGGTTCCGCTGCATAGAAACTGGATAAGCTCTGTCTCAAACGTCGCTTCATTCATGGTGGTTTGCCTCCTTGAGCATGTCAAATACGAGCATGGTTTCTAATTCAGAAGCATGGTTTCTTAGTGCTGTGAGTCTGAGTTGATTTAAATAGGTTTCCCCAATAAGCGCTTGTCTTCGAAAGTCTGGGATTGGAGGAGCTTGTAGAGAAGTTAGCTGCTTGAGTGTGTATTTCATAGTTGCCGACCCCTGTTGTCCTATGCGCAGCTGCTTCCTTATCTCAGGGTTTTCATTAAGGAGGTAAACAAGGAAGCGGGGGTCAATATTATTCGAGGGCTTGATTACCACATAGTTTTGCGTGATGAGGAGGCCGCTGCGTTCTGCCTGAACTATTGCGGCACTCCCGGACACGAGGCTAAATAGCACATCGCCGGTTGCGACCGTGACAACGGAATCGGATGTCCGCATGCATTTCCGCGTAGTTTGGGAGGTGGGCATCTGCTTCAGATCATCATCGAGATCGGCTTGGGTGTAGAACGAGTAGGTTTTCGAATCTGCACCCGTGTCTTCTCTGATGCGGAATTGAGCAGTGCCAGTTTCGAACGATGCGAGGCTTTTGATGCTAATCATATGTGCCTTCTTAAAACCACATATTGAACGTTGATCATGTTGTACTCTCCTTGGCAAAAGGAGTCAATATTTAGTTTGTAATTTTTTAAAGGCACGAATTCATTTTTTAGGACAGGTCTGACAGAGACGTCGCTTATCGACAGCTTTCGTGGATTTAGATAGCGACGTTAGAATCGAATCCCATAAGTCTTTTATGACCTGGTGGGGTTGCGAGGCTGAGTACATGGAAGGAGAGACGGAAGGTGGAACAATGGTATTTGCAGGAAAAGCCTGGACTTAGCGATTGGATAGACATTTTTGATTACGTGTTTCAACGCGCGCGTGTGGGTAAAAGCAGTGGAATCGAGTTTATCATCCACACTGCAGAAAAGGGACACAATACGCCCCACCTTCACGCTCGCTATCAGGATAAAGAGATTGTGCTTGAGATTCCCTCTGGAAAGGTGATAGCTGGTAATCTGCCCGCGAAGAAGCGTGCAAAGGCGTCGAAGTGGGTGGTTGAGCATTCGGAATGTCTCAAGTTAAAGTGGGATGAGTTGACAACTGGTGTCGTTTGTTTCGGATAATGCGAGCAATTATTCATCGGGCAGGGCGTCGCGATATTTCGGGGATTTACGTGCGCATAATAATCTGATCGAGCTCATGATGGGCAATGCGGTGGCGTTCGGATGTATATTAGGTCGTTCGCGTCTCCGTTTGATCCCAGTGATGCAATCTGGCGATACAGCTTTATAGACATCGCAGAAGCCTGCGTTCAGCAATGAGTCGAGGTGCGGTGCGCGTTACGACTTATTCCGCGAACTCCAACCTCGAGCAGCTCAATCATGAGCGGGGCTATTAACTGTCTTATCGCTACCCCACCGCTTGGATGCCAAACTCGCGGCAGAGGATGCTTGCTGCTGCGCTGGCGGCGATGGCGCAGTTGTCTTGGCATTGGGCAACACGCTCGGGGCTGTGCCACTCCATTCCGCGGGTGAGCACGCGGCAGCACGGGGTGCGATGCCCCGTTTCCTTGCAGAACGTGTCGTGGAGCTCCGCCGCAAGCGGTTTCGTGCGCTCTTTGGTGCCCGCCATGAGCCCCAGGAATGCCACCGCCCCGGCGAGCGCGCCGCAGATGCACCCCGAGCCGCCAACGCCTGCACCCATGCCGGCTCCAACAGACACAATGCTGGGCGGCAGGTCGGGCTTGAAGGCGTCGTAGAGTGCCTTGATAACCGATTCGCCACAGTTCATATGATTCGGCCCGGGCTGGTTGTTCTCCCGAGCTGCTGCTGCCACTGCAGAAATGTTGACGCTTTCGCGCATGATTCCCCCTCGTATCGTGTGCACCCCATCGATTCTACCAATGCGAAACTCCCCATCTGCTTGCGTTCACGGGATCTTTTTGTCAGCACGGCGGCCGCCCCAGCATTCTCACCGAGAAAACAATTGAGTTGACCGATGGGCCAATCGTTTAGGGGCCCGACTCGGATATGTTGATGCAACGGATGCACGGGAGCGTCTGCGGAGGAAGGAAAACAAATAAAGGCATATCGTTCTAGCTGCATCTGCCCATGTGGATCCCGCCTGCCGACGATGCGATCGAGGGAGTTCGTATGTACCGTGTCAGCAACTTTGAAAACAACGATGACGTCCAAGTTTTGGAAGAGCAGGGGCAGTTCCGGGTGATTGAGTGGCAGCGTGACCTCTCGGTAATGCCATGGTCCGCCGAGGTGGCCTACTTCTCGTCCGAGATGAATGTGCGCCGTCGCCAGCTTCTGATAAACCTCGACGGCACCATTGGCGCTATCCTCCAGGCGGGCGCTATGCAGTGGACGGTGGGCGACGTTCAGGCATCCACGGGAGTCAAGGGCGTGGGCGACTTCATGGGCAAGATGTTCAAAGGGGCGGTAAGCCAGGACTCTATCATCAAGCCGGAATATACGGGCTCGGGCATGGTCGTGTGCGAGCCTACTTGGCAGCACATTCTGCTGCTCAATACCGCGGCGTGGGGCGGTTCGATTGTGCTTAACGACGGCCTGTTCTTGGCAAGTGATGGAACCCTTCAGCAAAATCTGCAGCGCCGTTCCAACCTGTCTTCAGCAGTTGCCGGCAACGAAGGCCTCTTCAATTTGCGCCTCGATGGTAACGGTGACGTGGCGCTTGAGTCTCCCTGTCCCAAACAGGAGATTGTCATCATCGATTTGCAGAATGACGTGCTCAAGATTGACGGCAACTACGCGCTGGCTTGGTCATCCACGCTCGACTTCACGGTGGAACGCTCCGGCAAGTCGCTCATTGGCTCTGCGGTGAGCGGCGAGGGCCTGGTGAACGTTTACCGTGGCACGGGTCGCGTTCTGCTTGCGCCCATGCAGGCGGCAACGAGCTACAACACCTACGCTCCTGACCCTACCGACGCTTAACACAGAGCGCGGGGCGGGCACCTGCCCGCCCCGCCGCCTAGCCCTGCGCTCCGGCGACCTCGGCGATGGCGGCAGGCAGTTCGTGCAAGGTCCCCAGGATTCGCGCGGTTTTCTCAACCATCTCCTGCGTGGGTTCAATCACGTTGGGCACCATGAACACGGTCATTCCGGCGGCGTAGCCCGCGCGTACGCCGTTGGGCGAGTCCTCCACCACAGCGCACACATCTGGGCTGACCCCCAGCTTTTGCGCCGCGATGGCGTAGATCTGCGGGTTGGGTTTGCCGCGCTCCACCTCGTCACCGCAGGTGATGGACTCAAAAGCGTCCAGGATGCCAAAGCGTGAGAGGTTGCTTTCGGTAATGGGCCGGTTGGACGACGTGCATACCGCAAGGCGCATACCAGCCGCTTTGAGCGCGCTGAGCGCCTCGTGTACGCCGGGGAGCAGGGTGAGGTCCGTGGTGGTGCGCTCGCGCCGGATGTCCCAGTGCAGGTCGAAGATGCGCTGGGCAAGGTCGGCATCTCCCAGGTAATCGGTGCACATGGCAACTACCTCGGCAGCGTTGTGGCCGATGAAGCTGCGCATAATGTCGTCGGGGATGGTGGTGCCCAGGCGCTTGCCGGCCTCGCGCCAGCCGGTAAAGCCCAGGCGCTCTGAATCCACCAAGGTGCCGTCCATGTCAAAGATCACGGCGTCGATCACAATATATTCCTCCTGCTGCTGTGCGGGCGCTACTTCCTCCGGATGGCGAGGCCAATGCCGGCAGCAAGAATTGTAATCCCGATGACGAGGAGGGGAGCAACAAGGCCACTACCACTCATATCCGCCGTGTTTGCGAGCGTATTGTTGTTCGTGGTCGCGTTGTCTGTGTCAGAGGGCCTATCGGGCGAGGGTGTGCTGCCCGGAGTTTCCCCTGGTGTTTCGGGATTATCGGAATCCGAGCCGGGCGTGCCGCCCGGATTGTCGGGGTCGGTTCCCGGCTCGTCGCCAGGGTTATCCGGTTCGTCCGGGTTATCGGGGCTGTCGGGGTCGGTTGAAGTGCCAGGGTCGTCTGGGTTATCGGGATCGGTTGACGTGCCAGGATTGTCGGGGTCCGTTGTTCCTCCCGGATTGTCCGGATCTGTTGTGCCGCCTTCGTCGCCACCGGGCTCAGGATCTGGCTCAGGATCTGGCTCCGGCTCGGGCTCTGGTTCGGGCTCGGGTGTCTCGAACACAATGGCGCCATTGTTGCCTAGACGGGCACTGAGCGTAAGCTCGTTGTTGCCCATGGTACCGCTCAGTGTGCGTACGTAAGGTGCGGTGTCGGTTGGGTTTTCGGTCTTGGTAACCAGGGTAACTTCTTGGCCAAGGGGCAGGGTGGACGTGCCAGCAGCGAGTTCGTAGACGCCTTCGTCGTTGGTCGCCCACGCATCCGAATCACTCGACGTGGCAACGTATGCGCGTACCGCTTTGGAGGGCGTTGCTTCAACTATGCCTTCGAGATTGGAGAATTCTGCCTCATACGTGTCGACAAGGTAGTAGTACGTTTCGCCTGGTGTGGGAGGGGTCTTGAGCGGCTGGAGGTCGCTCGCGGCCGGCATGGCTCCCTCTTCGACTGATGCCGAGGGAGAGAGTGCGTAGAGCGGCGTGTCCTTCTCAACCATGTAGACGCTGCCCGCCGGTGCAGCGGTTCCCTCAACAACGGTCTGGGCCTGAACAGTTGTGCCATCTGCGTTGACGGCGAGCGCGGGCACAATGAGTTTGCCCGAGGCTCCGGCTATGGCTGCGGATCCGAGCCTTTCTGCAACATCCGATTGGGTGAGTGCTGCGTCGGTGCCTATGGCATTTGAGGCCTCTTCAGCTAGCTCTTTCACGTTCTGACGCGGCGCCACCTCAAATACAAGGCGGATGGGGTTCAGGCTGTCAACATCGTCCAGCGCGGCTGTGGCGTTGTTGCCTCCATGTGTAGTTACATCAACGCGCAACGCAGGGATGGCATCTGAGGGAATCGATGCGCTGACGGTCTGTGTGCCGTCGTTCAGGCTGGTTGTGACGGAGATGTAGAAGTCGTAGAGAGCGATATCTCCGCCTGTGTAGAAATTGGGCAGGTTGCCAATGTAGAAGTACGTCTCGCAGATGCTCGTTGCGCCCGCTGATTTTGCCGCATCGAGTTTTGTTCGCGTCGCTTCATCGGTGCCCTCTGTTCTGTTCACCGCGGCATTGATCTCATCCTGTCCGGCGAGGCGGAACGGCAGGCCGTTCTCACCCTGCACCATCTTGCCGTCAGTGTCTACATACCACGCTGCCCGGTTGGAGTATTGACTCGTTTCGTTGTCATAGGTGATCTGCCCCGCAGCCACCGCGGCACCCAGCAGATAGTAAGCATTCATTCCCAAGTCATAGCGGTCGTTGATACTGCGGATGATGTAGTCGAACTCATGTGTTGCCTCAAAGTTGAACGGGTCCTCGACGCTCATCGCGATTGCCTGGGCAGCGAGGGAGCCGGTGAGCATGTTGTTGCCGTACTGGACGCCCTTTACGTCCGCCACCTCCATGCCGGGGCCGATTTCGCTTGTTGCCTCAACGCGTGTGCCGCCGTTGAGCGCGTCCTCGGTGTCTACGGGTGAGATGTAATGCACGGCAAGCGTATCGTCAATCGCCGAGGTGTAGGCCCAGTCTATGGCTGCGGCGCTGTGGGCGGCGAAGTAGTGGTCCACACAGCTCAGGCTACTGGGGTTATCCTGGTCGAGCAGATCGGGTTCTACCGGGAACGTGACCTGGTCCTCTACAAGGGCTCCTCCTGGTCCCGAGCCATAAAGCTCGAGAGTTACTTCTTTTTTGTCACTATTGGCCGCCTTAGCATAGGCATCCGCCGCTTCAGTAAGGTTTTCAGTCAGGTTTACTTGCTTTCCGTCCACCTTGTCGAAGAGCTCGTGCTCCTCCTGGCCTTCCGACGTCTCAAGCAGGTAGGCAACGGCATCGGTGGTGTCGATGCCGGTGGTGTAGAGGGTAAGCGCATTCCCCGAATCGCCCGCATCGTAGGCTTCGTCCACCTGTTGATGCACGTGGCGCATGGTGAGAAGCGTTGCGAACATGGCGTCGGTTCCGTAGCCGCTCTTTCCGCTCTCGGGTCCCAGGAAGCTCTCCTCGGGCGTATCGTATGCGGGCGGATTGGTGATTTTGGTGTTTGCCGTCGGCGGATTCTCCACACCCATAACAACCATCACGGGCGTCCGTCCGCTGGTGCTGTCTCCATTGTTCGTTAGCTGATTCCCAGCAACGGAAATCGCTTTTTGCAGGTAAGAGCCACTGCCCAGTGCGCTGTTCTGGGCTGTAGTATCACCTTGCGCTTTAGCGGATACAGTTATTGTTTTCTTGCCAGAGTCATACGTCAGATACTTTCCGTCCGCATTGGGCGTGTACGTGTCAAGCGGCATAAGCACGGTCACGTTATAGTTGTAGCCCACCACGGCCACGCGCGTGGGGGAGGAGCCATTGCCCGTGTTGCTGTCCATCAAGCGGCCGATTGCGTTATTGAGCGCAGAGACAAGGTAGGAAGCATAGGGAAGGCCGGCATACCTCATTGAGGCGAGGACGCTATTCAGGCTCACCACAAATACCACGTCGTTTGGCGTGCTGTCTTGCTCGTGGATAGCGGCCACCGAGGCGATGGCGGATATGCTTGCTAAGAAGTTGTCCTTGCCAACAGAGGTAAGGGCATCCTTCGAGATGCCCGCCTCTTGAGCGGCAGTCGCGTTGGCATAGACCGAGGCGTCCACCCACACCTGGCCGGCATCGGAGGTGCTGTAGGCGAGCCCATCTGCGCTAATGCTGAGAGCGTCTTTCCAGGCGGCCGAGGTTTCCGGATCGGCGACTCGCTTCACGCCCGTTATCGTGTCATTTTCGGTAGGCGTGTCTTCTGCGGAGGTGGGTGCCCCCATGGCCAGTAGCGGGGTCGCTAGCACGCAGAGCCCCAGGGCGAAAATGGCAAACAGGTGTACAAGGCGGTGGAGAGGAGTGCGAGGCTTCATGAGAGCTCGATTCTGGACGGGCGGCGTTAAACGTCGTCCCGCCCGATAGATAGCAATATATCTCGCTTACCCGATACGCATAAACTTATGCCTTCAACTGCGCTTTCTTAAGAAACCAATGCGAAAAGAAAACAGCATGATGTGATCCTTGTGGCGCGCGTCTGTGAACGATGAATGCGGCTGTCACTCACTCGTGTGAACTATTTGTATAGAATTGGTGCCATCATGCATAGATGATGCCGTCTCCCCGGGCCTCTGCCGCCGTTTGCGGCTGCCTCTTAGGCGCAGGCGCCATCTTCTGGCAAGATGAACATAAACAGGTGAAGGGCGCGCATCTGCTCCCTTCGGTGCAATGCACGGCATACAAGAACGACCAGGGAGGTCTTCATGGAGTACAAGATTGTTGGATACGAGCCTGAGCGCTTCTTCCACTTCTTTGAAGAGATTAGCGCGATTCCCCGCGGGTCGGGCAACGAAAAGGGCATCAGCGATTACCTGGTTGCCTTCGCCAAGGATCGTGGCCTTGAGGTGTATCAAGACAGCGTCTACAACGTCATCATCAAGAAGGGCGGCTCCGCTGGGGCAGAGAACGCCGAGCCGGTCATGATGCAGGGTCACCTGGATATGGTGTGCGACAAGCTTGCCGGTGTGGAGCACGATTTTGAGCGCGACGGCATTGAGCTTGTGGTCACGGATGGCGTGCTTACGGCCAATGGCACCACGCTTGGCGCCGATAACGGCGTGGCTGTGGCGTTTATGATGACGGTTCTCGATGACGACACGCTTGTGCATCCGCCGCTTGAGTGCGTGTTCACCACCGACGAGGAAACGGGTCTGGTGGGCGCGGAGACGCTCGACAAGTCCCAGATCAGCGCGCGTATCATGATCAACCTCGACTCCGAGGAGGAGGGCGTCGCCACCGTTTCGTGCGCAGGCGGTGTAGTCGCTACGCTCACACGTCCCATCACGCGCGAGCACATGCAGGGCTCCACGCTCGCCCTTACCATCTCGGGTCTTGCGGGCGGCCACTCCGGGTCTGACATCGACCGCGAGCGCGGCAACGCCGACCTCATCATGGCGCGCATTGTTGAGCGTCTCATGCGCACGGGTGCGCCGCATCTGGTGAGCCTGGACGGCGGCACGAAGGACAACGCCATCACGCGCGAGTCCACGGCGGTCGTGGCCTACGCATCCGCGGAGGAGGCCCAGGCTGCGGCTGAAGTAGCGCAGGGCGTTATTGATGAGGTGTCAGCCGAGCTTGAGGTCTTTGACCCTGGTTTTGCCTGCGCGGTCGAGGTGGCGGAGGGCCAAGAGGTTGACGCTATGGCCGATACCGACGCGCGTGCCTTTGTGAGTGCCCTGCGCTTGGCGCCCAATGGCGTGATGCGCCGCAACGTGGCGACCGATGGCTCGGTGGAGGTTTCCTCCAATATTGGTGTGGTAATCACGCGCGAGAACGAGGTCACGTTCCTGCTTTCGCCGCGTTCTTCCATCGCCTCGCTGCAGGAGGACGTCAAGGCACGCATCCAGACGCTGGCCGATGCCTTCGGCTTTACCGCGTCGTTTGACAACGAGTATCCCGGCTGGAGCTACGTTGAGCATTCGCATGTGCGCGAGGTGTTCCAGGCAAGCTATCGCGAGCTCTTTGGTACGGAGCTCAAGATTGAGTCCATCCACGCAGGCCTTGAATGCGGCCTGTTTGCCGAGGCGCTTCCGGGCCTCGACGCTATCGCCGTGGGTCCCACGCTCTCGGACGTCCACACGCCCGACGAGCATGTAGACCTTGGTTCGGTCGAGCGGTTCTACCGTCTGCTCGTGGATGCTCTGGCTCGTCTTGCCGCATAGCGCTTCGCGCATACGTATCTCAACGCCCCTTGTGCTCACGCGCAGGGGGCGTTTTTTGTCGGCGTATGGTAGGCCGGGCATCAAGGCACCTTGTGCTCCGGCTCTTGCTCATGCTGTCGTGTCGCGTGGCTCCGTCCGAACGATGGGGTAGACTGAGAACAGCAAACTCAAGAGAGGATGGCCCTCATGCCCGATACCCCTGCCCGTACCACCATTGCCGTCGTCGATGGCAACTCGCTCATGCATCGAGCCTTCCATGCGGTTCCGCCCACCATGAACGCGCCCGATGGCCGTCCCACCAACGCGGTCTTCGGCTTCCTCAACATGTTCCTCAAGATGCTCGACGCCTTCCATCCCGATGGCGTTGCGGTAGCGTTTGACAAGGGTCGCCCGCGCGTGCGCATGGAGATGCTTCCGCAGTACAAGGCGCAGCGCCCGCCGATGGACCCCGACCTGCGTCAGCAGTTCCCCATGATCAAAGAGCTCTTGCAAACGCTTTCGGTGCCCATCATGGAGGCCGAAGGCTGGGAGGGTGACGACATTCTGGGTACCCTAGCGCGCCAGGGCGAAGCAGCCGGTTGCGACATGCTTCTCATTACCGGTGACCGCGATATGTATCAGCTCACCACCGACCACGTGAAGATCGTGGGCACCAAAAAGGGTCTCTCCGACGTACAGGTGATGACGCCCGAGACGGTGGAGGATCTTTATCACGGCATCACGCCTCAGCTGGTGCCCGATTTCTACGGTCTTAAAGGTGACTCGTCGGATAACATCCCGGGCGTTCCGGGCATTGGCCCCAAGAAGGCGAGCGCGCTCATTGCGCAGTACGGCTCGCTGGACGAGGTTATTGCGCATGCGGACGAGATCAAAGGCAAGATGGGCGAGAACCTGCGTGCGCATATTGACGACGCGCTGGTGTCGCGCCGTGTGGCGACCATTCAAACCAACGCGCCCGTTGAGCTGGATGTGAACGCGGTGCAGTTCCCCTCGTTTGACGCGCAGGCGGTTTCGCAGGCGCTGGGTGCCCTGGGCATCATGTCCATGCAGAACCGCTTCTTGGCGCTCATTGATGGAACGGCGGGCGTTGAGGCGGGCCCGAGTGCGTTTGAGCTTCCGCCCGTGCTGCGTGCGCGTGCTGATGCGCCGGACGCTCTGGCCAAGGCCCTGGCCGAGCTGGAGCGAGCGCTGGGAGCGAGCGAGTGGCTGGGTGTCACTATCGATGATGACAAGGAGGCCGGCGCGCTCTTTGGCCTGACGCATACCCTTTGGGTGGCAACGAGCGAGGCCGTGCTTGCCTTTGAGGAGCCGCAGGATGCGGGTAGCACCGCGCAGGCAGAAGGGTACGATTTCACGCACGGCATGATCGCGGGCGTGTTGCTGCACCTCTTAAGCGCAGGCCAGGTGGCCTCGCCCGATATCAAGCTGCTCTTGCACGAGCTTGCGCCGTCGGACTCCTCGTGCTTCCAGCTGCTCGACCCGCTCGATGTGGATCCCGCGCATCTCTTTGACACCGTGGTGGCCGCGTATTTGCTCGATTCGGTGCGCTCCACCTTCGATGACGCCTATGTGGCCGATACCTACCTCAAGGCGAGCCTGCCTCCTATGGCGGGGGAGGACGGTGCCGCGGCAGATGCCCCGGCTCCGGCCGCGCGGGCAGCTGCCGTGGCCCGTGCTGCGGTCAAGCCGCTTGCCGATGCCCTTGCGGCCGAGGGAAGCGCTGAGATTTTTGAGCGCATCGAGATGCCGCTGGTGCCGGTGCTTGCCGCCATGGAGCGCACGGGCATGTATGTGGACCCTGCGCGTCTCGCTGAGCTGGGCGATGCCCTGGGTGCTCAGATTGAAGAGCTGGAAGGCCGCATTCGCACGCTTGCGGGCGACGACTCCTTCAACATCTCGAGCCCCATGCAGCTCAGCCATGTTCTCTTTGACGTGATGGGCCTTCCTACGAAGGGCCTCAAGAAAACGCATCGCGGTTATTACTCCACCAACGCCAAGGTGCTCGAGGAGCTTGCGAAGGATCACGAGGTGGTGCGCCTGATCTTGGAGTATCGCGAGAAGACCAAGATTAAGTCCACCTACCTCGACACGCTGGGCAACATGCGCGCCAACGACGGCCGTGTGCACACCACCTTCAATCAAACCATCACGGCCACGGGGCGTCTCTCGTCGTCCAGCCCCAACCTGCAGAACATCCCCACCCGCTCTGAGCTGGGGCATACGGTGAAGACGGCGTTCAGCTGCCCCGACAACACCGTGTTCGTGGCGGTGGACTACTCCCAGATTGAGCTGCGCTTGCTGGCACACCTCTCCGCCGACGAGCACCTGGTGGCGGCGTTCAACGAGGGCGAGGACTTCCATGCCGAGACAGCGGCGCGCGTGTTTGGCGTGCCCGTGTCTGAGGTGACGCCCGCCCTTCGTAGCCGCGCCAAGGCCGTGAACTTTGGCATTGTGTACGGCCAGCAGGCCTATGGCCTCTCGCAATCGCTCGACATCCCGCTGGGCGAGGCGCGCGAGATGATCGATCGGTACTTTGAGGCGTATCCCGGCGTGCGGCGCTACCTCGACCAGACGGTGGCCGATGCCAAGCGCACCGGCTTTGCCGAGACGCTCTATGGACGCCGCCGTCCCATCCCTGAGCTCAAGATGCGCAACCCCGTCCAACGCTCGTTTGGCGAGCGTACGGCCATGAACCATCCCATGCAGGGAACGGCGGCCGACATCATCAAGATTGCCATGGTGCGCGTGGCGCAGCGTCTGCGCGACGAGGGCTTCCGCGCTCGCATGATCCTGCAGGTGCACGACGAGCTCGACTTTGAGTGCCCCGTGGACGAGGTGGAGCGCCTTTCCAGCATGGTGCGGGAGACCATGGAGGGCGTGGTTACGCTCTCGGTGCCGCTTATCGCAGATGTTTCGGTGGGCGAGACCTGGGCGGACGCAAAGTAGGGGACTCACGCGTTTGCGGCGGGCATCTAGCGCGTTGCCATGTGCCGCGTAAGCGCTGCGTAAAGTTGCTGTGAGCGGCTGGTCTTGCGCCTGCATGTTTTGCAGTGCGTCGGTATAATCTCAAACGCGGTCGAGGAGACTCGGCCGCGTTTTTGCGTAGATACTGCACGATGCTTATAGATGGAGGATTGGCGCCCCATGACTGCACTGCTCACCATGCATGACGATACCGCCCTCGACCGCGTGAAGCTTATTGCGAGCGACATGGACCTTACTCTGCTCGCCGACGACGGCAGCATGCCGCCGCAGATGTTTGAGCGCATCAAGGCGCTTGACTCGGTGGGAGTGCTCTTCTGCGCTGCGAGCGGCCGTCCGAGCTACACCCTGCGCGAGATGTTTGCCGAGGTATCTGAGCACATGGCAATGCTCTCCGATAACGGTGCCGCGGTCTACTGCAAAGATGAGCTTGTGTTCAAGGACCTTATCGACGTGCCCACCTACCATGACCTCATCGACTTCACCGCTGCCGACGGGCGCGGTTTTGCCACGGTGTGCGGTATCGATTCGTGCTACGTGCTCAAGCGCTATGAGGACTGGGACAGCGTGCTGCGCACGTTCTATAAGCGCATCACGTACCTCGACTCGTTTGATAACCTCACGGCGGACGTCAACAAGTACACGGTGTTTTTCCCCGAAAGCGATGGCGAGGAGATCTATGCGAGCACCTACCGTGATGCATGGAGCGATCGCTTTACGGTTACCAACGCCGGCAAGCAGTGGATTGATATTATGAATAAGCACGTGGACAAGGGTCAGGGTCTTGCGCACGTGTGTGACTATCTGGGTATCACGCTTGACGATGCTATGGCCTTTGGCGACACCTATAACGATATTCAGATGCTTGAGGCGGTGGGCCATAGCTATGTGGTGGCCAACGCTGAGGAGCACATGCATGCGCATGCCCGTTTCATGGCGCCCTCCAACAACGAACGCGGCGTGGCACAGGTTATCGATGCCGTGCTGGCTACGCACGGCGTCCATATTTAACGCGCGCCCGCACCAGATTGCATGCGCCGCAATAGCTGAAATCTGCAAACTTGTATACCTTGAGACGTGCGCCGTACGCTGTTGTGCGGCGCACGTTCTGTAACAGGCAAGAAATATTTAAAATCTCGAACCCCCGGCCGGTGCTTTAGCGTAAGATAGCGTGCAACGTGAAGCGGGACATCCGTTTGCCGGGTGTACAGAACCGTTCACGGATGAGGTATTGTACGAGTGGCATTGAAGGGAGGCATTCCGTGATTCAGGGCGTGGCCACATATCAGAGCATGGCGATGACCGCCATCCTTTCCGGCCAGAACGCCGCCACGGTTGCTATCCGACGCCAGCGTGCTATCTCCCGACGACGATAACCTGTCGTCTCTGTTTGCATGAGGGTTTGCCCCTCAGCAGAGTTCGTCGATAGGTGCGTCGGGTGTTCCTCCCTCATAATGGGTCGCGGTCACGTGTGCGACCAGAGGGGCTCAATTACGAACAACTCGATATCTAAGCGTATGCGCAGCGCAGGCACTGCCAGGCGAGCTCATCCGGTTCCATCTCCAGATTGCACAACCCATCCCGAAAGGAACTCCCATGAGCAAGGAAAAAGTAGTACTCGCATATTCCGGTGGCCTTGATACGTCTGTTTGCATTAAATGGCTCCAGCAAGAGAAGAACCTGGATGTTATTTGCGTGCTGGGCAACGTGGGCCAGGAGATTCATGGCTTGGAGTACAAAAAGCAGAAGGCGCTTGATTTGGGCGTGATTGACTGCCACGTGCTG
>DVID01000004.1 GCA_018711625.1 Candidatus Limicola stercorigallinarum | reverse complement strand
CTCCGGCCTGGCGCCAGAGCACGGTCGCCAGCTGGGCGCGGCTCAGGGTTCCGTCGGGGCCGAGCTTCCCGTCCTCGTAGCCGGAGAGGAGGCCCTCCTCCACGGCCCAGTCCACGGCGTCGTGGTACCAGGCGCCGGCATCGACGTCGTCGAACTTGCGCGTCGGGCACAGCTCGCCGCCGTCGCAGCCGAAGGTCACCTTCACGGTCACCTCGGCGTCCGGCATCTCGAACGTCCAGGTGTTCGCCTTTTCACCCTTGGTGACCTTGACCTTCTTGCCGTCCTTCGTGGTCACCGTGACCGACCTGACCTCCTGGCCCTTGTCGGGCGTGGCGGTGATGGTGACCTCGTCGCCCTCGTCGGCGCGGGCCGGGGTAACGGACACCTTGCCTCCCTCGGCCTGCTCGACCTTCACGGCGTTGCCGGTCTCAGCAGGGGTGGAGGGCTTGGGCACGAAGGTGCCGTCGGGGCCTGCGACGAGGCCGGCGTTCTCAGGGTTCTCCACCGTGCCGGCGACGGGAGCGCCGTCCTTCTTCTTCGCGAAGGAGACCGGCACGAAGTCGTCGACGTCGGAAGAGAGCGTCACGCCGGGCTCGAACGAGACGACGACGTCCTTCTTTTCCATGTCGGCGGAGTTCTCGATGTAGACGCCCGTCTTGCTCGGGCCGGAGAACTCGACGTCTGCATCCTTTGCAAAGGTGAGGGACGATGCTGTTTTGGTGCCGCCCACCATGCGGCTGTCGACGTTGATGCCGTACCAGGAATTCTTGCCGGTGACGACATTGAGGTCACCGGAGACCGTGACGCTTGAGGCGCCGACGATCAACGGGGCGCCGCTGTACGCCTCGGAGTGGCCGAGCGTGAGATTCTCGAGCTTGACGCCCTCGGAGTTCCAGACGTTCAGCGTGTGGTAGTTGTTCCCGCCGGCGACGATCGAGCCGTTCTTGACGGTCACGTTCTCAGCGCCGTCGATGGAGACGAGCTGGTTGTCGTTGTTGTTGGAGGACTTCTCGAAATCGCTTGCCGCAGAGATCGTGTGGCCGCCCAGGTCGAGCGTCACGTCATCCTTGGTGATCGCGAGGCGGGATGAGAGCTTCGCATCGGCTTGAAGCACGATGGTCTGCCCTGATTGAACAGCCTCGATAGCATCCTCAAGGGAAGGATATGTATTGTAGCCGATCGTTGCAACTACAATTGTAACTTCACCGCTACCGGTAGGCTCTTTGCCCGTCACCTGGCCAACAAGGTCGCCGGTGCCTGCGATCTCAAGGGCCCCCTTGTTCTCCACACCACCGGTCAGCGTATGCGTACCAAGGTCGAGTTTCACCTTAGCATTTTCAGGAATAACCACATCCTCTTCCACATTGCGCAGAAGCGAAATGGTGGTTCCGGCATCAGCTGCTACGCCCGTAGCAGTTGCCGAGGTAAGTGCGCGCCCGATAGTCGTATACAGCGTATTGCCGTCCTGAGATGTTGAGGCACTTGTTTGGATCTTTCCGTTAGCAACCACAGCGGCTTCAGCAAGCTCGGGGCTAGTAATGGTTGTATTGTTTGAAGAGACGCCATTTTCTGAAATAGTGAAATCTCCAACTGAAGTCGCACGGAGCGCATCGCGGTTTTCGGCGGGCGCGAGAACTGCCTCTTGACCAACCGTAATGCTTGCCTTGAGATCCGCGTCACCATATGCGGACGCAACATCATCAACATAAACGGACACGGCATTTCCGTGCTCGCTTTCGAGCCTGCCACCCGTCACATTAACGGTGAGATCAGGGTCGCTGATAAACTGCCCCTCAGAGCCGCCATAGATTTGACCAACAAGCTTGAGCGCCGCTCCATCCGACGCCGAACCGTTTCCGGTGTAGGCGAAACCATACTCTTCGGTACCGCGCAGCGTGCCTCCATAAATGTTAATGGCGCCCATCTTGGCTTCAATCGCGTTACCGCCGGCAACAGTGCCGCCATTGACGGTGAGCGTACCTTCCATAGGCCAGTAAATGCAGGTATCTTCAGCAGTAACGGTTCCCGCATTAATAGTAGCCGAGCACTTCGCAGATTGCATATTGTTGCCTGAAATCGCGTACACGTAGCAATCGATGGAGCCGCCGTTCATAGTGAACGAAGAGGAAACTGACGTGTCATCGTTGTCAACTGCTCCAGCAGAGGTGATATTAAACAGCGCCACGCCACAATACCCCTCCAGACGAGCGTCTCCAGACAGAGTCGCATTGCTTGCAAGAAGAGCAAGCGGCGAGGCCTTTATCGATTGTTCATCAGTGATCAGACGGCCGCCACTTATATTGATGGTCGCCCACTGTCCGCGGAGCGCTTCAACCGAACCATGAATCTCGCCGCCGGTCATCTCAAAGTTTGAACCACCTTGTTTGTTAGAAACAAGGACAGCCTGACCGCCGTCTGAAGCAATCTTGCCGCCCGTAAGCTTAAAGCTGCCGGCAACGAACACTGCACGACCCGTTCCACCAGAAATCTCACCGGGTTCGGGAGAGTCATCCTGGACGGTAAGCGTGGAACCAGCTGGAACGGAAATGAGCTGTTCCGCATTACCAGTGATGTTGAAACCATTCAGGTCCAACACGACGCTCGAATCGCTCGGAATTGAGATGACGCTCGAAAGCTCAATGTCCTTTTGGAGCTCAACGGTCTTACCGTTGGCATTGGAAATCGCACCAGCAAGTGAATCGTAGGAGACGCCATCGACAGTTGCCACGTCTGTGGATGCCTCATCGGCATTATCTACCGGCTCCGCAGGGTCCGAAAGGGCAACAACTGCACTTTCTGGAATAGCAACTTCGACAGCCGATGCCTCCTTGATGAATGAAGGCTCATTCGCCATCGCCACAACCGGGGCTGCAGCGAAGGCGAGCGACAGGCCAAGACCCGCCGTTGCCGCCAAGCGCGCAGCGCTCTTGAATTCCATCTTGAACATAACGGGTCCTTTCTCCCGAAATCCCCTCGCGAGAACGCGCGGGAGGAATGTCCATGTTTAAGCTGAAGTTAGCAGCGAGCACCCCCCCCCGTCAACACTTCCGACCGCAAACGGCAGCATCCTTACAAAGCTGCCTACCCGAGATTGTGCTCACATGATCAGGCGACGTGCGCACCGTCCCCATCTTGAAGGCGGGCATGTGCCTCGTCCGGATAACAGAGACAGAACGAGATTCGCCACGTTCCACTTTTTCTAGCTTGCCGGAAAACCTGCTAGGCGGCGGCCGCGACGCGCGCGGCGTTCTTCACTTGAACGTTGAGCATCCTTGATACCCTCCTCGAAACCGCCCCTTCGGGGCGGACCGTTAGACGGATTCAAGGTTATCCAAGAGCGCCCCCCGTCAATATTTTTTACCGGGGCGCCCCTCTTCTTCAGCCTTGCTACGCAAACACAATCAAGTTGTCACGGTGAATCGCAGGCTTCCCTGCAAGCGATGCAAGCAGGCGGTTTCCCGCAATCTCGTCCTGATGGCGGCCAGCCGCCAGCACCAGCTCGTCAGACCCTGCCTCGGCAATGCCGCGTGCCAGCACAAAGCCGGTGCTGTCGCACACGTCAAGCACGTCGCCCGCCGCGAACGAGCCCGAGACAGCGGTCACTCCTACCGGCAAGAGCGACGACCCGCGCTCCATCAACGCACGCGCTGCGCCCTCGTCAACCGTCAGCGTGCCACGCGCCGCGTCTCCCAAAGCAATCCAAAGTTTGCGCGGCGCAATCTCCAGCCTGTTCGCCGGCGGCACAAACCGCGTACCCACCGACTCACCACGTGCCAGGCGCACCAGCGGCTGCTCCTCCGCGCCCGAGCAAATCACGCTCTCAATGCCCGCCGTCATGAGGATGCGGCTACTGCGAATCTTGGTAATCATGCCGCCCGTACCCACGGCCGTGGATGAATCACCCGCGGCGCCAATGATGGAGGCATCGATCTTCTCAACCAACGGAATGAACGTCGCCGTAGGGTCGAGCGCGGGGTTAGCGGTGTACAGGCCGTCGATGTCCGAAAGCGTCACGCACAAGTCGGCAGAAACAAGGCAAGCCACCAGCGCGGCCAGGGTGTCGTTGTCACCAAAGCGAATCTCATCAACGGTAACCGTGTCGTTCTCGTTCACCACCGGCACCACGCCAAGCCCCACCAGACGCGTCAGCGTGTCGCGCGCGTGTAGGTACGAGGTACGGCGCGCGGTATCGTGCCGCGTGAGAAGCACGAGCGAAGTAAGCATGTCCTGCGCACGAAACTCCTCGTCGTACACGGCGGAGAGGATGCACTGCCCCACCGAGGCGCACGCCTGCAGGCTTGGCATGTCGTGCGGCTTAGCTTTGAAACCCAGCACAGGGTATCCACACGCAATGGCGCCCGAGCTTACCACCACAAGGTTCCAGCCGAGCGAACGCAGCTTACGCGCCTGGGCGGCAAGCCCGGCAATAAAGCCGCGATTGAGCTCGCGGTCCTCCCCCACCAGCGTGGACGATCCAATTTTGACGACCATGGTTTTGGACGCGCAGGTGGCGCACAAAGCGTTCTCCGCCATTTTGACTCCATCACAGATGGCCTGCCTGCGCAGGCGAGCTCTACAAACATGTCGCCCCATCATACCGCAAGCGCCCGGGGCGAGGCGGCACGCACGTCTTTATGAGGAGCTTCACCCGCGCGAGCCCCGCCCTACACGCCTGCAGGCGCAGTCAGTAGGGATGCAACAGCCAGCGTCCAACCGGCCGCCAGCACCAGCCACCAAAACCCTCTACGAATAAAAGCGAATCGACTCGGCAATGTAGCGACGCAGCCGCACGAGGTTGAGGCCGTCCCACTCCATGCTCTCCTTGCGCACGCTGATCGCAAGGTCGTAGAGCCGCCGCGAAGGCGGTGTTTTGGAGCAATAGCGTTGAATGATGCTCGCAATCACCGACTGGTGGTTGTTCGCCAGGCGGTTCGTTCCCAGCGCGGGGATAAACAGCAAATCGGGGTGCATCTCCTCCACGCGATCAAACACGCAGGTGATGATGCTTGCGGACTCGGGGCCCACGATGGCGCTCTTCTCAACCGCGCTCACGCCCTCGTTGCGGCGCGAGTTAACAAGGAAGATGATGTAGAGCAGGTCGGGAATCTTGAGCGACTTCAGGTACGCCCAGGGGTCATCCGCCTCGTTCTGGGGGTCCCGGGTGCCGCCGGCAGACGCCTCGCGGAGCATCGTGGCAATCTCGTCGTCCGGGCCTGCCTCGGCAAGATACTCATCAACAACCTGCCGAACCACCTCGCGCTCGTATTTCACCATCAGGCACGTGCCATACGGAAACTCGCAGCCCACCTCGCCGCAAAGCGTCTGCGCGTCCCGGTTGATCAGCTCCTGCAGATAGACCATCTGGGGAAACCGGGCAAGCTCCTCGCTCGGAAGGTTCCGCAGGTCAGAATGCTGAAGGTCGCTCGTATCGAGGATGATCTTTTCCATCATGGTGCGCACCACACTACCCTCGGTGAGCTCTTCGAGCGAGCCTTTCCGGTTCATGCCGCATACGCACACGATGCTGCGGTAGTTGTCGTGATGCTCAACAAAACGCGCAAGGTTCTCGATGTAGCCGTTTCCCGCAATCACATGAAGCTGCGCGTTGTGGGCAAAGGGGACCTGCTGCGTCGATTCATCCTTCAGCGCGCGCCACACCGCATAGCAAACGATGACTACCAGGGAGAGAATCCAGGCCACAATGCACGCCGAAACCACCATGCTACACAGCGCAGCCACATCTTCCGCCAAGCCCTCGATGGAAAGCACCGCCGAAGCAGCACCCGCAATACCACCAAACATGGCAAGAGAATCCCAGAACGGCGACTTAGCAACCTCCCATACCTGCTCACAGCGGCTGGGAAGATCGCGCAGCACCTCGGCCAAACGGTGCATAACCACGTGCCTTCCTCCAATACGGCCAAGACGCAGCGGCGCCCCGCAATGGGCAACGGAACCCGCCGCGCATCAAACAACGAGCAAGCCCGCGTGCCTAGATTGGCGTCTCCATCCATGTGCGAACCGCGTCCGTAACCTCTATCACGCGCTTGTCGTTACCACCTGGGGCCTTGAAGAACACCACCTTCGTGCCGGCCGTATGCTTAGAAACATAAGGCACACCCGGCTGCAAGATAAAGACCGAACCCTTGGGGAGCACATGCTCTTCCATCCGGTCGATATCAAGTACATGCGTCTCCCCCTCGGCGATGTAGTTGAACTCGTGGTTCACATCGTGAACGTGGGGTTTGTCGCACGTGAACGAATCGTACTGGCTGATGCCCATCTCGTTAGGCTCGATATCCACGTAGGGCATGACTTCTTGCGGGGTGGCAAGATGGCCGGAAAGGTACACGCGGCGGCTCTGCGATAGCGCATGGTCAAGCTCACTCACGGTGAAAACGGCGAAGCGGCTATCGGATGATAACGCGTCTGACATCAATCTTCCTCCCTTGCTCTTTGAGGAGCCCGCGAACATCTTTAGCGGTGCCGCGGGACTGCCGCGCGAGCGCGGCACGTCACGGACCCAACCAGCCCGCAATACAGCATGCCGCCCCATCATACCGCAGGCGATCCAGACGGGACGGCACGTAGGCGCGCAGCTAAATGTGGAGGAGCTAGCAAAAGAGCAAGAGAGTAACACCTTGCGCCAAACCGATTGTCTGCAAAGCGGCAACCTAGGGCGCCACGTCAAACTCAACGGTTTTCTGAACGGGATAGTTGGTGATATTGAGGCTGAACAACCCTGTATCTGCCTGGGTGTAGTGCTTCTCGTTGCTCGGTGCTGAAGCGGGACCATACCTCTGGGCACAAAACGGCATATGCAGGACATGGGTATGCCCGGGTGCGACCGCGAAGTACCCCACGGACAACCCAGGCTCCGACGTGCGCAGCAGATCGAAATTACCCAGATAGGTCGCCGCGGGCCTGTCTTGCGCCACCAAACGCCAGTTGAGCGCAGCGATATACCCATCCTCCCCACCGTGGTTGGTGACCGCCATGTCCACCACAACAACGTCCTCTCCATCAAGGCCGCCATCGTGCACCATGGCATCAGAAGAAGGTTTGTACGCCTCTCCATCAACCCCGTAGCGCTCCACATACTCGTTGAATGACATTCGTTCCGCGTCTTGGATGGTGATGCTGTAGTCGCCCTCCGCCTCCAGCTGCTGCCCAAGAAACGATCCGTCCATTGCCACCTCGTCACCTGTCCCATACAGCTCCACCTTGGGCCTGTATGCCGTAGCGTTCACATACCATATGCGCACGCCAACCAAGGCAACCACCGCAATGCCCACGAGAACCAGAACGACGTGGTGGAGCGCTTTGTGCTTCCCGCTCATGACGCCAGCTCCTCGTGACCATCTATGTGTCCTTCCGCGATGTAGTAAATCTCGTCAGACAACTCCCGCAAGATGCTCCGATCGTGGCAGGCCAAAAGCACCGAGGCACCGCGGCCGCGCGCCCAGCGGATCATGCGCTTCACCATCTCAACACCATCACGGTCAAGCGCGTTGGTAGGCTCATCGAGCAAGAGCAAATCGGGCGATTCCATGACCGCAGCGGCAATGCCCAAACGCTGCTTCATGCCGAGCGAGAAGCTCTTGAACTTCCGCCGATCCTGAGCATCCAGGCCAACGGCATGCAACACCTTCGCGATGGTGGGCTCCCCCACCTTGCCCTTAATGGAGGCAAGCAGCTTGAGGTTAGCCGCGGCCGTCCGGTTGGAGAGGAATGAGGGATTCTCGATAAGAATCCCCAGGCTCGGAGGAAACTCGATATCCTTACCCAGCACTTGGCCATCGACCTCGATGGTGCCCGACGATGGCCGGATGAGGCCAGCAACCGCGCGCATAATCATAGTCTTGCCCGAACCGTTAACGCCTGAGAGCCCCACCACCGAGCCCGAGGACACCGAGAAGCTGATGTCCTTGAGAATATCGACACCGTTGATGCGTTTGCACACCTGAGAGACAACCAAGCTCATAGCGCACCATCCCTTTCCAACACATCTTTGGATTTGAAAGCAACGCCCCCAGCAGCAACCGCAACCACGCCCAGCAAAATGCCGAGCAGCATACCCGCATACGGGTTCATCCCGTAATCGAACAGGCAGGCGGTGCGCGCGGTCATGAGGTAGTTGCCCGGCAATAACGGCGTAAGATAGAACGCCGAGACCACAAGGACAGCAATCATGGAACAAAAGCCCACCATGGGGCGGGTGTTGATGGACAGCGCCAGCTGCACCAGCGCCAGCCCGCACGTCATAACGGGAACCGAGGCAAGAAACGACAGCACGTTATAAGGAGGAAGCGCCGCCACGTTGAGAGCATACTCAACATTCAAGGCGTATCCGTTCGATACGTTGAGCGTCATATCGTTACCCAGCACAAGCGCCACAAGGGCAAGCGCGACAAGAGCCACGAGCCAATACAAACAGGTGGAAAGAACCACCCAGGCGCACTTCGCCAGCCACCATGTCCAGCGGCCTCCCGACGCCGCCAACTGTGCACCACCAAAATGAGCAAGATTGCGTGAGGGGAACGTCACCGTCGTGTAAAAAGCAAGCAGCATCACGAGCATCCATGCAACAGGAACTGTGAAGGTCTCGAACTGGGCAGCCGAAAAAGGCTTCATGCCCTTGAGTACGTCTGCGCAATAATCACCCAAGGTCAGCCCATCAATAAGGCCATCCAGAGCTAATGCCCCCTCAGCAACGGTGAACCAAGCGTGCACAGAGACAACGCAAAACACCATGAGGAGCACGAGCACCACCAAGCGGCGAGCGACCTGGGGTGACCCTTCGATAATATCTGCCCTTAAACATCTGAAGAATCGCACAGGACGTCCCTCCTTCTCGTAAGCATAAAAATGAACAACGAGACAAGCAGGCATCCCACAGCGACCACCGCCATAACCAGGGCGTCGCGCGTATAAAACGAACTTCCTTGAACTAACAAGAAATCTATGGGGTCGAAGACAAAACCACGGATATTCCCTGCAAGCACAAAGACGATGTTGTCGTTCACATATTTCACGAACAGCAACGCGATGTACGAACCGATGGTGAGGATGGCAGGAGACTTCACGAGGGACGACACTGCAAGTACCAACACTGCCACAGAAGCCAGGCATACACTGGTGTACAGCGCATTAAGAAGTATGTAGGCAACCGGTCGCGTGTAAAACAGACCAGCCCACATGTCGCTAACCGTAACGCCGAGATACAGCACATCAGCCGAGGTGAGCTGATACCCTGGTAGAGCGCACGAGAGGATAACGAAATTAAGCAAAAGTGAAACTGCGATCACCATAAATGCCGACGTGAACACCGCAAACCCTTTGGCCCACAGGTACGACGACCGGCGAGACCGCGTAAGCACCTGATTTATATATCCAGAATTGAGCTCTGAACGGAGCGTCCAAACAAATGGAACAAACATGAGAAGCGGCACCAGGTAACGATACAGTTCGCGCCATGGTCCCCTGGACAACGAGCCGACCACAATAGAGGCAGCATAACTGCTCAGCGGTGACATGCCAATCCAATACTCGGCATCGCCTTGCGCAAGGTTTGAAAACGTGGCGAAGTAGTACATGATGCTGTCCATAGCAGAAGCAACTGCCACGGCGCAGGCAGCACCAAGTGCCACCGCAAACCAGCGGGAACAAAACGCCTTCTCAAGCTCCATGTGAACAAGGTGCCTCATCATGACGCATCACCACGCTGATCGTCCACATCAAGCTCAACGCAGTACTTGCGAATCGCCCGCCTATTAATCCCGGCACTGTAGGAATACTTTCCGTCAAGCAGCGAATCGTTGATGCAATACACGATGGTGACTGTAGTGGATTGCCCCTTGTCAAGCGGGAACGTATACCCTTCCGTCACGCCGATACCGTCTGGGCACCCGTTGAAATAGAGGATCTGCGTATACTCCTGCCGCGTCATAAACGATGTCATGGTGAACACACGGTTACCCTGGCTCGATTTGTCAGGCACCGCATCAACATTGGTGAACGTCATCTCCAGGGCAAGTGCCGTCCAAGGCTCCGTAGACATGGCCTCCTCCATGCCTTCGTCGTAGTATTTGGTATCGCTCCCGTAGCGCTCCTTCGCCTGCTCTGACGTCATGAGCACAGCCTTGTCGACGCACATGTCGAGCTCGCCCGTCCATGCAAAATTTGCCGCGCCAATACCCTGTTGGTCTTCATTGCCGGCCGTCTTTTGATCCTCTTGCGAGTCGAGCTTGATTGTCTCGCCCATATGCACCGTTGTGTTGGAGGACTTTCCACTCGAAAGCACCTGGTCATCCATGCGCAAGCTCGTTGTAGGCTGCGCAACAACCCAAGCAAAACCCACTCCAAGCGCAGCAATCAAGAGGACAAGCGCGAAGCCAACAACATGCTTCTTTGACACATAGTTCTTTGTCATCGCTTCTCTCCCAGAAGGGCGGGCGCCAAGAGCGCCCGCCCAATCAATCAGGCTCTCAGCTTCTTTTAAGAAAGGACATGGAAGTGTCCCACACAATCAGGACTCCAATATCCCCTCATCGTTCCATTCAGATTGCTATAGGCCCTCATCTGAGACCACCTAAGGCCGCTCTCGTAAACGCTGTTCGGCAGCAATCCCAAGCGCAAGGACAACACGATGCTTCTTCATAACGCTTCCCTTCTTTGCACCGATACAGATACAACGGGCCCGTATGTGGGCTGACATATGGTCAGCCCACAAGAAAGGATGAAGTCAGAAACGGTATTCGTCTGTAGTCAGGTGCAATGAAACAGGGTAAGCGGGGTGTTTACAAGCGTGTTACCTGCAACAACACATTGATGAGTGCTGAGCGAGAGTGCACGCCAAGCGCGGCGTAGCCCATCGTGCGCGCCGTGTTGACGGTGCCCCGCGCGTAGCCGAGGCGATCAGCAACTTGGCGGTCGGACATTCCCTCAGCCAAAGCCATAAGAACAGCCACCTGTGTGTCGGTGAGACCCTTGCTCACCAAAAAGCCACGCACACGACGCTCAGCACCTTTATTGGAAGCTACAAAGTTCTGCCAACACCTATTGCTTGTGATGCCCATAGCAATCAAAAGGACTGCAAGCGCTCCCACCGCAAACAGAACACCAATCGCTATGTGTGCCACAACGCCAAACGCAACGTCACCGGAAAACAATGCCGTCAATCCGGCGTTCCGCGCCCAGATGCCATCAGACACAACCGACGTGATGTAGAAGCCCGAAAGACAACCAGCACCGCACGAAATCGCAAAGATGGAAAGGAACGAAACGGCTCCATAGCTTATAGCGACGATAGATGCGAAGAGCACCGCAACAGGCAAACCCCTGGCTAGCAAAGCAAATGCACCCACTACAATAATTGCGACCCCAATGATGATCCGACGGTCCTCACGCACGCTCCGCAGCAACACCCATGCCGTAACACCGGCCAGCACAAGGCAAAGCGCGCCCGATATTTCCACGAAGGAGAACCCGCTAACGGTGCGCCACGCATCTTCGAAGGCAAAACCGAGCAAGAAGCTAATGAAAACAGCTGAACAAACAAATCCGACTCCACGCGACGGAACATCCAACGCGCCATGAACCGAAGCGCCGCGCAAAAGTCGCGCCAGATTCATGGCTGTCGCCATGGCAAAGACCGCCATCCAACTCAGCAGAGCAAGCGAGTCGCCAACATGTGCACCCTCCGCAGGGACGCGCACGGTGCCCCAAGACGTAGTAAAGAATCCAGCCGCAGTGATTATCCATGCACTGCGCGTCGCCCAGAGGGACCAACGCGAATTGCAGAGAGTGGAGGGAACATCGTGTATAGCGAATGCGGCGGCAACAAGCCCGAACAGTACGAGGCCCAGTCCAAAACCAAGTGGAATCTCAAAACCTAAACCCCAGCACGGGGCGACAAGGGACCACGGCCAAAGTAGGAGGCAGGAGATTGCCACCACGAGTACAAGCTCGATGGAGACTCCCCGGGAAATGCTGGTAAGTGGCGAAACACCCACACGAGACGTGCGGTAGAGCCAGCTGCCCACTTCACCCGAGGCCTTGACGGACTCCTGGATACGACCACCGAAAGCATCGGGCTCAGGCGATATATCGAAATCCCCCTGAGGCCCATCAATACCAATAGCTTCTAGCAGAGCATCGCGATTGGCAACGCCACACTTCTTATAGACGCGCTGCATGGTGGCACGAACTGTTGACGGCTTGATATTCAGCTTCTCGCCCACCTCGCGGGACGTCGCGCCCTGAACGATGAGCGCACCAATCTCAAACTCGCGGGGCGCCAAGTCGAATCTCTGCGCATAGCGCTGCCATACCTGTTGAACAGGTAACGGAACGTGAGGGTGAGTGTCGCTGACACTGGCACTGCAATCAGAAGCAGTAGGGACTCCGCCCTCACACGAACCTTCAGGCCCTTCCGCATCGGCGCGCACACCAGGCTTTTTCTTGCGCCGACCTAGCAGCATAATGAGAACACACACGCCACCAAACAGGAGCGTCGGAAGCAGCAGAAGCTCGGCAAGCTCTCCCACAGGCGTCACGCGTGAAAGCGCGCTCCATGAGCAAAGTCCAAACGATGCCCAAGCACAAGCGAGAGATACATTGATATGCTTCGGGCGCCCCGCGATGAGCGCTACCGCAAGTAGCACAAGAGCTGCAGCGACCATAGCAAGATGGCCGGTCCCACCCTGCAAAGTTCCATCTGCAGCAAGCCAGACCATACGCGACATAACGCACACAAGCGCACAGCAACCATAGAACGCAAGGTTCTGGACAAGAGCAAACGTAGTGGAGGCACCGTCACCAGTCAAAATGCGAGTCTTCAGAACGCCCGTAACGCTGTCTGATCCACTCATCCCCTCTTGGTGGTCACGCGACGTATCAAGCGCGCCATCTGGCGCCTCCACCAAAAGCAGACCGGCCGTTGTGCATGCAGACCCCAGCAGCACTAGGGCTGGCTCCCATTGAAGCGCAACTTCGTACAAGGTGCCCACTATCGAGGAGCCCGTCATGATGGCGGACCCCTCAATCAGGTACTGCGCAGCGAGCATCCACTCGGGGACGCATACAAGTAGCGATGCTAGAACTCCCGCCAGTGTCAACGCAATGGCGATGCACGAGGCGGGCTCGTCTGCATCGTGCCGACGGGAGGCCGGCATAAAGCTCTTGGCTACCAAAACAGCACTAGTTGCCACGGCGATTCCCACTCCAACAAGCGCGTAGAGTGACGACCACCCCAAGCCCTCAACATACGAGATGAGGATGTATGGCGTGAAAACCCAGAGCGTAAGACAAATTGCGGCAAGTACTCGCCTCACTATCAAAATTGTTTTGCTTCGCTCTTGAACCATAACCTAGTGATGCCGCGGGGCCTTCCAGGGCATGGTCGCACCGGTGGCAGCCAAGCGCTCGCGTACAAGCTCGTCGCGGACGCGTGCAAGACCGCTCTCCATACCCACCACGTAGGTCTGCGGGAAGAGGAAGCGCTTGTACTCGGGATCGAGCGCAGAGAGCGCCTGGGCGCAGCGCTCGCGCGCCGCCTCAAGCGGCTCACGCGGGGCCACGGCGCGGCCGCCGCGCACCACCGGCTCCAGGAGCTCGCGGTACGGCATGCCGGCAACGCTCGTTACCAACGCGGCATCGTTCACCGCCACAAGCGTGGTCGCGCGGTCCTCACCCGTGCCCTCGCAATACGTCTCGTCCAGAATCATGTCGCACACGGGGCTTCCCGCCTCGTCAAAGTAGCGGCGCACCTGCTGCACACCGGGGATCGTGCGCTTGTACGGCTGTTCAGAGAGCTTCATCACCGGTTCCCAGGTGCTCTCGCCGGCCTCGCGGCGGGCGCACAGCTTGTACACGCCGCCCAGTGCAGGCTGGTCGTAGCAGGTGGCGAGCTTGGTGCCCACGCCAAAGGAGTCGATGGGCGCACCCTGATCCAGCAGCGACTGGATGGTGTACTCGTCCAGGTCGTTCGAGACCGAGATCTTCACATACGGCAGACCTTCGTCGTCAAAGCGGCTACGCACATACTTGGAGAGCTTGGCAAGGTCGCCCGAGTCGATACGGATGGCCGAGAGGCGCTCGCCACGCGCCTCCATCTCGCGCGCAACGGTGATGGCATTCTCCACACCCTCGCGCACGTCGTAGGTGTCAATGAGCAGCGTGCAGTTGTTGGGGCTTGTGTGGGCAAACGCACGGAAGGCCTCGAGCTCCGTATCAAAGCTCATAACCCAGCTGTGCGCGTGGGTGCCAAACACCGGAATGCCGTATTTTCGGCCCGCAAGCACGTTTGAGGTGGACGAGCAGCCTGCGATGTAGCTTGCGCGGGCAACCGCCATGCCGCCATCGGGGCCCTGGGCACGGCGCAGGCCAAACTCTGCCACCGGGCGGCCTGCCGCCGCCTGCACCACACGCGCGGTCTTGGTGGCCACAAGCGTTTCGAAGTTGATGGTGTTGAGCAACGCCGTCTCGAGCATCTGGCACTCAAGCGCACGGCCCTTCACACGCACCATGGGCTCGCGCGGAAACACCAGCTCGCCCTCGGGCACCGCGTCAATGTCCACATGCATCTCAAAGGAGCGCAGATACTCAAGGAAGCCCGGCTTGAAGAGCTTGCCGCCAGCAGGCGCCTCAAGCGACGCCAGGTAGTCGATGTCCTCATCTTCAAAGCGGAGGTTCTCTACCAGCTCGGCCAGCTCGGCGGTGCCGCACATCACGGCATAGGCGCTCCCAAAGGGGTGGTCGCGATAAAACGCCGTGAAGCAGTCCTCCTCGTCGAGCTTACCGCTCTCCCACAGGCCTTGCGCCATGGTGAGTTCGTAAAGGTCGGTTAGCAGCGCGACGTCGGTGGGACGCGTGGGATCGGTCAGTGCCATGGAAATCATCCTTCCAAAGAGTTGCGCCGAGATGGCAGAGGAGCCGAGCGACTCCATACTTGGGGCCTCATACGGGCCTGGCAGAAGCTACCTATTGAGCATGTAGTACGCCACAATGACCACAACGGCAATGAGTGCGATGAAGATGATGAGCTTCTGGGCGGGCGGCATGGTGGGAACGCCGTCGGCGTCCTTCCCCTCCGAGACAACCATGCGCTCGTGAAGGGTGCGCTCGTGCCGGGCATCAGCGGAGACCGGGGCGTCAGAAGCCGCAGCCGGTTTGGCCTTGGACGCGGGCGCTTCAGGCGCGGGGGCCGGTGCGGCAGCCCGTGCGGGAGCCTCCTGAGCAGGGGCAGCCGTTGGAGCCGCCTGCGGCTTATGCGCCTGCGGGGCCTCGGCGTTCTTATGCTCAACACGAAGCGCCTCGAGCTCGGCACGCTCACGACGCGCTTTCTCGGCGCGCAGCGCTTCCAGCTCGGCGCGCTCGTCATCCGTTAAGGGCTGGGCATCTTGCTCGGACATGCCATAACCTCTTCTCGCCCATCGCATCGCACGATGCGGGTTGTAATGCCATATGAGAAAAAGTATATCCGTTGTGGCCTGGGCTCAAACGCACCGTGCCCATGTTGCTCACTTGATAACAATGAGGCTATCGAGGGAGGTTAGTTGTTGCGCGGGCGGGACAAGACGCCCGTGGTGTCAAACGGTGGGGTGAAGCTCTCGTCCACAGCGCCACCCTCCTGCCAAAACATCTGCGAGAAGCCCAGGTCGTCCGCATGGTCGAGCACGCGCTCATACTCCTCATCCGTCACGGCGCGGGCAAGCTCGCCGCCTGCGGCGCGCATGGCGGCGTTGGGGGTGTACTGGTTCATGACCGAGATGGGCACATCGCCCACGGTATTCCAAATGAGGTCGAGCACCCGGCACGAATCATCCGCATGCCCCGGGAGCACCAGATGGCGCACGATGATACCGCGCAGCCATGTGCCATCGGCGCGCTCAGACGGGCCACCTCGCCGTTCAAGCTCTGCCACCATCTGAGCCAATGCAGCGGCAGCCACCACCGGATAATCGGCAACGTGCGAGAGCCGTGCGCCCAGGGCAGCATCGGCATACTTAAAGTCGGTAAGCCAGATGTCAACGAGGTCACCCAGCTCGCGTACCGCCTGGACCCGCTCGTAGCCGCTCGTGTTGTACACCACAGGGAGCGAAAGCCCGCGCCGGCGCGCCTCGGCAAGCGCCGCGGGCAACAGGTGCGCGTAGTGGGTAGCCGTCACGAGGTTGATGTTGAGCGCACCCTGGTCCTCAAGCTCCAGCATAATCTCCACCAGGCGCTCGGGAGGAACCTCTAGGCCAAAGTTGCCCGTCGATATCTCATGGTTTTGGCAGTACACGCACTTGAGTGGGCAGCCGCTAAAAAAGATCGTGCCCGAACCCGCCTCGCCCGAAATGGGCGGCTCCTCCCAAAAATGCAGAGCAGCCCGGGCAAGACGCAAGCGATCGGTGGAACCGCAGGCGCCCACCGCGCCCTCCAGGCGGTTCACGCCGCAGGCGCGGGGGCAAAGTTCACACGCGCCCAAAGTTGTCGCGTCGAGCAAGCGCTCAGGCATGGGCTACATCTCCCCTGAGGTCGAGCTCCATAAGGTGCGAGGCATGCACAAGACCTCCGCCCACGTGAATATCCGTCTCGCAGATATCGGCAAAGCCCAGCGTCTGATAGAGCGCACGGGCGGGGGTGTTGTTGCTAAAGACGTCCAGGCGAAGGGCCTCGGCCCCGCGATGCCGAGCCTCCTCAGCCGCCGCCGTCACGAGCGCACGGGCAACGCCCTGGCCACGCGCGGCGGGCGCCACAGCCAAAAGATGCAGCGCAGCTACCGCGCCAGGCGCGGCATCAACCCGCCAGGGAATGCGCGCGTAATCAGCACCCTCGCGCGCATCGAGCACAAAGGCCCCGAGCATCCGCGCGCCATCGCGCGCAACAAACAGATTGCCCGCTTCCTGGGCGCGCGCAAGACCATCGGCAGTGGGGTGCATCCCCATCTCCCACCAGATGTCAAACGGTGTGTTGCGCATGGCGTCAATCGCCTCGGCATAGAGTGCCTCAACAGCGGGAAGGTCATTTGCACAGGCACGCTCAATAAGCACCGTTCGCACCTCCCCAAGCGCCAATACCTACAAAAAAGCCCCGCCGAAGCGGGGCCTCAAAAGCTTGTGGTGGAGACGAAGGGAATCGAACCCTCGGCCTCTGCCATGCGACGGCAGCGCTCTCCCAGCTGAGCTACGTCCCCAAGCAGGGAAATATGATACCAAGCAGTTGTGCGATGTCAACGGCCAATCTGCAACCTAACCAAAAACGTCTCTTTGCAGCGCACCGCAGCGCATCACCGGCTTGCCGTCCGCGCTTAGCCCAGCAGAGCAAGCACGCGGCGCTTGTGCTCCAAAAACTCCTCAGTAAGAGAGAAGGTAGCGCGCTCACTCCGCGGGCACACAATGCGCTCACTGCCCACAATGCGCGTGGGCTCCCCCGCCTGCGGGGCGCCACGCATCACAAAAATCTCGTCCGCAAGCTCGATGGCCTCGTCAATGTCGTGCGTCACCACAAGCGCGGTGGTGTCAAAGCGGTCGGCAACATCGAGGAACCACGCGTGAAGGTCGGCCTTGGTGAAGGCATCAAGCGCCGAGAACGGTTCGTCAAGCAGCATGAACTCCTGCGAGAAGAGGTAGCTGCGCAAGAGCGCCGCGCGCTGCCGCATACCGCCTGAGAGCTCAGCGGGCCAGCGATGCTCCGTACCAGACAGCCCAAAGGTATCGAAGAGCTCAAGTGCCTGCTCGCGCGCTTTCGCGGCAGGCACGCCGCGCAACACAAGGGGCAGGCTCACGTTGTCCACGATGGTTTTCTCTGGCAGCAGCAGGTCTTTTTGGAGCATGTAGGCAAGCTGACCTGGAACACCTGTGATATCGCGGCCATCGAGAAGCACCCTGCCGACAGTAGGGAGCGAAAGCCCTGCCACCACATGGAAGAGCGTGGTTTTACCGCAGCCGGAAGGCCCCAGCAAGCACGCGATGGCACCGCGCTCAACCTTCAGGCTCACCTGGTCGAGCACCTTCACCGCGTCAAAGCTCACGCTCACGTTGTCCACTTCAAGCAGCGCCATGCGCTCCCCTTTCCTCCTCATCTCAACACCCGCCCACAGGCCTGGCAACGCCATAGCAAGCGCGCCCGACCTGTCGGATGATGGGTCGTAATTTTTCTCTGCCGTGGTCAAAAAGGTCGCCGAGTGTGTACTTTCTCCGCCCGACGGGGCCTCTTCCGGCGCCGCCGGCCGCGCTCAGAGGCACCGGAAGGCCATTTTCGGACCTCTTTAGGCGGGATCTGACGTTGCCTGGGACCGCGGGGCCCCGCCAGAGTACACACTCGACGACCTTTTTGACCAACGGCGTGAATAATTGCAGCGGCAACCAACCGGATTCAGCCTGGGGCGATATGACCGCCCGCGCCACGGCCCCGGGCGCGGGCCGGGCGGTCATCGCGACACGGAAAGAAGACATCCGAAGGACACGGTCGGTACGCGTCTGTAATCAGTTTCTGTCTTCTTAGATAAACTTCGTGTTCAGGCCTGCGCCCGGCTCAATCTGGGGAGCAAAGCCCTGGTCGCCCACCCAACCAAAGAAGGCGTCCCAGCGATCCTGGTCAATAACGCCCCAGCTCTCGGCGTCGGCCTGGTACTGATCGGCCAGATACTCCTGGCTGGCAATGACCAGCTCGCGGTCAAGCTCGGGCGCGCTCTTCAGCAGGTCCTCGGCAGCGCCATCGGGGTCGGCAATGGCGTCCTCATAGCCTTTGCGCGTGGCGTCCATAAACGCCTGCACCGTATCGGGGTTGGAGGCAATGAAGTCGTCGTTACCAATGATGACCGGCGTGTAGAAATCAAAGACCGGGTCGATGTCGGCAAAGGCGAAGTAATTGGTGTCAAGGCCGGCGAGCTCGCACTTCACGCCTGCCCACGCCCAGTAGATCCAGATGGTATCCACCTGGTCGGTCGAAAGGGCCGTCACCTCGTCGGTAACCGTGGAAGGCACCATCTGAACGCGCGAGAAGTCGCCACCGTCGGCCTCCACGCAGCGCTGGATCACGCCCTGCTCAATGGGCATATCCCACGTGGCGTAGGTATGGTCCATCATGCCTGCGGGGCTCGTGATGCCCTTCTCCTTGCGGCTGATGATGCCCGAGGTGTTGTGCTGGATGATGGCCGCAAGTGCGCTCACCGGAAGGGGGCTGTCGCTCGAAACATAGGTGGCCATGGTGTCCTGGAAGGACACGCCAAACTGGGCGTCGCCACCGGCAACAAGCGCATCGGCGCCGTTCTCGGGAGCCTGCACAATCTCAACCGAGAGGCCAGCGTCCTCGTAGTAGCCACGTGCAGCGGCCACGTACACACCCGTGTGGTTGGTGTTGGGTGTCCAGTCGAGGGCGAAGGTCACCTTGGTAAGACCGCTCTTCTCCGCGGTGGACGAGCCAGAACCCGTAGCCGTGCTGGCCTGATTGCCGCAGCCCGTGAGCGCGGTGGCACCAGCGAGGCCAAGGGCAGAAAGGCCGCCGGCGATGAAGGCACGGCGCGAGAACGGATACGACAAACGATGATGTACCTGTTGCATGGTAATCCTCCTTGAAACGACACCGCACAATGCGCGGCGCATGAAACAACACAATGGCGCGTGAGCTTACCGGGCCGTGCGCCGCACGGCACGCGGCCTGGCGAGAGCCGCACACGCTACCGGCCGGCACGCTCCCACGGCATGACGGCACGGCGGACAAGCTCCACCACGCGCATAAGCACGAGCGAGAGCGCCGAGATAAGCAAAATGACGGCGAACATCTTGTCAAACGCATAGGCGCTACGCACGCGCGTCATATACACGCCCAGGCCCGAGAAGCCACCGAGCCACTCGGCGATGACGGCGCCCACAATGGCATAGGCAGCCGAGATCTTCAGGCCCGAGAAGAAGTACGAGAGCGACGCGGGCAGCTTGGCATGACGCATGATCTGCGAGCGGCTGGCACCCATAGAACGCATGAGGTCGATGACATCTGGGTCTACGGAACGGAAACCATCGAGCAAACCCACCGTGATGGGAAAGAACGTGGCAATAACGATGAGCACCACTTTGGGCAGCATGCCGTACCCCATCCACAGCACCAAAAGCGGAGCGATGGCAACCGTGGGGATGGTCTGCGTGAGCACCACGAGCGGATAAAACGCCCGATACACCAGCTTGAAGCGGTCCATGGCAACCGCTGCAACAAAACCCAGAGCGATGCCGGCCGTAAGGCCAAGCGCCGCCTCGGCAAGCGAGGTCACGGCATGGCCTGCCAGCAGCTGCCAGTCGCCCACGAGCGCCTGAACCACCGCAACGGGGCTCGGAAGCAAGAAGGCGGGCACCAGGCCAAACGTGCATACCAGCTGCCATATGACGATGATCGCCACCACAGCGATGGGCGCCGCAAAGCGGGCAAGGCACTCCGAGATGGACGTCGAGGCGTTCGCGCGGTCGTTAGGCTTCTTCGGCATGGTACTTTCCGACCTTCTGCTCCGTTGTGAGCAGGCCAAGCTCAGGCGCGAAGAAGATCTTCGCATAGCAGGCAACCTTGTTGGCACCCGCCTTGATGACGATGCGGTTCACCTCGGCAAGCACCTTCATGCAGTGATCGTACTCGCCCTCGATGGCGGTCTCAAAGGGCCCCACATAAGCATCGGGAAATTCGGATTGGATGTAGGCGATGGCCTCGTCGACAATGCGGCAGACCTCTTCGTCGCCGCCAACGTTTTGCGGCAACACCTGAATCGCGACGCTTGCTTCCATTACTGCTCCCTTCCGGGGCATGACGCCCCTCAACTCGTAGGGGCATCGCTGCAGCGCGCCACGCGGTCCCTACGCCGGCATTATCCGGATCAGGTTCATGGGTCGAAGCGGTGCACCACTTTGGCGCGGGCTTCCTCTCAGCCGGGCTCCCCCAGCTCCCCGTTTACGCGCCCCAGTATAGCACGCACAAGAGACGGTGTTTGGGAGTAAGAAGCGCCGGGGACGAATCCGTCCGCACGGGGCCATGCCTCTCGAAGGCCGTCGCCCCGTCGTACCGGTCGCGCAGCGCCGCGCGTTCGTGAGCTCACAGCGTAAACGCAGTGGGCCCGTCCGCCACGATGCGACGCCCCGACCCATCCGGCGCGTCCACCAGCACGTCGGGCTTGGAGATGAGGTTCACCACGTCAAAGCGGAATCCCTCCACCCCGCGATCTTTCCAAAAACGCACCACCTGTGCCAGCTGCTCGCGCACCTCGGGGTTAGTCCAGTCCAGATCGGGCTGACTCACATCGTGCAGGTGCAAATTTATGTTTGAATACACCTGTTCGCGCCACCGGCCCGATACGTTCTGCTTCCACGATACTGCCGTTCGCAGCACCGTGTAGCAAAACACCCATCAGGGCGGAAGAAACGAGAAGATAGCGCCACTGCTTGAAGCGCGGCATGAACCACAAACGCTGCGCTATCGCGGCAGCAAAAACCGCCCCCTGCTTCACGTAAATGAACCCACCTCTACAAGGTGGGTGCCCTCATCGTGCTTTCCAGCGTCCTTAACAACGAAGGATACCTGTACTCACTACGACTGTGTGGGCTCCCTAGAAAAACGCGACGGTTCACCCAGTTGCTCCGCAGGGGGCGGAACAACTTCATCATAAAGCGACCGCATACGAATACCAGTCTTGACTTATCACAAACACTGACGCATGATGGCGCTGAACGCGTGCATTTCGTCGTTTTGGCATGTCATGGGCCTAAACGGGGACATGCACGCGTTTGTTCTGCTATCGTCGTGATGTTCGACCTGCCGAGACATGCGAACGACCAACTTAGGTATCATAGGGCGCGGCAACGCGTGGCGTGCCTGTTCTATTGGTCTAGCATCCAGATGGCGGTCATATCGGCATGGAAACACTCCTTCCCTACATATGTATCGCGGCTGCTGCGTTTGTGACCACCCTGCTTTTGGTTCCCCCTGTTAAACGGCTCGCCCTTAAAGTTGATGCCGTCGACTATCCCTCAAAGCGCCGCATCAACACCACGCCCATCCCCCGCATGGGCGGCCTGGCGGTCTTTGCCGGCATCATTGTGGCCTGCGCTGTTCAGATTTTGGGCACCTGGTTTTGGGGTTGGCCTTCGGCGCTTGTGCCGCACCCCAGCCTAACGCTCAACTACTACCTGCTTGCCCTCTCGTTTTTGGTGGTGGTTGCCACCGGCGCGGCCGACGATATCATCTCGCTCTCACCGCGCGTCAAGCTTGCCGGGCAGCTTGTTGCCGCAGGCATCGCGGCGGCAGGCGGCCTCACCATCGGCAGCATCGCCCATCCCTTTGTCTCGGGCGAATACCTGCAACTTGGCTGGCTTGCCTATCCCATCACCGTTATCTATCTGGTGGCCTTCACCAACATCATCAACCTCATCGACGGCCTCGATGGCCTTGCCACGGGCATCTCGGCCATCGCGGGGGTTACGATGTTCAGCTTTGCCATCCTGTCTGGACGCGGAGATGCGGCAGCGCTTTCCATTGCGCTCTTTGGCGCATGCCTTGCCTTTTTGCGCTACAACTTCCACCCGGCATCGATCTTTTTGGGCGACTCGGGCTCGCTCTTGCTTGGGTTTACCCTCGGCACCATCTCGCTTCTCTTGGTAAGCCGTACCGCCGCCCTCACCTCGCTCCTCATCCCGCTCATTGTGGCAGGCGTGCCCATCATCGACACGCTCTCGGCCATTGTGCGCCGCACGCGTGCACACGTGAGCATCGGCCAGGCGGATAAGGGGCACATCCACCACCGCCTCATCCAGGAAGGCTATGACCAGCGCCAGGCGGTTCTGCTTATCTACGCGTGGTGCATCCTGCTCTCAATTGGCGCGGCAACCATCAACCAGGTGGGCGTTGAGCTGCGCATTGTAGTCTTTGTGCTGCTGCTTGTGTGCTCCGCGGCCTTCGCCATGCGCCTCCACTTGTTTGAGCCAGTGCTTCGCCACCACTACAACCCCAAGACGCACCAGGATGAGATTGTCTCGCCCGATGACACGGCCTTCTTTGAGGCTATAGAGGAAGACCGCGAACGTCGCGAGCAGCGGCATCTTCCCCATAAACCGCGTCACTTTAAAACGCCTGGCTCACACGATGACAAGGCGTAATGCTCTTTATTCACCCGATGCGGCCCTGCCGCCGCAGCATAGCAAAGGAGAACCCATGCCCAACGAGCGCAGCTACGAAACTGCCGTGAAGCGCAGCAACCAGATTCACGCCGACCTTGCCGAGCATCCTGAGAATTACGTGATGCTCACGGGCGACCGCCCCACCGGACGCCTGCATCTGGGCCATTACTTTGGCACGCTCAAGGGCCGCGTTGAGCTGCAGAACCAGGGCGTCCACACGAATGTGCTCATTGCCGACTACCAGGTGATCACCGACCGCGACACCACCGAGCACATCCAGGACAACGTCTATAACATGGTCATGGACTACCTTGCCTGTGGCATCGATCCCGCGAAGACCATGATCTACGCGCACTCCGCCGTACCCGAGGCAAACCAGCTGATGCTCCCCTTCCTCTCCCTTGTGTCTGAGGCGGAGCTCCAGCGCAACCCCACGGTGAAGGCCGAGATGGAGGCCTCCGGCCACGAGCTCACGGGTCTTCTGCTCACCTACCCGGTGCATCAGGCGTGCGACATCTTGTTCTGCAAAGGCAACATCGTGCCCGTGGGCCGCGACCAGCTCCCCCACATCGAGCTCACGCGCCTTATCGCGCGCCGCTTTAACAACCGCTATGGCAAGGTGTTTCCCGAGGTCGATGCGCTGCTTTCCGACACGCCGCTGCTGCCCGGCCTCGACGGGCGCAAGATGAGCAAGAGCTATGGCAACGCCATCTCCATCTCGATGACCGCCGAGGAGACTGCCAAGCGCATCAAGAAGTCGCAGACCGACTCTGAGCGCATGATCACCTTTAACCCCGAGCATCGTCCGGGCGTCTCGGGTCTGCTTTCAACCGCTGCCATCTGCACCGGACGCTCCGAGGCCGAGATTGCCGAGGAGATTGGTATGGGCGGCTCGGGCGCCCTCAAGGCATACGTTACCGAGGCTGTGAACTCCTATTTCGCACCCATCCGCGAGCGTCGTCACACGTATGAGAACGACCTTACATATGTGAAGGACGTGCTTGCCGAGGGCAATGCGAAGGCGCGCCAGATTGCCGCCGCCACCCTGGAAGAGGTGCGCGAGGCAATGGGCATGGTGTACTAGAGCCACAAGAGCCACTCACCTGCCATCGGGGGCACGTGCCTCGGGGGCACGTGCCAATGGCGGAGCGTTTGACTATGCCGCGAGCACCTGTCCCAAGGCCACTTCTGTTCTCTTGAAAGGAGCCGCATGTACAAACTTGTTGCCAGCGACATGGACGAGACCTTCCTGGATGGTCATCACCGTATCCCCGCGGCAAACCTCAACGCGCTCCGCCGCATGCGCGAGCTGGGTGTGCTCTTTGTGCCTAGCTCGGGACGGCCCTACCAGTCCATCATGGCAAACTTCGTCGACATAGACCAGGAGCTCCTGCAGGATTCGTACGTTATCTCGTACAACGGCGGCTTCATCAATCGCTACGGTGATCCTACACCTATCCTAAGCACCACCATTAATCGCGAAGCTATTGAGTTTCTTTACCGCTATGGCGTTGAGCACCACCTCGCCATGCACATCTACACGCCAAGCGGCAAGATTTTCACGCAGTTCCTGCCGCCCGAAGAGGTTGCGTACGTCAAGACCATCACGGGTGTTATCCCGCTGAGCGACGATTGCACCTCACTTGACTTTGTGGGCGACGAGGACCTGGTGAAGATCCTCTACATGAATAGCGACTTTGATGCCGTGAAGCGCCTGGGGGCCGAAATGCGCTCCTTGCTTGATCCTTCGTTGGTAGACATCACCTACTCCTCGAAGCGCTACGCGGAGTTTGTTCCGGCTGGTGTAAACAAAGGTACGGGTCTTGCACACCTTGCAGAGCTCTTGGGCATTTCTATTGCTGAGACCATTGGCGTGGGCGACTCTGCCAACGACCTTGCCATGATTGAGGCAGCGGGTCTTGGCGTGGGCGTTGCTAACGTCACCGACGACACCCGCCCCTACTGCGACCTGGTGCTTGACACGCCCGCGCACGACGGTGCCTTTGCCGAACTTCTCGAGCGCGTGATTGAACCCGAGCACCAGTAAGCGCCTAAGCTAGAGACGCATCACCGGGGTGACAGGACCCTCCCCTCCCTTAACCTGAAACAACGAGCAGGCCGCCGGAAATCCGACGGCCTGCTCACATGTTCATCGACGACTGCACAGAGGGGAGGGATGCAATCTGTCTACAAGAACGAAGCTTTTTCATCGCCTGCGCTTTCGTCCGTTGCTGAGTTAACTATACGAAACTTGTTGATTAATGAAGTCAACATAGGTGAACTTCATCACTCCTCCACAAGTTACCCTTAACTTACTTGGGTCAAATGGGGACGTGTTCGTTTTGCCCCATTGGCGGGATGGATGGGGCAAAACGAAAATGGGTCATTTTGAACCCGTCCCCATCCGACCCATCTACAATGGAGAAGCAAGCCGCTTGGTGAGGAGGGCGTCATGGGTTCCGATGGCTTTTTTGAACGCGTGTATGACACCGTGCAACAAATACCCTGTGGAATGGTTGCCACCTATGGTCAGATTGCCCGGCTGGTGGGAGAACCGCGCAAAGCGCGCTATGTAGGATTTGCCCTGCACAGCAACCCCCGCCCTGGCATTATCCCCTGTCATCGTGTTGTCTTTGCCGATGGATCAACCTGCACCGGTTTTGCGTTTGGCGGCCCCGAGGTTCAACGCGCCCTGCTCCTCGATGAGGGCGTTATCTTTCGCGACAACACCCATGTTGACCTCACGCGCTGCCGCTGGCCCGCCGGGATCGAATAGTCGCCCGCGCCCTATCCTACCCAGATTGCCTCATGCAGAAAGGATGACCATGGCAAACGTACCGTTTTGCACCTGCACAGACCATGCCTGCCCCAACAACCCCGTCAATCACAATGCCGGTTGCACGCCTTGCATCGCAAAATGCCTGAAGCAGCACGAGATTCCCACCTGCTTCTTCCGCGATGTCTCCTCAGAGGGGCTGCTCCCCGGCGATGAGCAAGATTGGACCTATCACGGGTTTGCCGAGCACGTACGCGCCACCGAGCAGCCTCACTCTGCATAAGCGCGACTTTTACCACAAAGGCGGCGACGGGAGCCCTCATCCGTCGCCGCCTTCCCTATAGCACTGGTGCCTCGTGCCGTACTAGTCGGCAATAGCAACCGAGCGCTGCTCAGATGTGATGAGCGCCTTGGTGCGGATGGTGGCGCCCAGGTAGCGCTCCACCAGCTCAGCGAGCTCGTTGATGGCAGCCTCGCAATCTGCTGCACGCTCCGGCTCAACACACTCAATAATCAAGAAGGCGTTTGTGGAATCATCCGTGAGCGCCGTACGAACGCCGTCGCGCCAGTTCCAGCAGCGGCACACGGCACCGGCATCGTCGCGGTAGCAAAGCTCGCCCGGCAGCGTGGGATCGTCGGACTCGTTCTCACCCAGGGGCAGGAACGCGTCGCCACCTTCGGTCAGTCCCAGACGCAGATTGCCCTCAAACGCATCGATATCCTCCCCGCCCACAGGCAGCGCATACTTGAGCGAGATGGCGTTGTAGATATCCACCGCCGGCGTGATGCTGCCCACGGGCTTGCCCTTAAGAACGCGCTTGAGCAGGTTCTCGATGGAGCAGCGGGCACCCTTCTTGGTTTTGAACGCGCGGTACGCATCGCGCCAGGCCTTTACCGGTGCGTTCTCCGAGATGGTGTCGCTCGTGAGGTGACGCTCGGCGAGCACGTTGGCGCGGTCGAGCAGACGCGCTATCTCATCCGCGTCCTCCTGGGGCACCTCGGAGGCAGGCTTCATGCCCTCGGCCACCACCACACCAATGACCGCCTGGGGAAACAAGTTCCAAAACGAATCCTCGGTGATGAACTGCTTCATCGTTCGCATCCTTTCCGTTGGAGCGTTCGCGCTCAAACTCTCGCTCAAGCTCTATAAAAAAACGCGCTTCATACCAGCCACCTTCTCAGCCCTACGGTGCTGGCACGCAAGCGCGCACAAGGCCTCCATCCGGGGAAGGAGGCACGTTTATGGTAATTCTCCTGCTAGCAGGGGTCAAGAAACAACCGCGGCCAGCCCCGAGCAGCATCAGGAGCACAGAGCTGCATGCGTGCCGAACCCCGCTGGCCAAACATCCTTCACCCAGCCGGCGCTTCAAAAAACGGTGGGCCGCCGAGCGACCCACCGTTTGCGAACGTAATGCCTCCGCAATCCTTAGCGGGTGCGCGGGCGCGTCATGCTGTTAAGGTCGGCACCCGGATAGCGCTTGTCGAAGTTGTCCTTGAACTTCTTTACCAGCTCGGCGGCAGCCTTGTCGTAAGCCTCGCCATCTTCCCAGGTGTCACGCGGGTTCAGGATCTTAGACGGCACGCCCGGGCAATCGAGCGGAACGTCTACGTTGAACACGTCGTCATGACGATAGCCCGCCACATCGAGCTCGCCGTTCATGGCGGCCTTCACGAGCGCGCGCGTGTGGTAGAGCGCAATGCGGTGACCAACGCCATAGGGGCCGCCGGTCCAGCCGGTGTTCACCAGGTACACGCGTGTATTGTTCTGGGTGATCTTCTCGCCCAGCAGGTAGGCGTACACCATGTGATCGAGCGGCATGAAGGGCTCGCCAAAGAGCGCCGAGAACGTGGGCTGCGGCTCCTTGATGCCCAGCTCGGTACCAGCAACCTTGGCGGTGTAGCCGGTGAGGAACTGGAACATGGCCTGGGCGCGGTCAAGCTTGGAGATGGGCGGGAGCACGCCATAGGCGTCGGCCGTAAGGAAGAGCACCACCGAAGGGGTCTCGCCCGTGCCGGACTCCACCACGCGCTGGATGTGGCTCAGCGGATAGGCGGCGCGGCCGTTCTCGGTGATGGAGCTATCGGAGTAGATGGGAGCGCGGCTCTTGCGGTCGAGCTTCACATTCTCGGACAGGCTGCCGAAGCGGATGGCGTCGTAGATGTCCGGTTCGCGCTCGCGCGTGAGGTCGATGGTCTTGGCGTAGCAGCCGCCCTCGATGTTGAAGACGCCACGGGGGCTCCAACCGTGCTCATCGTCGCCGATGAGCAGGCGGTCGGGGTCGGCGGAGAGGGTCGTCTTGCCGGTGCCCGAAAGACCAAAGAGAATGGCGGTCTTGCCGGTGCGCGGATCCATGTTGGCCGAGCAGTGCATGGGGAGCACGCCGTCCTCGATGGGCAGCAGGTAGTTCATCATCGTGAAGATGGCCTTCTTGATCTCGCCGCAGTAGCCAGTACCGGCGACAACGATCTTCTTGCCCTCCATATCGAGGATGACAGCCGCGGGCTCCAAGCCATCGCGGTCACGCGAGCACACGTAAGTGGGCGCCGCGAACACCATGATGTCGGGGCGGCCAAATACCTCAAGCTCGTCAGCAGAGGGGCGCACGAGCATCTGAGAGATGAACAGCGCCTGGTGGGCGCGCTCGCACACCACCATGACCTTGCGGGCATACTGGCGGTCGGCGCCCGCGAAACCGCGCACCACAAACAGGTGGCGGCGCTGCGACATGTAACGCGTCACGTTCTTGCGCACGCGCTTATAGGTTTTCTCGTCGATGGGCTTATTGGTGGGACTATCCCAGTTGACGTTCGCATCGGCTTCGCCGGCGTCAACGATGTAGCGGTTCTCGGGCGAGCGACCGGTGAAAGCACCCGTAGAAACCGAGAGGGAACCAGTGGAGGTGAGATAGGCCTCGTGGTGCGAGATAGCATGCTCGATGAGCTTGGCAGGGCTCCAGTCAACATGCACGCGATCGATGTCGCAATCGATGCCCGATTCCAACAATATGGTTTCAATCATATCTGTCACCTTTCATTACTAGACGGCATCGCGTATGCGCTGCCGTGTGCCTCGCCGCTCCGACCATGAAGCGCGAACCCATCTGTCGGCCGACAGAAACCGGCGCGGCACATGTACAACCTTCCCCTATATACCTCAACCAACTGCTCTGCGCACCCCCTCTATCGGAGAAACGACGCTCCTTAGTCGCAGACGGCACCGCACACGCGCCTGCGCGCCTCAGCGGGTATAATGCCAGGCATCCATTCCGAGGGGGAGTTGTGCCCGCACGCGCCCCTCCTCACAAAGACAGGGGCTCTATGGCACGCAATCCGCAAGATATCGTTCGCGCGCTCACCCGTCGCGGTGCCACACACGCCAGGCCCGCCTTTCGCCATGCCGAGCAGGTAGAGAACGATGGAGCCGAGCGTGTGGATGTTCGCCCTGGTCACGAGCCGCGCACCGGGCGCGCTCGCCGACACCCCGCCCGCGAGCCGTTCGTCGCCCGGCTGATAAACCAATGGTGGACCCGCCTGCTCCAAGCCATCTACCACGGCTCGCTGAGCGAGCAGGAAGCCGAGTACGCCTCGCACAGCACGGGGCGCGACTATGTATGGAACACCGTTGGCACGGCCCTGTGGGGCATGACCTTCCCGGTGTTCACCGTTGTTGCCACGCAGCTTGCCGGCACCGAGCAGGCAGGCATGTTCTCTATGGCATTTGTAACGGGAACGCTGCTCATGATCGCCGCAAACTACGGCGTGCGCAATTATCAGGTCTCGGACATAGACGAGACGCATTCCTTTGGTTCCTACCAGCTTGCTCGCTGGATCACGGGAATCCTCGCCTTTGGGATGGGACTTCTCTACTGCACCCTGCGCGGCTATGAGCCCGATATGTTCACCATCTGCATGGGCGTCTACGTATACAAGCTCATCGATGGTGTTGCCGACGTGTACGAGGGGCGCCTACAGCAGGCCGATAAGCTCTACCTTGCCGGCATCTCTCAGGCCGTACGCTCGGTGGTTGTGGTGGTTGCGTTCTCGCTCATGCTGCTCATCACACGCAACCTTGCGCTTGCGTCCATTGCGATGGCGGTGATTGCGGTCGCCTCGTTTGCCCTGCTCACGCTCCCGCTTGCCCTGCTTGAGACCGAGAAATCGGGCCGCTGGCACGTGGACGAGGTCACCGACCTGCTCACCCATTGCTTTCCCCTTTTTGCGGCCCTCTTCTTGTTCAACCTCATCGAAAGCATTCCTAAGTTTGTAATGGAAGGCGCGCTTTCCTACGACAACCAGCTCTACTTCAACGCGCTTTACTTCCCCGCCCAGGGCATTTTGCTGGCCATTGGCTTTGTGTATAAGCCGCAACTGCTGCGCCTGGCGAGCATTTGGTCCAATCCGCGCAAGCGCCGCCGCTTCGATGTGATTATCGCTGCTGTTATGGCTGTGATTTTGGGCCTCACCGCTGTGGTCTCGCTCTTTATGGAGTGGATTGGCCTGCCCCTTATGAGCTTTATGTACGGCGTGGACTTTGGGCAGTTCGGGCTCCTCGCCCACCTCATGATCATCGCAGGCGGCATCACCGCAGCAATCGACTTCCTCTACGCCATTGTTGCCGTGCTCAGGCGCCAGCAGGCTGTGATGAAGCTCTATATGCTGTCGTTTGTAGTATCGATTGTGCTGTCGCTCGTGCTTGTGAACCTGTTGGGACTCACCGGCGCCGTGGTGAGTTATCTGGGCACGATGGGGCTTTTGCTTGTACTGTTGGTCCTTGAATACGCACGCATGCGTCGCGCCATCACCAAGGAGCGCAACCCCTTCTCGTAGGGCACGCAGCTCGTGGATGTGCCAAGGAAATGGGTTGAAACGAACACGTCCCCAACCAACCCATTTACTCGTCTTGCTCGATCGCCTCGTACCAGGTGGCACCATCGTCAAGGCGCATCACACCGATGCGGCCGGTACGGCTGCCTCCCGCCGCGGCGCAGTCGATATCAATGCGGTCGGCCACCCAGCCTGTCTCGGGGCATGCGCCAAGCGGCGTGATCGTACCTTTGCCTTCGGGCGAGACACCCACACCTTCCTGTCCTGCATACATGCTTAGCGCCACCGAGGGCGTGTGCCCCGCAATCACTACGGGCCCGCGCCCATCAGCTCCCACAAGGCCGGTGGGCTCACCCCAAAACTGTCCGCGGATCCAGAGGAGGTCCATAGGATCTTGACAGGCTAGCATATCGAGCAGCTGTGATACGCTCGCATCTGCCGCACCCCTGCCATCTGAGCAGGCAACGCCCGCCGTGGCCAAATAGCCGCGCGCCGCCAGGGCATCAATGCCTGCATGCACCAAAATATAGGGGCGCTCCGCAGTCTCGGCCACCATGAAAAGCGGCAGGTTAACCACCCAGTCAACAAGCTCTGAGAACGCTTCTTTCTCCAGCGCATCAAGGCCCGTCGCCGTAGTGTATCCGCCATTCATAGCCCAGGTATCAAGCTCCAAATCGCCCTCCGAGAGGAGCGCGTCGAGCATCATGCGCTCGTGATTGCCCATGAGCACGCGTGCATTGGGCAGGCTGCGCACCAACTTGATGACCCCCAGAGGATCAGGGCCACGGTCGACCATATCGCCCAGCACCACAACCGTATCGTCCGCCCCGGGCGAGATACGCGCGAGCACACGATCCAGCGGCCGCAGATGCCCGTGCGCGTCTGATGTGACATACCACGCCATAGCAACCTTCTTACCTTCGTGTGGCAAAACGTGCGATACGTGTTTCGCGATGGTTAATCAGAGCGTTACAGTCGGATTTCCGTGTTTGCCGAGTGCTCGCTTTACTATGATAACGTAACCTACAGGCTCTTGACCCCGGGCTGCTCTACGCGCGGCCCAAAGCCCGAAAGGACGCTTCATGACCCGTGTCTACTCCTTCTCAGCCGGACCGGCGGCGCTCCCGCTGCCCGTACTGCGCGAAATACAAGATGAGCTCCTCGACTACCAGGGAACCGGCATGTCGATTATGGAGATGAGTCATCGCTCAGCAGCGTATGCGCAGGTTATTGAAGACGCCGAGGCCACGCTGCGCCGGCTGCTTGGCATTCCCAGCTCCTACCGGGTCCTCTTTTTGCAGGGCGGAGCCACACTGCAATTTGCCGGCATCCCGCTCAACCTCATGCGCACCGGCCACGCCGGCTATGTAGTGAGCGGACACTTTGCCAAACTTGCCTGGCAGGAGGCCTGCCGCTACGGCCAGGCAGACGTGCTCGCCACGAGCGAAGACGCCGGGTTCGACCGCATTCCCGACCTCACCGGTATCGAAGCCAAGGCCGCAGGACTCGACTACGTCTACATCTGCCAAAACAACACCATCTTTGGCACCATGTTCTCCGAGCTGCCCCGCACGGGAGCCACACCGCTCGTTGCCGACGTCTCCAGCTGCTTTCTCTCCACACCGCTTGATGTGGAGCGCTACGGACTCATCTATGCAGGCGCTCAGAAAAACGCTGGTATTGCGGGTGTTACGGTGATTATTGTGCGCGACGACCTGGTAGACGACGGGCCTGCTTTGGCAGCGTGCCCGAGCTACATGAGCTACCGCCGTCAAGTCGACGCTGGCTCGATGATGAACACGCCCAACACCTTTGGCATCTATGTGTGCGGTAAGGTGTTCCGCTGGGTTGAGGAGCAAGGCGGGCTTGAAGCTATGGAACGCGTCAACCGTCAAAAGGCCGCGCTGCTCTACAACCTGCTCGACCAGAGCGAGGTCTTCACACCCACCGCGGAACCCGCGTCGCGCTCGATTGCCAACGTCACCTTCCGCTGCGCCACGCCCGAGCTCGACCGCGCCTTCATTGAGGGCGCCCGCGAGCGCGGAATCGAGGGCGTCAAGGCCCACCGCCTCACCGGCGGCATGCGCGCGAGCATCTACAACGCCGTAACCCTCGAAGCAGTGGAGGCGCTTGTAGCCTACATGGAAGACTTCGAACGCACCCAGCGATCGCACTAGGGCGCGCCTGGGACTATGTTCCGCCCCCGCCCCAGACCCACCGCCCTACCCCGTCAGCGGAATGTTCTTTTGAAAACACGTTGCAAGCTCTAAGGTAGGTTGGGCGCCGATATAGCCAAATCGCCCATACGGCGCTCTACACACCTCAACCTTTCCAGCTACCATCACGTCACAGGATTGCGCAGGTGTTGTGTGCATGTCTCCCCGCGAGTTCCGCACGCAAAGGAGATGCCAGTGGCATCTCCGTCTTGCGCAGGACTGTCTGAAGCGGGGAGACATACACACAACACCGAAGGGAGCGAATCATGCGAAAGATCAAACTCATTGATGACATCACCAAAGACGGAACCGTCAACTTTGGCGACGGCTATACCTTCGTGGAGGATACCGCCGATGCGGACGCCATCCTCATGCGCTCAACCGACCTGCACGGATACGACCTCCCCGGCGGTATCCGCGCCATCGCGCGCTGCGGTGCCGGAGTGAACAATATCCCGGTGGACGAATACGCCAAGCGCGGCGTGGTGGTGTTTAACTCGCCAGGCGCCAACGCCAACGCGGTGAAGGAGATGGTCATCTGCATGATGATCCTCTCCAGCCGTGGCATTGTGCAATCGATGGAGTGGGTGCGCGACAACGCAAACCGCCCCAACATCATGGTTGAAGCAGAGAAGGTGAAGAAGGCCTTCGTGGGCCAAGAGCTCAGCGGCAAGCGTGTGGGCGTCATCGGCCTGGGCAACGTGGGCTCCAAGGTGGCAAACGCCTGCGTGCAGCTGGGCATGGACGTGTATGGTTACGACCCCTTCATCTCGGTTGAACATGCTTGGGACCTCTCGCGCGATGTGCGGCGCGTGGGCACACTCGAAGACCTGTGCCGCGGCTGCGACTACCTCACGCTCCATGTGCCGTCAAAGGCGGACACCATAGGCATGATCAGCACCGAGCAGCTGGCGCTTCTCCATCCCGGCGCCGTGCTTATAAACTTTGCGCGTGAAACCATCGTGGACGAGGACGCCGTAAACGATGCCCTGCACACAGGCCAGCTCTCATGGTTCTCTACCGACTTCGCCACGTCCAAAACCGTGCTCATGCCCAATACGTTTGTAACTACGCACTCCGGCGCTGGCACCAGCGAAGCTGAGGCCAATTGCGCCGACATGGCTATCTCTGAGCTTAAAGATTACCTGGAAAACGGCAATATCGCACACTCGGTGAACTATCCTTCTTGCTCCATGGGCAAGGCGCGCGCCGCAAGCCGTATCGCCTGCCTGCACGCCAATGTGCCCAACATGATTGGCCAGATCACGGCGATCCTCGCGAAAGACAACGCCAACGTGCAGCGCATGGTCAACGAGAGCGCCGGTGAGAACGCCTACACCATGTTTGACACCGACGAGCACCTGGAAAGCTCCACCATCGAGGCGCTCAAAGAGATTCCCGCCGTCTACCGCGTGCGCGTGATCAAGTAGGCGCTTGCGCTCAAACTCATGCTCGGGCTTGGGCGCGGCTTTCAGACGTTTGCTTGAACCCGCGCCTGAGCCTACATGTGTGCCCGAACCCGAATTGCACCCGAGTCCGAGCCCAGGCCCGAATCTGAGTAGGACCTTATTGCCAGCACATGTACCGAGGCGGCCTGGGGCGAGCCTACGGTATCATGAGGATGCGGAAAACCGCTTCACCCACCACATGAAAGGGGCACTATGAACGTTTTGCCCTTCCCCTGCACGCGACCCGTGCCCGAGGCTGCCGCCGAGGTTGCCGCCCTCCCCTACGACGTGTTCGACCGCGCGGAGGCTGCCGCATATGTGCGCGACCGCCCACGCTCGTTTTTGAACATCGACCGTCCCGAGACGCAATTCCCGCCCGAACAGGACATGTACGCGCCCGAGGTGTACGCGCGCGCCGCGGAGCTCTTGCACGAGCGCATTGCCGACCATACGCTCTTCGCCGATCCCGCACGCAGCTATTACCTCTATGAGCTGGTGTGGCAGGGGCATACGCAAACGGGCTTGGTAGGCGTCTGCCCCATTGATGAGTACGAAAACGGCACTATCAAGCGACACGAGCTTACCCGCTCCGAAAAGGAGCGCGACCGTATTGAGCACATGCGTGCCCTGGGTTATCAGACCGGACCGATCTTTCTTACCTACCGCGATCAGCCCGTGCTCGATGTGATTATTGGCGCGGCTAAGGCCGCAACGCCGCTGTATCACTTCACCGACGACGAGGGCGTTACCCAGACGGTTTGGGAGATCAAGCGTCCCGATGCCGTAGAGGCCATCCATGCCATGTTCCAACAGGTTCCCTGTGCCTACATTGCCGACGGTCACCATCGCGCCGCCTCGGCTGTAAAGGTGGGACTTGCTATCCGCGAGGAGGCAAAAGCTGCCGGCACCTTCACCGGTAAAGAGCCGTTTAACTTCTTCCTTTCGGTGCTCTTCCCGGCAAGTCAGCTCACCATTTTGCCGTATAACCGTGTGGTTTCCGACCGCATGGGCATGAGCGCCGACGAGCTGGTGGAGCGCGTGGCGGCCGCAGGTTTTGACGTTGAGCCGGCTGAGGCTGCGGCTTTGCCCGCGCACCATGGCGAGCTGGGGCTCTTCACCGACGGACGCTGGTGGCGCCTCACCCAAAGCGCAGCGCTTGCTGCCGAGCTTGCCGAGGCAGACCCAGTGGCATCGCTTGACACCTCGGTGCTCCAAAGCCGGATACTTGAGCCCCTGTTGGGCATTGGTGATGTGCGCGAAGACCCCCGCATCGACTTTGTAGGCGGTATCCGCGGCACAGACGAGCTTGAGGAGCGCGCCGGCTCAGAAGGCGTAGCCTTTACCCTGCACGCTACAAGCATTGACGAGCTCTTGGCCGTGGCCGACGCGGGCCTGCTCATGCCGCCCAAGTCCACCTGGTTTGAACCCAAGCTGCGCAGCGGCCTCTTTATGCACCGGATCGCCTAGCGCTGATGTATAGAACGCCATGGGCCCCGCACAGACGGGGCCCATGTGTTTATGCGCTACATAGCTCGATTCTTAGCTGCCGTGGCGCGAGCGGCCTCGATAACCGTCGAGCGCAAGCCACCGGCCTCAAGCGCGGCGACGGCCTCGATGGTCGTACCACCCGGCGAACACACCATGTCTTTGAGCACGGCGGGGTGCGCACCCGTCTCAAGCAGATACTTGGCCGTACCCAGCACCGCCTGCTCGGCAAACACATAGGCTTGAGCACGCGGCATACCTTCGGCAACCGCCGCATCGGCAAGCGCCTCAATAAACACGCACACATACGCCGGAGAGCTGCCCGATGCCGCCACAACAGCATCAATGAGGTGCTCGGGCACCACCTCGGCGCGGCCGAAGCTCTCAAAAAGCTTCACAACGTAATTAAGCTCGTCAGACGTCACCTGATCGTTAGGGGTCAGCGAGCTCATGCCCGCCAGTACCATAGCCGGCAGATTGGGCATTACGCGCACAATCTTGCGGTCGGAGCCAAGGAGACCCTCCAAACGCGCGAGCGTCACACCGGCGGCAATGGAGACCACGATCGCATCGGGTGCCACATCCGCCGCGAAACCGCGCACCACATCGTCCAGATACTGCGGTTTTACTGCAATGATCACCAAGCGCGCATCATGCACAGCCTCATTGTTGTCACAGGTACCCATGCATCCCAGTTTGTCTGCAAGCCGCTGCTGAGCCGCTTCCACCGCGTCCGACACCACCATGTCTTCGGGCGCAACAAGTCCCGCGCCCATGATGCCCTGCGCGATTGCACCGCCCATGTTGCCGCAACCAATCAGTGCCAGTTCCTTTGCCATGAAGCACCCTCCCTTATAAGCAGCCGCTTGAACAACTGCACCATCTCGTTTATGCATATCTTTGGAGTGACCATGTGGCCTGCCCCGTGTGCATCCTAGCAGACTCAGGTTTCCAACGCGGAACGCATGCCAGGAGCCCAGAATTGAGCCTTTTGCGTCCTCGCCTTAGCCTGTTCGAGCGTCGGTTAATTACGCACGCAGGGCGCTACGCAAGGCGCCAGCAAGCCTGTTGAGACAGCCCTACATGCCCCAGGCGGAAAAAAGAAATCCCCAGGCCACGCCCACGCAGTAGAGCATCACCAAGATGATCGCGTTTTCGCGCACGTTGCGGTTGGTACGGAAAAGCACCAAAAAGCCCACACCGGCACCCACCAAGGTTCCCGCCATCAGCGGCCCGAAGCCAAGCACGCCCTCCAAGTACAGCTGGGTAATCACCACGCTAGCCGCGCAGTTGGGCACCAAGCCCACGAGAGCAGAGGCAAAAAGGGCAAGCGTTTGGTTGCCCGACAAGAAGGCCGCCAGCGCGTCCTCCCCCACCGTCTCAAGCACCGCCACCAGCACAAACGTCACCAAAAAGATGAATACGCTCACTTGGATGGTGTGAGAAAGGGCGCTGCGGATAATCGGCCAGGGGGCAATCGCACCATGGTGGTGCGTGTGGCCGCAGCTATGAGCGCATGCATCCTCTGCATCGTGGTCGTGGTCGCGCCCATGGGCGTGGCTGTGCTCGTGAGCATGGTCGCTCGGTGAGTCCGCCTCATCGTCACAGCCGCAGTGGTCGCGCTCGCACAGGCGGTGGATGTGTTCGGCGCCCTCGCCGGCCTCTGCCATCTCGTCAATCAGATCGGGCGTGGCCTCGGGGCCCCGCGCAAGACGGCGCAATGCCGCGTGCACGCGGGCGTTTTTGCGCAGCGCACGGAGCACGGCATCGAGCACCAAGCCGGTAACAGCGGCCACGGCCGCCTTGGCAACAAGCACCTGGGCAAGCGCCGGAGCATCCACGCGCTCAGCAACCAAGAGGGGCAGCATCTCGTCCGAGGTGGACAAAAACACCGCCACGAGCGTACCCAGCGTAATCACACGGCCCGCATAAAGCGTGGCCCCCATAGCAGAAAACCCACATTGCGGCACAATGCCCAGAAGACCGCCCACCACGGGCCCTGCCGCTCCCGCACGGCGCACCGCCGCGTTCACGCGCTCACCAGCCGTGTGCTCAAGTACCTCAAGCACCAGATACGTTACCAGCAAAAAGGGCACGAGCGGCAGCGTGTCCTCCCATGCATGCACCACGAAATGCGTGAATTGATCCATGGAACGTCACCCGCTTTCGTATAATCGTCTTCCGAACCATACAACGTTTGGCCATCATGCCTGTGCAGAATGCATGGCGCGTTGTGGAGTTGTCACAAGTTCAGGTATTGTAACTACGCTAGTTTCATATGGCAAACTCTTCACAAGAACGCGAGAGGTGAGTAGCGTGAACGTAAATCAAGCACTTGAGTACTCGATGCAACCGTTCATCCCCATGTTCATTTACGGCGATTACGACGCCATGGAGTCCGAGCGACGCCGCGGCGAGGAGGCCATGAAGACCCTGCTCGACGCCTGGCACGCAAGCGAGGAGCCGTTTTTTTCCTTTGACGTGATTCTGCAGCTCGCCGATCAAAACCGCGAGCTGTGCGACCAGATTGGCGAGGTGCGTCTGCGCAACCTATCGTCGCCGATGCTCGCTCGCAGCCTCTCCGATGCCGATACCTGCGCCGGCATTGGCAAGCTGCAGGGCCGCGGTGCCTCGGTGATTGCGCGCGCCGTGCGCGGCGACCGCGATGCCTATGCCGTTGAGTGGGTGCGCAAGCCCATCAAGGGTAAGGTACTGGGCATCGACATCGAGACCACCGGCCGCGCACCCGAACGTGGCTACATCATCAACGTGGGCTGGGAGCTCATGGACATGACAAGCGACGCCGTGCCGCACGACGGCGAGGCGGTGTACTGCGGTCTTCCCGAAATGTACCGCGAGGCGGGCATTCCGCTGGCCGATATCCACCACATCACCTGGCAGGACGTAGAGGGCAAAAAGCCCTTCCGCGAGGACACCGCGCTGCAGAAAAAGCTGCTTTCGCTCATGAAGAAGCAGCCGTATATGGCGCACAACGCCGCCTTTGAGGACTCGTGGTTCATGCTGCATCTGCCCGGTTATGCCGAGGCACGCCGTGCCGGCAAGATCGTGGTGATCGACTCGCGCCAGATCTGCCGCTCCATCGACGAAGAGGTGCGCACGCTGCCGCGCGAGAGTGCACCCGCAAGCCTGGAGAACTGGGCACGCCGTCGTGGCACACTGGCCGCCGATGCCGACGAGCGCCATCTGGGCCTTGAGGACACCGACCTCATGCTTCGCACCGTTCAAGCGGAGTTCAATCGCAAGAGCATGTTCGCGAAGTAAAGGTACGAGCAGAGCGGCTACCGAAACGAGGTAGCCGCTCTTTTTGTTGGCCAGAATGAAAAAAAGCGGAGCTTAGCAACAAGCGAGGCAAAACCGAGCTCCTGCGCGGAAACAAGAACGGACTACGAAGTGCCCACATTGACGCTAAAAACCGGCTTGTCTTCGCCGTCGATGGCGATGTGGTGCGCGTTGTCTCATGTCGAGGGCATTACGAAGATTGATAGGGATCCGCCCGTTTTAGCCCATTTCGGGATCACGACACATTAGTAGCACCCCAGTCGGCAATGCATGCGTTTACGAGGGAATCCATGGTGGCCTGGGCAGCTACGATGCAGGTGAAGCCTGCCTGCTCAGCCGCGGCACGCGTTGATGCGCCCAGACAGAGTGCCTTAGGGCGCTCAGCGGAGTCAAGCTCGGCCATGGCAGGATAGACCCGCATGAAGCCCGCAACAGTTGAGGAGCTTGTGAAGGTGATGTAGTCCACCGCACCCCCTTTGAGCGCCTGCGCCACCTCAGGCAACGGCTCCTCGGGCGCAAGCTCGGTGGTGTAGATGGCGGCCTCCTCGCATGCAATGCCTGCACGCTCGAGCGCTTCACGAAGTTCGGGCGCACCCTCACGCGAACGGAAGAGAAGCGCTCGCGTCTGGGGACTCTCGTCGTTGGCCTCGTCGCAAGCACGTTTCTGCTCAACCGCACGCACCACTGCCTCGGCCAGGTGAGCGCCATCATACACTTCAGGGACAACGTCGGCAGTGATGCCATGCGCACGAAGCGCCGTAGCGGTGGCAGGACCGATGACAGCAACGCGCACACCAGCCAGGTGGCGCGCATCGAGCCCTGCGGCCTCCAGACCCCAGAAGAGGCACCGCACCCCAAAGGGGCTTGTGAACACGAGCCAGTCGAATGTAGGGATGACACGAACGTGCCGTTCCAGCTCATCCGCAGGCGCTGCGTGTGTATCTATGCAAGGGAGCGTAAGCACATGAGCACCGCAGCCCTCCAGCTGCTCCACCAGCGCCGCCGCACGCTCACGCGGACGCGTCACCAGCACGGTAGCACCGCGCAGCTGCCCTTGATCAAACCAGTCGAGCTCAGGCGCAAGCGACACAACATCGCCCACCACGAGCACCGCAGGGCTCTCCACCGCGGCAGCACGCGCCAGCTCCACGATGGTACCGAGCGTGCCCAACACCTGTCGCTGCTGTGGCGTGGTACCACGCTCAACAACGGCCGCAGGAGCCTTGGGCGAGGCACCGGCATCCATAAGCCCCTGGCACACATCGGCCAGGGTCGCCACCGCCATAAGGAACACGCACGTTCCGCCCGCCTGCACCAGCGCGGAAAAATTGATATCTAGGCTTCCATCATGCTGACGGTGCCCCGTGATGATATGCACCGCCGCCGCGTGGCGCCGGTCGGTCACGGGAATGCCGGCGTAGGCAGGCGCGGCGATGGCGCTCGTGATCCCAGGAACCACCTCAAAGGGAACACCATGCTCGCGCAGATAGGAGGCCTCCTCACCGCCACGACCAAACACGTAAGGGTCGCCGCCCTTGAGGCGCACCACAAGCCCATGCGGCCCAACACGCCGCGCCTCCGCAACCAGAAGCGAGCAAATCTCATGCTGCGGAACAGGATGGTCGCCCTGGCGCTTGCCAACGTCGATAAGGCGAGCGTGTCGAGCATGGGCGAGCAGCGCGGGCGCGACCAGCCGGTCATAGAGCACAACATCGGCCCGCTCCAGCAAGGCACGGCCGCGTACCGTGATGAGGGCTGGGTCTCCAGGGCCAGCACCCACGAGCGCGACGGTACCGCATGCGCTGTCGGCCTGTGGTTCAGATGCGCCCCGCGTCTGACCAGCGTTGAATGTGCCCGCCGCGTCCGTTGGGAACCCCATATCAGCCATCCCTCTCGTCCAGCAACTCACGCACTGCCCGCGCAACCTGCGCCACGCGCGCGTGATTATCGTCGCGCGAAACCACGCCCACGCACACGTCATCCGTTTCACAGAGCGCAGGGAACACGAACGTTCCCTCCTCGGCGGCGTCGGCAACAGAAACGGGAATGCCAGCCTGGCGGCAGCGCTCCCCTACTATGTGGTTGACCGAGCGATTGCTGGTAGCAGCCACCACGAGGGCGAAGTCCCGCTCGTCACCCACGCGGTAAGGACGCGGCTCTACCACCGCCCTGGGAAACGCATCTTCGTCGGCCGTGGGATCGATGATGGTCACCCAGGCACCGTGGCGGAGCAGCACACGGGCGCGGCGCGCGCCCACCTGGCCTGCACCCACCACAAGGCAGCGTGCGCCCTCAAGCGGGACCATAAGCGGGAACCGTGAAGCGGCGCTGCGCGGACGCGGGCACGAGCCAAACAAATCGTTGCCAGACGCGTCCAGCAGCTCCACTTCGCCCGAACGACCCGACGCATCAGACCCGTCAGACCCATCAATCTCGCCAAGCTCATCGGGCATCTCGGAAGACCCCGGCAGCAGACGAGCCGCAGAAAGCTCATGCCGCAAGAGCTCGTCCATGCCCGGCAGCGCAGAAAGCCCTTCGCGCGCTACGTCAACGGCATATCCCGCACGCTCCAACGCGCTGCGCCAACTCGTATCATCCGCACCATCCAGATCGCGAGCGCGATGAACACCATCAAAGAGCGTGCAGGGAACAAGGAGAACACGCCTACGCCCGCGCGCCGCAAGCGCTTGCAGCACCTCATTCACACCCGGATGCGCGCGCAGCGTTCCCACCAGCACATCGGCACGGTTACGTACGGCAAGCGCATACCCCAGAGCGAGATAAGAAAGGTTCTCGGCACCTTCTGTGCCATGCCCTACCAGCACAAGGGCACGACCCGACTCCTGTGGATAGCGCGCATCCAGGACGGCCGCGAGCATCCCAATCGCCCGCACATCGACAAGCAACGGAGCCGTAAGATGAATAGCCTTAAAGCGGGGCTGCGCATCCTGAACAGCCCTCTCCACCAGGCGATATGAGGAACCCGCAATAAGCTGCAGCGAGACAACCCACAAATCGGCAATGCCCTGTTCAGCACACTGTTGCAGCGCTTCCTCAAGAGAGCAGACGGGCATGCCATCACGCGCCAGCTGCTCACGAATACGGGCGCTCGTGCACGCAAGCACGCAGGGCAGGCATGCCTCACGCTCGCCCAGATGCTCGGCCACCACGCGACGCACGCGAGCTGCAAATGGCAGCACCTGCGCTTCAAACGTCACTCGTTGCGCCACGCCGTAGCAAGCAATCACGAGCCCGCGCACTGGAATGCCATCCGCCTTCTCGGCATCTCTTTCTATACTCATTGCCGGCATAGCGCGCCGTCCACACTCCCTCATAGCCAACCGATTGCCACCCGGGCAAAACGGCCGCCCCGCGGACAGCCGTCTCTCATGCACAGTACCTCATACCTAGGGAGACACCAATTTATGACACACGCCGGCAAACCCCCTCGGACTTCTTCTTCTGCATCGCGGCGGCGTGGCCGGCCGACGCCCGGACGCCACGACCCGGATGGTGAGCCCCACCCCGGCCGACCGCTGTCGCAATTTTTCGAGCCGATGGTCAAAAAGGTCGTCGAGTGTGTACTTTCGCCGTCCGCCGGGGCTCCCTGAAGCGCTGACGAGCGCATCCGGAAGCGCCGAAAGGCCGTATTTTGCCCCTTCCAGGCGGGACGAGGCACCATCTGGTGCCCCGGGACGCCGCCAGAGTACACACTCGGCGACCTTTTTGACCACGGCCACGAAAAATCACGGACCATCATCATCTGGCAAGCCTGCAGGAGACACTCAAGGGGGTACCACCAACGGGGGACGCTTGCTGGGAGCGCCAGATGATCATCGTCTCCCTAAGGAGCGCTTAGTGATGACACGCGTGCTCGGCGCCCATCACCGGCAGCTCGCCGGCGGCGGCCATATGCGCCACGTCGCCCACGCCGGGCGTCTGGTTCTCAAAGTACACGGTGATGCCCGCGTCGGCAAAGCCCATCATGGGGCGCATGCCCATACCTGCCGCCACGATGGCGTCCACACCGTGCTGCGCCAAAAGCGCCACCGGACGCATGCAGCCGCCTTCCTCATGCGGCGGATTCTCGATGATGGTCACCTCACCAAGCTCACCGTTCTCCACGTCAACAACGGTAAAGCAATCGCAATGACCAAAATGCCCCGAGCGCTCGCAGTCGAGCCCGCCCGCGCCCATGGTTGGAATAGCAATCTTCATGCGTATCAATCCCTCTTTCTGCATGTGGCGCGCCACGTATACAGCGCACCTCGTTGTATCGTATCTGCCTCCACACAAGCGGGCAAGCAAGCATCGGCCGAGTGAGTGGACGGGACGGATGGGGACGGGTTCATTTCATCCGCTCCATGGCAGGCGCGTGGAACCGGGGTCGCTTCATCCGACCCTCATCGCATGCGCCCCGCCTGCTGGCCTCCAGCCACCAACTGCCAAGCAGCGTGAACACGCACCGAGCCAAAGAGCCGTATTATGAAAGAAGCGGCAGCGCAGACGGTGCTGCACGCGGCTGGTTCAGGGAGGAACAGCTTATGAAATACCTGATTGTTGGCGGCGTTGCTGCGGGCACCAAAGCAGCAGCGAAGCTCAAGCGCTGCGACCGCACGGCCGATGTGCAGGTGATCACCCGCGACGCCGACATTTCCTACGCGGGCTGCGGTCTGCCGTACTACATCGGTGGCGGCATCGAGACCCGCGACGAGCTCATTGTGAACACGCCCGCCAAGTACGAGGGCCTCACTGGCGTGCATGTGGAAACCGGCGTGGAGGCAACGGCGCTCGACGCCGCTGCCAAACAGGTAAGCGTGCGTCGTGCAGACGGCAGCACGGGCGTGGAGACCTACGACAAGCTCGTCATCGCTACCGGCGCCGCCCCCTTTGTGCCGCCCGTGCCAGGGCGCGACCTTGAAGGCGTTTTCTGCGTGCGCACCCCCGACGACGCCGAGCGCATTCGCGCATGGGCCGAGCAGGAGGGCTGCCGCCGTGCTGTGGTGGTGGGCGCCGGCTTCATTGGCCTTGAGGTGGCAGAGAACCTGCACGCCCGCGGTCTTTCGGTGACCATCATCGACGCGGCCGACCAGATTATGCCCAACGCCTTCGACCACGAGATGGCCGATTGGGCACGCCGCCAGCTCAAAGCAGCCGGTATGCGCGTCATGACCTCGACGGCGCTCTCGGGCATCGCGGGCGAGAACGGACGCGCCTCCGCCGTTGAGACCCCCAACGGCACCTTGCCGGCCGACCTGGTGATCCTCGCCATCGGCATCCGCCCGGCAACGGCATGGCTTGAGGGCTCGGGCATCGAAATGCTCAAGGGCACCATCCTTGTTGACGAGTACCTGCAAACGAATCTCCCCAACGTGTACGCCGCGGGTGACTGCGCCGAGGTGCGCAACGCCATCACCGGCGCGCCGCAGTGGAGCGCCATGGGCTCAACCGCCAACATCGCCGCCCGCGCGCTTGCCAAGACCCTCGCCGGTACGCCCACGCCCTACCCCGGCGTGCTGGGCACCGGCGTGGTAAAGCTCACCTCCGCGCTCAACGGCGGCCGCACCGGCCTCACCGAGGCACAGGCGCAGGCGGCAGGTTTTACGCCGGAGAGCGTTGTTGCCATCGTTGATGACAAGGCTCACTACTACCCCGGCGCCTCGAGCTTCTACATCAAGCTCATCGCCGACGCCCCCACCCATCGCCTGCTCGGTGTGCAGGTGTTTGGCGCAGGCGCGGTGGACAAGGTGTGCGACATTGCCGTCACCGCCATCTACGGTAAGCTTGCGATCGAAGACCTCGACCTCATGGACTTCTCCTACGCGCCGCCCTTCTCCACAGCGATCCATCCGCTTGTAACCTGCTGCTACATCTTGGAGAACAAGCTCGCCGGCCGCCTGGAGACTTTCACCCCCGCCGAGTACGCCGCCGGAGCCGCCAAGAACTACACGGTGATCGACGTGCTGCCCGAGCCTACGATCCCTGGCGCCACCTGGGTGAACCTTGCGAGCATCGGCGCGGATGGCATCGAGGGCATCGCGAAAGACGCCAAGCTTCTCTTGGTGTGTGCCAAGGGCAAGCGCGGGTACTTCACCCAGAATCGCCTCAAGGCCGCGGGCTACACTAACACGCGTGTGCTCGAGGGCGGCATGACCTTCAACGAGGTCAAGGTTCCGCGTACGGGCAAGAAGCTTCCCGCCGCCGAGATCAAGCGCCTCAAGGGCCTGGGGTGCCTCCAGGACAAGCGCTATGACGACGTGTTCAACGTGCGCGTGATCACGCGCAACGGCAAGCTCACCGCAACCGAGCAGAAGGTGGTTGCCGAGGCCGCCGAGCAGTTCGGCTCGGGCGAGGTGACCATGACCACGCGCCTGACGCTTGAGATTCAGGGTGTATCCTACGACAACATCGAGAGCTGCATCAGCTTCCTGCAAGCCCACGGCCTCGACGCGGGCGGCACCGGCTCAAAGGTGCGTCCGGTGGTGAGCTGCAAGGGCACCACCTGCCAGTATGGCCTCATCGATACCTTTGACCTCTCCGAGAAGCTGCACGAGCGCTTCTACGTGGGCTACCACGGGGTTGAGCTGCCGCACAAGTTCAAGATCGCCGTGGGTGGCTGCCCCAACATGTGCGTGAAGCCCGACCTCAACGACCTGGGTATCGTAGGCCAGCGCATTCCGCAGCTTGACGTGGAGAAATGCCGCGGCTGCAAGGTGTGCCAGGTGGTGAACGCCTGCCCCATGGGCGACGCGCGCATAGCCGAGAACGGCACCATCACCATTGACGAAGAGCTCTGCAACCACTGCGGTCGCTGCATTGGTTCCTGCCCGTTTGGCGCGGTTACCGAGGCGCAGGTGGGCTACAAGATCTATATCGGCGGACGTTGGGGCAAGAAGACCGCACACGGCATCCCGTTGGACAAGATCTTTACGAGCGAAGACGAGGTTATGGACGTGGTCGAGCGCACGATCCTCTTCTTCCGCGACGAGGGCCAAAGTGGCGAGCGTCTCTCGGACACCGTGGCCCGTCTGGGCTTTGACTACGTGCAGGAGAAGCTCCTCACCGCACCCATCGACAAGGATGCCATCCTGAAGAAGGAGGTCAAGGGCGGCGCTACCTGCTAGAGAGCCCGCTCAAGCGTGCCTGTACCCATGCGGCACGCAAGAACCATAACGGTCAACGAAGAGCTGGCCCCTCCACAGTTTGGAGGGGCCAGCGTTCTTTTGAGGCGAGTTGAGGAGACATTCCGACGGGCCACAAGCCCCGTTAACAGCTAGCGGACGTCCGCCAGCGGCCAGTGAAGCCCGTCAGCGGTTCACGATTCCCTCCGCCGGTTCGCAGCGCCCGTCAGCGGTTCACGATTCCCACTACCGATCCACAGCGCCCGTCAGCGGTTCTCGATGCGATGCTCCTCAACCACCGCAAGCGAAAGCTCCTTGAGCTCCACACCAGCGCGGAGAAGTTCACCGTTCAGACGCTCTGCCGAAGGAGCACGGTCGGTGCCTGCAATCTCAAGCCGGAGCGCACCGTCCTCAAACTCAAAGCGCGACACACGATAGTCGTACCCATCGATCCAAGAAACCACGGTATCCTGCGCCAAACGTAGCTGCTCATTGGCATGAACAACCCCAAAGCTCGTGGCGGCAAGCACGCCAAGCACAGCAAGGCTGCACAGCGCCACCGCAAGGTACCATATCTCACGCGCCTTGCCCTCGATGAGCGAAAAGGTGCGCGAGCCCAGGCCCACGGCGAGATACAAAGCTCCACCCATCACCTGAATGGCAAGGAAATTGGTGACAAAGAGGAGGAGCGCGCCCAGGGCTGCAGAGATCGCGCCCTCATACAAGGCCGCTCCAACCACGCAAAGCGGCGGCACGATGGAGGCGGAGATGGCAACGCCGGGAACCGCATCGGGAATGTCGCGCCGAATGGAAGCCAACGCCGCAATAAACCCCGAGGCCAGGGCGATGATGAGGTCCACAAGGCGCGGCGAGATACGGGCGAGCACCTGGGTGTTGGTGCTCATGTCCACATCAACGGGGATGATAGCGGTCACCCCAATGGACACCACAACCACCCCCACCATGCCAAGCACCGTCAGTAAAAACGTACGCGCGGTCTCGCGGGGACGCCCCGTGGCGACGGCAAGCGCCGTGCCTAACATGGGCGACATAAGCGGTGCCACCAGCATGGCGCCAATGATGGTGGTGGCAGAGTCTGCCGCAACGCCTGCCGTGGCGATAACCGTAGCCGCCAACAGGCGCAGCACAAACGAAGAGTATTGCCGCAGCGGGTCATCGATCCTCACAAACCCTGCGCGCTCGGCGCTCTCAAGAACCTCTTGCTCCAGCTCTCCACCTAGCAAGGCACGACGTATCCTGCGCATGCGGACCTCCCAGCATAGGCAGACATCAGAGATTCTTTCATCTTAGCGCTCCGGCATACACCCGTGGCTGCTCCGCGTCCAACAGCCCATGTGCCGGTTTACGCACCCTCTTCGATGAGCACCGAGGAGGCCGCCGGCGTTGCCGTACCGGGGTCAAACCCATACTTGAGCATCTGGCGCACCACCAGGCGCTGACGCGCGGCAGCAGCATCCGGGGCGGCCGAAAGCATCGAGGGAGCATTGGGGATGCCTGCCATAAGGGTGCTCTCATAATCGGTCATCTCCCCCGCGGCCTTGCCCAAATACCCCGGAGCCGCCTGGCCAATCCCCGTGTAGCCGTCGCCAAAGTAGCTTGAGTTGACATAGAGCTCAAGAATCTCACGCTTGGTGTAGGAGCGCTCCAGATCAAAGGCCATGAACACCTCCGCCACCTTGCGGTCGAGGCGCTTCTCCTGCGTGAAGAAGAGGTTCTTGGCAACCTGCTGGGTGATGGTGCTACCGCCCTGGGCAAAGCTGAGCGTGCGGAGGTCGTTCCATGCGGCGCGACAGATAGCAATGATGTCGATACCGGGATGCTCGTAAAAGCGGTGGTCCTCAATGGCCACAACGGCGTCGAGGTACACTCGGGGCAGTGCGTCTGCGGAGGTATAGCCCGGCTGCGCATGCAACCGATCAACAGCCTCCTCGATGCTTTCGTGCGCGAGCGCCGAACGATAGAGCTCGTGACCACGCCACACCAGCACACCGCCCGCCACAACCAGCAGCACGAGCATGCCAAGGATAAACCGGCGAACAACTTTGAGCAGCGTTCTCATCACGCACCTCCTCGCCCTCATTGTGCCCTACCCAGGGCCATGCGTACGCGGCGGCACGCTTACACTTCTGTCATATTGCACGCCACACCGGTGGGCATGCGCCTAGGGGCGGCGCCATGACGCGCTGCGCAGTCCGTGAAGCATGCCGGGGCAGCCCAAGCGCTCCGCAAACATGTGGAGGTGGTATGCTTTCTTATCGCCGCGCTGCCCCAGCGCGGTGCGGCGGGCACAACAGCCCACAAGGGCCGTGTGCCCACACCAACCGATCGATCGGATGACACCATGTCCAAAACCTTGACGGAGGCGCTGCTGGAGCAGACGCCCTCCCCCAAACAGGCGCCCAACGCCTTTGAGTACACCTACCACGTGCGGTATAGCGAGGTAGGCCACCGCGGCCTTATGACGCTCCCCGCCGTGGTGAACGCGTTTCAAGATTGCAGCACCTTCCAGTCTGAGGTGCTTGGCATGGGCATGGCTTGGCTCAAGCATCAAGAACGCGCTTGGGTGCTCACCAGCTGGCACATTGTTATCGAGCGGTATCCCTCGCTCTGCGAGGCCATCACGGTGGGCACCTTTGCCACGCACTTCCGCGGCATTGCCGCCAAGCGCACTTTCTACCTGCGCGATAACGCGGGCCGCCTGATTGCGCGGGCCGATTCCACCTGGGCCTTCATCAACCTCGCGACAGGACGTCCCTGCCGCCCCGAGCCCGAGCACATTGAGCCTTACGGCACCGCAGAACCCCTGGCCATGCCCGAAGTTCCGCGGCGCATCCAGCTTCCTGACACCATGTGCGCAGGCGTGCCGCTTACCGTAGGACGCGGCCTCATCGACACCAATGAACATGTAAACAACTGCCAGTACGTGCAGATGGCGCTCGACCTGCTTCCGGCCGAGGCCACCCCGCACGAGCTGCGTGTGGCTTATCATCGCGCTGCGGTTCTGGGTGACGAGATACACCCGCGCTATGCCCAAGAGGCTGCGCGTGCGGTGGTGTCGCTCGAAGATGCCACAGGGTCCCCTTTTGCCGTGATTGAGCTTCAGTAGGTGCGTCGTGTTCAACGTTGTGCTCTTTGAACCCGAGATTCCCGCCAACACGGGCAATATCGGCCGTACCTGTGTGCTCACCGGCTCGCGCCTGCATCTTATTGAGCCACTCGGCTTCTCACTCGATAACCACGCGCTGCGACGGGCGGGCTTGGGCTACTGGCCCAACCTTGATGTAACCACCTATACAAGCTGGGACGATTTTTGCGCACGCAACGGCCTTGCCCTGCACGGCCCCGAGCCGCGGCTGCACCTGCTCACCAAGAAGGCACGCACCATCTACAGTGACGCCCACTACGCTGACGGCGACTACCTGGTGCTTGGCAAGGAGAGCTCAGGCATTCCCGAAGAGCTCCTGGCGCGCTACGCCACCTGCTGCGAGCGCATTCCCATGCTGCCCGACGAGGCATCGCTCGCCAACCGAGAGCTCTGGAGCCAAGGCGCCGGCGAGCCTGCGGACCATGTCGCGCTGCGCGCCCAGGATATCTGCGGCAACTTCATCGACCCCAACGATTACCGCATCAGCGCGCTCAATCTCTCCAACGCTGCCGCCATCGTGATATACGAGGCGCTGCGCCAGACGGGATTCAACGCGCTCGGCTAGAAAATGTGGCGCCGTCGCGGCGCTTACACCTCAACGCTGCTGCCGCAGCACAGGTACTGCACCCGGTCGCCCAGCGGTTGCCGCATCGAGCAGCAGCGAAAGCCCATGCTTGGCGATGAAGCGGCTCGAAGGGGTCGCGTTCTCCAATAGCACCGTGATCTTCATAAAGCCCCTTTCTGCCGCCCTTTTCTGCTCCGCCTACTGCGC
>DVID01000030.1 GCA_018711625.1 Candidatus Limicola stercorigallinarum | reverse complement strand
GATGAAAGCATTGCCAACAGCACTAATCCAAGCGAGCTTGATCTTGAGCCCCTGTTCATGCTGGAACAAATCCAGTAGCTAGCGTCACAAGGCACCAGCACCCACAAATAGCGCTTCCCTCCCGCTCTTCGCAAGCGTACAGGCAGCACCGTCCAAACCAAACAGCAAAGCCCCGTCGCCCAAAAGGACGACGGGGCTCGTTTCGTACTCGTTTGCCTCAGCAAACAAAAGGCTGCAATGCCTTAGCGAGGGAGCTTGCGCACGTTGACGCGCTTGCTGTACTCGTCCACATGGCCAAAGTCGCCCAGGCCAGCGCTCTCGCACACGTTAGCACCGGTAGCCATAGCAAGCTTCAGTGCCTCCTCAACGTTGTCGCGGTCGTTGTACCACTTAAGCAGGAAGGCTGCGAGCGTGCAGTCGCCGGCGCAGACCGAGGACACGAGCTTGATGTTGAAGTCGCGCTTCGCATACCAAATGTCCTCGCCGTTGGAGAAGTATGCGCTGCCGCGGCTACCCATGGTGAGCAGCACGTTCTGGACGCCCGCCTCGTGGGCAAGTGCCAGAGCACGACGTGCGTCGTCATCGGTGTCGATCTGAACGCCCCAGATCTCGCGCATCTCATGGTGGTTAGGCTTAATCAGCAGGGGCTTCGTGGAGGCAAGCGTCTTGAGCTTGTCGCTCGAGAGGTCGAGCACCACGTCGGCACCGCGAGCCTGAGCATGCGACACAACCTGGTCGAGGAAGTTCTTGGAAGCCTTCGGGGGCACGGAGCCGGAAACGATGAGGCAGTCAAGATCGCCGGTGCTATCCAGGATCTTGAAGAGCTCCTGTTCGTCCTGCGGCGTGATGGACGGACCAGGATTCAGGATGCCGTACTCGTTCTCACCGTCGTTGAAGTACGAATTGATGCGCGTGATGCCATCAATCCACACAGGGCGGCACAGGCAACCCATGTTCATGGTCTCATCAACAACGTACTTGCCGGTGAATCCAGCAAAGAAGCCAAGCGCAACGGAGTCGACGCCAAACTTCTTGAGCGCGAAGGATACGTCGAGGCCCTTGCCATTTGCCGTGTACTCCGCGTTAACCGAGCGGATATTCTCGTTGGCAACGAGCGAAGGGCACTGAACCGTCATGTCGACAGCCGGGTTCGCAGTAAGCGTATAGAACATAGACCCATCCTTTCATGGGGAAACGCTGCCTGGCGCCTATGCGCCAGGCAGCATACAACCAGAATGATTATACACGTCTGGTACTTACGTGCCCCCGTGCGGCACGTAAGATTACGCAGCATTTACGAGAAGCTTGGCGTTAGCGCGCAGCCTCTTCGAGAGCCGCCTTGACCTCTTCGGCCGTGGTGAGCTGCATGACCTTCTCCTCGAGGGCGTCGGCATCGGCCTTCGACCACATGGAGATAGCCTTGCGCGTCTTGAGGACGCTCGGCGCAGAAACCGAGAACTCCTCCATGCCCCACGAGAGCAGAAGCGGCGTCAGCAGCGGGTCGGCAGCAGCCTCGCCGCACATGCCCACCATGATGCCCTTCTCCACGCCACTGACGATGATGTTCTTGATGGCGCGCAGAACCGCCGGGTAATACCAGCTATAGAGATAGGCAACCTTGTCGTTACCACGGTCGGAGGCCATGGTGTAACCGGTGAGGTCGTTGGTGCCAATGGAGAAGAACGCAGCCTCAGAAGCCAGGATGTCGGCGATGTTGGCGGCAGCGGCCGTCTCCATCATGATGCCAACCTCAATGTCCTCATTGAACTTGCGGCCCTCGGTGCGCAGCTCGTCCTTGCACTCCTCAACGAGCGCCTTGACCTGACGAAGCTCCTCAACGCAGGTGACCAGCGGAACCATGATCTTGATGTCACCAAACGCGCTGGCGCGCAGCAGGGCGCGCAGCTGCACCTTGTACTCCTCGGGATTGTCGAGGCAGTAACGAACGGCGCGATAACCCATGAAGGGGTTGTCTTCCTTCTGGAGCTTGAGATACGGAATCTCCTTGTCGCCGCCCACGTCGAGGGTACGGATGATTACCGGGGCGCCCTTGAGGGTCACAGCAACCTTGCGGTACGCCTCAAACTGCTCGTCCTCGCTCGGAAGCTCCTTGGCATCCATGAACAAGAACTCAGAGCGGAAAAGACCAATGGCCTCGGCGTCGTGGTCCACAGCGCCCTTGGCGTCCTCGGGGTTACCGATGTTGCAGGCGAGCGTCTTCTTGTCGCCATCGGCCGTGACCGTGGGCTTGCCACGGAAGGCCTCGAGCGCACGCTTCTCGGCAGCGAAGGCCTCGGCACGCGTGCGGTAATCCTCAAGCTGCTCGTCAGTGGGGTTGCTGATCACATGGCCGTTGATGCCGTCAACAACAACAGTCATGCCGTTCAGCAGGGCACCACAGGCGTTGGGCACCGAGAGGACAGCCGGGATCTCGAGAGCGCGGCAAATGATGGCAGAGTGCGATGTGCGGCCGCCGACCTCGGTCACAACACCGGCAACGTTCTCCTTGTCGATGGTGGCCGTCATGGACGGCGTGAGGTCATGAACGACAACGATCGAGCCCGCAGGCAGCACGGAGAGGTCGACGACCTCACGGCCAAGGAGCTCGGCCAGAATGCCCGTACGGATGTCGGCGATGTCGGCCGCGCGCAGGCGGAACATCTCGTCATCCATGGAAAGGAACATGTTCTCGAACATGGTGCTCGTCTCAACGAGCGCCTGCTCTGCGCACTGACCAGCGTCGATGGCGACGTTGATGCCGTCAACCAGGCCGGGATCCTGGGCGAGCATGATGTGGCCGGCCATAATCTCGGCCTCATTCTCGCCCACGGTAATCTTCATGCGGTCGGCCTGGGCCTGAGTCTTCTCACAGAAGACATCGAGCGCAGCCTGATAACGGGCCTTCTCCTGTGCGGCATCCTCTACCGCATGGGGCTCGAAGGTAAGATCGGGTTCGACAGCGAGAACAACGGTACCGATACCGATGCCCTCGGAGGCGTTGACTCCCTCGTACATGAACATCCCTTTCTCCAATACCGATTGAATCGGACAGAAAAAACGCAGGCGCCCCAAAGCAGACGCCTGCGTTCTTACCAATGAACTTCAGTTGGTCAAGTTCACGGAGTGACCCGCGAGGCGATCGTCTACTCGCCGAGTCCGCTCTTGATGAGCTCGATGGCAGCTGCGAGGGCATCGTTCTCGTCGGCGCCGTCGCAACGAACCTCAACCTCGGTGCCGCAGGGAATGCCAGCAGCCATAAGGGCCATGGGGCTCTTGCCGTTGACTTCCTTCTCAGGGGTGACAACCGTCACGTCGCAGCTGTACTTGCCCATGGTAGAGGCAAAGAGGCCCGCGGGACGCATGTGGAGACCCTGGGGGTTGACGAGGGTAACCTTCTCAGAAACCATAACAGACTCCTTTTCCAACATGTTCCATGCGTCACGCGACGCAAAGGGACACGAAAAATGACAGACTTAGTTTAGCGCATGAACGCACAAAAAAGTATTCACGATGCGGCGAGCGTCGAGATTCTTTATCGGAACGCAGCGTAATTGAACGTGAACGGTCGCACGCGGCCCTCTTGCCGCATCAACATGGAACCGAGCGGCTTCGCGCGGGAAAACTTTGTCTATAATAGTCGCCGAGCGATGCCCACGCAGGCATCGAGCAAGCGCCATTAGCTCAGCTGGATAGAGCAGGAGACTTCTAATCTCAAGGCCGACGGTTCGAATCCGCCATGGCGCACCACAAATCGCAACAGGCCAGACATCGTCTGGCCTGTTTTGTATTGCGCACGCGTACCCCAACTGCTCACCTACAACGAAAGCATGGTACCCAACAGTCCTATAAGCAGACACGAATTGAGGCACACCACCGCGGGCACCGCGATGGGAGCAAAGGCATGCCGCACCACAACGCCCCGCGGGCGGCACGCAATAGCAAGCACGGGCACAAAGGGAATGAGATAGCGCCCCTGCATGCCCTGAATGATGGCCTCGGTATCAAACGTCCAGCTCAGAGCAAACACCAAGAGGAGCGCCAGCAAACCCGCGGCCGCGATGCCTGCGGCAAGCGCGCGGCCGTGCCACGTGAGGCACGCCCTATCGTCGGATGCCCTCAACGTTGCCACCACCAGCACCAGCACAAACGCATAGGTGACGTAATCAGGCGCGATAAGTTCCGCCTGGAACCAGCCGAGCGAGCCGCCCACGGTGGACTCGATATAAAACTCTCCGTTCTCAACGAGAGACCGGGCAAAGAGCGCTATCGAGCCCACGGGATCGGCCAGCAGGCCACCCAGCGAGTAGAACGTTCCCGTCTCTGCGCCGCGCGTATCGAGCGCGGGCGCCGTGGCAGACCCCGCCACGGCGGTGACATCGGGGCCTACGTACGACAAAAGCGAGCCCGCACGCACCAGCACAAGCGACAGCACCGCCACCAAAATGGTGAGCGCCTTGAAGATTCGGGAAGTACGAACGTTGCCAAAGCGATTGGCAGGGATGAGCAACACCAGCCCCACCAGCAGCACATACACTACCTTGCAGGGGGCAAGCAGCACCGCCACAATCACGAGCGCTGTCTGTTTGCCACGACTGAGCTCCTCGTTTGAGGCAATCGCCGAAAATACGAGCGCGCAGAACACAAGCGCCATACCGATCACGGCCGTATCGTAGGAGTACGACGCAGCCAGATGGAGTGTCATGGGGAACATCGAAACCACGGCGATGATGTTTTTGCCCATGCGACATATATGAAACGCAAGGCCGGCAAGGGCCACAAACGAAAGCAGGTTGAACACCCTACCCAGGTAGAAGAGCGGTATAGACCCCAGGTTGAGCAAGCGCGCCAGCACAATACCAAGCGAGCTGGCCACCTTTTGTTGCGGCAGGTTGGAGGAGAAATCAAAAGGCGCCATCGTGGTAAATGACTCAGGCGAACCGTCTTGAAGCGTCCACGTGCCCACCTCGCGCATGGAGGAGAAGGCATGACGATCGGCGCGCTGGAGCGAGACAACCTCCTCGCGGAACACGGCATCGTCGGTACGCAGCTCAAAGGTATCTTCGTCAATCACGCCGCCAAGCAGCATGTCGGAGTACCGATACGAAGCGGCAAAATGGTATCCCTCGTCGGGCACCGAGCCCGGAGGGAACGCCACGCAGTACATAAGACCGAGGCCCAAAAGTGCCACAACAAAGGCTGGTGTACCAAGGGTGCCGGTGCGGATATAACTCCGCAGCATAAGAAGTGCCACCGCTGCGTATATCACAAGTGCCACGCCCATGAGCGCGAGCACGTACCCCGTGTGGTAGGCAAAGAAGCTGTATACGCCCATGCCAGCCAGCACAAAGGCGCCAAGCGCCAGCGCCACCCACACGCCCACGCTCAAGGTGCGCTGCTCGGGCTCGCTTTTCGAAGCGTGGCGTCCTGGCGAGACAGCAAGGTCTTCGTTGGCCATGGTACTCCCCCATCTTCTCGGCCATCTACCGGCAGCATTATACGGCCAAACCTGAGTGGGCAGATGGGGACGGGTCAGATGGGGACGGGTTCGTTTCGCCCCATCCATCCCGCCAATGGGTCAAAACGAACCCGTCCCCATCTACCCCATCAAGAAAAAGCCGGGCAGACGCAATCAGCGCCCACCCGGCTTAAGGTGCCTATGCGTTTCGTTTGCTCTTACAAAACGCCCTTTACAAAGTTGGTCAGCATCGCGGCCATCATCGCGCGACTTGCCGAAGACTGCGGCGCGATGTCACGCCCATGCGACGTCTCCATGCCCGAGAGCAAGCCCTCGTCAACTGCCCAGCCCATGGCCTGGCGTGCCCAGGAACTCACATCCTCAGACCCAGCAATGCGGTCGAGGTTTTCGCACGTGGAAGAGCAATCGATATGCTCAATCTTGGAAGCATAGTTGCTCAGCATGGTTGCAAGCTGCTCGCGGGTCACCGGGCCGTTGGGGCCAAAGGTACTGCCATCGCCGTACCCGTTGATCACGCCCGTGGAGCGCGCCCAGCGCACCGCGTCGTAGTAAAACGCGTTCGGGTCGGTATTGTCCTGGAAGTTGCCCTCAGCGGTAACGGCGGGAGAACCCGCAAGACGGTACAGAATCGTAGCCGTCTGGCCGCGGGTAAGGATGCCCGACGGGCCAAAGTTGCCGTTGGAGTAGCCCGTGATCAAGCCAGAATCAATCACAAAGTCGTAGGCTCCCCCGGTTACATACCAGTCCATCACGCCCACGTCATTTGGATAGTCAAAGGCGACGGTGTACAGCCGGTGGATGAACGACGCTGCCTCGCAACGCGCCGCCGCACGCGTGGGATTCACGTGATCGTCGGTCTCATTCAGGTAGTCGGTCATAAGCCCTTGCTCGATGCACCAGTTAACGGCATCCTCCGCAAAGGGCGAGATGGCGCCCGCGTCATCAATCTTAGAAAGACCCTGCGATCCCGAAACCGTCATATGCTCGCGCCGCATAAGGCCGAAGCGCTGCATAAACACCGCAAGCTGCTCCACCGTAACGGCGCCGTCGGGGCCAAAGGTTCCGTTGCTGTAACCGCTGAGCAGCCCCTCGGACGCTGCCCAGCCAATGGCCTCGTAGTAATACGAATCGGGCGAAACATCGCTAAACGGCACCGAGCCGGTGTAAGAGGGCTCGCCGCAGAGACGCCACAGGATTGTTGCGATCTGACCGCGCGAAAGCGCCTCGTACGGGCCAAACATGTTGGTTTCACCCAAGTTGCCCATAATCTCGTACTTGGTGATGAAATCGTACGCCCCCGAGGTCACATACCAAGCGTCGCGCAGCGCGTCGTTGGGCATATCGGGATCCATCTCAAAGTTGAGGTCGACCCTACCCCCAATACCCGGCACCGAGCCCGAGCTCGTGGCCTGCCACAGGCGATAGTCCTTCTTGTAGGTGCAAGAGGTATTCCACTGCGCCACCCAGCGCTCCCAGGTGTCAAAGCACGGGTCGGTGAGCTTTTTGTCAAACCAAAGCTTGCTGGCGTACACGCCCACGTCGTAGCCATTGGACTCGATGATGCCGCAGAAGGTCTTCGCCAGCTCGGCCAATTCCGCATTGGAGAGCTTGTCCTGAACCGCGTCCTCCATATCGTAGTAGATGGGATACGAGAGGTTGTAGCCCTTGACGAGGCGCAGCACGTGCTCCGCCTCGCTCTTGGCCTGCTCAACCGTCTCGGCATACGAATAGATGTACACGCCAAACGGAATGCCCAGGCGCGTGCAGGCATCGGCGTTGATCTTCCAATACTTGTCGTCCTGGTCGAGGATGCCGTTGCCGTCTTCATCGGTGGTGACGTTGTCGCCCCAGCCGCAGCGGATAATGGCAAAGTCCACGTCGGAGGCCTTGACGGAGCTCCAGTTGATGCTCTTCTGCCATGAACTCACGTCGATGCCCTTCTTGATGGCGTTGGGCACGCGCACGTCGCGCACCGCGCCCGTGGCATCGTAGTAGCGATAGTAGTACCAGCCGTCGGAACCGCGGAAGAGCGAGACCACGCTCGTGTCGACGTCGCTCAGGGTGCTTACAGCCGCCTCGCCCGTCTCGGCGATAGGCACGCCATCCTGATAGCGCCAGCTGTTGCCGTGAAACTCAGACGAGACGTCTGCCGCATGGACGCGAAGCGGTACCGAGATGAACACGGCACACGCAAGTACAAGCACGCCCAGCAGCTTCCATGCCTTTCGATGTTGCTTACCCATGTATCAGCTCCTTCACATCGTAGGTGTTGCACCCATTGTACCTAACAGGGATGATGTCGCGCGCAAGCGCAAGGGCATCGCCACCAAGCGCCACCAGAATGGGGCAAAACGAACACGTCCCCATCTGCCCCATCAGCTCTTGCGCGTGATGTTGCGCACGAGTGACTTTGCCACCTCACGGCGCGCCGACCCCACGGGAACAAGCGGATCGAGCACGCGGCGCAAACCGCTCTCGGCCGAAAGCACGCGGGCATGAGCCGTGGAAGTGCGCTTTCGCGGCTTGGCCCCGCCCAAACGTGCCAGCAGCGCCTCGTAGAACGGAGTCTCGCGGGCGTAACGCCAATAGAGCTCGGCGCGGTCGCAGTCGGGGGTGTTCCACGGCTTCTCGAAACCCGCATAGTGCACGATGCGCTCGCAGGCGCGAGCCTGCTGGTAAGCATCAAAGAAATCAGCCGGTGCCTGGGCAAACACAAGCTTGATCCTGCCGGCGCAGTCGGTCATCACGTTCCACGACGGATCAATGAACACAACCGACCCCTCGCACTGCGCGTTGAGCACATCCTGGTCGTTGTAGATGTAACGCTCGTCGCCTGCGATGGTAAGCCACTCCTCAATGCTGTGTGCAGCGCGCATGGCCCGCGTGTTGAGCACGAGCACGCCCGCCTGGAAATAATCGAAGGGCTCCGTCATGCCCAGCACGTCCTGCGCATAGCGCCGGCGCTTGCCATCCTTCATGTTGAGGTTGCCCGCGAAGTCGATGTCGCGAGCGGCGGCCACCTGGCACTCCCCCATCTCAAGTGCGTAAAGCTTGGCCACATCGTCGAGCACAATGAGGTCCGAATCGAGATAGAGCACCTTGTCGTAGAACGGCAGCAGCTCCTGCACGAGAAAACGATAGTACGTCTCAACGCTAATGTGCGGATTGTTGGTGGTGAGGCGATAGCGCCCAATGATGTCACTCACGTCCACAAAGCGCAGGTACACCGTGCCGGGCTGCTCAAGGAACGCCTTCATCGTGGCCTGATGCTCGGGCGTGATGTCGCGATGCAGCACCACGATGTCAAAGCGCACGTCGCGCGAGGCGTGGGTGAGCATGGAGTGGATCGTGGTGGTGACCATGGGAACATAGGCGTCATCCGCCGCAAAAGCCACCGGCACCACGGGACGCGCATCGTCCGCGGGAAACGGAGCCAGGTCTGCATGGCGCTCGGGGTGCTCAAAGTGGACGCACTGCAGCTCTTTGTGGCGCCACGCCGTGCCCTGCCGACGCTGATGGATGAGGTAGATATTGAGCAGGCGCTCCGCCAGGTGGCCGGGAGTACGCAGAGCCTCCTTGCTGTAGCGCGACATGTCGGAGGTGGCCATGAACTCATCGAGCAGAGGGAACAACCACGCGCAATAGGCGTCAAAAATATCTTTGCGCATGATGAACATATTGCAGAAGCACGCCTCATGACCTTCAAGGAACGTTTTCACGTCGGGGGCATACTCGGGGTGATGCGCCACCAGGATCTTCATCATATGGTCGAGGTCGCGCTCATAGAGCGCCGGCGCCTTGGCATAGTGCGTGCGCATCGTGGCGCGCGGCCCCATGAAGCGACGGATATCGTTCACGCCGGTGGTCACCACGTCATACCCACGCACGGCGCGCACGATGGAAGCATCATCCAGGTGATAGGCCACCGCCGAAGCTTCGTCGATATACCCATCAATAACCTCGCCATAGGAGTTTTCGGTATGGTGCTCGGGGTTGAAGTCAAAGTAGCGCCGGTAGTGGCAAAAGCCAACGTAATCAACGTCCAGGTTCTGCTTCCACGCCCAGTACTGCGTGGTGAGCTCACAGTAGGCGGGATTGCGCTCCGAGATGTTCTCGCCCTCGTCGTCGTGCAGCGTGTCGGCAAAGCGCACTTTAGCCTGCGCGGCACCCACCTGCACGAGCTGCATGATAGAGCTCTCAAACCGGTGAACCGGCTTATGCGTGGAAACAAACATGGCAATGCGGGGGTCGCACACGGCAGATGCCGTGGTAGCACCGTCCGCATCGGATATGACGTGGTAGTTCGACATGGAAACTCCTGGTTGGTCTGGACGCAAAGACTAAGCGAGCAGGGAAAGCTCTGCCGCAACGTAGCGGTCGAGCTCCTCGGCCCACGGTGCGGGGCTAAACCCTGCCGCCGCAAGCTTGGAAAGGTCGAGCGCAGAGTGCGTGGGGCGAGGCGCCACCGGGCCCGCAGCGTTGGCGTAGTATGCTTGGGTGCTCACCGGCACAACCGCCACGCCGTTGCCGCAGGTAAGCTCGAACACGCGACGCGCAATGTCTGCCCAGCTTGCCGGCTCGCCCGACCCCGTCATGTTGTACACACCATAGGGCGCCTGAGTATCGAGCAGGTGGAAAATGGCGCGCGCCATCTCATCCGTAAAGGTAAGGCAGCCAATCTGGTCATCGACCACGGTCACGTGCTCCAGTGCGTCAGCCGGGTCGGCACAGCGGCGTGCAAGCCCCATCATGGTCTTCACGAAGTTGTGGCCGTCGCCAATCACCCAGCTTGAGCGCAAGATGTAATGGCGCGGGCAACCCGCCACCGCCAGATCGCCGGCAGCCTTGGTTTGACCATAAACGCCTAAGGGAGAAAGCGGCTCGTCCTCACTATGAAGCTCGGCCACACCGTCAAACACATAGTCAGAACTCACATGCGCAAGCGTGATGCCGTGCTCAGCGCAAACGCGGGCCATAAGCGCGGGGCCCGTGGCGTTGGCGCGCCAGCATGCCGCGCGTCCCTCGGGTGTCTCCGCACGGTCAACCGCCGTGTACGCGCCACAGTTGATAACCGTGCCATAGAGTGACCAGTCAATGCTCTCGTAGGCTGCCGGATCGCCCAGGTCAAAGGTGTCAATATCGCAGTAATCGAAACCCTCGAGGCCGCGCTCCTCGGCCAGCGCGCGCACGGCACGCCCCAGCTGGCCGTTGCAACCGCACACAAGCGTACGACGCGGTGCCATGGGAAGCGCATCGACCAAATACGGATGATGTTTGTCTGCCTCAGAGAGTTCGCAGGCATCCAGCGGAATGGGCCACTCAATGCCCAAGGTGGGGTCGGCCAGGTTCACGAAGGTGTAGGTGCGCTTGAGCTCGGGCGACCAGTGCGCGTTCACGAGGTAGGTGTAAACCGTACCGTCCTCAAGCGCCTGGAAGGCGTTGCCCACACCGCGCGGCACATAGATGGCGCGCGAAGGATCGAGCACGCATGTGAACACGCGGCCAAAGGTGTCGCCGGGGCGCAGGTCTACCCATGCGCCAAACACGCTGCCGCAGCCGATGGAGATGTACTTATCCCACGGCTCGGCATGTATGCCACGCGTTACGCCACGCTCGGCGTTGAAGCTGATGTTGTTCTGCACGGGGCCAAAGTCGGGCAGACCGAGCGCACACATTTTCGCCCGCTGCCAGTTTTCTTTGAACCAGCCACGCGCATCGCCGTGAACCGCCAGGTCAAACACCAAAAGCCCAGGAATGTCAGTGGTTTGCACGCCGAGTTCTTTTTCGTATTCCAGCGCCATGAGAACCCCTTCTACTGACCCTGCTTGGCGTAACGCTGCTCGGTGGCTTCCTTCGCCGGGCGCCACCAGGCCTCGTGGTCGCGATACCATGCGATCGTTTGCTCAAGACCGGCAGAAAAATCGGTGTGTTTCGGCATCCAGCCCAGCTCGCGCCTCAGCTTGCTCGAGTCGATGGCGTAGCGGCGGTCGTGGCCGGGGCGGTCGCGCACCCAATCAAAATCGTCGGGATCGCGGCCCATAACCTCAAGAATCGCATGGAGCACATCGATGTTGCTGCGCTCGCCGTCCGCACCAATGAGATAGGTCTCGCCCATGCGGCCCTTCGTCAAGATGGTCCACACGGCGGACGAATGGTCATCGGTGTGGATCCAGTCGCGCACGTTTTTGCCGTCGCCATAGAGCTTGGGACGTACGCCGTCCAAAATATTGGTGATCTGACGCGGGATAAACTTCTCCACGTGCTGGTAAGGACCATAGTTATTGGAGCAGTTTGAGATGGTGGCGCGCACGCCAAAGGTGCGAACCCATGCGCGCACGAGCATGTCCGAGGCCGCCTTGGTGGAGCTGTAGGGGCTTGAGGGATGGTAGGGCGTCTCCTCGGTGAAGCGCGTGGGATCGTCGAGCGCAAGGTCGCCGTATACCTCGTCGGTGGAGACGTGGTGGTAGCGCACGTTGTGGGCGCGCGCGGCCTCAAGCAAGCAGAAGGTGCCCTCCACGTTGGTTTTTACAAAGGGCTCCGGGCTTTCAATCGAGTTGTCGTTGTGACTCTCGGCAGCATAGTGAACGATGGCATCGTGACCTGGCACCAAGCGCTCCAAGAGTTCTTTGTCGCAGATATCACCAACCACCAGCTCAACGCGATCCTCCGGCAACCCCGCGATGTTCTCGGGATTGCCCGCATAGGTGAGCTTGTCCAACACGGTGACGTGCACCTCGGGATGCTCGCGCACCACGTAGTGCACAAAATTGCTGCCAATAAAGCCGCAGCCGCCGGTAACGATAATGTTTGTGGGCTCAAAGGCCTCGCTCATGGTATGTCCCTTCTGCTGGGCGCTCAGCTCCGCATCCGCTTGGCGCCGACTGGGCGCCAAACTCCACATCCGCTCGGCGCCGCGTCCTGCATCAATACTCAAGGTGGCGGTTGACGAACACGCCCTCGGCCACCTTTTTAAGGTGTTGACCGTACACGCTCTTGCTGTAGCGTTCGGCACACTCAAGCAGCCGCTCGCGATCGATCCAACCGTTCTCGTAGGCAATCTCCTCAAGCACCGAAACCGGCGTGTCCTGCGCGCGCTCAACAGCACGCACAAACTCGCCCGCCTCATAGAGGCTCTCCATGGTGCCCGTATCGAGCCACGCATAGCCGCGCCCCAGCGTAACCACCGAAAGCGCCCCGGCATCCAGATACATTTGGTTGAGGTCGGTAATCTCAAGCTCGCCGCGCGCCGAGGGCTTCACCTGGCGTGCGAATTCGCACACGCGCTCGTCATAGAAGTAGAGGCCCGTGACGGCATAGCTCGACTTGGGGTGCTTGGGTTTCTCCTCAATGGAGAGGGCACGACCCTCCTCATCAAACTCCACCACGCCAAACCGCTCCGGGTCATCCACGTGGTAGCCAAAGACCGTGGCCCCGCCACCGTGCTCGGCATCGTGCACGGCGCGGCGCAGGTGGCGCGAAAGGCCGTTGCCAAAGAAGATGTTGTCGCCCAGCACAAGTGCACAGGGCTCGCCCGCGATGAACTCCTCGCCGATGATGAACGCCTGAGCAAGGCCATCAGGCGAAGGCTGCTCGGCATACGAGAGCGACACGCCAAAGTCGGAGCCGTCTTTGAGCAAACGCTCAAAGTTGGGCAGATCGTGCGGCGTCGAGATGATGAGGATATCGCGAATGCCCGCCATCATGAGCACCGAGAGCGGGTAGTAGATCATCGGTTTGTCGTAAACGGGCAGCAACTGTTTGCTGGTAACCGTGGTCAGCGGGTACAGGCGCGTGCCCGAACCGCCCGCGAGGATGATACCTTTCATACGCAGCCCTTCAATATGGCGCTGGATACTTCTGTCCCTATGATAGAGGAGCCGCGGCGCTGGGCGCATAATGCCCTCAAAGCACACAGGCGCAGCGTTAGGCGTCGAGCGCGTTGCTCGCTTGGCTCCCTGAGTACACACGGTTGAGCACGCGGGCGATGGGTGCTGGCCAGAACTTCTGGAACATCTCAAGGTCTTCGCGCGAGCGCGTATTGTCTTGGATGAGCGCGGAGGTCTCGGATCCCTCGTGGATGCGGTGGCGCATGAGGAGCTTGTCGCTGTACACAAACGAGCCTTCGAGCTTGGAAAAACGCTCCCAGGCTTGCCAATCCAAATCGCACTTCATGGTGTCCAAAAACACCGGCTGCGGCAGATTGGGAAGACAGTAGGTAACCGCAGGGCAGCAGATGGGCGACCCCAACGAAAGCACGCGGCGACGCAGGAATCTGCTTCTGCGCAGGGGTCGCGGAGCAAGCGGGCGAAGCATGAGGCGCTTCACCGCTAGGAGGCGACTCTCGTCTTGCGCCACGGTGCCGCGCAGCTCGCCGTAATCTGAGAAGAATATGAGCGGACGCTCCTCCTCATTCATGCAGGCAAGCATAGTTGAGCGATAGGCAGGAAGGTACACATCATCCTGATGCGCAATAGTCACGAGCGGCGCATCGCAGCAAGAGAGGGCGCGCAGCCAATCGCGCGCGATCCCCGAGGGGCCTTCATGCTCCACGAGCCGCACGCCATGGCGATGGGCAACGTCGGCGATATGCGCATTGGGCGTAGAGGTTGAGACAACAATCTGCGAGCGCTCGGCCTGTTCAAGCAGCGAACAGAGACACTCCTCGAGGTAGGGCGATTCTTTGTAGGCGCAGAGCGCAAACATATGGTCTTGGGGACCGAACATGCCTGTCCTTCGTTCAGTACGGTCGGAACCCCTCCATCTTACCCGACGATCCCGCTCATGAAATCCCTCTGTTCACGGACGGGTGCTCGCGAAGCTATCGCACGAGTGCCCTACAATGGCATGCCATGGATACTACGCGCACACAACCCTCCCCGCTCTCCCTCAAGGCCAACACGCTTTGGAATGCCTTTGGCTGCCTCTTTTACCTGGGATGCCAGTGGCTTACCAGCGTGCTTGTTGTTCGCCTTTCCACGGGGTATCAAAACTCCGGCGCGCTGGCCTTTGCTATGGCAACCGGCATTGTGTTCGCCTCAATTGGCCTGTACAAAATCCGCACGTTCCAGGTGTCCGACGTTGCGGGAGAGTTCGCGAACAGCGACTACGTTGCCTTTCGTTTTGTAACGATTGCCGCAGGCCTCATCTGGTCCGCCATCTACCTGCCTCTCGGCACCCAAGGAAACGTGGCCTTCCTTTCGGCGTCGGCCGCCTATCTTGTTTTTAAGTCCGACGAGGTGTTCTCGGACGTGCTCTATGGCATCGACCAGCGGGGCGGCCGTATGGACTACATCGGAAAGTCCCAGCTCATGCGCGGCGTACTTTCGCTCGTGGGTTTCGCCGCACCACTTGCGCTCTTCGATAACCTTGTTGCCGGTATTCTTGGAATGGCCGTGTGCTGCATGTTGGTCACGCTCCTCTACGATATCCCCCATGCGCGGCGCTTCGGCCCCATGCGGCCCACGTTCACAGATGAACGGATGAAGGCGCTCGCGCGCGCATGCCTGCTTGCGATGGTCGCGAGCCTCTGCGCCAACGGCATTACCTCGCTCGTACGCCAATATTTTGGTGTTACCTATGGCAGCGAAGCGCTTGGCATCTATGCAAGCGTAGCTACGCCCGCCGTGCTTATTCAGGTGTCTGCCACCTATTTGTATAGCCCCCTCATTGGCTCCCTTGCTGAAGCCTGGAGCACAAAGGGCCATGCGGCATTTTTGCGCGTGTTCGCCAAGGTGCTCGCCGCGATTCTTGGCGTAGTTGCCGTGTTTGTGGTGCTTCTGAGCCTTGTGGGCGATTGGGGTCTCACGCTAGTCTTCGGCGCATCCATCGCGCCCTATACCTATCTCTTTCCCTTTGTGCTTATCGCCACAGGGTGCGTGGGCGTGCTCTTCTACACCAACGACGTTCTCCTCGTGATCCGCCGCAGCGGCGCCATGCTTGTAGCCGATGGCGTAGCTCTTGTTGTAGCACTCGCACTTGCTGTTCCCCTCACCGCCCAGCTGGGCATGAACGGCATTAACCTAGCCATCATCGGCGGCTGTCTTGTCGCGATTGCGTTTTCGCTCGCCTTTATCGTGCGGGCGCGCGCTTAACGCGCGCTCAAGGAACATGCTGTGGCGAAACGCCACGCCGCGGGATGTACTGTCATCTGCGCCCACCCCAACAACATGTTCGCCGCAGCCTTTCAAAGCAAAACTTTTCGATAAGTTGCAGTTTGACGGGATGGACGGCCCCGCCTCCACCCGCCTCCAGAAAAAACTGCGCCATTTCAGAACGTACTTCGGATTTTTGCTGGAAGACGTGACTTGGAGGGGCCCGCCAACTGGGGTTTTGTCGAGCGCGGGCGGCGGTGTACCCGGCAAAACGCGAATCACGTACTGAAATGGCGCACTTTTTTCCAGCGGGCGGCCCCAACGCGGAACGGGAGGGCGGGTCGGTGCGCTTCGCCCCCTCTGCGTGTTTTGCGGGTCGGCCTCAAACTGCAACAAATCGAAATGTTTTTGGTAGGGCGAGCTGAAACGGGCCGAAGCATCGCATCAAGCCGCTGGTAATCAAGGAGAATGTTAATCACACAACGGAGGAACGCGCCTCCGCTGGCACACGTTAGCCCTGAGGGCGCTTGGAGCGAAGCTCACGCAGCTCGTAGTCGACAAGTGCGAGGCGCTGGGTGAGATTTTTGATCATGAGCGCCTGCTTGCTCACGATTACGCTCAGCGAAAGCGCGATAGCCAAGAGACAGAAGAGGCCTACGAAAAAAATGAAGTTTGAGGGAGTCTCAAACCCCAAACGCTCCGACAGGGCAAAAATAGTATCGGGAAAGAGCGCCGCTGCAAGAAGCAGAATGCCCAGCATAAGCCAGAGCAGCGAATACTTAAGCTGCAGCCGCTCGCGCGCCACGAGCCGCACGATAAACAAAAGCAGCAGCACGCAAAAAACAACCGAGACGGCTTGAACCGCAAAAAGCACAGCCCTCACCCTTTCCGATGATGAAACGCGCAGGTAATGGCGATGGCAAGCGATACTTTGATCATGTAATACACGCTTGCAAGCGCATTAATGGACGACACACCGCCCTGGCGCTCGTGCATCACCACGGGAATCTCGCCAAGCGTAAGTCCCGAACGCGCGGCAAGCGCGATGGATTCAGGCTCAGGGTAATCGATGGGATAGCTATTGCAGAAGAGCTCGATCGCGCGAGGGCCGCACGCCCGAAAGCCCGAGGTAGGGTCGGTCACACGAACACGCGCCATGAGCTTGAGGCAGCCCGAAAGCCATGTTTTACCTACACGACGCATCACTGTCGACTGAAACCCATCGGTAGGCTCAAGAAAGCGCGAGCCTATCACCAGGTCGCGCCCCTCATGAACTGCGTCCACAAGCGCCTCGAGATAACTCGCGTCATGCTGGCCGTCACCATCGAACTGAATGTCGATGCTATATCCGTGAGCACGCGCATACTTATGACCGGCCTGAACAGCACCGCCAATTCCCAGATTCTGGGGAAGATCAAGCACGTTGAAGCCATGTTCACGGCAAATGTCGAGTGTGTTGTCGCGCGAACCGTCGTTGACCACCACGTAATCAAAGCCCGTCGCGATAACCGCATTGACGGTGGCAACGATGCTCGCGGCCTCGTTGTAGGCCGGTATGATCACCAAGACCGACTGGTCAGCCATGAAATCCCTCCGCGCGGATACGCTCAACCTAAGGGCTAAGTCTATCACGAACAGCTTGTACAACCACGGTGTTGGCAACGCAGCTGCACAACCCTAGGCATTTATGAAAGAACGCCCGAGCCGCTATGAGGCCCGGGCGCTCCGCCACAATCAAAAGCGCGTTGAAGCTACGAAAGAATATCGCGATGCAAACGTGCCACCATCACGCCAACCTGGCAGCGCGAGGCCTGGCCCAAGGGGTCGAGATACTTCTCGCCATTCGCCACCGAACCGCTGATAACATCCGCATCCACAGCCCACGCTACGGCGTCCTGCGCCCACGAGCTCACGCTCGACCAGTCGGGCATGAGTGTAGCTTCTACCCTACCACCGGCGCCGCCCACAGGAGCGATACTGCGCACGAAGGAGTAGAGCATGCAAGCAAGCTGCTCACGCGTCACCGGATCGTTGGGGCCAAAGGTGTTCGAACCCGCATAGCCGTTGATGATGCCCTCCGCGCGACACCACGCAATAGCGAGGCCGTAGTAGGCGCTGTAATCCACGTCAGAGAAGGGCGTGGAGGACGCAGCGGGCTCCCCCGCCATGCGATGCAGCACCACGACAACGTCTGCGCGTGTGATGGAATCCGTGAAGCCGAACGTACCGTCCTGGCGGCCTTTCATGAGCTGCTCCTCAACGGCATAGGTGAGGTCATCGGGGCTCAATGCGTACCAGCCGCCTGCCTCGTAGTCGCTGAACTGCTGGAGCACGCTGCTCTCCTGCGCGGGATCGTCCGGAGTCTCCGGGGTTTCCGGGGCATCGGGCTCGCTCGGCTGGTTGCCGTTATCGTTGGAAGAGTCACCAGCAGCCGCCTCATCCTCGGCAATATAGGCCAGGCAGTCCGCACGCTCGCGCTCATACCGGTTAATCCAGCCCGTGTGATACTGGGGCTGATTGGGATACCGCTCGGCAATGTTGCCTACCAGGGCATCCACGAGGGCGTTGGCCATCTCGCGGTCGGTCATGTCGTTCGTAAGCGCAGCCTCGGTGATAAACCAGCGCACGCCGCCCGAGCCAAACAGGTTCGTCATGCTCCAAATGAGGCCCTTCACACAGTCGGCGCGACCATCAAGTGAAATCTTGCCACCGGCCTCGGTTGCCAGCCACCGCTCAGTGATGGCGTAGTAGTTGTTGTAGGCATAGGCGTCCTGCAAAGCGGAGAACTCAGCCGGATCGGCAGCATATGCCGCATGCCAGGCATCTTCTGCCAGCTGGGCAATCTCCGTCAGCGACTCCGTCTCATCGTCGTACATAGAGATGGAGCCATCCGAGAGCTCATCGCCGCGCGCGATGACAGGCGCGAACATCGCGTACTTCTGGGGGTTATACGCGTACACGTCTGAGATGAAACCCACGAGCGAGTAGCGGCGATCAAACTGGTAGTAGCCCAGGGCGTTATAGCCATCACCACGCGAAAAGCCCTGGTCGTAGTTACCGTTGCTCTCGTACTTGGTGAAGTATTTCATCTCATCCGAGATATACACCGGCGTAAGCGCAAGCGTATCAATAGCTGCCTCGTCGTGCGCTTCTTCATAGAAATCGGCCCGATCATAGACTACGGACTCCACCTGAACAGCCTCAATCGTCGATGCCGTTTGCGCGAATGTCACCTGAGGGGCCGCAGACAAAAGTACAGCCGCAAGGCCAGCAAGTACAGGAGCACAACGATGCATGATGGTTCCTCCTCGGTAGCGCAGGTTGCGATTCTCGGGATGGGCGCGCCACACAGAGCTAGTATGCCATGGAACCACGTCCTGCACAAAAAGCGGGCCTGCAATGCAGGCCCGCCCCTACGGAATCTCTATGTGGTCTCTATGTCTCTCCCGCGGAAAGCCGCAAATGAAACAAATGAGCCTGGCGCGATTGCCTCTTCGACACCCTCGGCTTATGCCTTGGGAACGAGCTTCACCTGGAGCGCCTCCATGTGGCGTGCCTGGCCCGTGGTGCCCGCAAGCTCGCCATTTTGCACCCAATCAAGCCAGCCCAGATCAGCCACGTGCGCGCGGTAGACCACGTCGTAGCGCTCGGCGGCCTCGCCGGTAAGCTCAATACGGATAGCCTCCATGGGAAGCGCCTTGCCCGTGGTGCCCGCAAGCTCTCCGTCTGCCATCCAGTCCTGCCAGCCGATTTCAGAAACATGCGCCTGGTAGCGAATCGAGCCATCACAGGGAACGCCGCGAAGCGAAAGCTCGACAGCCTCGAGCGACTTAGCCTGGCCTGTGGTGCCCACCGTGGCGCCCGTCAGCACCGGATCCATCCAACCAATGTCGCTCACATGCGCCTCGCCTGTGACGCCCGCCGGCGCGTACACCTCGTCAACGAGCTTGTATTCGCCCGAGCGTATGCGCTCGTAACGCGCCATGGAGCCGGCGTTTGCATCGTAAATGGCAAGGTCATAGCGCTCGCCGCGCAGCATCTCGTCGGAGAACTCAACCAGATAGCAGTCGTGGCCCTCCGGGCAGAGCGCCTGCAGCGCCTCATCCGTCTCCTCCGTCACCGGAGAGGCAAACCAGTCCATACCGCTGTAATCGATGGTGCTTTCGTCCGAGAGCGCCTGCGCCTTGGTCATGCCAAAGAGGCCGCCCGCCTGATCCGCCGACACCGAGTTGAACGTGCTCGAACCGTAGCCCGAAACCGCCACCTCCGGGTTGTAGAACAAAATGAGTTCGGCCGCCACCGAAGAGTCGATGTCCACGATACCCAGATTGTCGAGTTGCTCTTGCTTCTCGGGGTACAGGCGCGTGGGCGTATTGGGATGGCCCTTGTAGTAGTAAGCGTAGGTGTCACCATAGATCATCGAGGTCAGCTCGGCGTATGCGTCAAAGCCATCCTCCATGCTCACATAGGTGCCTAGCAGCAGCATGACCTGCTTGCCCGACTCCTCGGCATCAGTAAAGTAGCCCTCGTTGAACTTATACATGGCCTTAAGCTCAGCAACCACATCGTCACCCTTGGCCTGCAAATTGGTGAGCATCGTGGCCACGTTTTTAGCAACCACGCCAGGGTTCGTTGCGATCTGGTTGGCAAACACGTTGTTGTCACCACTTGTGAAGAGGTTGGTGCGGGTCATCCACCATTCAGTACCCGGCTCGCACGTAAGCACAGCATACATGGAGTCCCAATGCTCGTGGTAGCCATAGCCCACGGCCACCGTACCCGTTGCATAGGCATAGGCCTTGGCCTCGTTCCACTGGGCAACAAGCTCATTCTGCTTGGCCTGCGGGTCGGCCACAGCAAACGTTTCGTTGGTGATGCCGTAGGTACCTGAACCGTCGGACAGCATGGTGATCTTGTACGAACCTTCCGGGATGCCGTTGGCGTAGATGATCTCGTGGATGTAGGTGCAGGTGATGTCGTTGATGTAGAGGTTGAAATGCGCCTGCGGATTCAAGCGATAAAGCTCACCCACGTAGTCGGCAAAAATCTGATAATCGTTCACATCGGGAGTTGAGTCCTGCTTCAGGAAGGGCATGGCATACATGCCCTCAGGCAGCGCATCCCAGTCGTACGCCGAGGGGCGGTCGAGCATCACAACAGTGGGAATGGTTGTGCCGTCGGCCGCCGTTTGGATATCCCAATACGAAAGCGAGAAAAGCACCACAGGGAATGAGGCGCTCAGGGGAGCCAGGTTGTACTCACGGGCAGAGATGCCCACCTCCTGGTGCGTAACAGCAACAACTTTGTCGCCATCAAGATAGGCCGCCTCAACGTTCCAGGGACCATAGCCACCAACATCAAGCGAAAGGCCGCCCTCGGGAAGCTCCGAGAGGGCGCACGACGTCTCAACACGGCGCGTCTCAACACCGCGATAGCTCACGGTCGCCACAAGACGCATGGTGTCGGCGCCCGCAGCAGTAAGGCGCTCAGACCACGCGGGCATTGCCGTAAAGGTGGTGGTCTCCCCTACCTGCGCAAAGGTAGTCTCTTTCAGGTTGGGCAAGAAGCTGTCGGCCTCATCGCCCGGAGCTGCAGACCCCTTGGGCAGAAGCACAACCTCGATGGCCTGGCACGCAAGCGCGCGTCCCGTGGTGCCCGCCTCCAGGCCGTTGGACGTCCATCCAAGCCAGCCCAGGTCGGCCACATGCACACGGTACCAAAGGTCGTACTGCTCTGAAGCAGGGCCCGTCAGGCGCAGCTGGAGCGCCTCAATACCAAGCGCCTTGCCCGTAGTGCCTGCCATGTCGGTCGTCCAGTCCTGCCAACCGATGTTGGACACATGGGCACGCAGCTCTACCGCAGAACCATCCTCAATACCGGTAAGCGCAACGCGCAGCGCTTCAAGAGAAAGATTGCGTCCCGTGGTGCCAGCCGTGGCACCACCCTCCACCGGCGCCATCCAGCCGATATCGGCCACATGCGCCTCAACACTCAGACCCGGAGCCGGCTGCTCGTCGGTAGCGGCGAGCGCCACGGGGGCCTCCTCGATAGCAGCGGGCGCTTCGGCGGGCGTAGCGTCGTCCGTTACAGGCGCCTCATCAGTGGTGGACACCTCGCCTGTATCAACCGTGACCGCAGCCTCTTCGAGCGCCGCACCCTCGGGCGCAGCAGCCTCGAGCGCCCACAGAGGGCAGGGCGCAGCCAGCGCCACCGCCAATGCCGTGGCAGCAAGCGCCACCTTCCCCAAACGTCTCATTTCTTCCTCCCGTCACAGAAATGGAGCGTATCACTGGGCCCTATGATACCGCGATTAGAGAAGCGCTGATTATCTGGCACTCCCAATGTGCGTCCTCCGCCAACAGCGCCCCACGAAGCTCTCCGGCGCCCGGTCCGCGGATGGCAAGCCGTAATTTTTCGCGGTTGTGGTCAAAAAGGTCGCCGAGTGTGTACTTTGGCGGCGCCCCGCAGCCTCAGACGGCATCCTGGCCTGCCCGAAAGGGGTCGAAAGTGGCCTCGCGGCGATCCCAGAAGCGTCCGCCGGCGGCCCGATGGGCCTCGGCGGGCGGCAGGAGTACACACTCGGCGACCTTTTTGACCACTGGCATGAAAAATTGCGACAGCGATCGACCGGGCTTGGAGCGAGACGCCGCCCCCTCCTAGCCGCGGGGCCTCGGGCGGTACGCACCTTTACGTTAAAGTCTCCCTCAAGTGACCAAATGAGGCGCCCTTGGTACGGACGGCACCAATCCTTACGAAGTATTTCTCTAGGCAGAGGGGGTGGCGGCGTCGTGCAGCTCAAGTGAAATTTCAGGCACGTGGGCAAGATCTGCCAGCGTAACGCCGTCTACGTACTCCTCGATCACAGCATCAAGCCCCGTCCAGAACTTCACCGTGGAGCACAAATCGGCCCGCAGGCACGAGCCGTCCAACCCCTCGCAGGCAACAGGCGCGGTGGTACCTTCTGCCACGCGCAAAATGTCCCCGGCGCGAATCTCGTCGGCAGGGCGCGCGAGCACATACCCGCCACCCTTGCCGCGCACGCTGTGCAAGAGGTCCGCCTGCATAAGAGGACGTACCAGCTGTTCCAAATACTTAAGCGAGATGCGCTCGGCACTCGCGACCTCGCGCAGCGATACCGCGTTGCCCGGCCCGCCAAATGCAGCAATGTGAATCATGAGACGAAGCGCGTACCGGCCTTTTGAAGAGATGAGCATGCGTCCTCCGCTCCCAATTCACTGTTCCCAGCTCGGTTCACCACCAGCTGGGCTTGGCTCAACCAGAGCGTCCACGTTACGCACGGAATTCTTAGTGGATTACTCGGGTTTACCCTTGACTGAAATCCGCTTCATCTTATCCTTAACCCGAGAGAATTCATAGGGTTTACGGAGAAACGTCATCGCGCAAACCCGCGCGAGTCGCTTCCGCCGCCAACAAGGAAGGCACCACATGACCAGCACCTCCCCGCTCCTCTCCATCCGAGGGCTTTCGGCCTCGGTTGATGAGAAGACCATCCTCCATAACATCGACCTCGACGTCACTGCCGGTGAAACCCACGTGCTCATGGGCCCCAACGGCGCCGGCAAGTCTACGCTGGGCCACGTCATCATGGGCGACCCGGTATACACCCAAACCGCAGGCACCATTATGTTCAACGGCGAGGATGTCACCGAGCTCTCCCCCGACAAGCGCTCGCGCGCGGGCCTTTTCCTCTCCTTCCAAGCACCGGTGGAGATTCCCGGCGTGCCGCTGTCGAGCTTTTTGCGCGCCACCATCGCTGGCCGCCCCGGCCTTGAGATGAAGGGCAAGGAGTTCCGTCGCCGCATGAAGGAGCTCTGCGCCGCGCTCGATATGGACGTGAGCTACCTCAACCGCGAGCTGGGCGTGGGCTTCTCGGGCGGCGAGAAGAAGAAGGTGGAGATGCTCCAACTCCTGCTGCTCCAGCCGAAGCTCGCCATCCTCGACGAGACCGACTCCGGCCTGGACGTGGACGCCCTCAGCGTGGTTTCGCGCGGCATGGACCTCTATCGCAAGAGCTGCGACGGCACCCTCATCGTTATCACGCACAACACGCGCATCCTGGAGCACGTGGACGTTGACCGCGTGCACGTGATGGTCTCTGGGCACATCGTGCGCGAAGACGACGCTTCGCTCATCCCCTGGATCGACGCCAACGGCTTTGAGTCGTTTGAGCACGCCCCGAGCGCCGACGCGCACCTGACCCACTAGGAGGCGACCGTGGCAAAACAGCGCACCGAGGTTGCGGACATCGACCGCAGCCTCTATGACTTCCGATATGGCGAGGAGGGCTTCGAGCGGCTTGATGCTGGCCTCACGCCCGAGATTGTTGAAGAGATCAGCCGTCGTAAAAACGAGCCCTCGTGGATGCTCGATTTCCGTCTGAAATCGCTCGAGATCTACCACTCCATGCCCAATCCCACCTGGGGCCCCAGCATCGCGGGCCTCGACATGGACCACATCGTTACCTACGTGAAGCCCAACACCGACCAAAAGGCCGATTGGGACTCGGTGCCCGACGACATCAAAAACACCTTTGAGCGCCTGGGCATCCCCGAGGCGGAGCGTAGCTACCTCGCGGGCGTGGGCGCCCAGTACGACTCTGAGCTTGTGTATCACAACATGCAGGAGACGGCCGCTAACATGGGCATCGTGTACTCCGGCATTGAAGAGGCGCTCCACGAGCCGCGCTGGGAAGAGCTCATCCACGAGAAGTTTATGACGCTCATCCCGCCTACCGATCACAAGTTTGCCGCCTTGCACGGCGCCGTGTGGTCGGGCGGATCGTTTGTGTATGTTCCCGCTGGTACCAAGCTGGAGTTCCCCCTGCAAAGCTACTTCCGCCTGAACGCGGCAGGCGCGGGCCAGTTTGAGCACACGCTCATCATCGTGGAGGATGACGCCGACCTGCACTTTATTGAGGGCTGCTCGGCGCCCAAGTACAACGTGGCGAATCTGCACGCCGGCGCCGTTGAGCTCTTTGTGGGCAAGCGCGCACACCTGCGTTACTCCACGATCGAGAACTGGTCGAAGAACATGTACAACCTCAACACCAAACGCGCGCGTGTTGAGGAAGAAGGCGAGATCGAGTGGATCTCGGGCTCGTTTGGCAGCCACGTGGGCTACCTCTACCCCATGAGCGTGCTCGTGGGCCGCAAGGCGCGGTCGAGCTTCACCGGCATCACATTTGCTGGCGCGGGGCAGAACCTCGACACCGGCACGAAAGTGGTGCTCGCAGCCCCCGAGACCTCGGCCTCGGTAGAGACCAAGGGCATCTCCAAGGGCGGCGGCATCCAGACCTTCCGCAGCTCTATCGTGGCCACACCGGCCGCCGAGGGCGCGCAGGCTACCGTAAGCTGCCAGTCGCTCATGCTCGACGACGAGAGCCGCTCCGACACCATCCCCGCGATGGACATCCGCGCCAAGAACGTGGACATCGGCCACGAGGCAACCATCGGACGCATTGGCGACGACAAGGTGTTTTACCTCATGAGCCGCGGTATCTCTGAGGAAGAGGCCCGCACGATGATCGTGAACGGCTTTGCCGAGCCGGTTTCGAAAGAACTGCCGCTTGAGTACGCCGTAGAGATGAACAACCTCATCAAGCTTGAGATGGAAGGGGCGATCGGTTAGATGGACGCCATCACAATCAAACACGCCGGCGCCATGCCCGCCCCCACGTGGGGTTGGCTCAAGATGAACGACACCCAGATTGCCATTCCCGCTGGTATGGCACGCGGTGGCGATATTGTTGTAGAGGCCGCGCAAGAGCTTACGAGCACGTCTCTTAGCTTTGAGGGCGCTGTGGCGGCGCTCCAAGAGCGCGTGGATGCCGCACGCGGCGACGCTCAAGACACGCGCGCCTGCATCCAGGCTGTTCAGGAGCAGCACGCACCGGGCGATGACCTAGGCGACCTCAACATCCCCGCGCTTTCGAGTTACCAAGAGCGCGCCTGCAAAGAGGAACTGGCGAACGATGTGGCGGCCGCCTTCACCACAGGCATGGGCATCGACACGCGCTCGTACCTCAACTTCTCCGCGGGAGAGACGCTCACGCTTGGCTGCGCGGAGGGTACTGAGGAGACGGCCACCATCCGTGTTTGCGGCGAACAGGGTGCTACCGTTGCCGCCTCGATTGACGCGATCGCTGAGGCGAATGCACACCTCACGCTTGCCATCTCGCTCGACGGCGAGGCGGACGCAGCAAGCGCCGAACCCGGCCTTGTAGGCTCTGAGCTGCGTGTATTTGCCGGCGAGAACGCCCGCGTGGACGTGACCGTCTACACCACCTGCGATGCCCCCTTCACCGCCATTGACGATTCGGGATATGTGCTCGACCGCAATGCGCGCGTCACCGTGCGCCACGTGGTGCTCGGCGGCGGCGTTACCGCCACCGGCATGGCTGTTGACCTGCGCTCGGACGATGCCCGCGTTGATATCGACACTCGCTACCTTGCCGCCGGCACCGAGACGCGCGACTTCAACTACGTGGTGCGTCACCGCGGTAAGAAGACCATCTCAAACATCATCGCGAACGGCGTCCTTGCCGGCACGAGCAAAAAGTGTCTGCGCGGTACCATCGACCTGGTGCATGGCTGCAAGGGCAGCGAGGGCACCGAGCGCGAGGCTGTGCTCATTGCCGACAAAGGCGTGGACAACAAGACGGTGCCCACCATTCTTTGCGACGAGGACGATGTGGCGGGCAACCACGGCGCCACCATTGGACACGTGCGTCCCGAGCAGCTGTTCTACCTCATGAGCCGCGGCGTTTCTGCCGAGGCAGCCGAGAAGCTCTTCATGGTGGCAAAGCTCGAAGATGCGGCGCTCACCGCCCCCGACGACGAGATGCGTGCACGGGTTATCCGCCTGGGCAACGAGCTCATTGATTCCTTCGAGGAGGACCTCGCATGATCGACACCGAGCATGTTTCTTGCGACACCTGCACCGCTCCTACGGCACCCGTGTTCGACGCCTCCGACGAGGCGTCGCGGGCACACCCGGTCGTAGATATTGAGACCAATCCCTACAAAGCCGCCTTTCCGCTTTTCCAGGAGCATCCCGACATTGCCTTTTTGGACAGCGCTGCCACCGCGCAGCGCCCGGCCTGCGTGCTCAATGCACAGAAGCGCTTCTATGAGACCATGAACGCAAACCCTTTGCGCGGCCTGTATTCCCTCTCTGTTGAGGCAACCGAGGCCATCGCGAAGGTTCGCGCTCAGATTGCCCAGCTCATTGGCGGCAATCGGCCCGAAGAGGTAGTGTTCACCCGCAACACGAGCGAGTCGCTGAACATCATCGCCCGCTCGTTCGCCCCGGGTGTGCTCTCCCCGGGCGACGAGGTAGCCATCACCATCATGGAGCATCACTCCAACCTCATCCCCTGGCAGCAGGCATGCCGCCAGGCGGGCGCCAAGCTCGTGTACCTCTACCCCACCAAGACGGGTGAGCTCACCGACGAAGAGATTGCTCAAAAGATTGGCCCCAAGACCAAGATTGTGGCCACCACAATGGTCTCGAACGTGCTGGGCGTGCGCGTGCCGGTGGCAAAACTCGGGCAAGCCGTGCACGCGCAGGGCGGCTACCTGGTGGTAGACGCGGCGCAGGCTATCCCCCACATGCCCGTCGATGTGCACACACTGGGGGCGGACTTCTTGGCGTTCTCTGCCCACAAGGCGCTTGGCCCCATGGGCGTGGGCGTGCTGTGGGGTCGTTACGATCTCCTCGACCGCATGGATCCCTTCCTCACCGGCGGCGAGATGATCGACTCCGTGACCGAGACCGATGCCGTATGGGCTCCGGTGCCCGAGAAGTTTGAAGCGGGCACGCAGGACGCCGCCGGCATCTACGCCACAGGCGTTGCCCTCGATTATCTGGTGAACCACGTGGGCTACGAGGCTGTCCAGGCGCGCGAGGCGGCGCTCGTGCACTACGCCATGAGCCGCATGGTGGAGCTGCCGTTTGTTACGATCATCGGGTCGATTTACTGGGATCGCCATCACGGCGTGATCAGCTTCAACGTCAACGGTGTGCATCCGCACGACGTGGCGAGCATCATGGATATGCAGCAGGTATGCATCCGCGCGGGTCACCACTGCGCGCAGCCGCTCTTGGCCTGGATGGGCTGCGAAAACCTGGCGTGTTGCCGCGCGAGTCTTGCGTTCTACAACGACAAGCACGATGTCGACGCCTTCATTGACGCGCTCAAAACCGTCTGGAACACCTTCCACTAGCATCCCAAAGGAGCCTTCTATGGGCAATATCTATAGCTCGACCACCTTCATGGAGCACAACTCGCACCCCGACTACAAGTATGAGATGGATGCTCCCACTCACGCGCACGATGGCATCAACCCCAGCTGCGGCGACGAGCTCACGCTCATGCTGCGCATGGAGGGCGACGTGATTGAGGAGGCTTCGTTCACAGGCCATGGCTGCGCCATCAGCCAGGCCTCGGCCGACATCATGGCCGACCTCATCACCGGTGAAACGGCCGAGGAGGCCAAACGCTTGGCCGGCCTCTTCTTGCGCATGGTGCGTGGCGAAGAGCTCACGGACGAGGAGATGGAAGACCTCGACGAGGCTGCCCAGCTGAAAGACATCTCGCACATGCCCGCCCGCGTGAAATGCGCCGAACTTGCCTGGCGAACCCTCGACGGCATCCTCGACAACCGCTAGCACCTCGCGCGTGATGCCACAAGGCACCATCATAAAAACAATCTGAAAATGGCTGCGCTTCACCGAAGCGTGCACGCGCCGCTCGCGTTAGAATAGACGTGCATGTCAGGTTTGGCTGGCCATGTTGCCATGGCTCGCCGATGAGGAACCAACAGAGAGGAGAGGCATGCAGTACACAGCAGAAGTGGAAAACATGTGCCCCGTTGCCAAGGGCGCATACCACGGTCCCGCCCCCATCCCCGAGGAGGGCAAGTGGGTTCAGGCCAAGGAGATCTCTGACATCTCTGGCCTTACGCACGGTGTGGGTTGGTGCGCACCTCAGCAGGGCGCCTGCAAGCTCACGCTTAACATCAAGGAGGGCGTCATCGAGGAGTGCCTCGTCGAGACCCTCGGCTGCTCGGGCATGACCCACTCCGCAGCCATGGCCTCCGAGATTCTCCCCGGCAAGACCATTCTTGAGGCGCTCAACACCGACCTGGTGTGCGATGCCATCAACGTCGCCATGCGCGAGCTGTTCCTGCAGATTGTTTACGGCCGCAGCCAGACTGCGTTCTCCGAGGACGGCCTGCCCGTGGGCTCCTCCCTCGACGACCTGGGCAAGGGCCTGCGCTCCCAGATTGGTACCATGTTCGGCACCAAGCTCAAGGGCGCTCGTTACCTCGAGCTCGCCCAGGGCTATGTCACCCGCATGGCTCTCAACGACAAGAACGAGATCATCGCTTTCGAGTTCTTGAACCTCGGTAAGTTCACCGACGCCCTCAAGAAGGGTGTCTCCCCCGAGGACGCCATCAAGGGCGCCATGGGTCACTATGGTCAGTGGGAGTCCGCTGCCAAGTACATCGATCCTCGCACCGATGAAGAGACCCACACCGTCGAGTCCGTGTTCCCGGTTCACGAGTAGAAAGGGAGGGAAAGCACATGGCTGTTAGCTTCGAAGGTTACGAGCGCCGCATTGATAAGATCAATGCCTGCCTCGCTGAGAACGGCATCTCCTCCCTCGAGGAAGCCCTGCAGATTTGCCAGGACAAGGGCGTCGACCCCCGCGCTATCGTGGAGAACGTTCAGTCCATCGCATTTGAGAACGCCAAGTGGGCCTACACCCTTGGATGCGCTCTTGCCATCAAGAAGGGCGCCAAGAACGCCTCTGAGGCCGCCGCTATCATCGGCGAGGGCCTCCAGGCCTTCTGCGTGCCCGGCTCCGTTGCCGAGGACCGCAAGGTTGGTCTTGGCCACGGCAACCTGGGCGCTATGCTCCTCGGTGATGACACCGAGTGCTTCGCGTTCCTCGCTGGTCACGAGTCCTTCGCTGCCGCTGAGGGCGCTATCGGCATCGCTATGAACGCCAACAAGGCGCGCAAGAAGCCGCTTCGCGTTATCCTGAACGGCCTGGGCAAGGACGCTGCCCAGATCATCGCCCGTATCAACGGCTTCACCTATGTGAAGACCCAGTTTGATTACTTCACGAGCGAGCTCAAGATTGTCGAGAAGATCCCCTACTCCGACGGCCCGCGCGCCGAGGTCAACTGCTACGGCGCCGACGACGTCCGCGAGGGCGTTGCCATCATGTGGCACGAGAATGTCGACATCTCGATCACCGGTAACTCCACCAACCCCACGCGCTTCCAGCACCCCGTTGCGGGCACCTACTTCAAGGAGCGCGTGCTGGCTGGCAAGAAGTACTTCTCCGTCGCTTCCGGCGGCGGCACCGGCCGTACCCTGCACCCCGACAACATGGCTGCCGGCCCTGCCTCCTACGGCATGACCGACACCATGGGTCGTATGCACTCGAGTGCCCAGTTCGCCGGCTCCTCCTCGGTGCCTGCGCACGTGGACATGATGGGCCTCATCGGTATGGGCAACAACCCCATGGTTGGTGCCACCGTGGCCTGCGCCGTTGCGGTGAACGCTGCTCTGAACGAGTAAGGTTGTCCGCACTGCGCCCTATCGCGCAGAAAGGCCTTGCCTTGTAATGAAAGCCGCTGGTTGGGATATCCCGCCAGCGGCTTTTTCTATAGGAAGCCTCATGGGGCAAGGGTGGTCACATGGGCAAACCGCTTTGACTTTCACGCTTCTCGCTTCAGGCCTCACGCTTCACCCCTCCTCGCGCATCATTTTCGCACGCAACCAAAACGCAACCGCAAGATGGTGGAGCAACCACCCCGTTGCGCGCAGGATAAAGCTATGCTGGAACCCGAAGCAAGGAGGAGCCATGGGATTCTCAGACAACCTTTATCACCTGCGCAGTATGCGCAACATGACGCAAGAGCAGCTCGCGATGCTCATGGGGGTAAGCCGGCAAGCCATTTCCAAGTGGGAATCTGGGCGCGCATATCCCGAGATGGATAAGCTCGTGCGCCTCTGCGACATCTTTGAGTGCGACCTCAACGCGCTCGTGCGAGGTGACCTCCGCGATGCCGAGGCGCGCCGGAGCATCACCCTTCCCGTGAACGCAAACCCCGTGGATATCTGCGGATACGACCGTCATATGCGCACCCGCGCCCTTCTGCTGGCCTTTGCGCCCGCAGCCTTCATGCTCTCGTGCGCTCTCGCCTTTGGCATCTCCCCCACCGTCCTGCCCTCACAGGGCAGCTGGGGTGTGATCTTGGTCGCCCAGGGCCTGGTTGCCGCGACCGGATTCGGGCTGCCTTTTCTGGTGATGGGGCTTCTGCTCTGTTTGGCACTGGCAACAATCGCCGCGCTCCAGCACCTTGGTTTTATAGGTCGCTACCCTTACGTTGCAGACTTCTATACCGACGAGCAGCGGCACACAACAGCTTCCTTGGTGAGGCGTGCGCGCGTTGTGGCCATCCTGACCGGTGTGACTGCGGTCGCCGCCTGCATGGTGAAATCGGGGCCGCTCTTTCATCTGAGCGGCGGCCTTGCCTCGCTGTTCGCATGGGGCGCGGTCTGCGTATGGTCACTCATCTATGCCGCGCTTATGCGGCGCAGGTTGAACGTAGATGCCTACAACAGCCGCAACGCATCGGCTCTTGAGCAGCGCGAAGCCGCGCGCGTTGTGGCGGAGCTTCCCGCAACACAGGCGCAAGTGGCAACAAACCCCGCTGTTCCCCGCCTGGCGCAGGTATGGATCAAACGGCAGACCATGGCCGCGGCGCTTTCCGTCTTTGCTGGGTTCGCAGTGCTTGCCGGCGTGTTCGCGCTACTAGGCTGGGTCATCTGGTTCATTCCGCTCATGGTGGGAGCTGTTGCGGCGGCGCTTTTGTGGATCTACCTGCCCGCAGCGCACTGAGCCTGCCTAGAACAGAGGCGTCTCGGGCATTCGAAGGCGGTATGGGCGGCCTCGCCTGGTTATTCGTTTCGGATATAGGGAGAAAAAACCCAACCCGCCGAGTAGCCGCCCAATCTCAACGGCTTTTTCCCAGGATTGCCATTCGTGAAACCCCTGTCTATGCGGCACATCCCAAATTATCTCCCTATATCCGAAGCGAGTGTTTTTGAGGAGGTCATGCGTTGGAAAATCTTGACCGGTTTTGCCCTCGACACACACGTAGTCAGTGGCGGGTATAGTAAGAAGCCGTACGCACATGCGTGTAAAACAGCCTGCTATCTCAAGGAGTCACATGCCCGCCACTCCCCTCTCTGCCTCATCGACACAGAGCTCGATTGACCGTACCGCGTCTGAACCCGTTGACGTGCTGGTAGTAGGATCCGGCATTGCGGGCGTCACAGCAGCTATAGAGGCAGCACACGCGGGTGCGCAGGTAGTCCTCACGAGCCTGGGATCATGTTTTTCGGGCTCGAGCTTCTACCCCGGCACCTGGGGTCTCGGCCTCATCGCTCCCGCCGACGAAGCGGATGCTGATGACCTCGCATCGACCATCTGCACGGTGGGTTGCGATGTGGCAGACCGTGAACTGGTGACCTCATTCGTAGCAGGCATCGCGCCCGCCATTGCATGGCTCGAAGATCTGGGAGTTAGGCTCAAACGTCCGGCGGGCGCTGAGAGCGCACAGGAGACAGCGTTCATACCCTGCTTTGATCACAAGCATCGTGCCTGGTACGGCCTGGTACGCGAAAGCATGGAGGCCGCGTTTGCATGTGAGCTCAAGAGACTTGGCGTGCGCGTGTGGGAGCACACAGAGCTCGTAGAGCTCGTGCAAAACGACGACGGTGCTATTGTGGGAGCAACGCTTTTCGACCATCAGAGCGCGCGCCTGTTTTCTCTCCGCTGTGGCGCCGTGGTGCTTGCCACGGGGGGCACAAGCGGACTCTTCGAACGACGCCTTACATCGGGCGACGTGGTGAGCTCGGTGCAGGGCATAGCGGCACACCACGGCTGCTCGCTCGTGAATATCGAGTTCATGCAAATGATGCCCGGTCTCATAGCTCCCTGCCGTGGCCTCGTGTTCAACGAGAAGTCATTCCGCTATGCGCAGACGCAGCCGCCACTTTCCTATGACCTGCTCTGCCTCCGCTCCACCTATGGCCCCTTTACTTCCCGGCTCACATCACGAGCGGTCGACTTTGCCATCGATGCGGCAGGACCCGCAGGTATGCCGCTCACCTACCAATTCCCCACGCAGGACGTGCCCGAATTTGTGCGCACCTTTAGCACGTGGCTTGAAGAGGAGCATGGCATCTCGCCCACCGACGAGCTGCGGATAGCGCTCTATGCGCACGCGTCAAACGGCGGTATTCGTATCGATGGCACCGGATGGACGGGCGTACCGGGCCTTTATGCCTGCGGCGAGGCCACGGGCGGCATGCACGGGGCAGATCGCATTGGCGGGCTCTCAAGCGCAAACGGCCTTGTGTTTGGACGGAGTGCCGGCAGCGCAGCGGCGCGGTATGCGCGCGAACACCCGGCGCGCACGGCCACGCATGACGCCCCGCGCGACGTAGCAAGCCGCACCTCCCGTGGCATCGATCAAGCCGAGGCTGCCTCGATCCTGGAGACACTCAGGCACACGATGAGCACCTACGCCATGGTCAACCGCACGGCGGACGGCCTTTCCCGGGCACATGACACCATAGAGACGCTCGCAAACCAGCTTGAGCGCCACGCCAAAACAGATGCCCCCGCCTCAGCCTGTGCGACACGGCTCCGCCTCGCGGGTGAGCTCACACTCGCTCGCCTCATGGTTGAAGCCATGTATGAGCGCCGCGAAAGCCGCGGATCGCATCACCGGAGCGACTACCCCTCAGAAGACCCCGCACAAGCGCGTATGATGCCAAAGGGTGTGCGCTGAGACGCCTGGCCAAGCGGGTTATCGCGCAAAATCTCAACGAGGGTCTCGGGAGAAACGGAAAGGCCGTATGAACCCAACACCGATCCTCCCAAGTCGTTCAAGTCGATAACGGCGACGCCCACGTTATTGCCAATGGCCTGGGCAATCTCGCGCGCGGCGGTTGCGGGGTCAGCAGGCGCAAGCGACACGTACTGGTTGTACGGCGGCAAGGTGTAGGAGCACGGACCATCAATGGATGACGCCTTGGGGCCCGCAACAATGTAGAACCAGCCACGGCGGCCAAAGAGCTTGCCCACCGCACTCACCACGGTAGCGAGCAGAATGCGGGGCGTTCCGACCTCTTGGAACGCCATCTCCATGGTTTCAGGCATACCCAGCCCAATGCCTGCTGGCGTTTTGGTAACAAACCGGCTCAGCAGCCGCGCCAGAGGACGCGGGTGGATGTCGGTGAGCTTGATAGCGCGGCCCTGCGTACAGCCGAGTGCTTTTTCTGAAAGTACAATCATGTCACCCGGCTGACAATGCGGCGCAACATAGCGCCGTGCCACATCACAAATGTCGTCAGTGCGATCGAGAACGTGCGTGTGCACGCCCATGCGCCGGTACGGAACGCCTGCAACCGTACGAATCTCGTCCTTGCCGGGATTCACCACCACCGGGGGTTCTTGAACGGCGGTGTTCTCTGTTGCTGCCATAGGAGACCTCCCTGTCGACAACACACTATGACCATCATAGCGAATTGGCCCACAGGTTCCCAACTTTATGGAGAAGCCGCCTAGCAACTGGTAACAAAAAGGTCAGAGTGAAAACTCTGACCTTAGAACATTCGTGGTGGACCGGCAGGGGTTCGAACCCTGGACCTTGGGATTAAGAGTCCCCTGCTCTACCAGCTGAGCTACCGGTCCGAATATGTTGGAAACTGATGGGGTGGGTACAGGGACTCGAACCCTGGACCTTCGGGACCACAACCCGACGCTCTAGCCAACTGAGCTACACCCACCGTGTTTCCACGCCTTCAGCGCTTGATTATTATTGCAGTAGACTCCGGAAGATGCAAGCATCTTTTTTGACAAATTTTCGCGGAGCCAAAACGCCGCTTCGGACTTCGACACTCCAAGCCACCTACTTCTCACCGCGCTTCTTCCAAACCACTCTGCCCCATGTATATGACAGCGCCACGCCTACCGCCGCTCCGCAACAGTCGAGTAAGACATCGGTCACCATGCCCGACCTGCCGGGCACAAACAACTGAATAGTCTCGTCAACAGAAGGCACCAGCACAAGCAGCGCCACAAGCGGCACCAGGCGCTCACGTACACCAGACGCCTCAGGGTCTAGGCCGCGCGCCATCGTAAAGCCAAGCGCCGCATACTCAAGCGCATGCGCCATCTTGCGAATGATGAAGTTGCTCAGCCATTGCACGGGCAAGCCAAGCGAGGCGAGGAATCCCTGAACGCCGTAAAGCGCCGTATGGCTCAACGCATCACTTTGAACACCGGGCACCATCGAAGCGCCCCAAATACCAAGCACAATACACCCTGACACCACCAACCAGAGCCATGAGACGCGGCGCATTAGGCCTCGGCCTGCTGCAACGCAAAGGAAGCCGTGCCACCCGGGATAACACTCAGATACTCGCGGCCCGCGCGACGGTCGGCCTTGGGCGTATCGCGCTCGGGAGTGGCCTGAGCGCGCGCCTCGTCGGCGCTGGCAGCCATCGGCATATCGCCCGCACGGCGAGCATGCTTGGGTACGTACGGTGCTTCAACCTCAAGAGGCTCAACCACTTCGTTCATGATGGCGATGGCCTGAGCCCACATATCCTCATGCCCAGAGTAGTCCACCATGGGAATGGAGAACGAACCCGAGTCGCTCGCCTCAAGGCGCACCGACGGGCCCGTAGCTGTCGCAGAACTTGTAGAGGCCGCAGAACCCACGGAAAGCGGCTTTACGCCAGACGCAGCACCGGCCGTAATGGGCTCCGGCGCCTTGACAGGCGTGCCGTCGATGCTGTCGAGGGAGGCCAATGCCTCCAGGCGGTCAGTCTCAACATCGTCCACGAGAGAGTCGGGCTCGTCCAAATCGACCGTCACCGCTGCCGGGCCTTGCGCGGCCGCCATAAAGACTGCCGTAGAGTCGGCCATGCCAGACAGCGTTGATGCGGCCGAGGAAGCGCCGCCGGATGCCGCAGCAGGGGCGCCAGCAGAACCCGTAACATCAGAGGCCGCCGCGGCAGCCCCCTGCGTTGCCGCAGCGCTTGCATCAGAAGCAGCCGCCGCCCGGGTAAACGACGAGGTCGCCTCGCGACGCAGCTCGTCGAGGGCAATCTGATAGATATCCTTGGAGCGCGCGGGATCGCAGCTGATGGGCGAGCCGTCCTGGAACAGAGCGTCAATCTCTGCCCAAGCTTCCTCTTCGTCCAAAGCGTCGGTGGCGCGCTTGATCACCGGAACATCCTTGGGGATGGCACCGCGACGCGCCGAGGCAAACCGCTCGCCCGCGGGATGCTCCGCCTCCTGCCCTACCTCTGCAGCGCGGCGAGCGCGAGCATCAAGTACCGCAGCCGTGGCAGAAAACACACCAACACCAGCAACGGCACCCACTGCAACGGGAACGACGAAGGGCTCAACAAGTTCGTGAGCGCCTTCAAATGGAATGGTTGCCGCAAACACACAGGCGGGCAGCGCAACACCGACCGCGCAGGAAATGCCTGCCGTAACGGCCCGAGAGCTTGAACGTGATTCTGCCATCTGCGTCACCCTCATCCCCATCGCCGGCACCGCCGGACAACCTATGAACGTCGTTACGACTCGCTCGAAAAAGGATGATATGCGCCTTGGGGGCATGTGCCCGGCAACGGATAGTGGTACGTTTCATCTGCATTTTCCGTCGCGATCGTTTAGCGCCATTATATGCGAGAACAATGCAAATGCTCTATCAATTTGTCAAATTGTGCCTGGGAGACAACGAATGCTTGATTTTGCCTCCTTCGGGGAACAACAACACCAAAGGCACGCACGCCAAACAAGCCACCTCATGCAGAATGGAGCGCATATGTCTACCATCGCGATTGTTACCGGTGCTTCGTCGGGACTCGGCCGAGAGTTTGTTCGCTGCATTGATGGCGGGCTTATGGGACATGTTGATGAGATTTGGGCCATCGCACGGCGCTCTGAGCGTCTTGAGGCCCTCGTGCGCACCTGCACTACCCCCGTGCGGCCGTTTTGCCTCGACTTGTGTGACCTTGTGTCGTTCGACATTCTCGAATCCGCCCTTGCCGAGGAGCATGCGCGTGTGGCCCTGCTCGTCAACAACGCAGGCTTTGGCGTGTTTGGCTCGGTCATACACCAGAAGCACACCGATGCCGCCCGTATGGTGGAGCTTCTTATGCGCGCACCCGTTGAGCTCACCTACCGCGCTCTCCCCTATATGACAAGCGGCTCGCGCATCATCAACGTCTCAAGCGTGGCCGCATTTATGCCGCAGCCCAACCTTGCGGTGTACGCCGCCGCCAAGCGCTTTGTGCTCGATTTCTCGTTCGCACTCGATGCCGAGCTTGAGGATGTTAACATCCGCTCCACCGCCGTGTGCCCCAAGTTTATGAAGACCGAGTTTTTGCAGGCTCCGGGTGATGCCGGCATTGCCGAGCAATTTGCCGCGCTTGTGGGCTACGAACGCGTGGAAGACGTGGCGCGCAAGGCTATCTTTGCGGCGCGGGCAGGTCGCGCGCTTTGCATTCCCTCAGCCGACATGAAGCTCTTCTACGCGGCCTCCAAGGTACTCCCTTATAAGCTCGCCCTCGCTGTGGAGCGCGCACTGCTATAAGCTGAGCACGCGGGCGCAAGTAGGAACGCGCAAGCGCACATGCAGGCAAAGGGGTGCCCGCGAGCGCCCCTTCCCTTGTGTCGTATGGGGTGAATGGGGGCGTGTTCGTTTCGCCCCATTGGCAGGTGAATGGGGCGAAACGAACACGCCCCCATCTGGCCACTTAGCGCCACATGCCCTTACGCTTGAACACAAGCGCCGCCACCAGGCAGCACACGGCCGCAATGACAAGCGGGAACACCCAGCTATCAAGCACCGGCACACCGTCGAAAGGCATAACCACGTTCATGCCATAGAAGCCAAAGATGATATTGGGAATCGCCATCACAATGGTGATTACCGAGAGCACCTTCATGACGATGTTCAGGTTGTTCGAGATAACGCTCGCGAACGCGTCCATGGTGCCCGAAAGCGTGTTGGAGTAGATGTTACACATCTCAATAGCCTGGTGAATCTCTACCAGCACGTCTTCCAGCAGCTCGTGGTCTTCGTCGTACAGGGGGATGATGCGCCCCTGCATAATCTTATTGAGCGTGGCCTCGTCCGATTTAAGCGAGGTCGAGAAGTATACGAGCGACTTCTCCAGATTGAGCATCTGGATGAGCTCCTCGTTGCGCACCGACGCGTGGAGCCTGGCCTCGGTGTTGGACGAGAGGCGATCGATCCGGCGCAGATACACCAGGTAGAGCTGGCTGATGCGCAAGAGCACCAGCAGCAAGAAGCGGGTGCGGAAGCGCGTGTCCACTCCGCGGACACGCCCGTTCGCCAGGTCCTCGCACACCGGGTTCTCATGCAGGCTGATGGTGACGAGACGGTTCTCGCGCGGCATGAACACCACCGAAAGCGGCATGGTGTCGTACTGAATGGGCAGCGTATCGCGCGTGCTCGGCGTGAACTTGGCCGTGGGATAGTCCACGATGACGAAGGTCTGATTCACATCGTCGTCATAGTCGATGCGCGAGGTCTCCTCGTCGTCCAAAGCGGAGCGGACAAACTCCGGCAGCACGCCCACCTCGTTCTCGAGCAGGGCGCGCTCCTCAGATGTAGGGTCTACCACTCGGACCCAGCACCCCGCCTCAAGGCCTTCGATACGTTCGGTTCGGCCGTCCTCCATCGTCTTGAGGTATTCAATCATGACGCCCTCCTCTCGGGTAGGCGGCGTGTCGCCGCCGCTTCACGTGTTTGGTTCAGACTCAGGCGTTCCCCACCATACCTCAGAACAAAGCGCCTGCAGAAAAAAACTGCAGGCGCCTATAAAACCTTACCGTGCCTTTACGCACGGTGTCTATGAGTTGAGTGCGCGTGAATGAGCGCGCACCCATAGCACACGGAGCTACTTCAGAAGGTCCCCGTGCTCCGCCGCGCGTTTGGCCGAACGAATCAGGAACTCCTCGTTAGAATTGGTGCCCTTGAGACCCTTGATGAACGACGAGGCACAGCGCTCGGTGTTATTCATGTTTGCCAGAATACGACGAATACCCCAGGTAAACGGACGCATCTGCTCGTCGATGAGCAAATCCTCGTTGCGGGTACCCGAAGCCACCGGGTCGATAGCCGGGAAGATACGGCGATCGGCAAGGTCGCGGTCGAGCTTGAGCTCCATGTTGCCCGTACCCTTGAATTCCTCGAAGATGACCTCGTCCATCTTGGAGCCCGTTTCGATGAGGGCCGACGCCAAAATGGTAAGCGAGCCACCGTTCTCGATGTTGCGGGCGGCACCCAAGAAACGCTTGGGCGGATAGAGCGCCGCAGAGTCAACACCGCCCGAGAGGATACGGCCCGAAGCGGGAGCCGCGAGGTTGTAGGCACGTGCCAAACGTGTAATGGAGTCGAGCACCACCACAACGTCCTCACCGAGCTCCACCAGGCGCTTGGCACGCTCGATAACCAGCTCGGACACACGCGTGTGGTTGTCAGCCGGCATGTCGAAGGTGGAAGCAACCACCTCGCCCTTGATGGAGCGCTGCATATCGGTAACCTCTTCGGGGCGCTCGTCTACCAAAAGGCAGATGAGGTGCACCTCGGGGTTATTGATGGCGATGGACTGGCAGATATGCTTAAGCACGGTGGTCTTGCCCGCCTTGGGCGGTGACACAATCAAGCCGCGCTGACCCTTGCCCACTGGCGCCACAATATCGATGGCGCGGCCCGTGATGGAGTCTTTACCGTGCTCCATCTTGAGGCGTTCGTTGGGATAGATGGGTGTAAGGTCGGAGAATTTGGGACGTGTACGCATCTCTTCGGGGTCGCGCCCATTGATGCTTTGAATCTTAGCAAGACCGGGGTATTTATCGCCCTGGCGCGACGGACGCAGCGTGCCCACAATGTAGTCGCCGGGACGCAGGCGCGCGGCACGGATGAGGTTGGCCGGCACAAAAGCGTCGTCGCGGCTGGGCATGTAGCCGTGAGCACGAATGTAGCCAAACCCGTCGTTTGAGATGTCGAGAATACCCTCGATATCGCGGAATCCCTCAGCACGCGCGGCGGCGGTGTAGACCGCCTCCACCAGCTCGGCCTTTTTCTTGCCGGTGGGATCAATGTCAAGCTCGCGCGCCTTTTCGCGCAGCTCGGCCACCTTCATGGCCGCAAGCTCCTCGCGCGAGAGGCTGGGCTCGGTAGGCGCATTGTAGCGGCTGTTGCCGCGCTGTTTGCGATCTTTCTGGCGGTTGCGGCGATCGTTGGCGCGATCATTGCCGCGGTCGTGATTTTGTCCGCGATCCTGGGCCTGGCGCTCGCGGCGCGACGCATGCGTGCGGCGCGAACCATGCTCGGAGGGGGCAGGCGCGGCAGCGTTTTGAGCCTCAGCATCGGCTGGCGCGGCTGCCTGAGCATCGTGGTCTTGAGCCTGCTTATCGGCATCGGACGCGCTCGAAGCTGCCGCATCCTCGGCCGGGGCCTCGGCCGCGTGTTTGCGCTCAGAGGCCTTCTTGCCACCCTTGCCCTTAGCCTTGCCCTCGCCTTCGGCGGCACGGCGGGCGCGGCCGGGACGCTTGTCTTCCGCGTCACCAGAAGAAGCCTCAGAAGCTTCGACAGCGGGGGCAGCATCAGCATGAACATCTACAGGCGCTGCATTGCGCTCTGGCGCCTGGGCAGGCTCAGCGTGAGCAGATGTGGCAAAAGCCTCTTGGGCTGCCAGCGCAGCTGCTGCGGCGCGCTCTGCCTCAACATACGCCTTGGGCTTACGGCCACGGCGGTGCGGGCGAAGCGCCGGGTCAACCAGGGGAATCGTCATCTGGCCTGCCGCCTCAGCAGGAGCGGCTGCAGGCTCGGCGTGCGATGGCACCGGGGCTGCAGCATCCACCGCAGGCGAAGGCGCAGAAGCGGACGGGAGCGGCTTTGCAGATGTGGCCAATGCCTCCGCGGCGCGCTCGGCCGCCCTGCGTTGACGCCTCACAACCGACGCCTGAGAGATCTGCGCAAGCGCTCGCGCCTGAACAACCTCGTCGGAAAGCGCAGCGTCTGAGCTGGGCGCCTTCTTGCTACGGGTGGATGCCGGGGCCACATCGCCGGCCTTGCGCGTACGACGAGCTCGGCGCGGCTTCTCCTCGGAAACGAATGCATCCGAGGCAGACGCAACCTCAACGGCCCCCGCCTCAGCGGCGGCAACAGCCTTGGGTTTACGGCCACGACGACGCGGCTTTTCCTCGGCAGGCGTTTCGGGAACGCTGTTCTGTTCTTCTGCCAATCTATGCTCAACTTTCTTCCGTGGTCAGAGCGACCAACTTATATGAGGATGGACCTTCCATCCACAGCTGCGTTGTGGGGCATCCCCTGCAGCTCCATAAACCATGATTGCGCCTATGGCCCTGTTTGCAGTATCGCTGGCTACGACACATCCTGCCGCGTACCCAGCCTCACTCGCTCACACGCTATTCACCTACGGGTCTTGCGCCATTGCGCGAGGTCAGTGTAACACAATCTTTGGAACCGCGTGTCGGGGGCGTTACATACAGCTAAATGCGCACCGCATAGCACCGCGAGCAACAGCAACAGCGCAGCACCATGTCAAAAAAGACCGCCGCTGCCACAAGACAACGACGGTCATATCAATCTCGCTTAGAAGCAGGCTCAGAGCTTCATACCCAGGCCCCGTGCTCCCCGGCTCTTACATCTTGGTGGGAGCCGAAACACCAATGAGCGACAGCACGAGCTTCAGCACGGAGCGCACTGCGTCGCAGGCGGCCAGACGGGCGCGCGTAAGCTCGGGGTCAACCGGACGACCCTCGCTCGGCAGCACCTGGCAGGCGGCATAGAAGCTGTGGAAGCCAGCTGCGAGCTCCTCGGCGTAGTGCGTCAGGCGGAACGGCGCACGGTCGCGCGCGCAGCCCGCGATGAGGTCCTCGAGCTCGGAGAGCTTACGGGAAAGCGCGAGCTCGGTGGGGTCGGTGAGCAGAGCGTAATTCACGTCGCTGCCAATGGCCTTCACCGCAACGGCCTCCATGCCCATGAGCTCGGCCTGCTCGAAGGAAACGCCAGCGGCCTTGCGCAGGATGGAGCAAATGCGCGCGTGAGCGTACTGCACGTAGTACACCGGGTTGGACTGGCTCTTCTCCTTAACGGCATCGATGTCGAAGTCGATGGTCTGGTTGGAGGAACGAGACACGAGCGTGTAACGGGTAGCGTCGGCACCCACCTCGTCGATGAGCTCGCGGAAGGTGATCATCGTGCCCTTGCGCTTGGACATACGAACCGGCTTGCCGGAGCGCAGCAGGTTCACAAACTGGCCCAGCGGCACCTCAAACTGTCCGGGGTAACCCAGCGCGTCGCAGACCGCCCTGACGCGGGCGATGTAGCCGTGGTGGTCGGCACCCCAGATGTCGATCACGTGGTCAACACGCTGGAACTTGTTCCAGTGATAGGCGATGTCGGACGAGAAGTAGGTGTAGTCGCCGTTGGACTTCTTGATAACGCGGTCCTTATCGTCACCAAAGGCCGTGGACTTAAACCACAGCGCACCATCATCGGTGGTGTAGAGGTAGCCCATCTCGTCGAGCTTAGCGTAGGCGCGCTCAACCGGCGAGGTGCCCGTCCAGTCCTTCTGGTACATGGTGCGCTCGCTCATCCACACGTCAAAGTCGCAGCGCACGTCGTGGCAGGTCTCGCGCATATCCTTGAGCATCTTCTGGTAGCCGCGCTCGCGGAAGGAAAGCATACGCTCCTGGGGATCAGCGTTCACCCACTTGTCGCCGTCGGACTTCCAGAAGGCGGCTGCCTCATCGATGATGTAGGTGCCGCCGTAAGAGTCCTTGCCCAGGTCGGCCGTGAAGTCGTCCATGTAGGGGTGGCTGTCGGGATGCTCGTCGGCCTCGTCCTGCACAAAGTTGTCGCGGTCCTGAGCCAGGAAGTCGCGGGCAGCATCGATGTCGCAACCCTGCTTCTCCATGATGTCGGCAAGCTGCATGTAGCGCTTGGAGATGGAGTTGCCGAAGGTGTTCATCTGATTGCCGTAGTCGTTGATCCAGAACTCGCGCTCGATGTCGTAGCCGGCATGCTCCATAACGCGGCACATGGAGTCGCCGAGCGCAGCCCAGCGGCCGTGACCCACGTGCATGGGGCCCACGGGGTTGGCGGAAACAAACTCGATCTGGGTCTTGAGGCCACCGCCCACGTTGGAACGGGCAAAGTCCATGCCCTCGGCGCGCGCCACACCAAAGATGGCGTTCTTGGCAGCAGCGGAGAGGTAGAAGTTGATGAAGCCAGGGCCAGCAACCTCGGTCTTCTCAATAGCCTCATCGGCCGGCATATGAGCCACAACGGCATCGGCAATCTTGCGCGGAGCGCAATGAGCAAGCTTGGCCGACTTCAACGCCATGGTGGAGGTCCACTCACCATGAGAAGTGTCTGCCGGGCGCTCGATTCCGCAATCTTCCAGGTCAAACGCGGGCACATCGTCTGCGTCCTGGGCCGCAGCGAGGGCGGCGCGAACCAGCTCTTCAATCTTCTCGGGCATGAAAATCCTCCTCCACAACGGATTTCGCGCGCCGGTGTGCGGCACGTCGGTCTAAACGGGCACTACTGTATCACACAATCCCTGCTCATTGGCTATTTTATGCATATCTACCTTAGGGTATGCAGAGTTTGTGGCCATATCTTGCCAAGCGGCTATGCAAAACGGCGCGATATCCCACAGCCTTTACGCTTCGGCGCGCAGCGGCTCCAGCGCTTTGAGCACAATCTCGCTTGCCTCTTGGCAGAGCGCGTCGCTCGGTGCCTCGGCCAGCACGCGTACCAGCGGCTCCGTGCCGCTCGCGCGCACAAACACGCGGCCGCGGTCGCCCAAATATGCGCTGGCCTCCTCCACGGCTGCGCGCACGTCCGGGTCTCCCATCGCGGCATCGCGGTCGGCCACCCGCACGTTGGTGAGCAGCTGCGGATACAGCTTCACCGGCGCGCAGAGCTGAGACAGCGTCTCGCGCTCGGCGCGGAGCACCTCCATCACGCGCAGGCTCGTCATAATACCGTCGCCCGTGCACTCCATATCGCCAAAAATGATGTGACCCGACTGCTCGCCACCCAGGCTGTAACCGTTCTGACGCATGCACGCGTACACGTTCTTGTCGCCCACCGCCGTGGTCTCGTAGGAAAGATGCGCCTCGTCAAACGCCTTGAACAGGCCGTAGTTGCTCATAACGGTGGGAACCACGGTGCCTGCCGTGAGGCGGCCGTGCTTGTTGAGATACACGCCACACACGTAGAGGATAAGGTCACCATCAACCACATTGCCGCGCTCGTCCACCGCAATGCAGCGGTCGGCGTCACCGTCGTAGGCAAAGCCCACGTCCAAGCCCTGCTCCACCACGTGACGACGCAGGCGGTCGATATGGGTGGAGCCGCAGTCCACGTTGATGTTAAGGCCGTTGGGGGCGTTGTTGATTACGCGCACATCGGCACCAAGGGCGTCGAACACCGGCTTTGCCACCGAGGACGCTGCGCCGTTGGCGCAGTCGAGACCCACCTTCACGCCCTGGAGCGAGAAATTGGCGCTGGCGATGAGGTGCGCGATGTAGCGATTGCGGCCCTGCATGTAGTCAATCGTGGAACCAATGGCGTCACCCGTGGCCAGCGGCACCTCGCTCTTGCCGTCGATATAGTCCTCGATGAGCTCAAGGACGTCCTCGTCCATCTTATAGCCCTCGCTGTTAACGAGCTTGATGCCGTTATCGGTGTAGGGGTTATGGCTCGCCGAGATCATGATGCCGCAATCAAAGCGGCCATCGAGGGTCTCGTAAGCCAGGCCGGGCGTGGGGATAACGTGCAGCATGTACACGTCGGCGCCCGACGCCACCAGGCCCGCCGTGAGGGCCGATTCAAACATGTAGCTCGACCGACGGGTGTCCTTGCCCAGCACCACGCGCGCCTTGCGCCCCTGACGAGCACCGTAGTACCAGCCCACATACCGGCCAATCTTAAACGCGTGATCTACCGTAAGGCCCGTATTGGCCTCGCCACGAAAACCGTCCGTACCAAAGTATTTCATGTGTTCCCTCCGATGAGCACGCCCCCAGCGGGGGCCGTGAGCAGAGGGCACGCCACCGCGTGCCTGTTTGTACATTTGCCCCCATTGTACCCGCGCACCCCTTCATACCGCGCCCCATCACGGGATGCGCACGGGTTATTGACGCATGGGACGCAACCTGTCTACATACGGCATCTACGTGCGGAAATATGCATGTCAAACGTGTTATTTTTGAGGCGCATTTCATCATAAGCCCACGTAATCGTGCTATTCTTGGATTAGCGAGCTTATGAGTTGGAGGAAGCATGTTTGAAATCGGTGAGCACGTTATTCATCCGGGACAGGGCGTCTGTACCGTCATGGGTTTTGACGATAAGGGTCCCGCGCCCATGATTATTTTGGAGAGCAAGCAGGGCCACGCAAAAACGCGGCTTATGTACCCTGTTGCTCAATCGGACCGTCTGCATGCGACGGTTTCGCGCGAAGAGGCGCAGGACCTTATCGACCATTACGACGCCATTGAATGCGACACGTTCACCGAGCGCAACAGCTCACTTGAAGAAAGTCACTTTAAGCAGCTCATTAAGCAGGGCGCACCCGAAACGATCCGCGTGGCCAAGACTATGCGCCACCGCATCCGCGAGGCCGAGCGCCACGATAAAAAGCCCAGCAGCTACTATGCGCGCGTGCTCAAAGAGGCACACAAGCGCTCGGTTGAAGAGCTGGCCGTTGCCCTCGATATGAGCGAAGACGATATGGAGGCCATTCTGGCTAAGCGCAACGAAGCATACGAGGCTTCTGAGAATTAGCGTTTGGCCGGCGGGAGCACCGAACCTTACGGACGATATTCGAGCGGGTAGCAACGGGCGTCACGAGGCGCCCGTTTTGCTGTGCGCAGGCGAGCTGAAGCCCTCCCCGCGGGCCAGGCGGACCGTACGAGCCCCCTGCGCATCGCCTATAATGGGCCTACCGACACCCCGTTTGGAAGGCAAGGGAGGCCACCATGGCAGATACGCTTTCTGCAGGTATGACGCGCGACGCGGCGTTTGCGCTTTTGAGCGAACACAACAAAGATCCGTTCCACATTGAGCACGCCGAAACGGTGGAGCAGACCATGCGCTACTTCGCTCGCGAGTACGACCCTGAGAACGAGGAGTTCTGGGGCATTGTGGGCCTGCTGCACGACCTTGACTGGGAAGAGCACTCCGACGACCCCGCCAACCACACCATCTACGCGGCAAAAGACATCGAAGCCGCAGGTGGCACCCCCGAGCTTATCCGCGCCATCCAAACGCATACGAGCGACTTCAACCCCGAGCTTCCCAAGCCTGAGCTCATGATGGAGAAGATCCTCTTTGCCACCGAGGAGCTTACCGGCCTCATTGGCGCCGCCATTGTGATGCGCCCCTCCAAAAGCGTTATGGACTTCAGCGTGAAATCGCTCAAGAAGAAATTCAAGGACAAGCGTTTTGCTGCCGGCGTTTCGCGCGAGGTGATTCGTTCGGGCGCAGAGATGCTTGGATGGGATCTTGACGAGCTGTTTGCCCGCACCATCGAAGCCATGCAGTCGTTTGCGCCCGACCGCGATACCTTTGGCAAAGAGTAAGCGCGCTGCTATTTGCTCGCCATGAGACATGAAGGGCGCCGGCGGCTCACGTGAAGCTACCGGCGCCCTTGCTTGTGCTCAGGGCTCGCTGGGGTCTTTCGCGCTATGGACGCACCTGGCCCGTGCCCCGAATCTCGTATTTGTACGTGGTGAGCGCTTCAGCCGCAAAGGGGCCACGCGCATGGAGCTTCTGCGTGGAGATACCAATCTCTGCGCCCAGACCAAACTCGCCACCGTCGGTAAAGCGCGTTGAGGCGTTCGCGTAGACCGAGCTCGCGTCAACCTCGCGCAGGAAGCGCTCGCACGCCTCGGCGTCCTCCGCGATGATTGCCTCGGAGTGGCCGGTGCCATAGCGGTTGACATGCGCGATGGCCTCGTCCAACCCCGACACAACGTGCACGCTGATGTCCATGGAAAGATACTCGCGGCCCCAGTCCTCTTCGGTGGCGTCAACAAAATGGTCGAGCACGTCGGTGGCAGCCGCACGTGCGACGGCATCGCCATGAATGGTAACGCCCGCGGCAGCAAGCTCAGAGAGCATCTGGGGCAGGAAGGCGGTGGCAACGGCCTCGTCCACCAGAAGCGACTCGCACGCGTTGCATACCCCCACGCGTTGCGTCTTGGCGTTCATGACGATGCGGCGCGCCTTGTCAAAATCGGCGGAGGCGTGCACGTAGGTGTGGCAGTTGCCTGTTCCCGTCTCAATCACCGGCACGAGCGACTCACGCACGCAGCGCTGGATAAGGCCCGCGCCGCCGCGCGGAATGAGCACGTCAACCACTCCACGGAGCGACATGAGTGCTCCTGTGGCGGCACGATCTGAGGTTTCGATAATCGAGACGGCCTCGTGCGGCAATCCGCACTCCGCAAGCGCGTCGGCAAGTACGCGAGCAATGGCAACGCACGAGCGCTGGGCAATAGAGCCTCCGCGCAGAATACATGCGTTGCCGGTGCGGATGCAGATACCCGCCGCATCGGCAGTGACGTTGGGCCGCGCCTCATACACCATGGCAACAAGGCCCAGGGGCACGCTCACTTTCGAAAGGTCAAGGCCACAGTCGATGGTGCGATGCTCCAACACGCGCCCCACGGGATCCGGCAGATCGGCGAGCTGCTCCAAACCCGCAGCCATGCCCTCGATGCGCTCGGGGGTAAGCAGCAGGCGATCGAGCAGACCAGCGTTGACGCCTGCCTCTTCTGCAGCGGTCATGTCCTCGGCGTTGGCAGCCAGAATGGCATCCGCCTGCGAGCGCAGCGCCGCCGCCATCGCACGCACGGCTGCCTGGCGCTCCGCGTTGGTCGCGAAGCCCAAGGGGCGGGATGCCGCCTTGGCCGCACGGGCGAGGTCCTCAACATACCCTGCAATATCGTCGATGCGCTCCATGGCAGCACTCCCCTTCTTGTGTAACGTGGCTCGGCGGCCTTAGGACTTGTTACGGAACACGTGGTCGCAGTTGTCTGTTGCCGCAGTTGGTGTTCGTGAAACCTATGGTATCTGAACGCAGGCCCCTTGTGCGCCTGCGTCGGCAGCAGGCTACAATGGCAACAATACCCACGTGCGGCTCCGCGCCGCCGGTCTCAAAGGATGCTCATGACCAAGCTTGCCTCGTATTACGTTCCTGGTTTGTATATTGAAGATCACGCCATTGATGTCCCCCTCGACTGGCGCGGTTTGGAGCCGGCACTCCTTGCGCTGGGCATGAACCTGCGCCGCGGGGCCTTCCCCGACCCCATCCCAGGCATGCCCGAGTCCATCAAGCTGTTCTACCGCGTGGTCTGCGCTCCGGAACATGTTCACGACGAGCTGCCGCTGCTTGTGTACTTCCAGGGCGGTCCGGGCGGCGAAAGCCCGCGCCCCGTCTCCCCCACCTCAGACGGATGGATTGCCGAGGCCATCAAGCACTTTCGCGTGATTTTGCCCGACCAGCGCGGATGCGGCCGCAGCTCACGCGTGAGCGGACGCACCATGGAGCGCGTTGCCCTGGCAGCGGCCGATAGCGGCGTTGATACCGCTCGCGCCCAGGCTGACCTGCTCAAACGGCTCCTCGCTCCCTCCATTGTGTGCGACTTTGAATACCTTCGCCTCACCGAATTCGGCGGTGCGCCCTGGGTAACGCTCGGCCAAAGCTATGGCGGCTTCATCACGCTTTCGTATCTTTCGCATTACCCCTCCGGCGTTGCCGCCTCGTTCACCGCGGGCGGAATCCCCCACGTACCCGCAAGCGCCGCCGAGGTGTATGCACACACCTTCCCGCGTATGGAGCAGAAAACACAGCAGTATTACGACCGCTATCCCGATGACGTGGCACGCGTGGCCGCGGTGGCAGATGCGCTTTCTGCCGAGCGGGTGCTCCTGCCCGATGGCAGCCCGTTCACCGTTGAGCGTTTGCAACTTTTGGGTAGCGACTTTGGCATGAAGCCGAGCTTTGAGCGCATGCATTGGCTCTTTGACCATGCATTTGAGCTGGAAGACGGCTCGCTGGGCTGCGAGCCCGTGCTTTCTGACGGCTTTTTGATGAGCGTGCGTGAGCGCACGACCACGGCTAGCAATCCGCTGTATTGGACGCTTCAGGAATTCATTTACGCCGACGGCACCGTGCCACCCATTCAGTGGGCGGCGCAGCATGAAAAGGAAGCGCACCCCGAGTTTAGCGGTGATGCGCGACCGCTCATGTTCACCGGCGAGGCGGCGTTCCCCTGGATGTTTGAGGAGATGCCTGAGCTTAAGCCCTTTGCTGCGGCCGTTAATCTGCTGATGGAAGACACGGAGTTTGACCAGGTGTATAACCCAATGCGCCTTGCGGCAAATGAGGTACCGCTTTATGCCGCAGTGTATGCGGACGACATGTATGTGGACTCCGGGCTCCAGCTGGATACGCTTACGCGAGTTGGCGCGAGCCACGCATGGGTGACTAATGAGTTTGAGCATGACGGCCTGCACGGTGACCGCGTGTTCAAACACCTGTTTGACGAGGCGCTTGCCCATGGTGACTTGGAGCAGGTATTCCGAAAGTAAGATCGTTGGCGGAATTTGGCGAGAAAGGCTCTTGGTCGAGCGCGGCTAGTAAGCTTCAGTGCGCGAGGCGGTGCAATGTGACTTGCGCGGCACACGATTAAGCCTTGATGATGCTGTAGAGAAGGCCCTGCGAGCGTTTTTTCGCGCGCAGGGCCGAATGCTAGACAGTTAGTTCAGATATGCACGACGGGCTCTGAGAACTTGGACGAGCCCAAGAGGCAATATCCCCACATGTGTCGTGCACATATACCCAGGTCACGCATCCGGAGCCTTTGTCGACAGTTTTCAGGCATCTGGGCGCTGCGTTACGCGCGAGCTTGACCTCTGTTGCTCCATGGCGCCGTGCATATCTGAACTAACTGCCTTAAAAAGGCGGGTGCGCAAGAAAAAACGCACGCCATCAACCTTTCGAGCACGATTTCATTCCAGTCAGAAGAGCCCTTCCGAGTGGATGAATGGAGACGGGGCAGCCCCATCCGGGCGACCACAGCCGCGAGAGAGCTGGAGTGCGCAAAGTCATGCTCGAGACATAGGGAAAGACCCCGACACAGTGCCGAGGTCTTTCCTAGTCAGTCGGATTGTACCGGCGGTTCAGTAATCCGAGCTACTCCGCCATGCGCTGGAGCATCGCGGCCAGCATCGCGCGGGAGAGCACGCCGCCGGGCGCGAGGGTTCCGTCGCCGAAGCCGGAGAGGACGCCGGTGTCGACCGCCCACTCGAGCGCGGGCACGGCGT
>DVID01000029.1 GCA_018711625.1 Candidatus Limicola stercorigallinarum | reverse complement strand
GGCTTCGGCTACGAGTTCGTCAACGCTATCGTGGGCGGTGTCGTGCCGAAGGAGTACATCCCCTCGATCGACAAGGGTATCCAGGAGGCCCTGGAGACCGGCGTTATCGCTGGTTACCCGGTGGTCGACGTTAAGGTGACCCTGTTCGACGGTTCTTACCACGAGGTCGACTCCTCCGAGGCCGCGTTCAAGATCGCTGGCTCCATGGCCATCAAGGACGCCCTCAAGAAGTCTGACCCCATCCTGCTTGAGCCTGTCATGGCCGTTGAGGTTGAGACCCCCGAGCAGTATATGGGCGACGTCATGGGCAACCTCTCTGGCCGTCGCGGCAAGATTGAGGGCATGGATGACCGCTCCGGCAACAAGGTCATTCGCGCCAAGGTGCCCCTGGGCGAGATGTTCGGTTACGCTACCGACCTTCGTTCGCAGACCCAGGGCCGTGCGTCCTACACCATGCAGTTCGACAGCTACGAGCCTGCGCCGAAGTCTGTTACCGACGAGGTTGTCAGCAAGGCCGGTGGCAACGCGTAAGCGTGTTCTCGCGACCGTTTGTAAAGTTACTCATCGCGAGGACGCCCTCGCACGTTAATGGAGGTTACGTTGTCTAGCCAGAAGATCAGGATCCGCCTCAAGGGCTATGATCACGAGGTTGTGGACCAGTCCGCGAAGCTCATCGTTGACACCGCTCAGAAGACCGGTGCCCGCGTCTCCGGCCCCATCCCCCTGCCCACCGAGCGCAACCTGTACACGGTTATCCGCTCGCCGCACAAGGACAAGGACTCTCGTGAGCAGTTTGAGATGCGCACCCACAAGCGCCTCATCGACATCCTCGACCCCACCTCCGGTACCGTTGATTCGCTTATGCGTCTCGACCTTCCTGCCGGCGTTGACATCGAGATCAAGCTCTAGGCGATAGGGTCTATAGCTCCCACCGGAAACCCCCAAGGAGTTCCCGCGAACGTCCTCGGCCTTTGGCCTGCGGATTGTTCGCTTGGAATTTCCTTGGGGGTTTCCTGCATTTACGGCCCTAGAGGGACGCCGGTGCTGGGTGGGGTGATGGGCTCCGGCGGGCGGTGAAAGTACACACTCGGCGACCTTTTTGACCATCGTCGTATTATTTACGGCAGCGGCTGGTTAGTGCAGTGTCGGCTGCGGCACTGGCTGGGTTTAGAAGTGGTAGTGCCACGCCTCGGGGACGCTGGGGCGGAGGTTGGGGGTGTAGTAGGGGTCACCTTCAGCGAAGATGTGCGACCACTTGGCATGGATGTGAGACTCCTCCTCAATGTAGCGAGCGCGACCCTGAGGGTCCTCGTCGAAACCGCGGCTGATAGACTCGCGGTGCACGAGCTCCACCGAGGGAAGGTACACCACCAAGAGGCCCTGCTCGCGTGCTTTCAGGCAAAAGTCCACGTCGTTAAAGGCCACAGCGAATGATTCGTCAAAGCCTCCCAGCTTCTGGAATACGTCACGGCGCACCATCATACAGGCGCCTGTGACAGCGGAGAGGTTGCGCTGAGAGGCGGCTAGCCAAAAGTATCCGCGTCCTTCAGCCGGTAGATCACGGAAGAGGTGGCCACCGCCGCCTGTGAGGTTTACGCCTGCGTGCTGCACGGTGCCGTCGGGGTAGAGCAGGCGCACGCCCACCACACCCGCCTCGGGCCGCAGGCAGTTGCCCACCATTCGCTCAAGCCAGGTATCGGTGATGAGTTCGGTATCGTTGTTGAGCAAGAGGAGCAGGTCGCCGCGGGCCGCACGCGCGCCAAAGTTGATGAGGGCGGAGAAGTTAAAGCCACGTCCTTCGGTGTCTTCCCAGCGCACCACACGAATGCGCTCGGGCCAGGTGCGTTCGAGTTCGTCGTAGTACACAAACGTCTCGTCCTTGCGGCTATTGTTCTCCACCACCACGATCTCAAAGGCGTCGTAGGTGGTTTTCTCCATGATGGAGGTAATGCAGGCGTGCAGCAGTTCCACATGATCTGAGGTGGGGATGATGATGGACACGAGCGGGTGCGGTTCGGGCACCGCGTAGGTAACCTCGTAGGTGAAGGGTCTTGTGGCAGCCGTTACCGTGGCGTCAATGCCCAGGCGATTAAGATGCGCCTGCACCGCGCGGATGCCTGCCTGCGTGGCGTAGGGCTTGGTGTCTCCGCCACCCGCGGTGGAGGAGGGACTCACGCGCCAGTGGTAGAGGATGCGCGGCACATGGTGCACGTAGCGCGTATGCTCAATGGCCTCAAGCGTGAGGTTGTGATCCTGAGCGCCATCAAACTGCGGCGTATTGGGCTCCAGCGCGGCAAGCAGGCTCGTGCGGATGGTGAGCATGTGGCACACGTAGTTGTTGCAGCGCAGCAGGTCGAGCGAGAACGTGGGCTTAAAGAACGGCTCGGCGTAGCTACCATCGGGCAGTAGTTTGTCCTCGTCGCAATAGAGCAAATCGCAGGTAGGATGCTCGTTGATGGCGCGGGCATACTCAAAGAGAATATCCGGCTCAAGCACATCGTCGTGGTCGAAGAACGAGATAAAGTCACCCGTGGCAACCGCGATGCCGGCGTTGGTGTTGAGCGAGATGCCGCGGTTCTCGTCGAGGTCAACATGCACAATGCGTTCGTCGGCGGCACAGGCCTCGCACACCAGCCGCGCGAGCTCGGTGCTTTCGGGGCTGGCATTTACCAGCACAAGTTCCCAATGCGGATAGGTTTGCGCGCGTACCGAGTCCACCATGGCGGTGAAGAATGCGGCGGGCGTTTTAAAGAGCGGGACGATGATGCTGAAGCGGGGCTCGTAGGCAAAGTGCGCGCGGCGTTGTTCGCTCAGCTCAAAGGGTGTGCGTCGGTGTCCGGCGAGCCATTCGGCATAGTAAGGGTCGGCGCCTGCATCGAGGTTGAGCAAGGCGTGTGAGCGGGCCAGAAGCTCGTCGTAGTGTGTCTTCGCGATGCGCTCGGTGCAAGCATGCGCGGGGTGGCTCTCGTCCCACACGTATACAAAAACGTCGGGTTGGTTCCAGGGAATGCGCACGGTAAACGATGTGCGTCGCATGCCCTGCATGCCTGGAGCCTCGGCGGGCACCACAACCTCACCCATGGGGATGTATCCGCTGGCAATACGCTCCAGGCGCTCGTTTACGCAGAGCATGCACAGACGAGGCGCGCCTGCGTCTGGTGCCTTGAAGGTCATACGGAAGAGCATGTGCGTGGCGGTGGGAATAACCGCATCGAGCACGAGGCTGCAGGCGCCCCATGCCTGCGCGCGTTCGTCGCAGCAGCGAATGGCGGCACAGGCGTCTGCGTGGAGGCGGTAGTTTTTGCGCGACCTCCACACAGCCTTTTTGAAGTCAACGGTGTAGCGGGCGGTCTCAACAAGCTGGCCCGCCTCGTTGATGGCTCCAATGGTGTAGGCGGCGGTGTCGTGAGGGACGAGGGGGCTTACGGCAATTACGGTACGGCTGGTGGAGTTGGCCTTCGGGAGTGTTGCCGCGGCGCTCTGGCCGGGCGCAGCGTCAACGGCGGGTGCCGTGCTCTCCGTTCCAGCTTGCGGAACGCAGGGGCGTACGGCTCCCGTTGCGGCGTCAGCCTCGTAGAGCGAGCAGGGGAGGGGCGCTTCCGGGCCATTGTCGGGCCATACCACAGCCGGTGTGGTGCCGGCTGGCAGGTCCGTGATGGTGAGCTGCTCATAGAGCTTGCCGTTTGCTCGGCAAAGAATGTCCGAGGAAATGCGCATAGCTAAATCCCTTACGCTCGGAGCGGTCTGCGGTGTTGTCGTACCAGTATAACAACGTGGCTCATAGATGCAGGTGGATGGATGAGGGCGGGATCGTTTCATCCATCCAACCCAAAGTCATGCCAAAAAACCGTGAAAAGGAAGCAGACCCCTGGTCAGACCAACAACGAGCGGCTCTCCGACCTGCGTGTTCTTCATGCATGCTGGTCGGTCTGCCCGGGATGCCCCGTTTCCTGCATGAGTTGGCGCAGGAGGCGGGACGGTGTCCGCGGCAGGGTGCGCGGCGCGCGGACGGTGGAGCGGAACGGGCTCGTCCACATCCGCCCCACCAAAATATTGCGATTTGTTGCAGTTTGATGGGATGAAGCGGCCCCGCTCCCAACCGCCTCTAGAAAAAACTACGCCATTTCAGTACGTACTCCAAAACTTTGCGAGTAGACGCGGCTTGCAGAGGGGCGCCAACTGCGATTTTGTCGAGCGCGGGCAGCGGTGTACCCGGCCAAACGCGAATCACGTACTGAAATGGCGTACTTTTTTGATGAGCGGCCCTCGCTCGGAACAGGAGGGCGGGGGCAACACTGCACCGTTCGGTGGTTTTTCGACAGGGAGGGGTCCTGGGCGTCTCGAGTGCTTGGTGAGGTCTCGAGGGTATGCGTAACTCGCCGGAGCAGCGTTGGCCGGCAAACAGTCTCCTTCCGGATGGGCCGCTTGGGGCGGACGCACACCTGCGTTCCTGATCGGACCGAGCGCGCTTCCCAGTGAATGCTTCGTCAACGTTTCTCTGAGGCAATGCGTTTTTGACGTTATACGCTGCTCTGCAACGCCGTAAGGCCGGTCGTTGCTATGCTACTTGAGGTAAACGTCAAACTTAGCGCATCAATGCAACGCCCGCATGCGGGTGTGGGAGGAGGATTATGCCCCGCGTCTCCATCGTGGTGCCGGTGTATAACAACGAGCGGTACCTTGACCAGTGCTTGCTCAGCCTGCGCAGCCAAACCTACCGCGACCTTGAGATTATTGCGGTGGACGACGCAAGCAGCGATGCCTCGGCGGCCTTGGCCGAGCGTCATGCGGAGGCGGATCCCCGTGTGCGCGTGCTGCGCCTGGAGCACAACCAGGGCACGCTCGGTGCGCGCAAGGCGGGCATTCTGGCTTCGACGGGTGCGTACGTGACTCTCATCGACCAAGATGACGAACTCGTGCCAGAGGCCATTGAGTGCCTGGTGGCCTACGCCGAGAAGCATCCTACCGACATTATCCATTTCGCCGTGCACGTGGAGGCCGAAAACGAGGCGGCGCGCGATGCACAAGAGGGTATGACGGGCTTCCTTACGCCGCGCCCACGTCGTATTGAGGGCGCGGAGATTCTCAGCGTGCAGCTTGCCGAAGAAGACGGCTTTGACTGGCATGTGCACCATAAGTTCTATCGTGGCGACTTTGCCCGCGCGTGCTGGGCGCAGGCCACCGACGAGCGTCTGGTGCTGGCCGACGATATCTACCTGAGCTTCATTTTGTGCGCGCAGGCGGCAAGCTATGAGGCGGTGCCCGATTCGCCCTGGTACGTGTACCATCTGGGCCGCGGCGAGACGTATGGCAACAAGCTTTCGCTCGACTCCTTTGAACGCCTGGCGCGTTCGGAGGGTGATGCGTGGCGGTACGCCCGTGCCTTTATGGAAAGCCCTTCGGCGCCCGCGCGTACCGATTGGCATGATCGCTTGGACGACCTGCGCGATCGCTTGGTCTTTCACACCATGAACGAGTGGATGGACAGTCTGCCGCGGGAGTACCAGGAGGCGGGCGTTGAGCGTGCCGTGGCGCATCAGGCGCCCGATGCCGTGGCGGGCGAGCTCTATCGCTTTGTGCGCGATGCGGCCTATGCCCTCCTTATGGAGCAGCGTGCGGCGGCGGAGTGCGTCCAAGGGAACGCGGCTGAGCCGGCGGAGGGTAACGGGCCTGATGCAGCGGAGGGTAACAACTCCTGCGCGGCGGCGTCCTGCGCGGCAGACGCCTCCCCGGCAGCACCTGCCATCGCCGCAAGTGCAGAGCCCCCGGCATCTGCCCTCACTCGCGAAGCAAAGCGCCTCTGGCAGCTCGCTCAAAAGGCCGAGAAAACTCCCGGTTTTAACGCAGAGAACCGCCGTTACCAGGCCATGAAGGCCATTGCGCTCTCGCACCTGCGCGACACGGGCCTTGCCCCGGCAGAGTCCATCGCGGCAGAGCGACAGGGCCAGAGGCCCGTTCCTCACAAGCAGGGCCTCGCTGCTCGTCTGTGGGCACGCCTTCGGGGCCGCGCCGACGAGAATGCACCCGCCGGCAAATCGCACGATATAATGCCTCAAAATCGATGAGAGGAACTCATATGCCTACCTTTTCGCTGGTTGTTGCGGCGTACGGCAATGCCGACTATCTGCCCCGCTGCCTTGAGAGCATCGAGTGCCAAACGTTTGCCTCCTGGGAGTGCGTGGTGGTAAACGACGCTAGCCCCGACAACACGCACGACATTGCGCAGGGTTTCGCCAATCGCGACAACCGCTTCCGCGTGGTTGACCACCCCCAAAACATGGGGCCGCACATCGCGCGCAAAACAGGTGTCGCTTCGGCCCAGGGCGACTTCCTCATCTTTGTAGACGCCGACGACGAGCTCGCGCCCACCGCGCTGGAAGAGCTGGCGCCGCGCCTGGCTGCAACCGATGCCGATATGCTCCACTTTGGCATTGAGGTGGTGCCTGCAGGTGTGCCCGCCGAGGAATGCCGTGCCTTTGGCGACCAGGTGAATAACGATGACGGCAACCTCACGGGTTCTGAGCTCAGGACGCTCGTTTTTCATGAGGACGGCGGGTATCGGCACGATTGGCGCGTTACCCAGTGCGCGTATCGCATCGATTTCATCCGCAATGCCTTTGCGGCTATGACCAGCCAAGAGCTCCGTCGTGCCGAGGACGCCTACGAGTTTTTTGTGATAGCCGACCGCGCGCAGAGCCAGGCGGTGGCAAATGACATCCATGCGCTGAGGTATTACTTTGGCCGTGGCATCACCGGTGCGAGCACGCTTGAGCTTGATGTGTTCAAGCGCCACGTGGATCAGTTCAAAGAAAACGTTGACGCCCTGGCTGCCTATGGCGAAGAGGCCGTAGCCTCCGATTACGCAGCCTGCCTGACGGGCGCCTGCCGCAAGCTTGACGACCTGCTCATGAACGACTGGCACAGCCGCGTGGCCGATGCCAACAAAGAAGAGGCCGCCCGCTACGTGGCCGAGGTGTTTGGCCCCGCTACCACCGCGCTCCAGCTCATGCGCCTGGCGCGCGACGCCGCCTACACTGACTGGACAAGCCACGGCATCCTCACGGGCACGGAGCCCTACATTGCCTGGTTCCACTTGGCAGAAGAGGTGGCCGCGGCGGCCGAGGAGCTTCCCGCGGACTACGCTCAGGTGCGCAACAGCGCCCGCAGCCACATCGCCAACCTCGAGCGCCGCTCGGTGTGGGCGGGCCCGGGTGTGACCTCGTATCTCCCCATCAATCACTCCAATTACGAGCGCGAACAGCTGCGTATTTTTGTAACCACCCACAAAGACGTGGAGCGCTTCCACTCCAGCGTGCTCCAGCCTGTTCAGGTGGGCTGGGCGCGTCCGCGCAAGCGTCTACTCTGGGCTTACCAGGACGACACCGGCAACAACATCTCCGATCAAAATGCGCTCTACTGTGAGCTCACCACCCAGTACTGGGCCTGGAAAAACATTGATGCGGAGTACTACGGCTTTTGTCATTACCGCCGCTACTTTGATTTCTCGCCCGAGGAGCACGAGGAAAACTCCTACGGCGAGATCATGGATGGCTTCATCGACTACGACTCGCAGAAGCGCTATTGCCTGGACGATGCCTCCATGCGCGCAGCGGTGGCAGGTGTGGACGTGATAACCACCGGCGTGAACGACTTCAGCCAGTTCCCCGAGCACTACACCAGCCCGCGCGACCTGTATAAGCGCTCGCCCTATCTGCATGTGGAGGACTTCGACCGCATGATGGAGATCCTTGTGGAGGATCATCCAGACTACCGCGAGGACGCCGAGGCGTACCTGGCGGGCACCACCTCGTGCTTCTGCAACATGTTCATCATGCGCAAGGAGCTCTTCTTCCGCTATTGTGCCTGGCTCTTCCCGCTGCTTGAGCGCTTTGTCGCCGGCTGGGACCAAACGTATGCAAGCCACGAGACGCTGCGCACCCCGGGGCACCTCTCCGAGCGCCTGCTCAACATCTTCCTTATGCACGAGCGCCGCGTGAACACCGAGTTGGTGTGGAAGCAGGTGCAGTGCGTGCACTTTGAGCATCCCGAGCACGAGGCCGAGCCGCGCCTGGCCGCGCTCGACGGCGGCGGCAAGCCGGTGGTTCCCGTGGTTTTTGCGGCCGACAACGCCTACGCGCCCATGGTGACCACCACCATCGAGTCCATGCTCGCCAATGCCTCGACCGCGTGCCTCTATGACGTCGTGGTGCTAGAGAAAGACTTCACGCCCGAGAACAAAGAGATCATGCAGAAGCATTTTGCGTGTCATGCCAACGCGAGCCTGCGTTTTGTGAACGTGCAGGGGCTGGTGCGTGCCTACAACCTGCAAACCAACAACGAGCACATTAGCGTGGAGACGTACTACCGCTTCCTCATCCAGCAGGTGCTGCCGGGCTACGATAAGGTGCTCTACCTGGACTCCGACCTTATTGTGCGGGGCGACGTGTCTGAGCTTTATGCCTGCGAGCTGGGGGATAACCTGGTGGCTGCGGTGCGTGACATCGACTTTGCGGGCAACCTGGACATCAAGAATGCTCAGGGTGAGTACGAGCGCCGTGCCTATGCGCGCGACGTGCTGCACCTGGAGCATCCCTTCGACTACTTCCAGGCGGGCGTGCTGGTGCTCAACACGCGTGCCATGCGGGCTCTGCACCCCATCGATACCTGGCTGGGGCTGGCGACGGAGTCTACTTATATCTACGACGACCAGGATATCTTGAACGCCGAGTGCCAGGGTCGGGTGCTTTTCCTTGATCCCTCGTGGAACGTGATGATTGACTGCGCGGGGCGCATCAAGAAGGTGTTTGCGTTTGCACCGGCGGATATGTTCGACGCGTTTATGCATGCCTATCACGAGCCGCGCATTGTGCACTACGCCGGCTTTGAGAAGCCGTGGCGCGCTGGCGGTTGCGACCGCGACAAGCTGTACTGGCACTACGCGCGGATGACGCCCTATTACGAGGACCTGCTGGAGCTGCGGAGCGCCTCATATGCCAATCAGCGGCTTGCGGATCTGGATGCGATGAGGCCACCGCACGAGCGTGCGATTGCCGAGGATAGCCCACTGCGTCGTGTGTTTGACGGCGTGCTGCCGCAGGGGAGTGCACGGCGCGAGATGGCAAAAGGCGTGGTGCGCACGCTGAGGGGAAGGAAGTAGCCGGCTCTTGGCTACCGAGGGCGTTGCTGCGGCGTGCTGGTGGCACGGCGTGCATGCTGAGGGAAGGAACGCGAGGTCATGGGGACAAACGATGCTGCGAGCGCGGTGGCTGCAACCGCGCCGTTCGCATGTGGTGCGGCCGCTGCTGGCAAGTCGGGGCAGAGGCCGGCGCAGGATCCGGCGCGCAGGCCAGGGCAGACGCCGGCGCGCAAGCGTGTGCTCTATTTTGATGCGCTCAACATCGCGGCCTGCTTTGCCGTGCTCGTGATGCACTTCAACGGGCTTGTGCACAGCTACGCGCCTACAGCGGCCTGGGCCCAGGCGCTGGTGGGCGAATGCATCAGCTATTGGGCTGTGCCCGTGTTCTTCATGCTCTCGGGTGCCACCCTCATGGAGTATCGCCGCCGCTACGACACCGCGACCTTCCTCAAAAAGCGCGTGGCTCGCACGGTGGTGCCGTTTGTGGCGTGGAGTCTCATCATCTTGGTGTGGAAGGTGGCAACGGGCCAGCTCGAGCCGCCCGTGGGCCCGCGTTCGCTTATCTCGATGATCATCAACACGCAGATTATCGACATTTATTGGTTCTTCATTCCGCTTTTTGCCATCTACCTGTGCATGCCGGTGCTTTCGTGCTTGGCGGACGGCAAGCACGATCGTGTGCTGTGGTATGCGGTCGCGTGTGCCTTCATCACGAGCTCGGTGCTGCCATGCGTGTGCACGCTTGTGGGCATCACCTACAACGCATCGTTTATGTTCCCGCTGCTCTCGGGGTATCTCATGTTCCCCGTGCTGGGGTACCTTCTGGCCAAGACTGAGCTTACGCGAGGCGTGCGTTGGGGCATCTATGCCGCAGGCATTGCGGGCTTTTTGCTACGGTTTGTGAGCACGCTCGTGCTGTCTTCGCCTGAGGCGGGCATGTACCAGGTGTTTTGGGGTCCCACTAATTTCCCCACGGTCATGCTTGCCGTAGCCGTGTTTGTGCTCTTCAAGCAGATCCCGTGGGAGCGACTCTTCTCCACGTCGGGGCGCGTGCGGGCGCTTGCCACGGCATCGGGCGCGAGCTTTGGCATCTACCTCACGCACATGGTGTTCTTCTACTATGCGGGGGCGCTCACCGGCCTGGACGGCAGCCGCCTTCTGTGGCGCACGGTGATGCCCTTTGTGGCGTATGCGGTCTGCCTGGTGGGGACGCTCGTGATGAAGCGGATTCCCGGCGTGCGGGCTATTGTGCCATAGGGGGCTTGGCTTGGGGCTGACGCGCTCGTCCAGCTTGTCTGGTTTAGCGGACTTTTTGCCTGCAAAATAATAGAGAGCCTCTACTAATTCAATAATTCTCCATCGACCGTGCGCGGATTTGCCGCGCACGGACCTGTCTGTGCGTGGCAGTATGGAAATATATCGGGGTGTCATTCTAAGAGTACCCCCCTACATTATTTAGTTTGGAGGTGGACGGATGCCGGAGAACACGAAAGCAATGAGAATATTCGCAGTTCTATGTGCAGTCTCTTATTGCTGCGTTGGCTCGCCTGCCTGCAGCTCCTCCTCGGTAATGAATTTTGCTCGGGGGGGGGGCGCTCCCAGAAACGGCTTAGCGGCTGGCGGCCATGGTGCCGTAGGGGTCGTTTCTGCCGTGCTGGGGCTCAGCGCTTAGAGAACCGAATAGCGAACGGCGTGCGTGCCCAGATTCCTGGGGGATGCGGCCGCGCGCCCTCTGTTGCGCTTCGCTCCCGCTGCGGGCCGGCGGCGCTTCGCGCTGTTCGGATGTCGAGAGGTGTTTTGTGCGTGGAAAGGGGAAGGCAGTGAACAAGCGACTTACGAAAGGTATCGGCTGGCTCGCCGCCCTCATGATGTGCTGCCTCATGCTGGTCGTAGCCCCGACCAGCGCCTGGGCGGTGGAAGATAGTACGTTGCCTGAAGTGTATGTCTCTGAGGACGGACACGACGAGACGGGCGACGGTTCGGCGAGGAATCCCGTGGCGACACTTGCCAAGGCGGTTGCGTTAGCAGTTCCGGGAACGGCGGACAATCCGACTGAGATCTATGTGATGTCCGATCTCACGATGACGGCATCGGCGCGTTATTGGAACAAGCACATCGCCATCTCTTCGAAAGGGGTGAACGCGCCCTTTACAGTTACGCGCGGTGAGTTTACGGGCGAGGTCGGCGATCCTGCACGTCAGGCATACAATGCTGCCATGATTGAGGTAAACGGCCAGCCTGATAGCGGCATTGTGTCTACACTTTCGCTCACTAATATCATTTTTGACGATAACGGAGTTCATGCAGGGAAATACTTCATTCAAGCGTCGTCTCGTGGAACGGGCACAACGGATTTTGGCGACCTAAGCGGCGAGAATGCAATAAACAATTCCGACATCGTTCAGGATTCGATGATTGCTGTATATAACGGAGTCGGGCGCATCACGCTTGGTAACGGTGCTGTACTCAAGAACTACGGCGGTATGTCGGCCGTTCGTCTCTCCGGCGGCGAACTTGTTATGGAGAGTGGAAGCCAAATCGTTGATGATAAGGTTGTAGAAGACGATGGCCCTGCAAGCGAAGCCCTTCGTTGCAAAGGGAAGACAATACCTGGTGCTGCCGCCGGCTTGTATGGCCCGGCTGGTGCAATTTGGATGCAGGGCGGCACGCTCATTATGAACAGCGGTTCGAAGATCTTGAATATCGACGGCCGAGCTGTGTACAACGAATCGGGTACGGCAAAAATCAACGGAACAATTCTCGGGGCAACATCGAACGAGTCCGCCATGTGGCAAGGTGGCAGCGGAGCCGTCATGCATCTCCGTTCGGAGGCAACGGCAACCTTTGGATCCACTGCACTAGTTGACGGCGGTGGGAAGACGCTCAAGGGAAGTGGCATCGATGTGACTGGCGGTTGCCAATTAATCATGGAAAAGGGCTCTATTGTCACGGCGTACAGCGGCGGGAATGTTCTCAATGTTGGAGGAACCGCATACCTAAATGGCGAAATTGTCGGTTTGATCGGAAGTGGTCACGCAATCTGTGCTCAGAATTCTTCCAATCATTACATTCGTATTGGTAAGACAGCGAATATCCATAACAACACATGTGGATACGGCGTGATATACACGCAGGGTAACAACGGGGTCATTGATATCTATGGCAAGCTTAACGACAACGTATCAACCGATCGCGGCGGCGCGCTGGTGCTTGCAAATAACGGGTCCCATGTTGAAGTTAACATGTACGAAGGTGCGGAGATGTGCCGCAATGTGAGTTACCAGACTGGTGGTGCGGTCATGGTGAGCTGCGGCACCTTCACAATGCATGGCGGTACCATCTCAGATAATATCTCCGGCGTGGATTCCGTACTCAGTTCGAGCGACAAGGTAGGCGGCGGTATTTATGTGCGTCGCGGCGGCCAGTTCATCATGAACGGAGGAAGCATCTCAGGCAATACCTCGGCGAGCGTTGGTGGCAGCATTGCCGTTGAGATGGAGGATTACAACAACTCTGTTCCCTATGTTGCACTCAACGCTGGTTCGATTTCGGGCGGCATGATGAACGCCACAGTTGCCAAAGCTGATGGATCGTATTCCGCTGCTGATGGTGTTGCGAACGACATCGCAGTAGTCGGTGGGGCTACGTTTGGCCACATGGGCAGGTATCTCGCTATTTCCGATGCTTTCGCCTTGAACAACGAGTCCATCTTCATGGCTGATTACGACCTGTATATCGAGAATCCCGCTGCTGGGGTGAAGCTTGGTAACGCGGCGGCTGACTGCGAGACTGCCGTTACAAATGAATTTACGAGCCAGTATCTCAATGTAATTGTTGGATCCTTCTGGTACCACAGCGATTCTGCTGCTCAGCGGTTCAGCCTTGAGATAACAAACTCAAAGTACGATCCCGACAAGCAGCTTGTGGCGGCATATATCGCTACGGGCAAGGATGGCAAGCCGCAGGCGGAGGCAACACCCAAGCTTGTCCCGGTGGATGTTGAGGATAAACGGGCAAGTCTCACCGTGCCCGGTGGCGGTAATGGCTATGCCGTTGTTTTGCTTCAAGAAAACGATGACTCACGCGGGATAATCTCTATTGTTCCGGCTGATCTGACTGCTTATGTTGGAGGCTCAGACGG
>DVID01000028.1 GCA_018711625.1 Candidatus Limicola stercorigallinarum | reverse complement strand
GTCTTGCCGCCCCTGCGGTACTTGCACTCGAGGTCCCACCGCTTTCCGCCCGGCCCCCAGGCGCGCTCCATCTCGTAGCGCCCCTCGATGGCGGAGCAGAGCCCTCTCCACACCTCGACGAGCGAGGGGCCGAGCAGCTCGGCGAGTCTCTCTTGGTAGGCGTCGGCGGTCATGGGCGCCCCTCTCGTCCGGGTTCCGGTTGCCCCCATTATCCCATGGATGCGGCGGGTCCGGTGGCGCGCCCGGTATAATCGGGAGAGTGAGCCCGACCAGAGGAGATGCGCCATGGACTTCTCGTGCATAGACGCCCGCCTGCTCTCGCGCCCCGGCGCCAGCAAGGCGCTCCACGAGAAGTGGGGCTGGATGGTGTACTGGGTTGGCGGCAAGCAGTTTGCCTGCGAGTTTACGGCGGGGATGGATGCAAAGGCTCCCTACGCAGGGCGTCATCTCCTCTCGCTCAAGTGCGATTCTGATCGCATCCTAGAGCTCCGAGCTGAGTATCCAAACGCTATTCTGCCTGGTTACTACTCCGATGGTCGCACATGGATCTCCATCGACCTGAATTCCGACCTGCCTGAGGACCTTGCGCTCGGCCTCTGTGACATGAGCTATGACCTCGTTTTTGCCAAGCTGCCAAAGCGCGTGCAACGCGAGATAGTCGGTGAGTAGCCGCGCAACAGTTTGTTGCTCGACGGGGACGCTATGTTGAGGACATCACCATGGACGAGATGATTGAGCACTGCGCCCCGCGCATGGCGGAAGCTATGGGCTGGACGACGGACGAGGCGGCCTCGCTTTTGGGGACGATACTGCCCACGCTCCGGCGTTGGCGCGCATAGCTCATGCTGAGACGAGTTGTTACGGCCCGTTCGTGCGGTTAGGCGCTATGGATAGATGGGGACGGGGTCGTTTCATCCTGGGCTACGACCTGATGGCCGAGCACGCTGCCTACATCGCAAACCGGTGGAGCGAGTTGGGCGAGAGCGGGCTCACCGCAGCCCGGTAAGCATGGCGCGCGCCGCTGACTGAGACAAAAAGATAACCAAAACTAACTTTTTATGGAAAGCCGTCGGCAGTTCTGGTAAGTTAAACAAGACTAACTCTTACGGCCAAAGGGGATGCCGTGGAACTGCCGATATCGCTTCGATCGTTTGAGGCCGCAATGGTTCGGTCGTGCGCACCCGTGCTTTTCAGGGTGAAGCCTGCCAACCTTTTCACCTTTCGAGGGCGCTTCGTCTCGGATTGTCCCGCGTGTTCGAAAGAACGGTGTCGGACGCTCGATGCCCCGGCGGAGCAGGCCGATCCGTGCGCCTCTCGTCGCCGCGCGCTTTCGCAGGTGGTGGAGCGGTTCGACAACCTGCTATCCGGCGAAGGCATGCGTTGCCGCGTCATCGCGTGGCGACCGTTCGGCGCGCTCGTGTACGCCTATCGACCTTCGCTTGTCGAGCGCCATATGGGAGATCCCGCCATCACGCGAGACCTCGCGCAGCTTGGGTATCCCGTGCACGCGGGGAGACGGCGCGCCGACGGGGGCGATTCCGCGCGGTCCCATTCCGACCCGTTTGGTCAAATCCTTGATGAAGAGCGCGTCTCCATCTGCATAGAGCATCTTGCAAGGCGGTTCGATGAGCAAGCCGTTCCGCATGAGGTGGGCTATTTCCTGGGATATCCCGCCGCCGACGTGCAGGGTTTCATCGCGCACGAGGGACGCGCGTTTCTCTGCTGCGGCTGCTGGAAGGTGTATAGCGACGTGCGTGGGGCGCAGTACCGGTTTGCGCGGTACAAGCGCTGCACGCGCCGGGCGCGGGCGCTCTACGACGCCGGCGCGTCCCTGCTTGACTTGGCGCGCGATCCGGTTGGCAACAGGGTGGCGTAGTCCTCTGTCTTTTGGTACCCCAGGCCGGCAGCGGGCCGGCCTTCAACAGAAAGGATAAACATATGAGCAGGATAGCGGTGGTGTACTGGAGCGGCACCGGCAACACCGAAGCCATGGCGGAGCTTGTCGCCGAGGGTGCGCGCGACGCGGGTGCCGAGGCGGATGTGATCGTCTGCGCGGATTTCTCCACGTCCGCGCTCGGGGATTACGACGCGTTCGCCTTCGGGTGCCCTGCGATGGGGTCCGAGGAGTTGGAGAGTGAAGAGTTCGAACCCATGTGGGATGAGGTCGAGCCCGAGCTTCCGGGGCGCAAGGTCGCGTTGTTCGGCAGCTACGATTGGGCTGACGGCGAGTGGATGGATCTTTGGCGCGATCGTGCCGAGATGGCGGGCATCACGGTAGCCGAGACGGTTATCGCCAAGGACTACCCCGACGAGGAGGCTTCGGCCGCCTGCAAGTCGCTCGGCGCGTCGCTTGTGTGACGCGGCGTCAAGCATTCGACTACAGGCGTGTAGAGGGCAGACGGCACCGAGGTGGAGGATTTTTGCCGCTGGTGCTGCGAGAGCAGTGGCTACACCGAGGATGTCTCCATAGACAGGTGGTTGGGGGTTGCGCGTCGCGCACGGCGGCGTGCATGGGCTGTGCCGTGGGTGGGCACGCGTCGCTGCTCGGTGCCGTGCTGCCTGCGCTCCTTTGCTCCTGCGCTGGCGCGCATAGCGTATTCGGGAGGCGCATCGACTCGTTTCCTGCCGCCAGGCGTTATCATCGGTGCAGGAGGCGATGCAGATGGGTCAAGCTTGGCATGTTGCGAACAGATGTCTTGCTCCAGGCGCGCTGGACGGTGCGGCCGTGGTTGTTGTGGTGCACGACGCTTCACATTCTCCCGAGCTAACATCAGAGCAACGCGCTGTATTTTCCCAGCTGGAGCACACGACGATCCCCTTTGCGGAACGCGACGCTTCAGGCGTGGCGGGGCTTGTTGCTGCCCCCGCTGGTGGGTGGCGTTTCGGGTTTGTACTGGGCTCCAATCGCCTGCTGCTTGTTGACGAGGGCAAGGCGTGCGCGGCCGCGCTTAATCGGGCGGTTGAGGACGAGGTTCCCGTTGATGGGCCGGCGGGTGTGCTGTGCGCCGTGCTGCGGGAATTGCTGCGGGATCATCCGGCTGCACTTTCGCGCGTGCATGAGGACTTTGAGCTGTTCGAAGAGCAGATTCTGGAGGGGCGTGTGCGCATCGACCGCGGCAAGATGATGGGTGATACGCGCAAGCTGCTTGGTCTCGACACGTTCTACCAGGGGATGTCCGACCTTACCGAGGAGCTCGCCGACGAAGGCCTTCCTTTTGTGGCGCCAGCCGATCGCGCACGGCTCCGGGCCCTCGCGCGCCAGCTCAGCAGGCTCGCCACACGGCTCGAATCGGTGCAGGACTATGGGTTGCAGGTGCACAGCCTGTATCAAGAGAGCATCGATGTGCGGCAGAACAACGTGATGCAATGGCTCACGGTCGTGACCACTATCGCCATGCCGCTCACGTTTATCACGGGATGGTATGGCATGAATTTCCCGCACATGGGGCTTATCGACAGCCCGTGGGGTTATCCGATCGTGGTTGTGGCGTGCCTGGTTATTGCTGCCTGCGAGATTATCTTCTTCCGCCGGAATGGATGGTTGAGCTTCGGTGGCTCGCGCCGCAGGCGTGGCAAGCGCCGGCGGTAGCAAGAAACAGCCCGTTCGCTCCCGATGAGCCAACAAAGGTGGCGCCGCTTCGATATAGTACATAGATTGATGTCGGTCGACACGAATGCGTCAGCGGGAGGGGAGCGGCATGAGCGGAGCTTCGACTGAGTTTGCATGGGTCAAGGCGCTATGTCTGCAGAGTGAATCTACGTGCCCCTCGGAGGTGCTGGAAGAGCTGATGGCAGCACCGGAGTGCCCGGCATTTGGCCCTGTGCATCACATGCTCACGGGTGCGGCGCTGCTCGCTTCCGCTGCAAACGCGGGGTTTGAGATGGATCTGGGGTCGCAGCTCGACGAGTTGGCGGAGCGGGCGTCCTGTGTTCCTGGCGGCTCGTGCGCACGTTGGGGCGTGTGTGGGGCCGCGGCATCGTGCGGTATGGCGCTCGCGATCGTCCAGGGCAACGCTCCGCTCAAACCCGAGGGCTGGAGCGAAACACAGCTCATGGTGGCAGATCTGCTTGAGAAGATCGCTCATGCCGGCGCTCCGCGCTGTTGCAAGCGCGATGCGCGCATTGCCGTGCGCGAAGCGACGCCGTGGTTCTCGCGGGCGCTTGGCGTGGAGCTCCCGCTAGCCGATTCAGATTCTGTCTGTGTGATCTCTGGGCAGAACACGGCATGCATAGGCGGCGCTTGCCCGTATCATCCCTGAGCCTATCTAAGGTGTTGTGTGGCGTGCCTAAAGGGCGATGCCTGGCGCGCAGAAAGATTGACGCCCGCCGCCCATGGCATTCATTTCATGCCCGATGTGCCCGTGCCAAGCGTTTTGGCAGCATTGCCAAGGGGATTTGCTGGCTTGTGTCTCCTCGTGCTGCGACAATGAGAGCGAGGTTGACGCCGCCAGCGTTGTTGTGCGGCAGTCCAACGTTCTTGTGGAGGAGGGCCTATGCTCAACGAGAAGCTTGCGGCGCTTCGCCGAGGTGCAGGTATGAGCCAGCAGGAAGTTGCTACGGCTATTGGCGTGGCGCGCCAGACGGTTAGCAACTGGGAGCTTGGGCAAGGCTCGCCCGCGCTCGACAAAGCGGCAGAACTTGCTCGTCTTTACGGCGTGACGCTCGATGACTTGGTGAGCAACGAGGTGGGCGTGGTGAGCTCCGGGCGCGGTGCGCGCCCGCGCGACCTGCATGTACTACGGGCGCTCGTGGGCAAGAAGGGCACGATCGAGCATGCGGATCAGATGATGCCCGATGCAACAATCCTTGACGTGACCGAGGGGTGGCTTCGTGTGTCGTGCACGGTCAAGACTGCCACGCTCGGCAAGCCCAAGGTTACGTCTGCGCAGACGATCCAGCTCATCGACCTGGCGGACGTTTGCGCCATATCGGTTGATGGGGAGGCGTGAGCCATGGATGTGTACGATGCCTTTAGCATGGTCACGTTCGTGCTCGTCATATACATCATGGCCGCCATGCCTACCAAGAAGGAGATACGCCGTCTTGCGCGGCCTGAGGCGGAAGGACGTCGACAAAAAGGCCTGCGCGACCTCCTGCGCGAGCGTGTGGGTACGCCGTGTACCCTCAACCTGGCTGATGCCCATGCGGTCGTGAACGAGCTGGGCGGCAACGTTGTGGAGCTTGCCGGCACGGTGGTCGACGTGGATGACGAGTGGGTGCTTATGGAGGCAACCACCAAGAAAGGCCGTCGCCGGCTCATAGCGATGCGCCTCGACCAGGTGGCTGGCATCAACGAGTAGCGCGGTGCCTTTGGCTGATGAAGGTTCCGCTATCGGCAAACTAAACTGGATTATCTAGAGATAAAAAATCGATTTATTTTGCCGATACCGGAAGGTGGTGTGCTTTGGCTTTTACGGTTGCCGAGATGGCGCGACTCTGGGGAGTTTCCGAGCGAACGGCTCGCAATTACTGTGCGGAAGGGCGCGTTCCTGGTGCCGAGTTGATTGGCAAGACCTGGGTTATTCCCGAGAATGCTGGATGATTGGGGATGGGTTCATTTCATCCGCTCTTTTTACTGACGCCGCGCTTGTAGGGGGTTACCATGGTGGCAAGTTGACGGATAGTCGCTTTTGCCACATGGGGCGGAAAGGGATGGTGGGGGAATGAACAAACGTATCAACCCGGCAAAGAATCCTTCCGAGGAGCACGTCGACATCAGCGCGCGCGAGGCTGGATACAAGCGCCGCTTCGGGCGCATTTTTGTTACGGGTGCCGCGTTGGTGGCAGCGGTTGCCGGCTCTGTGGCGCTGGTTGGCTGCGATCAGGCAGGCTCGACTGGTACGGATGCACCCAGTGCTGAGGCTTCCGCTCCCAACAGCGCTGCCGACGAGACCACTGCCACCACGTCGACCGACCCAGACACCGATAAGATCCAGGCGTACGAGGACGCAGAGGCATATACGGACGGCCTGTCTGTGAGCGAGTTCGCCAACTCGTGCGGCTTCGATACCCTGTCTGAGGCATATGCTTATTGGGAGGATGATATCCCTAGTCGCTTGCAGTACGAAATGAGCAAAATGGGGTATCACACCAACGGGTATGAGATGGTTACTAACCCGCAAGGTGAGCTATTCGCCTCAATTGCCGCATCGTTCACCCCCGATAACGGCATTGCCAAATTAGTTGGTGTTGGCGTTGAAGCGTATATTGATAGAAATGCATTTACAATTCGAATCCATGGTGTGCCCAACAATGACGTGAGAACAGAATATGATACGGACACCATTCCAACTCCAGACGAGGCTGCTCAGATTTTGGCTGATAACTCCTGATGCGAGCAATTGGATGATTGGGGACGGGTCCGTCTCATCTTTGACGAGTTGTGCCGGGGCAGGATCCGCGCTGAGTCCCGTGCGGAGTTCCTGTGCATCGTCGATGACCTAGCAGCCCGCGGGCCACAGGGTGTCATTCTTGGCTGCACGGAGATTGGGCTCCTCGTCCATCCCGAGGACACCAAGGTGCCGCTCTTCGATACGACGCTCATTCATGCCCGCGGCGCTGCGCTTGCAGCGTTCGCAGGCTGACGGAGATACGAGCTTGTGGTTGCCGGGTTCCCTAAGCGCGTGACGCGCGCGATTGTCATGCCGCGTTAGTCGATTTGGCGCGGTCCGAGAAAAAAATGCGTCATTTCAGTACCATGTTCCCAACATCCTGAAGTAGCCCCCTGATTTCATCAGCAAAAGCCCAGTTGGCGATTGGCTGAAAACGGGGTCTACACACCGTCCTTCGATTTAGGTACTGAAATGAGATAGTTTTTTCTCACCGCTGCCCTCGATGCTCCTTCGACGGCGGCCAGATGGCGATTTTCTTGGACAACGGAAGAGGGCGGGCTCGCTATACCCCATATAAGCAACGTCGCTTTTTGCGCCGTTGAGCGTACGCTCGCCGAGATGAGGGGAGATGCGATTATGAGTGATGCCGAGAAGTTTGAAAGCCTCAAGCGCAAGACCGTTGAGGACAACGAGCGCCGTTATGGCGCCGAGGCGCGCGAGCGTTACGGAGACCGCGCGGTGGATGAGAGTAACCGGAAGATGCTGGGTATGAGCGAGGAGGATTTTGCTGCATGGCAGCAACTTGAGATAAAGATTCGCGAGATGTTGGAGGCTGCTGTGCGCACGGCTGTCGACCCAGGCGGCCCGGAGGGCGAGCGCGTCTGCGATCTACACCGCCGTTGGCTTAGTTACACCTGGCCTTCTTACTCGGCGGAGGCTCATCGCGCGCTTTCTGAGGCATACGTGGCGGACGAACGCTTTGCGGCTTACTACGACCGCAATGTTCCCGGCTGTGCCGCTTGGCTGCGCGATGCCATCCTTTTTCACGCTTAGTAACTGGTTCTTTGAGGCGATGTGGCCTAAGCCGATTCACGGTTGTGCCAACGTGCGGCGAGGGCTAGTGAACGCTTTCGTACTGCGTCCACATGCGGACGACCTTGACGGTTCCCTCATACTGCACACCAGCCTGCTCGGCGGGAGTTGCATCGACAGAGTAGACAAAGCGGTGCTGTAGATTGATGCGCCGGGAGTACAGCTCCGCGAGACTTCCAACAAGGCCCTCATACGCTGGGGGAGTGCCGAAGGGGTCGGCGCGCACGACTTCGATGAGCCGCTTGGCTTTCCCGTCCAAACCGGCGGCTTTAAGCTTCGTGGCGTCTTTTGCAGCCTGCTTGGTGAAGATAACGCGCCACACATCTACCACTCCAGCTCGGACTCATCGACGCAATCCTCGGTAGGAGTGTCGCGTCCCTCGATGAGTGACTCAGCCATACCGGGTATCCCCATGAGATAGAGTGTCTCCTCAATGGCGGCCCACTCGTCCTCGCCGACAAGCACAGCGCCTCTGCCGCGGGTGTTGGTGATGGCGACGGGAATGCAGTTTTCGTTTACCTGCGCGATGATGTTATACAGGTTCTTTCGCAGAGCGGTTGCGCTAATAGATGTCATATTTGCCTCCAACGTACGTTGTTGCGTACGTATATGATATCGTACGCAACAACGTACATCAATGAGAGGTGGTAGCTTTCACTTGGGCTCACGCGTGTCTCGGCTGTGGGGGGGGGTATCTCAGCGAGGTGGCTGCTGTGGCGCTGTTTGCCTTCACTGCTGTGCCGGTAAGCGGTTTCGCATCGAGTATGATCTGACTCGTTGTACCGACCACGTCTTTCGGCTCAAACGTGTCAAGCTCGTCCGTGAGCGATGACGCACGCCCCCGGCGTCCTGCGATGGGTTGTTTGGGGACGGGGTCGTTTGAACCATCACCGCTCCTAAGTTTTTCTTGCAGCTTGTCTACTCTGCTTGGCGTAGGGTACACGCGCATCAACGTGTTGTTCATTCCCTGTAGGAGTGATGATTTATGAAGACGGGCGCGCGCCGTACAGGTGAAGCTGCTGGCACGGATCAAGGAACGTCTACGTCCAAGCGGCAAACGGTGCCGTTTGGGAGCAAGGTAAAGGGAGTAGTTCAGATGGCCGCTGGTGGCGTGCTTGCGATAGCGGGCGTGGCCATGTGCATCCTGCCCGGACCGGGTGTAGCGGCAATTGCAGGAGGCGTTGCCCTTATGAGCCGAGGGCAGCGCACTTTTTCTGGTCGCAAACCGCTGCATATCGAGAAGCGCTTGGACGCAGCAGCTTCAAAAATGGCACGTGCTGCCAAACGGCAGATTACGCGTGCCGCGCAATCTGCCGCACAGCACAAAAGGGCGCGCACACCCCAAACATAGGTGAGCTTTTTGCGGATGGATGGGACAGACCGATGGATAGGGATGATGCCATTTCGCCTCATCTATCCCAGCGTTGCGATGTCGATAAGCTCGCTGTCTGAACACTCGAACGGCGGGCCCTGCGTCTTTTCTTACACGAGCGGCTTGCCGATGTTCCAGGCGCCGCCAACCTCTTCACCCACCACGCGGTAGGTCATGTGAGAAGCGTCGTATACGAGCGGCTTGAACTTGCCAAAATCCACCTTGCCGTTGGCGTCGAGGATGTTTTCATCAACAAGCACATTCACGATCTTGCCCACAATGCGCGCACCGTGCTCGTCGCCATCGATTTCGCTGACCTTGCACTCCATAGTGAGCGGATACTCCTCAATCACCGGTGCATCCACATGCTCGGAGCGGGTGAAGGTGAGTCCGCTCTTCTCAGCCTTGTTGACACGCTTGCCCGTGGCGATGCCGAAGTAATCGGCCGTGACCACGTTGGCCGCATCGGCTGGTGCTACGGTGAAGGCGCCGCGTTTGACGATGTTCTCGGTGGTCTTGTGATCACCGATGTTGAAGCAGATTTCGTGGCGGGTGCATTCGCCTGCCCAGGCGGCGTTCATGGCGTTGGGCGTGTCGTCCTCGCCGTAGCTCGCGATGATGAACACCGACTGCGGGAACAGTTCACCAGTGTTGCCCAAGCTTTTCTTCATGATTGCCCCTCTCGGTATAGTGTTTGTCCTTGCACCTAAGTATTCTGTATAGTCGTAGGAGATACTAGTACCCACTTTAAAGTCAGGTACTTACAATTAAGTAAGCGCTCTTCATGAGCATGAAGGGGCAAGGCATGCCAACGAATATTGCGGACGCGCGGTACGGCGACACTGGGTACAGCTATACCATGTCCCTCATCCAGGGTAAGCACAAGGCGGCCATCCTCTATTGCCTCATGGAATACGAGCCGGTGCGCTTCAACGAGATGCGCCGCTATCTAGGCGGCATCGCGGACAAAACACTCTCGGCAAATCTGCGCGAACTCGAGCGTGACGGCCTGGTTGTTCGTTGCGAATATCCTCAGATTCCGCCTAAGGTCGAGTACTCTTTGACGGAATTGGGGGCTTCTCTCATGCGGGTGCTCGATCAGCTTTGTTTGTGGGGCGAGGAGCATCGGCCGCAATAACTGGGATGGATGGCGACAGGTTCATCTCATTCACCATGGTTTATGAGGAGGATGTGCTTCGTACAGGCAAAGCTTCCGGCACGGATCAAAGAACATCCGCATCTACACGGCAATGGGACCTTCAATGTCGTTGGCGTTCTGGTCAAGACTCTTGGTTTGGTTGCTAGGGCTGTTTCAGAGGGCTTCTATCATGGTAACGTGACAAATTCTGTTGCAGAGCCTGTACGGCTGATCGCGTTTTTGGGCGGATTTGGCATGGTCCGGGAAAATAATAGTGCCATTTCAGAACCATGTTCCCAACATCCTGAAGTAGACCCCTCATTTCATCAGCAAAAGCCCAGTTGGCGATCGGCTGAAAGCGGGGTCTACGTGTCGTATCGTGATTTAGGTACTGAAATTAGATAGTTTTTTCGCGGCGCGTCACACCTCGACTCCGTTTTTCCATCGGCGGCGGGTTGGATGGCAATCCCCCGGGCAATGGAAGAGGGCAGGTTCGCTCTATCTCCTACAAGTAACGTGGCTTTTTGCAATTTAGTATGCAGTGCTGTATTGACCAATGTTCAATACAGCACTATGATCCTGCCATGGAGGTGACATGTATGCCGAGGACCGTGAAAGACCCCGAGGAGCGCCGGCGCGAGCTCTTGGCCTGCGCCATGCGGCTCTTTGCCGAGGAAGGCTACGACAATGTGTCCGTCCGCGCGGTGGCGCGTGCGGCGCATGTGGCTCCGGGGCTGGCGTACCACTATTTCGACTCCAAGGAGCGGATGTTCGCGGAGGCTATCGAGGACTATGCGCGCCGCTGCGCCGAAGGCGTGTGCGAGGTGCTTGACGAGCGCGGCGTGCCACTGGACGAAAAGATCGAGCGTGCACTTGAGACGGGTGCACGTCATGGCGGCTATCCCTATGCGGAGTTCTTCCACGCGCAGGGACACGGTGCGCTGCACGATCGGCTTTCGCTTGCTATGTGCGAGGTGGTACGTCCGCACCTGCAGGAGGCGTTGGAGGCAGATGCCGCCGTGCGGGGAACAACGGCCGCGGACACCGATGAGCTTGCGGCCATCATGGTGTACGGCTGCGTTGGCCTGGTCTCGGGTCCAGGCATGCCAGACGATCGTGCCCTCGCGGCGGCGCGTCGCTACCTCCGTGCATTGCTTGCCGAGTTCCGCTCGGGGGAGGCGCTGCCGTAAACATTTCGCCCCGGTTGTTGCCGGGGCTCTTTTCAAGCAAGAGTATTGAACATTGCTCAACAGAAAGGAACAGGTATGGGCAAGACGAACGAAGAATTGTTGAAGGAGCGCTCGCGTCAGACGTTTGACGTGCAGGCGGCAACGTACGACAAGGGGATAGAGGGGGAGCACGCACGGAAGCTCTACCCTTACGTCGTGTACGAGGTGGCCGCGGCCATTGTGGACGTTGCCGCACCGCGTCTGCTCGACCTCGGCTGTGGAACAGGTGCGCTGGCCGAACAGGTGTTTGATGAGGTGCCTGACGCACGCCTCACCTGCGTCGACCTGTCCCCGCGTATGGTTGCTGCAGCCCAGAACCGTCTAGGGAATCGCGCCGAGGTGGTTCTCAGCGACGTCGAGCGTCTTCCGTTCCGAGATTCAAGCTTCGATGCGGCGTGGTGCAACGATTCGTTCCACCACTACCCCGATCCCGAGCGTGCAACGTTTCAAATGTGGCGCGTGTTGGCGCCAGGTGGCACGCTCGTCATCGGAGATGCATGGCAGCCGGCTCCGGCGCGCGCCATCATGAACGCGTGGATGCCACATTCTCATGAGGGCGACGTGCGCATCTACTCGGAGGCTGAGCTGCGGGCAATCCTCGGCATGTGGTTCACCGAGGTGAGCTGGCACCGCGTGGGCACGACCGCCTGCATTGCCGTGGCGCGCAAAGGGCGGTAGCTCGCCAGAGGGGTAGGGAAAGGTCTTTTTCACTCCAATCTCGTCATGTAGAAAAACGCAGGTCATGCACACTGTAAACCACTTTATACTGCATCTTGGCACCCCCCCCTTGTTACGTTGAAGGTGACCAAAGAGAAGCGTGAGACGGGAGTGGCATGAACATCGGCAACCAGATAAAAGAGCATCGTCGTCGGTTGGGTCTTTCACAGGAGGAGCTCGCCCAGCACCTCTATGTGAGTCGCGTCACGGTTAGTCACTGGGAGACTTCCAAGACCCTGCCGGATGTCCAGAGCATGCTTCTGCTCGCAAGCCTCTTTGGCACCACAATCGACGAACTGGTGAAAGGGGACGTGGACGAGATGCGCGAGATGGTGGAGAAGGACGAGCAGCGGACCAAGGTTTTTGCCGTTGTGTTGGCTACGGTTGAGGTGGTCGTGATTACGGCGCTCGCCATTACGGCGGTGGTGGGACGCGAATATTTAGAGCCGGTGCTGCGTTTGCTGCTTGCGGTCCTTGTACTGGCCTCGTCGCTTGTTGCGGTTGTGGCGCGGCGAACTCAGGGCGACCGGGAGGCTAAGAGCGCGGCGGAGCTCCTTGGTGCGGCGACCGGTGCGCCTGTTGAGGCGGCGCGCGAGAGCGGCGCTGCCCTTGGGATGCGCCTTGTGTTACAGGTGTTTGCGGGACTTGCTGTTGGCATCGGCGTGCTTGTAGTGGGCGATATTCTACTTGACCGCAAGGCATTTATCGGCCTTGCGGTTGTAGTTGGGGTGGTCGTGGCGTTCGCGGCTTCGCGTGCGTTGGGGCGCCACACCGAGTCGGTGTGGACAGCGGCGATCCTACCGGGCCTTTGGGTTGTGGGAGCTACGGCTCTCGGTGTTGCGACGGACGCATTTGCCTCTCCGCGAGGCTGGTTTGCCGTAGTGGGAGGTGCGGTCACCCTGCTCATCTTCTGGCTCAATGGCCGTAAACATCGTCTCTGAATGTCGATAATCCAGCGCTCGCCGCGCAATGCCTCCGTAAGACGCTCGTCGAATTCAGCTTGCGTGACGTTGGTGCCATCCGGCTTGTGCCAAATCATGTCAAGGTATACCAGCGGCAGCGCAAGCGTGTCGCGCAGCCTGCGGGCGAGCGTGCTCTTACCAGCACCGGGACTCCCGATGACGAGCATGCGCTCCAGAGCGGGGGAGGGTGCGTCGAGGCGGTTGGTCATGGCCTCTCCAATTTGGTTGTATTGTGCTCGCTGCATCCTAAGGTGGCATCTCGGATACACCTCGGACATGTCCAGAAAAGTATGCAGTGTATAACCCTCATGATACTATCATTTCGCTTGTAATCTACGTGGCTACCTGCAGCGGGGGATATTGTGGACGGTGTGGTGCTTATCAATACGGGGTCTCCAGTGGCGCCTACTGCCGAAGCGGTGCGCAGTTATCTCACCACGTTTCTCATGGATAAACATATTCGCCCACTGCCGGAGCCGCTTTGGCGCATGATTGTGACGCACGCTATTGTTCCTCGTCGGGCGGAGGTATCGGCCGCACGTTACCACTCTATTTGGAGCAGCGAAGGCTCTCCTCTGGTGGCGGGGTGCACTCGCCTGGCAGAGCGTGTCGCCGCCTGCTGCGCCGAGATGCGACCAGCATATACGCCTTGCGTTCGTGCGGCGATGGTGTTTGGTGAACCCTCGTTGACGACGGTACTTGCGGAGCTACGCGATGCGGGCTGCACACGCGTGATCGCAATTCCGCTCTATCCACAAACGGCATATTCGACCACGGGTGTTGCTGCAGATGCACTCGACCAGGCGTATGACCTGCTGCGCTGGCATCCAACCAGCAAGATGTTGACATCGGGATATGGTGACGAGCCGGCATATCAGGCCGCTGTGGCTAGTGCTGTGCACGCGAGCGGATTCAATCCCGCGAAGGACCATCTGCTGCTGTCATTTCATGCGATTCCGCAGGCTCATGTGCGGCGTGGTGATACCTATGTTGAGCAGGTCAAACGTTCGGCGCACGGCATTGCCCAAGCGCTGCGGCTGCCCAGAGATGCCTGGAGCCTCTCTTTCCAGTCGCGTTTTGAAGATGGCAGGAAATGGACAGGTCCTTTCACGGCGCCGCGCGTTGAGGAGCTTGCACGCACCAGCATGAAGCGCCTTGTCGTTTGTTGCCCCGGGTTTTCGGTCGACTGTTTAGAGACGCTCTTCGATGTGGGGCACGAACTACATGTGCTATATATGCGCACGCGTCCGGATGCGGATGAAACAACGTTTGGGTATGTGCCCTGTCTGAATGATGCACTCCCTCATGCCCAGCTCATCGCCCAGCTTATTGCGCGCATCGGCTCATAGTTTGGCGGCGCCGTGTTCCTGATGCTCGCTTCCACCAGGGGTTACAAGGTTACGCCAGGCGGTGGGGGAGCATCCGTGCGCCCGCTCGAAGGCAACCGTGAAGCTTGACGTGCGGGAATATCCCACTGCATCTGCGACTTCGGTGATACTGCAGAGAGGACAGCGAAGCAACTCACGCGCCCGCCTCATGCGTGCCTCCCGAATATAGGAGCCGATGCTTTCGCCCGTCTCCTGCCGAAAGGCGGCGCAAAGGCGCGTGCGGCTTGTGAACAGGTCATGCGCAAGGCCGTCGATCGTGAGCGCATCGCCGAGATGGAGGGCGATTGCTCGCCGCGCCGCACGAACAAGGCGCGTTTGCACAAGCGTGCCGGCTTCCTGCTCTGCGCGCTCGCGCTCCACATGCCAGGTTGCCACGTTGGAGGCGATGCGGTCGACACACTGTGCGGCAGCACCACTGCTCAGAAGCTTCCCACCAAAGAGCGGACTCATGCCGTGCAGCGTTGTATCGAGCCAGGTGGCCAAATCGCCTGGACACGCTTCTGCGACGGTTTCCATGATGATATGGGCGGTGCGCACGCCCTTCGAATCCCAATGATTAAACCATTCGGGTAGCAGGGTGATAGACGTTGCATTTTGGATGCTGCCCGCACGCAGCGGCGTGGTGAGCTCGCGCGTGTCTTGTCCAAAGATCGCCACGTTACCTGCTGGACGCGCGCGTGTGGGCTGGTCGATGGGGCAGAGCGCCAAGCTATCGGCCGAAAGCGATGCTACGCTGAGCCCTGGGAGAGCGTGCTCGCAAAAGAGCATATCCCGCTTGACGAGGATGCGATGCGAGGTCACAACCCCAAAATCGCCAATGCGATATACGCAGACCGCAGCATCGGCGCGCTCGTTGGAAACGCTCCCCATAAGTGCGTCGCCGTGCTGTTCGAGCCTCACGCCAAACTGCTCGACCTGTGGCATATAGAGCTCAGAGAGGTGCGCTGTTTTTCGAATTCGTCCCAATTCTGCTCCAAAGGCATGGGGTCCAACCGCATCCATAGTAAGTTAGACCATGCTAACAAACAAGGAATCGGACGAGGAGGAATCTATGTCCAACCAACAGGGAGCGGTTTCCCGGTTGCTCGCTTTTGCGGGTCCGCGGCGCGCGCTTACCTACCTGGGCTGTGTGCTTTCAGCGGTTTCCATGCTTGTGAGCTTTGGTCCGTACGTGTGTATCTGGTTTGCCGCGCGCGACCTTATCGCTGTGGCACCCCATTGGGCTGCAGCTACCGATATCGCGGCATACGGCTGGTGGGCGCTTGGCTTTGCGGTCGCAAGCATTGCGCTGTACTTCGCAGGGCTTATGTGCACACATCTCGCAGCCTTTCGTTGCGCCTCGAACATGCGCAAGCAAACCACGGAGCACCTCATGCATGCGAGCTTGGGATACTTCGACACGCATGCGTCGGGAGCGCTGCGCCGCGTGGTGGACGGTTGCGCGGCCGAGACGGAAGGCCTGCTTGCCCACAAGTTGCCCGATACGGCGGGATCTGTCGCCATGATCGCAGGCATGCTCGCGCTGTTCTTCGTGTTCGACTGGCGTCTAGGTGCGGCGTGCCTGGTACCGGTCGCCGTGAGCCTCGCCTGCATGTTTTACATGATGGGTGGCCGTGGCATGGATTTCATGACGCGCTACATGGAATCGCTTGTGAAGATGAACAAGACGGGCACCGAGTATGTGCGCGGAATTCCCGTAGTCAAAGTGTTCCAGCAGACGGTGTACTCGTTCCGAGCTTTTCATGATGCCATTGAGGAGTTTACGCGTCTTGCTCAGGATTACGCCGTGAAATGGTGCCAAACGCCCCAATCGCTCTCGTTAACGTTTATCAGCGCGGCGGCGGTGTTTCTTGTGCCGGTGCTCGTGTGCATCGTGCCCGGGGAGCCAGATATTGCGCGGCTCGCAACGAATTTTGCTTTCTACGCCATCTTCTCAGCTGTGATTCCCACAGCCATGACGCGCGTGATGTTTATGTCCGAGGCGTTCCAGTCGGCGGCGGATGCGGTGCATCGCGTGGAGGACGTGTTGGCTGCTCCGGTGATTGAGGCGCCTGCCGCGCCCGCGCATCTTCAGGGTAACGCCGTGGTGTTTGATGACGTGAGCTTTACCTACGAAGGGGCAGAGGCTCCTGCACTCAATCATGTGAGCTTTACCGTGCCAGCTGGCTCCACCGTAGCGCTTGTGGGGCCTTCGAGAGGCGGTAAAACCACTGTGGCTTCTCTTGTGCCACGCTTTTGGGACGTGGATGCTGGGTGCGTGACCGTGGGTGGCGTGGATGTGCGCGCCATGGATCCGCACGACCTGATGGAGCGCGTGGCTTTTGTGTTTCAAGCTAACCGCCTCTTCTCGCAGACCATTCTGGAAAACGTGCGTGCGGCGCGACCGCTTGCGAGCCGTGCCGAAGTGCTGGCGGCGCTTTCCGCTGCTCAGTGCGACGACATTCTTGTCAAACTCCCCGATGGCGTGGATACCGTGTACGGAACTGCGGGCGTGCATCTCTCCGGCGGCGAGGTGCAGCGGCTCATGCTTGCCCGCGCCATTCTCAAGGATGCGCCCATCGTCGTGCTCGATGAGGCTACAGCCTTTGCTGATCCCGAGAACGAGGTCAAGATTCAAACCGCCTTCAAACGCCTTGCACGCGGACGGGATGGCGCGCCCCGTACCGTGCTCATGGTGGCGCATCGTCTTTCTACCGTGCGAAATGCCGACAAGATTGTGGTGCTTGATCAAGGACATGTGGTGGAACAGGGCACGCACGACGAGCTCGTGGCGGCGGGCGGTTTGTACGCGCGCATGTGGGCCGACTACGAGCAGGCTGTGACCTGGAGAATCTCGAGCGTCGAAGGGGGCGTGGCATAGATGTCCATCAAGGAGAAATATGCCCTTACGGATGAGGGCGTGAGAAATGTCAAGCTGGGTGCCATATGGACCACGGTCACGAACCTTGTGGTCTTTGCCGGCGTGGGCTTCGTGTTCGCAGCCATGAGCGCGCTCGTAGCACGGCTCACGGGGGATGCGATTGAGCTGGGGTCATGGGGTACGCTCGGCTTCGATCCGCTCGACGTGCCCCTTGCGGGTTGGGTGATAGCGCTCGCCGCGTACCTTGTCGTGCTGTTTGTGTGCGAGCGATTCCAGTACTACTACCAGTATGGTGTCATCTATAAGGAGAGCGGACGTCAGCGCATCGCGCTCGCCGAGCGTCTGCGCAGGCTTCCTCTTTCGTTCTTTGGCCGGCGCGACCTTGCCGACCTCACCGAGACGCTCATGACCGATGTCAAGACCACCGAGCATGCCTACAGCCACGTGTTGCCCGAGCTTTACGGTGCCTATGCCACTATGGCCATTGCCTTCGTGTGCCTGCTGCTGTTTGACGCACGGTTGGCTGTGGCATCGATGTGGTCGGGCCCGGTGGCATTGCTGCTGCTGTTTGGCGTACGTTCCAAACTCCAGCCGCTCATGCGCGCAACACGCATGGCGGGGCTCAAAACCTCCGAGTTGGTGCAGGAGGCGCTTGAGTGCGTGCGTGAGGTGCGCGCCACCAATCAGGAGGACCGTTATCTCGATCGTGTGTACAAAAGCGTTGACGCTGCTGAGCGCTCCGCCATCCGCAGCGAGTTGGCGTGTGGCATCTGCGTAAATGGAGCACAGGTGGTGTTGCGCTTGGGATTTGCCACCACGCTGCTGGCTGGCGCAGCTCTCGTGCTCGAAGGCTCATGCGATTTTCTCACCCTTTTCTGTTTCCTGCTCGTGGTGAGCCGTATCTATGCACCCTTTGACCAGGCGCTCATGCTTATCGCCGAGCTTTTCTCAGCACGCACGGCTGCTTCTCGCATGAAGCGTTTCTTCGAGGAGCCGCTGGCTGCCGGTTGCGAGGAGTACGCGCCGTCGGGACACAACGTGGTGTTTGATCACGTGGGCTTTGCTTATGAGCAGGGCGGGGAGCAGGTGCTCCGCGATGTTTCGTTCACGGCGCGTACGGGTGAGGTCACGGCGCTTGTGGGGCCGAGCGGGTCGGGCAAATCCACCTGCGCGCGCCTCGCCTGCCGGCTCTGGGACGCCAGCGTCGGTCGCGTGACAGTGGGTGGCGTGGACGTGGCGAGCGTGGACCCCGAGGTGTTGTTGCGTGACTTTTCGGTGGTCTTCCAGGACGTGACGCTTTTCGACGACACCGTGATGGAGAACATCCGCCTGGGACGGCGTGGGGCTTCCGACGAGGAGGTGTTGACGGCGGCACGTGCAGCCAACTGCGATGAGTTTGTTGCGCGGATGTCCGAAGGCTATGCCACGATGATTGGTGAGAACGGTACGCGTCTCTCGGGTGGCGAGCGCCAGCGTATCTCGATTGCCCGGGCCCTATTGAAGAATGCGCCAATTGTGCTTCTGGATGAGGCCACGGCGAGCCTGGACGTAGAGAACGAGACGCGCGTACAAGAGGCGCTTTCACGGCTCCTCGCTGGCAGGACGGTTATTGTGATTGCACACCGCATGCGCACCGTTATGGCAGCCGATAAGGTCGTGGTGCTAGAAGCGGGCCGCGTGGCCGAGCAGGGTGCGCCGGACGAGCTCTTGGCAGCAGGCGGCCTCTTCGCCCGTATGGTGCGACTTCAAACCGAAAGCGCCGCATGGACCCTGTAGAGACGTGAGGTTGGTCGTTTGCTGGCGAACCCTGCGTCGCGTCGGTATGCGCATCTTCGATGTTGAAGGCGCGCGGCTCTGCGTGCCCGAGCGGTTTCGTTGCGGGTCTTTCGTGGGCTTTGTGGCCGCCCGCGGCCTCGCCCTGGGCCTGAAGAGGCTCTGGGGTCAGAGGCCCTGCAACTGGCTGGGCGATTCAATCGAGCGACATGGTGGTGCTTGCTTATAGCCGCTCGTCAATCCAGATGCGTAGGTGGCCGTCCATTTGGTTCATGAGGAAGCGTGTTTCGGGCGTGGCGAATGGCTCCTCGATGCCAAAAGGACGCTCGAAGGGTTGGAACAGGAAACCTTGTTCCAAGCCAATCTCCAAGCTCGTGGGGTACACGAGTTCATAGGTAAAACAGGCAAGGCTTACTAGGTAATCCGCCGGTGTTTTGCGCTCCGCCCGTGCAACGGTACGATGGGCGAAAAATGCATCCTCAACGGCGGGGGAGACCGTGCTTTCCAGCAGCTCATCTTCGCTTACGCCCAGTACGGTTTCTACGGTGTCGGTGCAGGTGACGCGCAGGATATCCAGTTTGTCGGCGTCGCGCACCACGTCACAGATGGCGTGCGTGCGCACGTCGAGCGCTTCGGGCAGACGGAAGTCGCTGTGGTGAGCGACGGCTGCACGAATCATGTCATCGAGCGCGGAGTCGTCGCAAAACGCGCGGATGGATCCCGCGGTGCGATTATGACGTGAAAAGAAATCGTCGTCAGACTCCGCTGTTGCGAAAGCGACAGAGCTCTCACCGAACAGGATGTTGGCGCCGAGAGTCGCGTGATTCACTGAGTCTCCGTCGTTGAACGTGTCCCAGCGCCGGAGCTGCTCGAAACGCCCCAGGTCATGAAGGAGGCCGCAGAGCCAGGCGACGTCTCGCCCCGCCTCGGTGAATCCGCTGCCAGCTGCAATACGGTCGGCAAGTTCTGCCACGCGCAGCGTATGCTCGACCTTGAGCGCGATGCGGGGATTGTTCGCATCGTAGGGCTCAACATAGTGATGAAATGCCTCGAGCGCATGCGCGCGGTCAATAACGGCGGTCTCTCCCATGGTCTCTCCTGGTTCTTTTATTCTCTGCGTCCCGTATTGTACGCCGGTTTTACCCACCCCCGATAGGTTGCTTGCCGTTGGCTGACGACGGTCGTTAGGCAGCGCGGGGGTTCGATGACCAGGGGGACGGTCGGCTGCCAACAGGGCGCGGCATTGCAAGCCGAAGGCCGGAAGTGGTTGTCTTCGCCAATTTGGGAACCCGGATGCAAATGAACGCGGTTATCCGACGTTTTGACCCGACGCTTCAAATAGATTGACCTTTATCAGCAAAGAAAGCCCAGGTAGAAGAGGTGTCACATTTGCTGCTGTTTTGAAGCTGTCCGTAAAACGTCGGATAACCGCGTTCATTTTTTTCTGGATGCCGTTTTGCGGGTCTTGGTGCCGTACATGTCCTTGCACGGCCTAGGGCGCATGCCAATCTTGGCACCTATTCTAACGATTTTGAAGTGCCAGTTGCTTTGTGCTCCGCATGGTGAACGAAACGCGAGTATAAGGGTATACCAAATCCTACGCCGGCAGATGAGAGCTGGGTTGATGCGTGCGCGATGGGGTCGGCGGTTGCTCCCCGCCGCGCAGCGAGCGGGGCCCGAGTGCGATATGTGCTTCAAGGAGCCTGTTATGGTTGTCATCTGCGGCATTTCCGCGTGGTATCTCCACGCTACGCCTCCGGCTATTCGTGATTTGTCCACGTTGGAGGAGGCCTTATCTCATGAACACGGCATAGTGACGTTTCCGCGTAGCAACGCGAATGAAGGCGCACGGGCAATTGCTATACGGCTTGCAACTGATTTAAAGGGTATTCCGGTTCCCGTTCATCTTATGGGGGATAGTTTGAGGTCAGCCCGAGCTTCGAAGCTCATCGTGCCACATCCTCTACCAAGCGATCTGTCCCCTGCGGACCTTATTGATCTGGGTAACGGGCTGTTTGTGCTCTCCATTGAGCGCACGCTGCTCGACCTGGCACGTACCGAGACGTTTGTCCGGCTGGTGCAGCGTTGCCTCGAGGCATGCGGCATCTACGCTGTTTCTGCAAAAACGGAACGCGCGAAAGCCGCAACGTCCGCTCTGGTGCAAAGCTACTTGATGTCGTTATCCAGACCGTTTCCTATCACCGCGTATAGTGATGATGCCGGGCGTCCGCTTCCTTTGGGCGACGCCTGGAGTGACGCCTCCACGTGGTCTCCCTGTGTGGATCGCAGTGGGGTGTTCGACGGTCTCTGGAAGCGGCCACCCCTCACCAGCTGCGAGAAACTTTCTGCTTTCTGCGCTCGCAAGGAGGGGGTCGCTGGAATCAGGCTGTTGCGTCGTGCGGTGCTCAGCGCGCATGATGGCTCGGGTTCTCCGCTCGAAAGTCAGTTCTATCTGTTCTATGGGCTGAGCGCACGCCTGGGAGGCGAGGGATGGCCGCGGCCCTTCCTCAATCGGCGCGTCGCGCTTTCCGAGCCCGCGCGCCGCATTGCCGGGCAGCAGTCCTGTGTTGCCGACGCGCTCTTTCCCGAGCAACGCGGGGTGATTGAGGTCCAAGGCAAGCGTTTTCATGCTGACCGCATGGGTTTTGAGGAGCGCAACGGCAGGATGGCCGGCCTTGAGGCCATGGGATTCCAGGTGTTTGAGGTGACCCATGAGCACATGGCGCGGCTTGAGAGCCTTGAGTTGAGGTTGGAATCCATCGCACGAAAGCTGGGCCTGCCGCTTGCGAGGAGGACGGCGGCGTTTATTCGACGCCGTCGCGAGCTCTTTTTGGAGGTGTTTCCGCACGGCGTGGCGTAAGCGAAGCCGGACCGCTTGCATCTTAATCTGCTAGACTTATCGCTGACCCAAGAGGTCTCTGACGAGGGCAGCCGTACCAGGATCGCAAAGACGGCGCGCTGGTTACGAAATCGCGTACAGACAGGGTCGGGACCGCAGCAGCGCGCGCTGTCCGTCTGCACCGTCGGGGACGACAGCGTTGCGCCCATCGGCGCGCTCCGCGATAAGGTGCGCAATGAGCTTTGCGCGCATTTCGTCATTGTTCATGGAGCCGAGCCTTCCTTCGATCGCTGTGCACCTCGGTGTCCGGTTGTGGCGAGGCACCGAGGTACAACAGCAAGGTGGTTCGCATTACTTGCTTACAACCGAAGGATGAATGGGGACGGGGTCGTTTCATCCACCTGGATGACAATCCAAGGAGCGGCAGAACATGGCGTAGCCACGCCGGCAGTGGATGGGTTGGATGGGGACGGGTCCCATCCAACCCATCCGGCGGCTCATATTGCGTGTGCCGGGCGTTGCGGCGGGTGTCTAGAAGTTGCTGCCGTTCCAGCCAAAGTTGGGCGTTGAGCTGTAGCTTATGTAGATGCGTGCCGGGTCGATACCGAGCGTTTCGGCCACCACGGGCGTGAGCTCTTCGGTCATGGCCTGCCAAGCGCTCGCGGGTACCTCGCCCTGTGCAAAAGCGCTCACCTCGATAAGCGCGCTTGGCTCGGAATCGTTGCCGCCCATGTAGATGGGGGCGTCGCCGTCAAAGACACACATGAGCCACTGCTCGGATTTGCCGGGCACATGGGCGATAGCCTTACCGTAGGCCGCCTTGAGGATGCGGCGTGCGTCTTCGGAGATGGCCACGGAGGCATGGGTTTTAATGGTGGGCATAATGAACTCCTTTGCGGTTGTGAGTTAGATGTCCTTCTTGTACCCCACAGGACAGCCGCTACCTATACGATGAGCGCCTTTCAGGCTTGCCTCATGGATGCTGCGGCGCCCATACATCCTGTGTTGCCTTCCAGCGTCATGGTCTGTCGCTGCGCTCCTCCTGTCATTGTGCTTCGCCCGATGCATAGATGCGGGGTGTTTGGGGGTATAACCTGCCCAATGACCGCCACCAGTGCCTACGCGCTGGCGACCATGAGGGAGTTACCATGAAGTGCCCGGTATGCAAAGACGTCACACTGCTCATGAGCGAGAAGAATGGCGTGGAGATTGATTATTGCCCCGAGTGCCGCGGAATTTGGCTTGACCGCGGCGAGCTCGACAAGATTGTGGAGCGTGCGCGAGACGCGCGGGATGGCTACCGCGACGATGATCGCCACCGCGACGATGATTTCCGCCCCGACGACAGGTATCGTCGCGAGGAGAAGTATCGCAAGGACTACAAGAAAAAGAAGAGCCCCATGTCGGCCTTGGGCGACATCATGGAGATCTTTGGCGGCGAGTAGTTCCCCGGGTTCACCTCAAGCCCCGTCTGTGCGGCGCCTGTGCGCGGCTCAGGCGGGGCTCTGCTTTACCTACATGACCGTGTAGCTTTCCTGCCGCTGGGCACATTTTTCGGCAAAAGCGGTGCGTGCCGCGGTAAGCGCGTCACCGCCAGAGATGCTGCGTGCCCCCACCGGGCAGGCGGCGATGCAGCGCATGCACGAAATGCAGCGCTCGATATCGGTGGTGCTCGGTGCGGCGGGGTCGATTGCCCGCACGGGGCATTGCGCAGCACAGGCTCCGCAGCTGACGCACACATCGGCTGCCGTCTCGGGATGGAAGGGAACGCCGCCGAAGGCGCGGTACGGCCGGTTGCCAGGAATCGTGCCAAGCTCAGCGTCGCGCACGGTTGCAGCGGCGCCCAGTCGCTCCACCACGCCGGCAGCGCAGGCGTCGAGCACAGCAAGGTCATCGGCGTCGGGCCGTCCTTCGGCAACGTTAACCATGAGCGAATGGTGTGCCACCACGGCGCAGCCTGCCACAGGGATACATCCCCGCTCGCTCACGGCATCGGCAAGCTCGATGAGCGTGTCATCAATCGCGCGGTTGCCATAGGTTACCAAAAGCACGGCAGGCGTGTTGTCTCCAGAGATGCGGCTGATGCGCTCGGCCATGGGCGCCGGTATACGTCCGCCGTAGGAGGGCACGGCAAATACAGCAAGGTCGTGCGCGGTGCACGTGGGCACTTCCGCACCGAAGGGCGTGACATCAAAAAGATCTGCCGGCAGGCCGCAGGCCTGAACAAACCGCTCTGTTACCTGCTTGGTTGTGCCTGCACCCGTAAAATAGAGCGCCTTTACGTTTGTGATGTCCATGCTGGGCCCCTCTCGACGTTGCGTGATCGATGCCGCTCGCGTACCGCTCCATGCATCCTTTATCACCTTACAAAACCGTAACCGCATCGTAAGCCAAATCGATGGCTACGCGCTCCCACACACGCGAGAATGAGGCTCGTGTTCGGCTTGATATGCCGCATAAATCTGTTGGGAGGGCCTCATGCTTGTTAAGCTCGCTTTGGGCAATGTGCGTCGTAGCCTGCGCGATTTCTCGGTCTATTTTCTTACGCTTGCCTTTGCCGCGTGCCTGCTTTATTCCTTTTTGGCATCAAACAGCTACCTGCTGGCGCTCGATCTAACCGAGATGCAGCGCCTGGCATTTGCCAAGGCGGGTGGTGTCCTTCAGGCGTTTGCCGTGTTCATCGATGTGATCTTTGTCTTTTTGCTAGGGTATGCCAACGCTTTTTTGTTGCGCCGCCGCAAGCGCGAGTTCGGCATGTATCTGCTGCTTGGCCTGCGTCCACGGCATGTGTCATGGGTGCTTGCGCTTGAGAGCGCCGTAGTGGGTGTGGTCGCGCTGGTGGCCGGCCTTGCGCTGGGGCTGGTGCTTTCGCCTGCCTTTGGGCTGGTGGCCGCCTTTGTGTTTGGTGTAGCCTGGCAGCCGGTGTTTACGTTTTCAACATCTGCGGCAACCACCTGCGCCATCTCGTTTGCCGTCATCACGTTTATCGCAGCTGTAGTATCGGTAAGGGGTATATGGAAGCGGCCTCTTATTGAGCTCATGCAGGCCGATCGTGCGCCAGAACGGCGTTTGCTCGCCGGCGCACGTTCGATGCGCATCCAAGGAATAGCCGCGGCAATCTTGTTGGCGTTTGTGTGGGGAACATGCCTGTTGGGGCCGGGCTACTTCATTGTGTTCATCATTCCTATGGGCTTCATTGCGCTCGGAGGTACTTACTTCTTGTTTCGCGTACTTTCGGTGCGTGTGCCTGAGCGTTTGCGCCGGCGTGCCGCGCGTTACTGGACGGGGCTTATGCCGTTTACCGTGCGCAGCGTTGAAGCGCGCGCCGAGAGCGGATGCATGGCGCTTGCGGCCGAATGTGTACTTCTTGCCGCATCGATGTGCATGACGGTTGCCGGCCTGGCGTTTAGTGTGGGCCTGCGCACCGGAACCGATACGGCTGGAGCAGATGCCCTGGCATCCATAGCCTTTGCCTGCGTGTTCTATGGGGCAGCATTTTTGATTGCAGCGGCGGCCATTTTGGCTCTGCAGCAGCTTTCGCAGGCGTCAGATGCCATTCACGGATACCGCACGCTTGCCGTTCTGGGCACGCCCGTGCGCCTCATGCGCGGCTCGCTGCGTATTCAGGTAGGCGCAAGTTTTGCTACGCCCACCCTTATGGCGTGTGTGCACTGCATCTTTGGATTTTCACTCATTGGCCTGTTGTCATTGTTGATGGGCGCGGCTGATTTCGCCCTCTTTGCGGGAGGTACCGTTGCGTTCACGCTTATCGTGCTAGGGCTGTACTATCTGGTGACAATCGCGGTGTGCGAGCGCACGCTCGTGAGTGCCTCGTAGGCCGCTCAGGGTCAAACCTTGAGCTCCTGGAACCGAGCTTTCTGCTCTGGCGTGATGCGCCTGCTCTCGCGCGCTTTTTGAAGTGCCTTGTTATGCGTCCAGGCATCAAGTGCGCAGGGCCTGCGTTCAAATAGCGGCAAGGTAGCTTCGGGCTGTTTGATGAGGGCGAACGAGAAATACCAGGCACGTGCCATATTGATGTAGTACTCCGGCCGAGTGATGCGCGCCACCATCTCGAGCTGCTCGGGCGCAAACGCGTCGTCCAAGAAGAGCGTCATGAGCTGTACCACGCCAAAGCGCACCATGTATTCCGGATCAGACGTTATCCAGCCCTGAATGTGCTCGAGCACGAGGTCTAGGTTGCGTCTAAAGGCGGGTACGCGTATAAGGTCGCAGGTTGCCCAGTTGTCGACATGCGGCAAAAAGGCATCGAGGAGCTCAAAGGCTTCCTCTGGCGTGGCTGCCACGCGCCCGATGAGCTCACCGTGGAGATTGTTCTCGTCGTACGTTTCATGGGGAAGGGTGCTCAGAAACGCGCGGGCGTCATCCGGGCGCTCCCGCACGAGCGTTTTGGCATAGGCTCGGAGTGCCGGCGTGCGCACGCCCAGGATGCGCTCGGGGTCAACAGTGGGCACGAGTTTTGCCTGGAAGCTGCGGTAAGAGGGGTCGGCAAGCGCCTCAAGCTCGTGACGAATGCACACTGGTACGTTTTGCATGGCCTCTCCTCAGTGCACCTCAAAGGGCGAGCTCTCCCCGTGGTCAAACGCCAAGAGCGCACCCGTGCTGCTGCGCACCATGTGCTCCACGTCCTCCTCTGTGTAAAACGCCATATGGGGCGACACGATCACGTTGGGGAGTGCCATGAGCACTGCGCGGTCGCGGTTGGCAAGCACATCACGGCTGCGGTCGAGGTAATAAAGGCCCACCTCGTTTTCGATGGTGTCAAGCGCGGCGCCGCCCAGATGGCCCGACTCAAGCGCGTCCACCAGGGCTGCGGTGTCTACCAGGGCGCCGCGTGCCGCGTTCACCAAGATGGCACCTGGCCGCATGCGGGCAAGGCGGTCGGCATCAATCATGTGGTGGTTCTCGGGCAGGCCGGGGGCATGGAGCGTCACCACGTCGGACGTTGCAAGCAGCGTATCGAGGTCAACATAGTCCACGCTCGTGAGCAGGTTCTCGTTAGGGTAGGGGTCGTAGGCAAGGATGTGGCAGCCAAAGCCTGCCAGCTCGCGCACCACGCACGAGCCAATGGCGCCCGTTCCCACCACGCCTACCGTGCACGATGCAAGCGACCGGCCCAGCTTGCCCTCAAGGCTAAAGTCCTGGCAGGCGGCATGCTTGAACACCAGTTTGGTGCGGCGGAGCGCCATGAGCATAAGCATAATCGTGTAATCGGCAACGCCTTCGGGTGGATAGGCGGCGTGCGCAATGCGTATGTCACGTGCGGCGGCGTGGGCGATGTCGATATGGTCGTAGCCAATGGACCGGGTGGCAATGGACTTGATACCCATGGCGTAGTAGCAGTCGAGAAGCTCGGGCGTCATGGGGTTGGTGATGATGCTCAGGGCGTCCGCGCCTTCGGCGAGGTGGGCGTTTTCGAGGGTGGGGTACTCGTCGGTCCACGCAAAGGTGAATCCCTCGTCGCGGCTCATGGCCTCGAGCGCGGGCAACTCATCAAAGGGGCGGAGGGCAAACGCAAAGAGCTTCATGGAAGGCCTCTCAGAAGGGGTGTTGGTTGGGCAAGGTGGAAGGTCGATGGCGGGCAGGTTCGCTCGAAGCACGGGGATGTGCACTAAGCGCGGAGGCCTGCATGCTCCGGATGGCGGTCGAACCACGTGGCAGCGTAGGAGCAGCTTGTATGAGCGTGCAGGTTGCGTTCTTGCAGCGCCTCCACGGTGCGCCGCATAAGCTCGCCCGCAATGCCCTGGCCGCGAAGTGAGGGGTCAACAAAGGTATGGTTGATATCCACTACGCCCTCTGCACAGGCAGGGAAGGTTACCTCGGCAAGTACGGTGCCTTGGTCGTCGACATACTGAATGGCGTCGTCACACACGATATAGCGAGTTGAGTCCATGGTCGCTCCTTTTGTTTTGCATCTCTACAAGCTTCGCTTGGTTGCCGCTACGCGGGCAGCTTGCATACATCCACCCACGTGCAGGGGGCGCAGAGCTCTTCGAGCTCGGCAAGGGTGAGTCCAATAGCACTGTTGGAACTTCCACATGCGGGATATACGAGGTCAAAGCGCTTCAGTGATGCGTCAAGGTATACGTCGCAGCCATCGTTGACGGCAAAGGGGCAAACGCCGCCCACCGCATGTCCAATAAGCGGTTCTGCGTCCTCGGCCTTGAGCATCTTCGCCTTGGTGTGGAATTGTGCCTTGAACTTGGGATTGTCGATGCGTGCGTCGCCCGCGGCAACAATGAGCGCCACGCGGTCGCCTACATAAAACGAAAGGGTTTTTGCGATGTGCTCGGGTTCGCAGCCCACTGCCTGGGCAGCAAGTTCCACCGTTGCGCTCGATACGTCAAACTCCAGCACGCGACCTTCAAAGCCGCGCTCACGCAAAAATGTGCGAACCTTTTCTATTGCCATAGCGCCTCCGTTCGTGCGCGGTGCGCGCAATGCGCCTCCGCGCAGATGCCTGTTCTTTGCGGTGAATTGTGCCCCATTGTCGCACATCAAAACAGGCGACCGGCACGTGCGGCTTGCCGGGTGATAACCGTTTACCAACGGTGGCGTGAAGCTATGCGATGCCTCATGCTATCTGCTTGCGCCACGGCATGGCGCATGTGCCCCGTGCCTGCTCACAGATGGCACGGGGCACATGCGAAATAGCGTTGGCAAGATCCTAGCGCTCGGTCTTGCGCACCACGTCAATTGAGGGGTTGACGTGCTGGGCAAATGTCTCGGCATCTGCTGCGGTGCCCACAAGGCATCCAAAGTGGATGGGAACGGCCACCTGCGGCTTCAGGTCGTTGACAAACGCTGCCGCCTGCAGGGCATCCATGGTGTAGGTGCCTCCAATAGGCACCAGGGCAACATCGCATGCTACCCGGGAGTTTTCGGGTCCTTGATCGGTATCTCCTGCAACGTAGTACCGGATGCCGTCGAGCGTTACCACATACCCCAGCCAGCCATTGGATTGCGGGTGTTTCCCCAGGCGGCTGGGGTCGGTGTTGTAAGCGGGCGCCGCCTCGATGGTGAGCGGGCCCAGCTGGAGCGTCTGCTCGGGTTCAACGAGATGCACGCCCTCGCCAATGCAGGCGCGCGCCACATCGCCTGCCATGCTGGCGGGTGCCACTAGCGTGGTGGTGCTGTTTTTCACGGCGTCGATGTCTTCGGGTGAGAAATGGTCGAAGTGCGCATGGGTGATAAGCACGAAGGTGGCATCGTGCGGGGTGTCTTCCGCACGATAGGGGTCAACATAGATCACCGTTCCATCGGACCCCTCAAGGCGAATGAAGCTGTGCGTTATAACGCGAAGCTGGGGAAGAGAAGTGTCGAGTGTCATGTTTGCCTCCCAAACGCACTTTCAGAATTGAGTAAGGTATTCCCCGAACTTGCGTGCAAAACCAGGTAAGCAGGTGAAGAGCCAAGAATGCAAGGTGGACGGTTAGTTATTAACGGGGAGTGGGCAGCGAGGCGGGCGTGTGCCCGTGGATGGGCATGCGCGGCATTGCCATGAAACGTATTGCTTACAGAGCGAGGGCGCGTCGGGCGGTTTTTGAACTCCGCTCGCGTTTGAGGTGGCACATTGCGCCGTTCTGCCTGCATTCGGCAGGCTACACTGATGCATAAGAATTTGAGGGAGCCCACATAGCTTGATGAGGGGAGGGGCCGTGCCGCAGGTGTCGCAGCATCCTACGTTTCGGCGGGCACCCCGTATGGGGCGTCGTGCCGATAGCTCCCGTGCGGCTTCGAGCGCGGCGGCAGCTCGGTATCGGCCTGCTCATAGGGCTACGTTGGAAGCTTCGCCTCGGCCATACCAGCCGGTGGGCACACGGTTCAACCCGCCTCAGATTACGCAACCCCTGCCACGCGTTGAGTCACCGCACCGTGAGCAGCTTCATGAAGGGGGAGCTCCCGTCTCCAGAGGAGTGCGCGCATCTGCCGCTCGTCCGGGTGGCTCCCGTGCAACCCGGGGACGGGGGGCGCATACTTCCGCGGCGCCAAGGCCACACGTCCGCGATACGCGCGTTGAGGAGCGTCATTCTCGTGGCGGCGCGGCGCAGGTCCATAGGCCACATGAGGCACGCGCCGCAGCATTGCACGCGCGGGTGCAGCAGGAAACCGCACGTCCGGAGGCGGCCAATTCCACACCTCGTGTGCCACGCCCGCGCGAGCTTGCTCTGTTTGCGCTGGCAGCTTTGGCGGTGCTTTCCTTCGCTTTTGAGGTGTTGCCGCTGGGTGGAACGACGCTTGGTACGGTGGCCAACACCTCTTATGCATGGATCATGCCTGCAGGGTACACCATGATTGCCTGGGTTGTGGTGGTGCTTTTGTGGGCAGTGTGGCTGGTAGTGCCAAGGCCCAGCATGCCGTCTCGCCAGCACGCGGGCCCTACCCAGGGCAGCATATATACCTGGTTTGTGACGCTTATTGCTGCCACTGCAACGTGGATGGTTGCGTGGCATCTGCAGGCATTAGTGCCCGCTTTGATTGCCATGGTGGTGGCGCTCGTGGCCGCAGGAGCGCTTTTTGTGGCTGAGCGCATGGCGGCATCTCCTACACGTTCATTGCCGTTTTCGTTTGCGGCAGGCTGGTTTGTGGTGCTTGTTCTGGCAGCCTTGAGTGCTCTGGTGGGGCCAGCAGCTGAGCATGAAGCGCTGGTGCCGGGCGTGTTTACCATCGCTGTCATAGGCTTCTTGTTCTGCTTGACGTTCATCGCACGGCGTCTTTTTGACGATGTGGCGTTTGGCATAGCTGTGGTATGGGGAGCAATTGGCATGGGCGTGCATGTTGCGGAGCGTTCTGCCTTGGTGGCTGCGTTTGTGTTTGCTGCAGTTGCCGTGGGGTGTATGGGTGCGTTTGTTCCCTGGGAGGCGCTTTCGCACGAGCGCCAGCACACGTCGCGTCCGCGGGTACGCGGCGGGGCAGCGGCAACACACCAGGCAGATGTGCGCCCACGCGGCCGGGCTGGTGCGCCACCAGCAACGCGTGTGGCAACGCCGGTGGCACCTCGGCCTACCCGGGCGCGCACCCGTGGCTTGAGCTCCGCAAGCCGTATTGCGCCCCGCCATTGATTGCGGAACAAACCGGTCTGACGCGATTGCCCCATCCACTCGCTATCGCTAAGACGCAAACGGGCATAAAAGACGGATGGACGGTAGGGGCAAGCGGATAACGGGAGGAATCCGGCCGCTCGCCGGGAGCCCGTTTATGTGTCCGGGGTGGCGCGTATAATACAGGGCGAACAACATCTCGGCCCGCCGCAGCGGGCATCATTACAAGGACGTTCGCCATGAAACGCGTATTCCGTATGCGCGGTTGCCCTGTTGGCAGCCGCGGCGCCACATTGTATCGCACGCCCGAGAAAGCACACACGTGCATCTCGTTTGCTGCTCCTACGCTCTGCGGAGGGCTTGCAAAGGGGGTGCGCCATGTCGTCGCTTAAGACCACGCGCCGTTGGGCGATGGCGCCGCAAAACCCCGCGCTCGCCGATGAGCTTGCCCAGGACCTGGGGGTCAAACCGCTTGTGGCGCGCATTATGGTGGCACATGGCATCGGCTCGGTTGCGGATGGTCGCCGGTTTCTTACGCCCTCTCTTGAGCGCGATTGGTGCGACCCTCTCGACATCCCTGGCATGCGTGAAGTTGCCGATCGTATAGAGGCGGCGCTTGTGCATGGCGAAACCATTGCTGTTTTTGGTGACTTCGACGTGGACGGCATCACCTCTACGTGTTTGCTCACCGAGGCGCTTCGTGCGTTGGGAGCGCAGGTGCACCCCTTTATTCCGCACCGCTTTGAAGAGGGGTACGGCCTTTCTGAGCCGGCGCTCAATCGCGTGGTGGAGGCGTGTGCGCCTACGCTCGTGATTACCGTCGACAACGGCATAGCTGCTCGTGATGAGGTTGCCTACCTGCGCGAGCGAGGTATTGATCTTGTGGTGACCGACCATCATGAGCCTTCGGACATGGTGCCCCAGGGGGTGCCGCTCACCGATCCCAAGCTGGTTACATCGGGCCCCTCGCATGAGCTTGCAGGCGCTGGCGTGGCGCTCAAGCTGGTGCACGAGCTAGGACGGCGCAGGGGCATGCCCGCGCTTTGGCGCTCGTACACCGAGGTTGCAGCGCTCGGCACGGTGAGCGACATGATGCCGCTTACGCCCGAAAACCGTGCGCTTGTGGCCGACGGCATTGCCCAGATGCGTGCCACCACACGCCCTGGATATGTGGCGCTTGCGGCGATGACCAAAACAGATCTGGCCTCTATCACTGCTGACGCGCTCTCGTTCTCGCTCATTCCTCGTCTTAACGCGGCGGGCCGCATGGCCGATCCTACGCTGGCGCTCGATTTGCTTCTAGCGCGGGATCCCGTTGAGGCAGGCCGCCTTGCAGCTCAGTTGGAAGAGATTAACCAGGAGCGTCGCGACATTGAGGCGGCGCTTACCGATGATGCCATGGCGCGCGTTGAGCAAACCTACACCGGTGGCCGCGTGATTGTGGTGGGTGGCGAAGGCTGGCATGAGGGTGTCAAGGGAATTGTGGCAAGCCGGCTTGTCAATCGCTTCCACGTGCCGTGCCTGCTCTTTTCTATAGAAGATGGTGTTGCGCGTGGCTCAGGCCGCTCCGTGGGTTCGGTGAATCTGTTCGATGCGGTTGAGCGTTGCTCGGATTTGCTTACACGGTTTGGCGGCCACGCGGGCGCGGTTGGCGTGACGCTCCCGGCCGATAGGCTCGATGCACTGCGTGAACGCCTAGACCATGTGCTTTCTGATTTGCCAGCCGATGCGTTTGAAGATACGGGCGAGGTTGCCTCCACCGTTTCGCTTTCTGAGCTTGATATCGACACCATTCAAGAGATCTCTCTGCTTGAGCCCTTTGGCCAGGGGAACAAAGTGCCCCTGCTGGCGGCTACCGGCGTGACCATGCAAGATCGCGCATGCGTGGGGCGCACGGGCGACCATATGCGCTTTACGGCGACGGATGGCGTGGCAAGTGTGGCCGCGATTATGTTCCGCGCGCCGCACATAGATGAGCTGTGTGCATGCGATAGCGTGGTTGACCTGGTGTTTGAGGCGGTTGCCGAGCACTGGCAGGGCCGCGTGAAGCCCAAGCTCATGGTCAAGGATATCCTGCGGCGCACGTGCGAAGATGGCGCCGCCGGCACTGCCGCGTCTGACGCTGCGGCATCCGACGCCGTTACGCCTGCAGCGGCACAGGCTCCTGCGCTCGTGCAGGCCGTCGCAAGCCCCGAGGAGGTGCAGCTTGCGGCAGAGCAGGCCGCGGCATCCGTTGCACCCGAGGCGTCTACTTCAGAAACAGACCGTGCGGCGGGGGCCCGGCGTCGCGTCCTTTTGGCGGCATGCTCTTACGACGAGCTTACGCGCTCGCTCTTGCACACCTTTATTGGTGCGGCTGAGCCGCATCCGGCGCAGTGCCAGGCGCTTGATGCGCTTGCGCAGGGCGAGAGTGTGCTTGCTGTTATGGGCACGGGCCGCGGCAAATCGCTTATTTTCCAGGTGCATGCGCTGCGCGAGGCCATTCTTCATGGGCGTGCAAGCGTGTTTGTATATCCCTTGCGTGCGCTCGTTGCCGATCAAGCGCATCATCTCATGGCATCTTGCGCCAAGCTGGGCGTGCGTGCCGCCGTGCTTACGGGTGATACGCCCGAGGCGGTGCGTCGCACCACGTTTGCTCGGCTCGCCGATGGTAGCCTTGATATTGTGCTTACCACGCCTGAGTTTCTTGCTATCCATCGCGCGCGCTTTGCGCGTACGGGGCGCATGGGCTTTCTCGTGGTGGACGAGGCGCATCATGCAGCCGCCGCTGCGGGTGAACGCAGCGCCTACCTCGAGCTTCCTCAGGTTATCCAGGAGCTCGGAAGGCTCCAGGTGCTTGCCGTCACCGCGACGGCCGATGCTGGTGTAACCAACGCCATCTGCCAGCTTTGTGGCATTACGCGCACCGTGGTTGACGAGACGGTCCGTGAGAATCTGCGCATTGAGGACGACCGCGATATCGCCAGCCGCGAGAACCGTCTTGTATCCATTGTCGCCACGGGCGAAAAATGCGTGGTGTACGTTAATTCTCGCGACCAGTCCCTTCAGCTTGTTCGCACGCTGCGCAAGCGCGTGCCCGAGCTTGCAGGGGCGATCGCGTTTTACCACGCGGGTATCAACCGTGTGCAGCGGGCGCTTGTAGAGGAGGGGTTCCGTCAAGGTCGCCTCACCTGCATTGTGTCAACCTCCGCATTTGGTGAGGGTGTCAATCTGCCCGATATCCGCCATGTGGTGCTCTACCACATGCCCTTCTCGTCCACCGAGTTCAACCAAATGAGCGGACGTGCGGGTCGTGACGGCAATACAGCTTGGATTCACCTGCTCTATTGCACGCGCGATGCTCGTATTAATGAGCGCCTGCTCGATGTCGCAGCTCCAGAGCGCGGAGAGCTGGTGATTATGTATCGTGCGCTCCAAACCATGTGGCGTGCGCACCATAGCAAAACGGGGGAGCAGGGCTTTCCGGCGAGTAACATCGACATCGCAAACATGTGCCTTGCCATCGATGCACGCACGCCGGTGGACGAGCGGAGCGTGGACGCGGGCCTTGCCATCTTTGAGGAGCTGGGTTTTGCGCGGGTGCGTGGCATAGACGATGCGCGTCGCATCGAGATGGTCGACCATCCTGGTCACATGGCGCTCACGGCATCGATTCGCTATCTCGAAGGCCTGCATGCGCGGAGCGCCTTCGATACGTTTAGGCGCTGGGCGCTCGAAGCGCCCGCCCGTGATATGCTTGCACGAGTAAACCGCCCGATTGTTCCCCGGGCGCAATCACAGGAGTAAGGGGGCACACATGGACGCAGCAACCCGCGCGGCGCACGACGCGTCGCTTCAGCCATTCGACAAGATGGCACACTACACCCGGGCTGATGATGTGCCTCCCGAAATTCAGGCCGACAACTACGACAAGCTCGCGCAGCTGTGCGAGAAGTATATGAGCGAGACCGATGACGCCAAGATGGAGCATGCCTATTGCTTTGCCGCTGAGAAGCACTCCAACCAGCGGCGCCGCTCGGGCGAGCCCTACATCAACCATCCGGTTGAGGTTGCCATCATTTTGGCGGAGCTCAAGATGGATTGCGATGTGGTGTGTGCAGCACTTTTGCATGACACCGTCGAGGACACCGAGGTATCGCTCGCCGACGTGCGCACACTTTTTGGCGAGACGGTATCTGAGCTGGTAGATGGCGTGACCAAGCTCACCAATATCGAAGTTGACAGCATGGATGAGAAGCAGGCGCTCAACCTGCGCAAGATGTTCCTCGCCATGTCAAAAGACATTCGCGTGATCATCGTCAAGCTGGCAGACCGCCTGCACAACATGCGCACGCTTGCGGCGCTCCGCGAGGACCGCCGGCTGTTCAAGGCGCGCGAAACCATGGACGTGTATGCCCCGCTTGCCGACCGTTTGGGTATGTCGTCCATCAAGTGGGAGCTCGAAGACCTCTCGTTCTTTTACTTGGAGCCCGAGGCATACCAGCGCATCGCGCGTATGGTGGCCGAGTCGCGCAAAGAGCGCGAGCGCTTTCTCTCCGAGACCATCAAGACCCTCACCGATGAGTTGCACCGGGTGGGTATGACCGATTTTCAGATCAACGGGCGCTGCAAGCACTATTGGTCGATTTACCAAAAGATGAAGCGCAAGGGCAAGGAGTTCTCCCAGATCTACGACCTGGTGGCGCTTCGCATCATCACCCGCACGGTGGGCGATTGCTACTCGGCGCTGGGCGCGGTGCACTCGCTGTGGCACCCCATGCCGGGCCGCTTCAAAGACTATATCGCTATGCCCAAGCTCAACAACTACCAGTCGCTCCACACCACGGTCATCGGCACCATGGCGCGACCACTGGAGATTCAGATTCGCACCTACGAGATGCATGAGCAGGCCGAATACGGCATTGCAGCGCACTGGCTGTACAAAACGTCGGGCGGCTCCTCGGCAACCAAGACGCGCGAGGCGCAGCGGCTGGACGACCAGATCAACATGCTCAAGCATTCGCTTGACTGGGTCGCCTCCGACGATATCGACGACCCCAAGGAGTTTTTGCATTCGCTGAAGGTCGATCTCTACGATCAAGAGATCTTTGTGTTTACGCCCAAGGGCGAGGTTATGAGCCTGCGTGCTGGTGCCACGCCGCTTGATTTTGCTTATGCGGTTCACACCGAGGTGGGCAACCATTGCGTTGGCGCCAAGGTCAATGGCGTTGTGGCGCCGCTTACGCACGAGCTGGTGACGGGTGACCGCGTGGAGATTCTCACCAACAAGAACTCCAAGCCGTCGCGCGACTGGCTAAATATCGTGCGCACGCCTTCGGCAAAGTCGAAGATTCGCCGCTACTTTGCCGCGGCCACCAAAGACGAAGACGCCGCCGCTGGTCGCGAAATTTTGGCAAAAGACCTGCGCAAACGTGGTTATGGTATCTCCACGCCGCGCTCCACGCGTGCGCTCAACGCGGTGTGCGAGCAGCTTAACTATCGCCAGCTTGAAGACCTGTTTGCCGCCATCGGCTCGGGCAAGGTGGCGCCGCGTCTGGTGGGTAACAAGGTGGCTCACATCCTTGATCCCAAACCAGATGTGCCCAAGCTGGAGCTGGCGCAGGAGCAGCCACAGCGTGGAAGCCGTCGCCCGCCCCGTACCCCGCGCAAAAGCTCGTCGGGCGTTCGCGTAAAGGGAACCGAGGATACTGGCCTGCTGGTGCGTCTGGCACATTGCTGCAATCCGGTGGCCGGGGATGACATCGTGGGATTCATCACCCGCGGCCGTGGCGTCTCGGTGCACCGTGCCAGCTGCCCCAACGTCAAAGGCCTCATGGAGCATTCCGAGCGCATGATAGAGGTTGAGTGGGATAACGCGGCCGATGTGAACTTCCAGGTGGAGATTGTGGTTGAGTGCCTTGACCGCATGGGCCTTTTGAAGGACGTGACCATCGCCATTGGCGACGCCGGGGCCAACATTCTTTCTGCTGCGACCTCCACGAGCCGTGACGGCACGGCAGTGTTGCGCTTCTTGGTGGAGATTTCTGACGCCAGCGGACTCGATCCACTCTTGGCAGCCATCAGCAGGGTAGACAGCGTATACGACGCCCGCCGGTTGATGCCGGGTGAGGGCGGTGCTCAGATGAAGCGACGCGGGTAAGCCTGCACGAAGACGGTAAGGGCGCGGCTGATGCCCGGCGCTTTTGGTGCTGCCAACCCGCCAGAAAGGAATCTCATGGAAACTTCGACCCCTACGTTCACGCCCGATTGGACGCCGCGCGGGCATATGACCATCAGCGTGTATGTGAACGGGCCCATTGAGACCAACACGTACGTGGCGGTTTCGGGCGACGAGGCCGTGGTGATCGATCCCGCTTGGGACGGTGAGGCCTTGGCGGAACGGCTGCGCTCGGAGCACCCGGATGTGAAGCTCAAGGGCATCATCTGCACGCATGGGCATGCGGACCACGTGGGAGGCGTCGCAGGTATGCGCCGGGCGTTTCCGAGCGTACCCTTCTATTTGAGCGAACCCGACGTGCCTATGGTTGATGCCAATATCGCTCACCAGCGAAGCTCGTGGGGCATCGACACGCCGAGCCCCGGGGCGCCCGATTGCCCTTTGGCCGAGGGGGACGTTATCGCGGTGGGCGACGTGCAGCTTCAGGCCTTGGCGACGCCGGGCCATACGCCGGGTGGCATGACCCTTTTCGCTGCGACTGAAGAGGGGCCGGTTGCCTTTGTGGGCGACACGCTGTTCCCGGGTAGCCATGGCCGCACCGACTTGGTAGGCGGCGATGACGTGGCCATTGTGCGCTCGCTGGCCAAGCTGGGCACAGCCCTGCCGCCAGCAACCCTGTGCCTGGTAGGTCATGGTTCGAGCACCACTATCGGCCAGGAGTTGGCCACCAATCCGTTCATGCAGGTTGGTTTATAGAAGTAGGTAAAAGGCGTTTGAGATAAAGGTACTCCGTACGGCTATGAGGGGCGCTTGTGGGCAGCGCTGATGTTTTCAAGCCGTTTCACATTCGTTAGCTTTGCAAGCCTTATCCGTGAACGATATCTATTTCAACGCCAATGTGCATATTTGCTCAATCAAGTACCAACACGCCGCTTGTCGAGTTTTTCCTACCGTTCATGGGTGAGCTTGTATTTCCAGAAAGTGCCGAGCTCTCCTACATGCCGTTCCGTGTGGCGCGCGGCGCTTGCCGCGCACGTTCACACGCATATCTTCTCTCTCTATAAAACAACCGTCTGAGCAGCGCATTCTCTTTCTTTTGGAAACAATGGAGAAATCGTTCGCTGTTTCATCTGGGTCACTTCCAGCTAAGTTGGAACTAGGCGTTGTGGAACTTAAAAAGGGTCGCCCTTAAGGTGGAATCACAAGCTGAACACAACTCGTGGACACCAACAAGAGAGGGGGAGAGGACGTGCTTGGTTCGCAAGAACGCGATCTGGTCGAATATATTCAGGCACATCCCGATGCCCTTCCCCAGGTGATCGCCTCTTATTTTCAGGTGAGTGACCGCACCATCCGTACCTACGTGCATCGTGCGAACGATGCCCTTGAGGGGGCGGCTTACATTGTCAAGCAGCGTGGAGGCGGATACCAGGTTGTTGTGGAAGATGCAGACAGGTTTGCCGCGTTCATGCAGATGGACGACGGCATCTCGAAGCGGAGCATTCCCTCGACACCCGAGGAGCGCGTCGACTACCTGCTTTCCGACCTGCTGTCGCGCTCATCTTGGATCACCATCGATGACCTTGCGAGCATCCTGTTCGTGTCGCGCAACGCCATCTCCAACGACCTTAAGCGTGTGGAGGAGAAGCTTGGTCGGTTTGGGCTCACGCTCGAGCGTCGCCCGCACTACGGCATTCGTGTGGCGGGACCTGAGATGTCGCGTCGTCTATGCTTGGCGAACCTCACGCTCGATCAGCTGCTCGATTCCAGCTCGTCGAACAACCGCGCGATGCTCGACGTGGTCGCTCGCTGTGTGAACGATGCCATCAACGCCGAGTCGTTCCAGATCAACTCGGCCGCCTATCAGAACCTCGTGGTGCATATCGCCGTCGCGGTGGCACGCATCAAAGAGGGCTGCCTTGTCCCCATGGAGCCCGAGCAACTCGACCAGCTGCGTTCCTCGCGGTGCTACGAGGTGGCGGAGAAGATCGCCACCGCCGTCGAGCATGAGCTCGCCATCGACCTCCCTGACGAGGAGATCGGTTACATCTCTATCCATCTCGCTGGAAAGCGCTCGCTGTACGAGACGCCCTCCGGCGACGACACGGGCCTGGTCATCTCAGACGAGGTGTGGGGTGTGGTTTCTGAGATGCTCGAGGTGGTGTGGAGCGCCTACCACTTCGATTTGCGCAACGACCTCGAGCTTCGCATGAACCTGGCACGTCACATCGTGCCGCTCTCCGTGCGCCTCAAATACAGCATGAGCATCGAGAACCCCTTGCTTTCCGATATCAAGAAGCGGTTCCCGCTTGCGTACGCCATGGCGCTCGACAGCTCAGCGGTCCTCTCCAAGCACTATGGCAGCACCCCCTCTGAGGACGAGATGGGTTACATCGCGCTCGCCTTCGCGCTCGCGATCGAACGCCAGAAAACCGAGATGCCGCGTAAGAACATCTTGGTGGTGTGCGCCTCGGGGCAGGGGAGCGCCCGCTTGCTCGAGTGGCGCTATCGCCAGGAGTTTGGCGCGCTTGTGGGGACCATCCAAACCTGTGACGTTTCGCATATCGATAAGGTCGACTTCACCAGCATCGACTATGTGTTCACCACGGTGCCCATTGACCGCAAGCTTCCGGTTCCCGTGCGGCAGGTCGAGTTCTTCCTGGGCGACAGCGATGTCCGCACCGTTCGAACGATCCTCACCGACTCGGCATCCGATGCCTTGAGGCGTTATTTCGACCCCGACCTGTTCGTGCCTCATATCCAGGCTATGGACAAATCCGAGGTCATCGATGTCCTGTGCGACCAGGTGCATATCCACCGCCAGGTTCCGGCGAACTTCCGTGCCCTGGTCGACCAGCGCGAACGCGCTGCGCAAACCTCCTTCGGCAACATGGTCGCCATGCCGCACCCCGCCGAAGCAGTCACCGACGACACCTTCGTGTGCGTTGGCCTGCTCGACCGCCCCGTCGAGTGGAACAGCCAGCCTGTGCGAGCGGTGTTCCTCATATCCATTTCCAAGAGCAAGAACAAAGACCTCGACTCGTTTTATCGGGGCATGGTCGGTCTGCTCACCAGCCAGGAAGCTATCCAGGAGCTTGTTGACCACCAGGACTGGGAAACGCTTTTGGTGTTGCTGCAAGAATACGGTTCGCCAACAGAAAGGGAGTAGAGATGGACGAATCCAAGTATGAGAATGCGCTGCAGATTATTCTGCATGCGGGCAACGCCAAATCTTCGGCGCTCATGGCTATCGATGCCGCGCACGATGGCAACTTCGATGAGGCCGACAAGCTGCTCTCCGAGGCGCAGAGCGAGATGACGGCGGCTCACAAGTTTCAGTTTGAGCTCACGCAGGCCGAGGCGAACGGCCAGCCTGTCGATATCAACATCATCCTTCTGCATGCCGAGGACCACCTCACTATGGCCATCATGGCCAGCGACCTTGCGGAGCGCTTCATCGAGCTCTACCGCGACCAGGCCGCTGCGAAGTAATTCAACCAAATGGCGCAGTAGGGCGCCCGAGGAAAGGAGTAGGTTATGAACATTCTTCTCTGCTGCTGCGCAGGCATGAGCACCTCGCTCGTGGTGAGCAAGATGGAGGAGGCTGCCAAGGAACAGGGCAAGGACTACAAGATCTGGGCCGTCGAGCAGGGCGAAGTCGCCAACGAGATCGGTCAGTTCGACGTTCTGCTGCTGGGTCCGCAGGTCCGCCATCTGCAGCGCAAGCTCACCAAGACGGTCAACGGCACCGCCCCTGTTGCTGTCATCGAGCCCACGGCGTACGGCAGCTGCAACGGTCCGGCCGTCTTGAAGCAGGCCGAGGACCTCTACGCCGATTTCCATAAGTAAGGTGCGTTTACGTGATGAGGCGCCCTGCAAGACGCCTCATCGCAAGTCGCCGCATCGTGGATACGCCAAGGCACGATGTGGAACATGGGTTGTTCCGTCCCATGTATAAACTCGCGTTCACTATACCCTCAAGGAGGTTGACATGGCTTCATTTGGCGAAAAATTCGAAGACACCATGATGACCGTCTCCGAAGTTATCGGTGACAACAAATACCTGACGGCCATCAAGGATGCCTTCACGGCGTTCATGCCCTTTATCATCATCGGCTCCATGGGCACCCTGCTCAAGACCCTCATCTCCTCCACCACGACGGGTCTGGGTATTTGGATCCCGCAGCTCGCCGCCCTGGATCCGGCCTTCACGGCCATCAACTTCTGCACCATGTCGTTCATGACGATCCCCATCGTGTTCCTGATCGCCATGAACCTCGCCAAGCAGAAGGGCGGCCCCGAGCACGCCACGGGCGTCGTGGCTGTAGCCGCCTTCATCTCGATGGTTCCCTCCAGCGTGAGCGTCGAGGGTCTTGAGTCTGCCATCGCAGCTATGGATAACACCATCTTTGGTGCCCAGGGCCTCTTCATCGGCATGCTCACCGCGCTTATCTTCGGCTCGTTCTTCATCTGGCTGACCTCCATCGACGCCATCAAGATCAAGATGCCGCCGAGCGTGCCCGCGGGCATCGCCGGCTCCTTCAACATCATGATCCCGGTGTTCATCACCCTGGCTGTGTCCTCCATCTTCGGCGTGGTGTTCCACCTCGCCACGGGTGACTACATCAACAACTGGATCTACGACGTGCTCCAGGCCCCGCTCGAGGTCATCTTCAACTCGCCGATGGGCGTGCTGGCCATGGTCTTCGTGTCGAACCTCTTCTGGGTCCTCGGCATCCACGGCGGCCTCATGATCACCCCGATCCGCAACGCCATGTTCGCGGCCGCCATCGCCGCCAACACCGCTGCTGCTGCCGCCGGTGCGGCTCCCGACCAGGTCTTCACCATGGGCTTCTGGTGCGCCTTCGCCACCGTCGGTGGCGCCGGAGGCACGCTCTGCCTCATCTTCGCAACGTTCATCTTCTCCAAGCGTGATGACCACCGCGCCATCGCCAAGCTCGCGCTGCTCCCGGGCATCTGCGGCATCTCCGAGCCCGTCGTCTTCGGTTATCCGCTGGTTCTCAACCCGACCTTCGCTATTCCGTTCCTGTTCTGCAGCCCGATCATGACCGCCATCGCGCTTTTCGCGACGAACGTTGGCTTCATGCCCTGCAACACAGTCGACGTGCCTTTCGGTATCCCGATTATCCTGAACGCGATTGTCGGTCACGGTTGGCAGGGTGCTGTGATCCAGGTCATCATGCTCGTCGTGGGCACCCTTGTCTGGATTCCGTTTGTCATGGTTGCCAACCGTCAGTGGGATAAAGAGCAGGCTGCCGCTGCCGCGTAGGCCCGCGCAAATCAGACGCTGCACGTTTCCACACATATCCCTGTTGGCATAACAGCTGGATAGCACTTTGAAAAAGCGGGGGCGCTGGTCGATTCCGGCCGGTGTCCCCGCTTGCGCATCACTGCACCGCGTACAAGAAAGGAGTTGCGCCATGACCGATACCGCTTCCCGGTTTCCCGAGGGGTTTTTGTGGGGTGGCGCCGTTGCGGCCAACCAGTGTGAAGGAGCCTACCTGGAGGACGGCAAGGGCCTCTCGTGTGCCGATGTCGTGAAGGTGGGCGCCGATCGGTTCGCATCTGTCAAATACCTGGACGATCCGCTCGAGATTGACCCAGACGCCTACTATCCCAGCCATGAGGCCATCGACTTCTACCACCACTACAAGGAGGACATCGCGTTCTTCAAAGAGATGGGGTTCAAGGTGTTCCGCACCTCCATCAACTGGACGCGCCTCTATCCCACGGGCGAGGAGGAGAGGCCCAATCCGGCGGGTGTGCAGTTCTACCACGACCTCTTCGATGAGCTGAAGGCTGCCGGCATCGAGCCGCTCGTGACCCTCTCGCACTACGAGAGCCCGCTTGAGCTCACCAAGAAATACAATGCCTGGGCCGACCGCCGTCTCATCGATCTCTTTGAGCGCTTCGCCGCCACCTGCTTCAGGGAGTACGGCTCAAAGGTGAAATACTGGCTCACCTTCAATGAGGTTAACAACGTGCTGCGTCTGCCCTACCTTGCCGCGGGCATCTTAGTGCCGCATGAGCATCCCGAGCAGGTGATGTACCAGGCTATGCACAATCTCTTCGTATCCAACGCCAAGACCGTCCAGCTCGCCCACGAGATGATGCCCGACGCACTCATCGGCTGCATGCTCTCGCTTTCCAACACCTATCCGGGAACCTGCAAGCCCGAGGACGTGTTCGACACCTATGAGCTGCGCCGCCGCTCGCTCCTGTTTGGCGATGTCATGTTCCGCGGCGAGTATCCCGGTTACGCCTGGCGCATGATGAAAGACGCGGGCGTGACCCTCGAGATGGGCCCGGGCGACCTTGAGCTCATCCGTAAGAACACCTGCGATTACCTTGGTTTCAGCTACTACCGCACCATGGCCTTCTCGCGCGGGGATGCCACCGGCTCCGATACCGGCGGCGGTTTGGGTCACGAGAACCCCTACCTCAAGAGCAGCTCGTGGGGCTGGCCCATCGATCCGTTAGGCTTCCGCTTCACTTGCAACGAGCTTTGGGACCGTTGGCAGAAGCCCCTCTTCGTGGTGGAGAACGGCTTAGGCATGGTCGACACTGTCGAGGATGACGGTTCCATCCACGATCCTGAGCGTATGGAGTACCTGCACGACCATGTGCTCGCCCTGGCCGACGCCATCGAGGACGGCTGCCAGATCATGGGCTACACCTGGTGGGGGCCCATCGACATCGTCTCGGCGGGCACGGGCGAGATGAGAAAGCGCTACGGATTCGTGTACGTCGACCGTGACAACGACGGCAACGGCACCATGAGGCGCAGCAAGAAGGACTCGTTCGACTACTACAAGAAAATCATCGCCACGAACGGCGCCGACGTGGAGCTATAGCACCCAAGGGGTGCCGTGCACCTCCACCACCGTGCATGGCTCCCGCGGACGGGCGCACCTGCTCCTCGCCAGCTCTAACTCTGAATCGCAACATGTGCGCGAGCGACAGCATCTTATAGGAAACGGTTTCAAAGAACGGTTATCGATATCTTCGAGAGAGGAGACAACATGTCCGACACCACCTACGTGTTCCCCAAGGGGTTCCTTTGGGGCGGTGCCACGGCGGGCAACCAGTTCGAGGGAGGCTGGAAGGAGGGCGGCAAAGGCCTTTCGGTGGCAGACTGCACCACCTATAAGCCTAAGGTCGACGTGAAGGACTACAAGGCCCAGCACGGCATCACGAGCGAGCAGATTGCAGCCGCCGAGGCCTCGGATGACGAGCGCATGTACCCCAAGCGCCATGGTATTGACTTCTACCATCACTACAAGGAGGACATCGCGCTCTTCAAGGAGATGGGCTTCAAGACCTTCCGCATGTCCATCCAGTGGACCCGCTTGTTCCCCACGGGCACCGAGGAGGAACCGCTCCAGGCGGGCATCGATTTCTACCGCGATGTGCTCAAGACGCTCAAGGAAGCCGGTATCGAGCCGCTCGTGACGCTCCATCACTACGAGATGCCGCTCTACCTCGCCAACCATTACGACGGTTGGTACAAGCGCGAGGTCATCGACTTCTTCCTGCGCTTCTGCAAGGTGTGCTTCGAGGAGTTCGGCGAGTATGTGCGCTACTGGCTTACCTTCAACGAGATTGACTCCGTATTCCGCCATCCCTGGACGACGATTGGCATCTGTGAGGACCGCTACCCCAAGGATAAGTGCGAGGAGGTTATCTACCAATGCGTGCATAACCAGTTTGTGGCAAGTGCCCTTGCTACCAAGATGCTGCATGAAATGGTTCCGGGCGCCCTCATGGGCTGCATGGTGACGCGCACCACCACCTATCCCGAGAACTGCAACCCCAAGAACATGCTGCTTGCCCAGAAGGACAACCGCGACAACTACTTCTACAGCGACGTCCAGGTGTTCGGCGAGTATCCGCAGCATGTGCTCAACTACTGGAAGCGCGCCGGCATCCATGTTGAGTTTGGCATGGGTGATGAGGCCATCCTCAAGACGTACCCGGTCGATTTCGTCTCGTTCTCGTATTACATGTCGATGGTCGATTCCATCGACGCCGCAAAGCGCGAGAAGGTGGGCGGCAATCTGGCTACAGGCGTGAAGAACCCCTATCTGCCTGTTTCCGATTGGGGTTGGCAGGTTGACCCGGACGGCCTCACCTATTCGCTCATCGACATGTACGATCGCTACCGCAAGCCGCTCTTCATCGTCGAGAACGGCCTGGGTGCCTTCGATACGGTCAACCCCGACGGCACCATCGATGACGACTACCGCATCGACTACTTCCGCAACCACATCAGGGCAATCGGCGCCGCCATCGAGGAGGGCGTGGATGTTATGGGCTACACCCCTTGGGGTTGCATCGACCTGGTGTCGATGTCCACCTGCCAGATGACGAAGCGATATGGCTTTATCTACGTCGACCTGGACGACGAGGGCCGGGGCACCTACGCCCGCTCCAAGAAGAAGAGCTTCGATTGGTACAAGAAGGTCATCGCCACCAACGGAGCCGACCTGGACTAATGCATCTCCCGGTGTCCCGACGCGGGTTCGCCCGCGTCGGGACCGCTCAACGGCGAACGTGCAGCAGCGTATAGAAAGGGAATTATCCATGGCAGTCTTTCCGGAAGGATTCTTGTGGGGCGGCGCCACGGCCGCAAACCAGTTCGAGGGCGCGTGGGACGTCGACGGCAAGGGTCCGAGCACGATCGACCATTGCACGAACGGCAACCATCATCATCCGCGCATCATCGACGTGGAGTTCGACCCCAATCACCTCTACCCCTCCCATGACGGCGTGGACTTCTACCATCACTACAAGGAGGACATCGCCCTGTTGGCCGAGATGGGGTTCAAAACGTTCAGGTTCTCGGTGAACTGGCCGCGCATCTATCCCACGGGATTTGAAACCGAACCCAACGAGTTGGGTCTCGAGTTCTACGAGAACGTGGTCGACGAGTGCCTGAAGTACGGCATCCAGCCGCTCATCACCCTCTCGCACTACGAGATCCCCTGGGAGATAACCATGCGCAACGACGGTTGGGCGTCGCGCGAGACGATCGATCTCTACATGCGCTATGCGACCACGCTGTTCGAGCGCCTCAAGGGCAAGGTCCACTACTGGCTCACCTTCAACGAGATCAACTGCGGCATGCTCCCCATGGGCAACTTCATGAGTCTTGGCATCTTGAATGAGGGCGCCACCGACATGAAGCACCAGCCCGATGATCCTCAGAAGCGCTTCCAGGCGCTTCATCATCAGTTCGTGGCGAGTGCGCTGGCCGTTCAGGCGGCCCATGCGATCGACCCCGACAACAAAGTGGGGTGCATGATCGCCTACATGCTCGCCTATCCCCTCACTCCCAACCCCGCCGATGTGGAGCTCGCGCGCGAGCGCAACCAGTACCGCAATTACTATTGCTCCGACGTTCAGGTGCGCGGCGCATACCCGTATTTCGCCCAGCGCATTTGGGATGAGGCGGGCGTGAAGCTTGAAATCACCGACGAGGATCGGGAGATCCTGAAGAACGGCACCGTCGACTTCTACACGCATAGCTACTACCAAAGCCAGTGTGCAAGCACAGACCCCGCAGAAGAGACAAGCGGAAATTTGCTCGGTGGCGCCAAGAATCCCTATCTCAAAGAGACCGCCTGGGAATGGCCAATTGACCCCACCGGCTTGCGCATCATGCTCAACCAGGTGTATGAGCGTTACCAGATTCCCATCATGGTCGTCGAGAACGGTCTGGGCACCAACGATGTGCTGAAAGAGGACGGCACGGTCGATGACGATTACCGTATCGACTACCTGCGCGACCATATCGAGGCCATGGCCGAGGCCATCAAAGATGGTGTCGAGGTGTGGGGCTACACGCCGTGGGGCTGCATCGACTTGGTGAGCAATGCGGACGGCGAGATGGCCAAGCGGTACGGTTTCGTGTACGTAGACAAATACGATGACGGTACAGGCACGCTCGCCCGCTCCAAGAAGAAGAGCTTCTACTGGTACAAGAAGGTCATCGCCACCAACGGTGCAGACCTCGCATAGAGCCAAAAACTCCTGCGCCCGGCGTCTGTGATTGATGCCGGGCGCGGCTGTGGGGGAAGGGTAGACGAGAACGGGAAGGCAAGGCAGTGAGCGAATCAACCATCGTGCTCATCAATCAGATCATCATGATGTTCATCGTTATGATCTTGGGCTTGGTGCTATATAAGGCCAAGTGGATCGATGCGAGGGGAGCTTCGCAGATGGCCGATGTGGTCATTTACGTATCGACGCCCTGCCTCACCGTGCAATCGCTTTTCGTGGCGTTCGAGCCCGAAGTGCTCGTCAACGCTCTGTTCTGCTTTTTGGTGACATTCATCATCATGCTCGCGTCCATCGCGCTCGCGCACGGGGTGTTCCGCAAGCCCGAAAGCGGGCTCGCGCGCTACGGGGTGGTGTTCTCCAACTGCGGCTTCATCGGCATTCCGCTGGTGAGAAGCGTGCTTGGCCCCGAGATGGTGTTCCAGCTCACCGCCTCCAACCTGGCGTCCACCATTCTCGTGTGGACATATGGCGTGCTGCAGATCTCGGGTGACAAGAGCCAGGTCTCGGTTAAGAACATCCTGCTCAACCCTGCGATCTTCTCGCTTTTCATAGGCCTCGCCTGCTTCTTGACTGGGTTTCGGTTCCCCGAGCCCGTCACCATGGCCATCGAGAGTCTCGGCGATGTCAACACCGGCCTGGTGATGCTTGTGCTGGGCACCTATTTGGGCCAGGTTGATTTTCAGAGGCTCATCGTGCAGCCGCGCATGTACCAGGTGAGTTTCTTGAGGCTCGTGGTGATACCGCTCGCCACCGTCGGGTTCATGCTGCTTTTTCCCACGGTGGCGGCAGACGTCCGCCTTACGGTGATCATCGCCATCGCCGCTCCCGCGGCGGCGCTCACAGCGGTGTTCGCCAAGAAATATGGTAAAGACTCCGAGTTGGGCGTGGGGCTCGTCGCATTCACCACGCTCTTAAGCATGGTGAGCATGCCGCTCGTCTTGGGCTTGGCGCTGGCGGTCATATAGCGGCATGTGCATGTTCCGGTGGGGCTGGCGGGGTGCCTCTCGGGCTCTGCCGGCGGGCGCCGGCAGAGGAGGGCCATGGGGTCGCGATAACTAGGATACCCGCGCCGCGCCCATGGCGGCCGCATGTACTCACCAGGGGATGTTTCGAGACGCAAATCACATGGTGCGGAGCCGGCAAGGAATCGCTGCTCGCCCGTGCTGGCGTGGTACACTTATGAAGTCACTGGACACCTTGTTTTGGGAGGTTCTACATGCTCGTTAACGCAGCAGAGATGCTCAAGAAGGCTGAGGCCGGCCACTACGCGCTCGGCGCCTTCAACACCAACAACCTCGAGTGGACGCTTGCCATCCTGCAGGCCGCCGAGGAGGCCCAGAGCCCGCTCATCATGCAGTGCACCGGCGGTGCTGCCAAGTGGATGGGCAGCTACAAGGTTTGCGCCGATATGGTCAAGGCCGCTGTCGAGGCCCTGAACATCACGGTTCCCGTTGCTCTGCACCTCGACCACGGTTCGTATGAGGACTGCTTCAAGTGCATCGAGGCTGGCTTCACCTCCATCATGTACGACGGCTCCCACGAGGAGACCTTCCAGATCAACCTCGACCGCACCAAGGAGCTCGTGGAGCTCGCCCATTCCAAGGGTCTCTCCATCGAGGCCGAGGTAGGCGGCATCGGCGGCGTCGAGGACGGCGTTGCCTCCAACGGCGAGCTCGCCGACCCGGCTGAGTGCAAGCAGATTGCCGACCTGGGCGTTGACTTCCTTGCTTGCGGCATTGGCAACATCCACGGCGTGTATCCGGCCGACTGGGCTGGCCTTTCCTTCGACCGCCTGGCCGAGATCAAGGCTGAGGTGGGCGACCTTCCGCTCGTTCTGCATGGTGGCACCGGCATCCCGGTGGATCAGATTCAGAAGGCCATCTCCATGGGCGTTGCCAAGATTAACGTGAACACCGACCTCCAGCTTGCTTTTGCTGCTGGCACGCGTTCCTACATCGAGGCTGGCAAGGATCAGCAGGGCAAGGGCTACGATCCCCGCAAGCTCCTCAAGCCCGGCCGCGACGCCATCGTGCAGCGCACCAAGGAGCTCATGGAGGAGTTTGGCTCCGTCAACAAGGCGTAAGGCCTGACTGAAACTTCCACCTGGAATCCCCCGGGAGTTCCCATGCGGATGTCCTCGGCCTAGTGCCTGCGGGATATGCGCGCGGTATCCTCCCGGGGGATTCCGGCGTTTTGGCGATTTGCTATGGGGACTGGCACACAGGGCGGGACATGTGGCATGCGCCATCTGTGCCTGTTCCCATGGTAAATCGAGAGTGGCAATGAGAGAAGGGGGACGCTTCTATGGAGGTTAAGACGGAGTATCCGGCGGCGGACGAGCTGGTTATGGCTGGCCCGGTGGGCTGCACCGACGTTGTTACGAACGACGACTATCGGCATCTTGCCCAGGGGCTGCCGCCCGAGATTGCGCGCCTTAAAGCGGCGGGCAGGCTTAAGGAGGCGTGCGCTGCCTGTGACCGTGCGCTCGCAAGCGACCCTGAGCCAGCGTTTGCTGCCTGTTTGCGTGCTGAGCGGCACCGCATGGGGCGCCTCGCGCGGCAGTTTTGCGTAACTCGTGCCCAGGCACTCTCGCTCATCCGGGCCGAATGGCCAAGCTTTACCGAGGATATGCTCGATGAGCTGATAGCGCGCAATCGCATCGATTGGCGGTATGTGGAAGGTGAGCAGCGCTTCCTGGACAACTTCCTCGACTCGCTGCGTAAGTACCCCAACGAGGTGCCTGGCTTGCTGCCCGATGCACCCGACGACACCGCAGCGCGCGATGCAATGCTGGAGCAGATGCACAAGACCGGCACGGCAGCATACGATATAACGCTCCGTGCAACCATCGAGGTGCCCGGAGCGCTTCCGGGCGAAGTGGTGCATGCGTGGTTGCCGCTTCCTGCGGCATGCGCTCAGCAGAGTGCCATCGAGGTGCTTGAGGCTACGCCGGGCGTGGAGATAGCTCCTGAGACGGCTTTGGCTCGAACGGCATTTTGGTCTTCGAGCGAGAAGCGAAAGTTCTCAGTTACCTATCGCTACCGCAGTTCGGCAACATATTTCGATCTGAGCTCGGCTGGAGCGGCGGCGTGCGACGAAGCGTCCGGTGCCGCCTCGTTTGATGCAGATGATCTAGCTGAAGATGCTCCTCACATCATGTTTACGCCCTATGTGCGCGCGGTGACCGAGCAGGTTGTTGCTCAGGCCACCACTCCGCTTGAGCGCGCACGTGCTATCTACGAGTTCATCACCGGCACGGTTGATTACCGCTTCCAGCCGGCATATGCGCAACTCGATGCCATTGCAGACTCGTGTCTCAAATCGCGCCGTGGCGACTGCGGGGTATTTGCCCTTACGTTTATCACCATGTGCCGGTGTGCGGGCATTCCAGCTCGCTGGCAGAGCGGTCTCTACGTTTCGCCCGATTACGTGGGTCCGCATGACTGGGCACAGTTCTATGTCGATGGCTTGGGATGGCGCTGGGCAGACTGCTCCTTTGGCTCATCCGCGCGCCGGCTGGGCGAGGAGAAGCGTCGGCAGCACTACTTCGGCAACCTTGATCCCTGGCGCATGGTTGCCAACAGCCGCTTTGAGGCCGAGCTGACGCCACCGTGTGATGGCGTGCGCTGGGATCCGTTTGATAATCAGATGGGGGAGGCAAGCGTTGCAGGGCGCGGCTGCGACGATAACGAAACGCGCCGCACCATCGAGCTCGTTGAAATCCGTGCGCTGCAATAGCCGCGGCATATGCTACCATGTACCCCGTGCCGTGCCCGAGTGGCGGAATTGGCAGACGCAGCAGACTCAAAATCTGCCGTTGGCAACAACGTGTGAGTTCGAGTCTCACCTCGGGCACCATCATTATCATGCCTGCTGGGGGCATCTTTGTTCCTATGAGCAACCTTCTCCGTGAAGATTGCTTGATGGTGTGAGGAGAGACGGCACGCTGTGCTACTATGTGGCACGCATCGCTCGGCGATGTCTTTACGAAGCGGGGCATATGCCCCCACCTTTCGGCGCCTTGAGGTAGCTGTCTGGTTCTACAACACAGATGATGCAAGCGTTTACGTTTGTGTGATGTGCGTATGTGACCCGGATGCCTCCTGGCTCCGGGTCATTTCATTTGAGGGAGGTAAGAAAAATAGCTAAGCACGATGACACGCGTATCAACGACGAGATCACCGCAAGCAGGTGTCGCCTGATTGGTGTCGACGGCTCCCAGCTGGGCCTCTTCGGCATCCGCGATGCGCAGCGTGTCGCTGATGAGCAGGGTCTCGACCTCGTCGAGATTGCGCCCAATGCGGATCCTCCGGTCTGCAGGGTCATGGACTATGGTAAGTACAAGTACCAGCAGGCCATGAAAGCCAAGGCGGCTCGTAAGAACCAGTCTCGCGTCGAGGTCAAGGAGATGAAGTTCCGTCCCAAGATCGACGTGGGCGATTACGAGACCAAGAAGGGCCACGTTCTGCGCTTCCTGAAAAAGGGCGCTCGGGTGAAGATCACCATCATGTTCCGTGGCCGCGAGATGGCACATCCGGAGCAGGGTCTGAACGTGCTCGAGCGTCTCGCCGACGATTTGAAGCCGTACGCTACGGTTGAGTCGGCCCCGAAGCTGGAAGGTCGAAATATGCTCATGCTGCTCGCGCCCATCAAGGGAGCCTTCGATGAGAAGGCAGCTAAGAGCGACGAGAAGTAGGTTCAGAGAAGCAATAAAGGAGAGTTTCATGCCTAAGATGAAGTCCCACAGCGGCACCAAGAAGCGCTTCCGCGTCACCGGTACCGGCAAGCTCGTTCGCGGCAAGGCGTTCAAGAGCCACATCCTCACCAAGAAGACCACCAAGCGTAAGCGTGGCTTCCGTCAGGAGACCGTCGTTTCCTCCGCCGACCGCAAGACGGTCGTTTCGCGTCTTGCCTAACGCGATCTGTTATTCATCCGTTCGAACTCACAAGGAGTTGATGAGAAATGGCACGCGTTAAGCGAGCAGTCTCCGCCAAGAAGAAGCGCCGTACCGTAATGGCTCGTGCGAAGGGTTACTATGGTGCCGCTTCGCGTACGTATAAGCATGCTAAAGAGCAGGTCCAGCATTCGCTGCAGTATCAGTATCGCGACCGTCGCAACAAGAAGCGCGAGATTCGCAGCCTCTGGATCACCCGTATCAACGCCGCTGCGCGCCTGAACGGCCTTTCCTATTCGCAGTTCATGCACGGCCTGAAGCTTGCCGGCATCGAGCTCGACCGCAAGGTTCTCTCGCAGATGGCCTACGAGGACACCGAGTCCTTCAACGAGCTTGCTGCGATCGCCAAGAAGGCGCTCGAGGCCTAAAGCTCCGTTACGTAAGCGCGTCCTCAAGGAACAAGTAACGCGCAGACGCATATAGCACCACAGCTTGTATAAAGCGGGTCGTCCCCTGGCGGCCCGCTTTTGTTCTATAGAGGCGAAGCAATACTTTGAATATGTGGGGCAGAGCATTGGATAGAGAAGGTGCCCGTCTCGTAAGAATTGAGAAGGATTCACGCGCGATTCACTCGCTATAGAGAAGAATGGCAACCATGTACAGATTGAGCGCAATTTGCGCGCCATAGAGAAGAGCCTTCTTGATTGAGATGAAAATGCCTGGTCAAATGCCAAAAGGTGGGCAGACAGGAAGAAAAGGACGCGCAAGAGAAGCCTGCCGATTTGTGTGCACATTGTGGAGGCCCCGATTCCCGCCCCCGCGGCCGCCGGGGTCTGGCAATATATCCCCTTGCCGCACGGCACCGGCGCGACCGGCGCCGCGGCGGGTACCTTGAGAACCGGATATCGCGAGGGAGCGTGCAGGGCTGGGAGCCCGCACGCACCGAGGACAGACGTGGAGCGACGTGGAGACACGTCGACATCGAATATGAACCATCTACCTTGAGAGATCGAAGAACCGTGTTCCTTTAGGGACAGGCGAGATAAGGACAGGCCAGATGGATCCGGTCAGCGGAAGCGATGTCAGGCCGGCTCGACGGCCCAAGCATATGATCTTGGACGGAGAGTTCGATCCTGGCTCAGGATGAACG
>DVID01000027.1 GCA_018711625.1 Candidatus Limicola stercorigallinarum | reverse complement strand
CGGCGCCCAGGGTGAGCGCGCCCACCAGCGAGGCGGAGACCGCGGCCGCCACCCTCCTGCTGTGCTTCTTGTTGACGCAAGCTGTCATACGTCTTTCTCCTTCCGAAAGGAACAGATAATCGCCAGTTATCAGCTTTAGACCGTCCCCTGCATCCGTCTGTAGCGCGTGCTACGTCTAGGCACAAGGGGAGCCTAAAGCTCTACCGGTGTAGCTTAGTCTAGCATCTTATTTTGCTTTGTCCAACTTTTTTTGACGCACGGACAATTTCTTGCCCAGTACAAACGGCATGCCCGCCGCGCGTGTCGTTAGCATACACCATATCTTGTGCCATTTTTTGCTCATATACTCAACTTTGTTGCGCTATGTGCCCTCACAAGGCATTCCCCCGCCTCTGGAGCTAAACGCATCATCCTGTGTTTCTAGTTGGTTTCCGACTTCTTTACCACGTTCACCTGCGGTTCTGGCAGTGTTCCTCCCAGCACATCCCGCGGGTTGTGGTCGCGCATAATGTCGCGTAGCTTGCTCGACGACACATGGGTATACCGCTCCGTAGTTTTCACCGAGCTATGGCCCAACAGCTGTTGGATAAACCTAATCCCCACGTCTTGCTCCAGCAGGGTTGTGGCAAAAGTGTGTCGGAACATATGCGGCGTAATGTGCGTTTTCACACCAGCTTCACTCACGCGCTTGTTGATGAGCTTGCGCACCACCTGATCGGTGATGCGATTGAGCGACCTATTCAAAAAGAGCGCTTTCGTTTTGGGCTCGTACCACGGCTGCCCGGGCTCGGTGCGGCACTTAATATATTCGCCCACAACCGCAAGCGTGGTAATAGAGCCCAGCACCACAATACGCTCCTTTGACCCCTTGCCAAATATGCGCACCTGCTGCGCGTTCATATCCACACTGGTAATGTCGAGCGCGCAAAGCTCCGAGACACGCATGCCGGTGGCGGTCAGCATCTCCAATATGGCCTGGTCGCGCAACTTGACCGCGTTCTTTTGAACGGTCTTGCGCTCTTTGAGGCGCTTGGCCTCGTTGGTGCCCGGCATGAGGATGCGCTTCATCTCTGAAGGACCAATGGTGCGCGGTAGCAACAGCGGCTGGCGAATACTAATCTCCAGGTCATCAAACGGGTTAACGGCTATAAGGTGCTCCCGGCGCATCCAGCCGCACCACGCGCGTAGCGAGGCGAGTTTCCGGCGCACCGTGCTCGCCGCCCATATGCCGTTGAGATATACCAGGTAGTCGCGCATGGTATCGCAATCGAGCGTAAGGAGCTTCACCTCAAGCCACTCGATATGCTGCCCAATGTCACACTTATAGGCCTTGATGGTCTTTGCGTCGAGGCGGCGTTCGCCCGTGCAGCGCGCCAGGTATGCCTCGAGCGCCTGCCTAAGCGCCCGGTAAAGACCCTCCCCGCGCAGGTTGTCGATGCGGTTTGCACGCCGTTTGCGCCCCTGCGTCCGGCCTTCCTTGGGCTCGCGAGCATCCTCGTACGCCTGCTGGAACGATACCCGTGTGTGGTCCATGGCTCCTCCAATCATGACGAACCTCGACGTTAGGTATCCAACGCCGAATTCATCATGACGTGGGAAAAGGCCGACCGGTGCCATAATCCGACCAACTGTAGGCGTTTTTGTTTTGGGCGTGAGGCAGCGGGCGCACGGGGCAAAGAGAAGCTGTAGCCCGCTCCACGGTCCTGTGCGGAACCCCCCGTGCGCTGTAGGGAGCATCGAGGCTGGGGCGAGCCCCTCGGATGCTGCAGAGCGCACCCGGGCCGGGTGGCACCCTACGCGCGCCGCTTCTGGCGGGGCACGTTGGCGCTCCCCTACGCGGTTGTGTCGCCCCCGCGCCCGATCACAGCTTCCTTGGCCTCTGCCACCAGCTCGTCAAAGACCTCCGCAACCTGCTCAGGCGTGTAATAGAAGCTCTTGATGCTTGGCATGCTCTCCACCCATGTCTGATAGTCGCGCTGCTCCTGGCGCTTGCGCCGCCTCCGGGCAAAGAAGCCCTCTTTAGGCTCCGGCTCTGGCTCTGGACTTCCCGCCGCAATATGCGCATCGTTTTCGGCCTTTGCCTCCTGCGCGCGGCGCTCAATCTCCTCCAGCACCTCGCCCGTGGTGCCGCGCTCTTTGTGCCACGTCACCAAGCGCGCGTACTCCTGCGCCCGCACGCGCAACATCTGGCTTACGTTCCACACCTTCGTAAGCTGCGTGGGGTTGTCGCGCCGCACCAGATACCACAGCTTGTTAGTCATGGCCACGTAGGGCGCGCAAAACACTGCTTTGTGACGGAAGATGCTCTCCATCTCGGGAAAGATGTCGCAGAACCGGATGTGCTCGCGTTCAACCAGATCAGCCGAGTAAATCATGGTGGAGAACTCGTAGGGCAAATTGATAGAGGCACGGCTGGCGCCCGGGAACACGCCCTCGAGCGGGATGCGCTGAATCTGCGCGTTGGTGAGTCCCTCATTAGCAAAAAGGCGCGCGGGAACGATCATCTCCACGCCCAGGTCGAACAGCTTACCAATGCTTGCCCGTGTGTGCTCGGTGTAGAAATTGGGCAGCAGCACGTCGTCGTCGTCGAGAAACATAAGGCAGCGACCACGCACATGCTCAAAGCCGCCATTGCGGTTGCTGCCGATGCCTACGTTGGGGTGGCTGAACACGCGCACGCGCGCGTCGCGCGCGGCCACGTCCTGGGCAATGGCGAGCGTGCGGTCGGTGGAGCCATCGTTAAGCACAAGCACCTCGAGGTCGCGGCACGGCTGTGTGAGAATCGAGCGCAGGGCGTCGGCCAGGTATTCTTCGCCGTTGTAAACCGGCACCATCACGGTGAGGAACGGTGCCGGGCCGGCCGGCTGCGCGGCGGGAGCGGCGCTTTCGACGGCGCGGGTTGTAGCGGTGTTCTGTGCGTCCATAGACATGGAGCTCCCTTGCTTCAACGAAGATTGTGGGTTCAGGCGAGGCGTGCGGCGGGGCCGGGTGGCCAGCCGCAGGCGGCGGGGCCTTCCTTTCGCAATTATGGTACTAAAACGCCTCGGCAAAACGCCCTGGCGCACCGTTGTACCTATGGAAACGAACGCATTCGCCAGATCCGCGCCCGCCCATCTAAAACGCGAACGCCTGGGCAATGTCGCACGAAATGAGCACGTCGGCACGGGAATCCTGCGGCGTAGGGTCGCGGTTAACAATGACGAGCGTGTCGCCCTGGAAGTACTGCAAGAGCCCGGCCGCCGGATACACCACAAGCGACGTACCGCCCACCACCAGACAGTCCGCAGCACTGATATCTTTCACCGCACCCAGCAACACGTCCTCGTCAAGCGGCTCCTCATAGAGCACCACGTCGGGCTTGATGGCGCCGCCACACGCGGGGCACGCGGGCACGCCTTGCTCGTTTTCGTGCTCGCGCGCGAGAATCCACGCCGCATCGTAGACCGCACCGCACTTCTGGCACACGTTGCGGTGCACCGAGCCGTGCAGCTCCCACACGCGCTTTGAACCCGCCGCCTGATGCAGGCCGTCGATGTTTTGTGTCACCACCGAGGTCAGGCGGCCCACGCGCTCAAGCTCAGCAAGCTTTATATGCGCCTGGTTGGGCCGCGCATCGGGCGCAATCATACGCTCGCGATAGAAGGTGAAAAACTCCGCAGGATGCGCGATGAAAAACGTATGGGAGAGCATGGTCTCTGGCGGATAGGAAAAATGCTGGTGGTAGAGACCGTCAACGCTGCGAAAGTCGGGGATGCCGCTTGCCGTGGATACGCCAGCGCCACCAAAGAAGACCGTGCGTCTGTGCTGGTCAAAGGTGGTTGCCAGTGTTCGCTGGGCCTCGGCGGGGTTCGTGATGGCAGTAGCTGCACTCATAGGTGCCCCCTTACTTGATAGGTTATGAGACAAATCCTTGACGAGACACATTATCCGGGCACCTTTGTCTCATTGCGGCGGTGAGGGACCAAGATGAGGCAGATATGCCCGACTTGATTGTCTCACTCTCCATGTCCGTACGATGTGCGAGAATCAAGGCTGAAAAGTCGCGCCGTTAACGGCGCCTGCCGCGTGAGCTCGAAAGAGTTTAAGGAGTATGGCGATGAAACGGTCCCAAACTGCCGCGCATCCTTCTTACCACCGCGTCGCGTTGCCTGTACTGGCGGCGCTACCCTGCGCTCTTGCACTGCCCCTTGTCGCAGCCGAGCCCGCTTTTGCCGCCTCGGCTGCGTCCAACCTAGCAATTGAGCGCACGGCGCAGGCCACAGACGACACCAACGCCGACAATACCGGCGATGCTACCGGAAGCACCTCCCCGTCCACGCCAACCGGCGACACCACAACGCCCACAGATCCCACCGACAGCCCCAGCGCAGACGGCACCGACACCGCGCCCGACGAGCAGCCAGAAACAGCCACCTGGCAGGCCTTTGGCACCTGCGAATGGATGATAGATGGCGAAGGCACCCTCATTCTGCGCCCCGCCGAAGGCGCAAGCACAGGCAAGCTTGGCACACCTGAGAAGGGCACCGATGGCATCGCCGTCTGGCCTTGGACCGCCGAACACGAAGCAATCCTGGCCATTCGCATCGAAGGCACCATCACGCCTGCCGCAGGCGCAAGCGACCTGAGCGGCCTCTTTAGCCAGTGCTCCAAACTCACCAAGGTGTCACTCAAAGGGCTCGACACAAGCCAGGCGACCACACTCGCCGGCGCCTTCCACGGCTGCTCTTCCCTCACCGAACTCGACCTCTCGGCGCTCAACACCAGCAACGTCACCGACCTCTCGCAGTTCCTTTCGAGCTGCTCGGCGCTCACCCGCGTGACCCTGCCCGCAAGCTTTGGCACCAAAGCCACCGCCATGCCGGAGCTCTTTGCTGGCTGCACCGTCCTCAGCAACCTTGAGCTGCCCGTCGGTTTTGGCGCCGTGGCCACCGATATGCATGGCATGTTCCAAGGGTGCCAGGGGCTCGGTGAGCTCAAGCTCCCCGAGGGCTTTGGCCTGCAATGCGCCAACGCCAGCGCGCTCTTTAAAGACTGCGCGCTCACCAAGCAGCTCACCCTGCCGCAGGGCTTCGGCGGTCCCGCCACCAATCTCAGCTCCTTTATGGAGGGCGCCAAGATGCCCGCCGTCACGTTCCCGCTGGGCTTTGGCATCCAGGCGCTCAACGCCACCAGCATGATGCGTGGCGCCACCATTAACGAAATCAACCTCCCCCGCGCGTTCGGCGTAGCGCTAACGAAGGCGGACGAGATGTTTGCCAATGTAGCCACCGCCGCACTCGCCATTCCCGAGGGCTTTGGCGCTCACCTCACGAGTGCCACGCGCATGTTTGCAGGCTCAAGCGTCACCACGCTTGACCTTTCGCACCTCAACCTCACGCACCTCGCGCAGGCAGCGGATATGTTTGATGGCTGCGAGAAGCTTACGCAGGTGACCTTAGGCGAAGAGTTCTCGTTCACAGGCGCCGGCACGCAGGTGCTCTTTGCGCTCCCCGCCTCCGTGAGCTGGGAAAAGATTGACAAGAGCGGCAAGGCGTTGGGCGACGCGCTGCCGGCAGACGAGTTTGCCGCCGGCTTCTCTGAAGGCCGCGCGGGAACGTACCGCGCCGTGAAGAGCGAGCCCGTTGAGGTCACGTGGGAAAGCACGACCTACCCAGGCGAAGATGGCGCCTCCACCACGGTAAACCGCACCAAAGACGGCACCGTGCTCCTCATCGACCGCGACGCCAACCTGGCTGTGACCTCTATCACCGCCACCCTTTCGAGCAGTGCCACCAGCACCGGCACCGTAACGCTGCCCATGCGCGGTGTGCGACCGGGCACCTCCGCGGAGACGGCGCCCACCATCAAGGTGGGCATGCCCGCGGGGCACAGCGTGGCACTCACGGTACCCGTGGCGCTTGAGAATGGGTCCGTCTCGCCCAGCGCGGTTCTCGCTACGGTAGAGGGCACCGACCCCGACAGCGATAACGCCGAGGACGAGGGCGCGGTCACCACCATGCCCAAGACGGGCCGCACCAAAGAGGGGCTGTGCCTGGTTGTTGAGGGCGAGGTCACACTCAAGGTGATCGACAAGCACGAGACCTTTGGCGACATCGTGGGCCCCGAGTGGTACGCCCCGGAGACGGCGCCGTTTGTGAATGCGCGCGGCATCCTCACCGGCTTTGTGCACGCCGACGGCTCGGTCACGTTCTCGGGCGGTAGCCCCACCACGCGCGCCATGTTTGTTACCATGCTGAACCGCCTGGAGCTTTCGCCCCAGGCCACGGGCGAGTCAACGTTTACCGACGTCCCCGATAGCGTGTGGTACGCCAACACGGTTACCTGGGGTGCCGAGACCGACTTGGTGAGCGGATTTGAGAATGGCACGTTTGGCGGCGATGCCCCCGTGTCGCGCGAGCAGGTGGCGGTCTTTCTCATGCGCTACGCCCAAATGCTTGGCCACGATACGTCCAGCCGCGCTGCGCTCACCCAACCCGACGCCAACCAGGTGTCGCCATGGGCAAAAGAGGCAGTATCGTGGGCAGTGGCCGAAGGGTATATCTCAGGCGACGAGGTGGCGGGCACACTCCGCCCACTGGGCAACGCCTCGCGCGCCGAGACAGCTGCGATCCTCATGCGCTTCGTGAACGCTCTGTACACCCAGGGCAACTAGCAGCCCGCGCGGCTACGAACGCGAGCGCTACAGCCACGGCCGGGCGCGTCGCGTGCCCGCGGCCTCACGCGTCTTCGCCCACCATCACCTGTTCCCACCAATCTGTACGCATAAGGAGACCCCATGCGCACCTACTCATTTGCCTCGTGGAACGTCAACGGCCTGCGCGCCGTGCTCAAAAAAGACCCAAGCTTCCACGAGATTGCACGCGAGCTTGATGTCGACATCCTCGCCCTGCAAGAAACCAAGCTGCAAGAAGGCCAAGTTGAGATAGACCTTCCTGGCTACACCCAGGTGTGGAGCTGCGCCGAGCGCAAGGGGTACTCGGGCACTGCCGTGTTTTCGCGCGAAGAACCGATCTCGGTGCGCCATGCGGATAGCCTTGCCCCCTTCGCCGCCGAGGGCCCCGCGCCCGACCTGGTGGCAACCGCCATCACCGAGGGCCGCGTGTGCGCGCTTGAGTTTGAGCGCTTTTGGTTTGTAGACGTGTACACACCTAACGCCCAAAATGAGCTGGCGCGTATCGACACGCGTATGGCTTGGGACGATGCCTACCGTGCGTTTTTGAAGAGCCTTGAAGAGGAATCGGGCAAACCCGTGGTGACCTGCGGCGACTTTAACGTGGCACATGAGGAGATTGACCTTAAGAACCCCAAGAGCAACCGCGGCAATGCCGGCTTCTCCGACGAGGAGCGCGGCAAGTTCACCGAGTTGCTCGACGCCGGTTTCACCGATACCTTCCGTCTGCTGCACCCCGACGAGGTGGGCGCCTACAGCTGGTGGAGCTACCGCTTCAACGCGCGCAAGAACAACGCGGGCTGGCGTATCGACTACTTCTTGGTAAGCGACGCCGTCGCCGACCGCGTGCGCGCGGCGGGTATCCGCAGCGACATCTACGGCTCGGACCACTGCCCTGTAACGCTCGAGATTGAGCTCTAGGAAGACGCCTATTAGCGGCTTCCCCGCTCCACAACGGCACTGCGGCGCCCCGCTTGGCTAGGTTCCTGGCCGAGCGGGGCGCCGTGGCGTAAGGCGTGCAACCAAATGGCGCACGTCGTCTTTTTTGCGGCGGATTTGAGAAGTTCAGAAGGGCGTTTCGCCTACGCAGAATGCACCCTACATAGCGGCCTCGGTCGAGGCCTCCGCATGCGTCAGTAGGTTGCGTGCCTGCTCGATATCCTCGTCAGCGCCGATGAGGCCGAGCTGGTCGCCCTCATGAATTTCGGTCGTAGCGTCCAAGAAGAGGCGCGTTTCGCCGCCGCGGCGCAGCACCACGGCATTCGCGCCCGTACGGGCTCGCAGATCCAGATCGGCAAGCGTGCGGCCAGCAAAGCAGCACCCCGCGGCGACCTCCACCCACACAAGCTCGACCTCCGAGAGCGATGCCGCCATGCGCTCAAAAGCACGACGACGCTGAATACGAGCGTTATCCCCCAGCGCCTCATAGCCGTCTTCACGCAGGTTGTTGACACAGCTTTGAATCTTGTTAGGGCGATACCCCAGGTCGAGCAGGGTGTGGCGCATAAGCTCAATGCCGCCCTCAAGCTCGGGGCGCACCACGTCGTCGGCACCTGCCGCCACCAGATCTGCCACCTCGTCCGCCGCTCCGGCGCGGGTGACGATGCGGAGGCCCGGCGCCCGCCGTCGCGCCTCACGCGCAATAATCTCGGCCGACGCCGCACCACACCCGGCAATCACCAACACCCGCGCCCGCTCAAGATGCGCGTGCTCCAGAATAAGGGAGTTTGCGGCATCGCCCACGAGCACCGCCAGCCCGTCGGCCTCTGCCTCCTCCGCAGCCGAGAGCTCGCGCTCCACCACTAAGCACGGCACGTTGAGCGTCGTCAGCACATCGGTTACGCTGCGGCCTGCGCTGCCGTAGCCCACCACAACCACATGGCCCTCCAGCGCGTCCTCCGCCGGCGGCTCCGGTCTGTGCATGTGCCGGTCAAACACCGCGGCAAGACCCGGCACACAACGAACCGCCTGCTCAAGCGGCTCGGCAAGCTTAAACACAAACGAGTTGAGGGCAATCGAGAGCACCGCGCCGCCCAGAATAAGGCTATATTGCTCCTGCGTGAGCACGCCAAGCGCCATGCCCGTCTGCCCGATGATGAACGAGAACTCGCCAATTTGCGAAAGGCCCGCCGCGATGGTGAGCGACGCCGTGAGCCCGGGCGCAAGGAGTGCGCCCAGCGCCATATTGATGAGCCATTTGCCCAGCATAATGAGGGCAAGCAGCGCCACAAGCTCAGGTAGGTGCGCCACGAGCACGGCAGGGTTCACCATCATGCCCACCGAGGCAAAAAAGATAATCGAGAACAGGTCTTGGAAGGGAATGGCCTCGGCAGCCACGCGATGCGAGAGCTTGGAGCTGCTCACCACCACGCCCGCAAGAAACGCGCCAAGCGCCACCGAAAGGTCGAAGACCGTCGCCGCCGCCATGGCGGTGCCGAGCGCGGTGACCACCACGGCGAGCTGGAACATCTCGCGTTGGCAGCTCCGCGCGATGCGTGCGAGCACCCACGGCAGCACGCGTGAACCCACCACGAGCATGATCGCCACAAAGGCAACGGTTTTGATAAGCGCCTCAGCCAGACCGAAGGCAAACTGAGCGCCGGAGGCCTCGCCCGGGCCAAACAGCACCGGAAGCACCACCAGCACCACAACGGTAGCCAGATCCTCCACAATGAGCCAGCCCGTGGCGATACGCCCGCCTTTGCTGGTGTAGAGACCCGCGTCGGTGAGGTTTTTAATGAGAACCACGGTGGAGGCGATACTTACCGAAAGGCCCAGCATGATACCGGCGGCAGGCGTCCACCCAAAGGCCTGGGCCAACGCATACCCCGCAATCGTGCCGAGCGCAATCTGCAACAGGGCGCCCGGCACCGCAATGCCTTTGACCTCATTAAGATCGTCGAGCGAAAAATGCAGACCCGTGCCAAACATCATGAACATCACGCCCACCTCGGCGAGCTGGCTCATGGCGTGCGAGTCTCCGATAAAGCCCGGCGTGAAGGGACTCACCACCAAGCCACCGGCGAGATAACCCACAATGGCGGGCAAACGCAGACTGCGCGCAACCAGCCCGCCAACAAACGCCGCAACGAGCGCGATAACAAACGTCATAAGAAGGACGGTGTCTCCGTGCATGGAGCCTCCTGAAATAGCGGATGAACACATGGAAATGGGGCTTGGACAACCTGAGCAGCACAAACCGGTCCGAATTACGTGGCCCCTATAATTCCATACCCCGGAACGCTGTGAATCGGCGACAAAACCGTCTTGTCTTCATCCAATGGTCACGAGGGTCGCGACCAGCTTCTTGCAATACGTGCGGCCGCCCCGCTATCGATGCACTACGTTTCGGTCAGAATTGGCCCGTTTCTTGACCGAAACGTAGTGTGTCGGCAATGGCAATGGTGACGGCAATGCGAGGAGGTGGTGCCCCAGAAAAGACCCCCGGACAGCCCGGCCCCATTGCCACACGCCGGCCAGCTTTCACCTACCCCGCAAGACCATAGCGGCGCACAATGCGGGCGAGCCGGCGTTCCCAGGGCACATAGAGCGCCGCCAAGAACACCACCGTTGCCACACCATGCATCACGTCGAAGGGAAGCGAAGCGGCAACACGTGCCACCACGCCCGCCCAGGTGAGCGGCTGCACAAAACCAATCACGTC
>DVID01000003.1 GCA_018711625.1 Candidatus Limicola stercorigallinarum | reverse complement strand
CTCCGTCGCGAAGGGCTGATGGACGAGGGGCGAAAGCGTCCCATACCTGCGTTTTGCACGCGCGTGGCAGTAGTCACCTCGCTTTCGGGTGCGGTGATCGACGACGTGAAGCGCACGCTGCGCCGCCGCAATCCGCTCGTGGAGCTTATCTGCGTGGGCGCCAAGGTGCAGGGCGAGGGCGCCCCTGCCGAGCTCATCGAGGCTCTTGGGCGGGCGGCCGCCATCACGCCGGCACCCGATTGCATCCTCCTCGTTCGTGGCGGCGGCTCGTTTGAGGACCTGATGACCTTCAACGACGAATCGCTTGCCCGGACGGTGGCTGCTTGTCCCGTGCCGGTGATTACCGGCATTGGGCATGAGCCCGACACCTCTATCTGCGACATGGTGAGCGACCGCAGATGTTCTACGCCTACGGCGGCGGCAGAATCGGTGGCGCCAGCGCTCACAGACCTTGTGGAGCTGCTGCGTGCACGCGAGCGTCGCTTGGGCGCCGCAACCCTCTCCTATGTGCGTACGGCCGAGGAGCGGCTGGATACTGCACGCGAGCGTATGGGGCGGTCGGTTGAACATCAGCTGGCCACGTACCGTCTCACGCTCGACGCCTGGGCGCGTCGCCCGTGTCTTACGAGCCCGGCGAACATCGTAGACCGGCGGGCGGCCGAGCTGGAGCAAACCGCGGATCGCTTGGGCGCCGCCTTGGTGCACAACCAGGAGCGTTTCTCGCAAGCCTTTGCACTTGTGGCACCGCGCTTGGCAGCAGCTACGTCTTCGTTTGCCCAGCATGGGCATGCCCTCGCCCTTGCGGGCGCGCGGCTGGGGAATGTGGGGCGTTCGATACTGGCCGGTCCTCAGGCGGCGCTCGCCCAGGCAGCGGCCGAGCTCGATGCGCTCTCGCCGCTCAAGGTGCTGGCGCGTGGATACGCCATAGCCTATGAAGATGGGCATGTGGTGGCCCGTGCCGAGCACGTGCATGAGGGTAGCGAGCTTGCGGTGCGCTTTGCCGACGGCGAGGTGCTGACGCAGGTGCACACGGTGCACCGCGCATAGGAATAAACCTGCGAGGCTACAGGCGTCTACCTTATGCGTGCAGCCAGCGGGACAGACATGCAACATAGAGATCACATCAAGAAAGGTGAGCCATGGCAGAACAGAAAACGGTAGACGAGCTGAGCTACAAAGAAGCCTCGCAGGAACTCGAGCGCATTATCCGCGCGCTCGAGTCGGGCGATATGGAGCTTGAGGAATCGCTTGAGAGCTACACGCGCGGTGTGGAGCTCTTGAAGAGCTTGAGGAGTCGCCTGGCCGACGCCGAGCAGAAGGTGTCGGTGCTCTTGGCCGATGTTGACGGCACCGACAAGCTGGTGCCCGCCGAGGCGGCCGACACGAGCGACACGCTCTCGTTCTAGGAAAGCTTTTCCCATCGCGTTCGTGTTTGCGGGCACGAAGGGGCGGGCATCGCACGGAAGGCGGGCACGGTGATTGCGGTCTGGATTGTTGCCACAGCGTTCACGCTGGTGGGACTCGTGTATTCGCTTCCTAAGTGGGTGCGCCTTGCCACGTGCCGCGGCAAGGCGTGTGGCACATTCGTGTCGGCGCGCTCGGCCTTTGGCGTGGATGTCCAGCCGGGTCGCGCCGCGTACGAGTACGAGGTGGACGGCGTGCGCTACATGGGTACGACCGGTTGGACCAATTTCCTCGTGGTGCGCGTCGGCGCTCCGTGCCGCGTGCGCTATTGCATCAAGAAGCCCACCCGCTCCTATCTGGTTCAAGCGGGAACCTACATCAACGCCGTTCTGGGCTCGGTGTTCTTCATCGCAGGTCTCGGCATCTATGCGATTGGCGCCTTGCTCATGGCGTGCGGCATCGCGTAGCGGCTGCCGCGCTTCGCGCTCCTGTTTGACCATGTTCTCTGCAACAAGGAGCGCGTTCCGTTGTAGGATGAGTCTCGATGTTATACGAAGCGAGTACGGGCTGACACTCAGGTCGGTTCCGCCTCCCCCTCAGGTGTTCCGCGAAGCGCACACCTGAGGGGGAGGCGGAACCGACCGCTGGGAGCGACGCCCGAAAGGAGCCCCCATGGATTGCATCTTCTGCAAAATTGCCCAGCACGAGATTCCCTCGACGATTGTGTACGAGGACGACATGGTGATTGCGTTTGACGACCTTAACCCGCAGGCGCCCGTGCACACGCTCGTGGTGCCTAAGGCGCATTACGACAACATTGTGGACGATGTCCCGGGTGAGGTTCTGGCCGCGATGACCCATGCCGTGTCCGAGGTGGCAAAGGCCAAGGGCCTCACGGAGGGCTTCCGCGTGATTGCCAATACGGGTGCTGCCGCCGGCCAGACGGTCATGCATCTGCATATGCACGTGCTGGGCGGCAAGGACATGAGCGAGACGCTCGTCTAGGTTCCGCGCAAGAACAGAAGAGATTGCGCGCGCAGGCGCAAGACACCGGGCCGGGCAGAGATGGAGGAAGTGAAAGCACTTCTGAGATTCCCGCGTAGGGTTCTTACGTGCGTGTGGCCCGCGCGCGTGTATCATTAAAGCAGTATGGCCGTCGCCCATGGACGGCGCCGGCAGACCGTTTTCCTATGAGGGGAGTTCCATGAACGTTCTGGTCATCAACGCCGGCAGCTCGAGCCTTAAGTTCCAGCTGCTCGACACCGCTACGCGCGAGGTGTTCGCCAAGGGCAATTGCGAGCGTATCGGCATTGACGGTTCTTTCATTGGCTACACCGTCCATGGCGAGAAGCAGCAGCTCGACGTCGAGCTTCCCGATCACAAGACCGCGGTGCAGCATGTCTTTGACATCCTGAAGGCCGTTGATAGGCCCATCGAGGGCATCGGTCACCGCGTGGTGCAGGGTGGCTGGTACTTCCCCGAGTCTGCCGTGGTTACCGATGAGACCCTCGGCTGGGTGCGCGAGGTGGCTCCGCTTGCCCCGCTCCACAACTATGCTGAGGCCGATGTTATCGAGATCTGCCGCAACCTCTTCCCCGAGATCGGCAATGTCATCGTGCCGGACACCGCGTTCCACTACAACATGCCCGAGCACGCATGGCGCTACGCCCTGCCGCGTGACGTGGTGGAGAAGTACCACGTGCGCAAGTACGGCGCTCATGGCACGAGCCATCGCTACATCTGGCGCACCGTCAACGAGTTCACCGAGGGTGCTACGCACAAGCTCGTGAGCTGCCACCTGGGTTCTGGCGCATCGCTTTGCGCCATTGAGGATGGTAAGTGCATGGATACGACCATGGGCCTCACCCCGCTTGATGGTCTCGTCATGGGCACCCGTTGCGGCACGCTCGACCCGGCAACCGTGTTCTACCTCAACCGCGTGGGCGGCTACTCCATCGACGAGATCGACACCATGATGAACAAGAAGTCCGGCCTGCTTGCCGTCTCTGGCGTGTCCTCCGACTCCCGCGACGTTATCGCCGCCATGGAGGAGGGCAACGAGGACTGCAAGGTGGCTATCGACCTCTTCACGTACCGCGTGGCGCAGCTCTTTGCCGAGATGGCTGCCTCTATGGAGGGCGTGGACACCATGGCCTTCACGGCTGGCATCGGCGAGAACTCCGATTACCTGCGTCTTGCCGTCGGCGAGCGTCTGGGCTGGATGGGTGTCAAGATTGATCCCGAGCTCAACAAGGTACGCTCCGACGACCCGCGTGTTATCTCCACGCCGGATTCGGCCATCAAGGTGCTCGTGGTTCCCACCAACGAGGAGCTTATGATTGCTCTCGACGTTGAGGCGCTCTTGGGTTAAGCCCGTGTTTTAGGGTTTTGAGCGGCCGCGGGGATGCCTGCGGCCGCTTTTGTTTTGCAGCGGGTGCACGTGCGCACGGCTGCATGCGAAGCCGTACAATGTTATAGGCATCGTGGCATTTTGCAGGCGCGCATAGTGCGCCGTAGAGGTGGGTTGCCCAGGGGGCATACCTGCCGGGGCGCGTGCACGGTGCCGACGCGTGAGGGGAGGGTGCTGTGGACGCAACAGACTTGGAAGCGCTGGCACGTGCGGTAGCAGCGGGTACCATGACGCCCGAGGAACTGGTACAGCGCGTGCATACCGATGCCGTGCTCGACGTGGGCTACGCGCAGGTGGATACCGCTCGCGGGGCACGTACGGGCATCTCGGAAGTTGTCTATGGTGCTGGCAAAACGCATCAACAGATTGCGGGTATCTGCGCGGCTATGTGCTCGGCAGGGCAGGAGCGTATCCTCATCACCCGGCTTGATGCAACCAAGGCGCAACAGCTGGTAGAAGATTCTGCCTTTGAGTCTGTGCGCGATCGCTTTACGTACTACGCCGATGCGCGTGCGGGAGTGGTGGGGGAGCTCCCTCAGCCTTCGGGCAACGGCGTGATCCTCATCATCAGCGCTGGCACCAGCGATGCCACGGTGGCCGCCGAAGCTGAGCTTACGGCGCGGTTTTTGGGCAACGAGGTGCATGTGGTGCAAGATGCAGGCGTGGCGGGTATTCACCGGCTGCTGCGTCATGCCGAAGATATTGCCCATGCCCAGGTGATTGTTGCCATTGCGGGTATGGAAGGCGCTCTGCCCAGTGTGGTGGGCGGTCTTGCGGCGTGTCCAGTGATCGCTGTTCCCACCAGCGTGGGCTACGGTGCCAATCTGGGCGGCTTGACCGCGCTTCTGGCCATGGTGAACAGCTGCGCAAGCGGTGTCTCGGTGGTGAATATCGACAACGGCTTTGGCGCCGCCTATCAGGCCTCGCTCATCAATCATCTGTGAGCCGTCAGGCGCGTGCCTGCTGCGCTCCAAGAAGGAGAACAACGATGGGAAAAACGCTCTACTTGGACTGCTCGTGCGGCATCAGCGGCGACATGTTTGTAGCCGCCCTGCTCGACGCGGGCGCCAACGAGGCGCGGCTGCGCGACACGCTCGCCACCCTGCCCGTATCGGGCTTTGATGTGCGGGTGGGGCGCGTGACGAAGGCGGGGCTCGATTGCTGCGACTTCGACGTTATGCTGGACGCCGCGCACGAAAACCACGATCACGATATGGCCTATCTCCACGGGCATGCGCACGATGCAGCGCCTGGGCACAGCCACACCCTTGGGTGCGCGCATGGGGACGAGCATACCCACGACCATGTACACGAGCATGACCACGTTCTTCATCACCATCATCACGCCCATGTTCATGCCCACGGCCACGATCACGTTCACACCCACGACCACAGCCATGAGCATCGCGGGCCCCAGGACCTTGTTGCCGTCATCGAGGCAGCCCAGCTCGCGCCGCGTGCCCGTACGCTCGCGCTCAGCATGGTGGATATTCTCGCGCACGCCGAGGCCAAAGCGCACGGCGTGCCGCTCGATCAGGTTCACTTCCACGAGGTGGGCGCGGTGGATTCCATCGTCGATATCATTGCTGCCGCCGTGGTGGTGGACGACCTTGATATCGACCGCGTGATAGTGCCGCGCCTGGTAGATGGACGAGGCACTATCCGCTGCCAGCATGGGGTGATTCCCGTGCCGGTACCCGCCACCTTAAACATTGTTACCCAGCACAACCTGCCGCTTTCCATCTGCGAGGTGGAAGGTGAGCTTGTAACACCCACCGGTGCGGCCATCGTGGCCGCCCTACATGCGGAAGAGGCCCTTCCGCAGCGCTTCCGGGTAAAGCGCGTGGGCCTGGGTGCCGGCAAGCGCACCTATGAGCGCCCGAGCATCCTGCGTGCCCTCATCATCGAGGAGTCCCCGGCAGACGAAGCGCCGAGCCATCCGGTTATCTCGGGCGACCCGCAGGCGGAGCCTACCTGTGGTGCCGATGCGCCTGATCGTGTGGTGCGCCTTGAGTGCGACATCGATGACGCCACAGGCGAGGAGCTCGCCTATGCGGCAGAGCGTATCCGCGCTGCCGGTGCACGTGAGGTGCACTGGGCGCCCATTTTCACCAAAAAGGAGCGGCCTGCTTGGCAGCTGCAGGTGGTCGCGGCGCCTGCTGATGTGGAGGCCGTGGAGCGCACTATCTTTGCAGAAACAACCACTATTGGCGTGCGGCGTTGGACGTGTGAGCGTACGGTACTTGCGCGCAACGAGGATATCGTTGCTACAGCTTGGGGGCCGGTTCGCGTGAAGCGCGTGGCGCTTCCCACGGGCGAGGTGCGTACCAAGCCTGAATATCACGATCTTGCTGCTATCGCGCGCGAGCATGGTATTTCGCTCCGCACGGTGGCGCGCAGCGTGTTGAACGCAGACGATGCAGAATAATCCCACCGCGCCATGAGGTGCAGCGGGCATGTGAGAGGGGAGACATATGGCAGCGTTTGATGAGGTGCAGGGAAAGTTGGGGTTTGGCCTGATGCGTCTGCCCAAGGTGGAGGATGCGTCCGGCGAGCGTATAGACTTAGGACAGGTTGAGCGCATGGTGGATGCGTTCCTCGATGCGGGGCTTACCTATTTTGACACGGCGTACGTGTATCACGATGGGCAGTCCGAGTGTGTGGCGCGCAAGGCGTTGGTGGAGCGGCACCCGCGCGAGGCATTTACCCTGGCCACGAAGCTCCCTGCTTGGAAGCTTGAGAAGCCCGAGGACATGCAGCGTATCTTTGATGAGCAGCTTGAGCGCACGGGCGCCGGCTTCTTTGACTACTACCTGCTGCACAATGTGGCCGACGAGCATATTGGCGTCTACGAGCGTATGGGTGCCTGGGAGTGGGCCCAGCGTTTGCGCGATAAGGGCCTCATCCGTCACCTGGGCTTCTCGTTCCACGATACGGCTGATGTGCTTGATCGTTTGCTCACCGAGCATCCCGAGGTGGAGTTTGTTCAGCTTCAAATCAACTACCTCGACTGGGGTCACGACGTGGTGCAGTCGGGTGCATGCTACGAGGTGGCTGAGCGCCATGGCGTGCCCGTGGTGGTGATGGAGCCGGTGAAGGGCGGTACGCTCGCCAAGCTACCCGAGGATGTTGCCGCTCCGCTCACTGCGCTCGATGCATCCGCCTCACAGGCTTCATGGGCGCTTCGCTTTGCTGCCTCGCTTTCGCAGGTCAAGATGGTTCTCTCGGGCATGTCGACCGAGGCTCAGATGGCCGACAACCTGGCAACGCTTGCGCCGTCGGCCTTCAAGCCGCTCACGCAAGAGGAGCGCGACGCCTTGCATGAGGTGGTCAGCCGCTATACCTCCGTGGAGACGGTGGGGTGCACGGCATGTCGCTATTGCACGCCGGGTTGCCCACAGGGTATCGACATCCCCGCGATTATCTCCTGCGTGAACAACCGCCGGCGTTACCGTGATGGCCGCTCTGAGATGGCCTATCAACGTGCGCTCACCGCAGGATCGGCCCGGGCATCCGCTTGCGTAGCGTGTGGGCAGTGCGAATCCGCGTGCCCCCAGCACCTGCCGATCATCGAGGTGCTCAAGGAAGCGGCCGAGGCGTTCGACACCAAAGAGGAGTAACCAGGCGTAACGCAAAACGGGGACGGCGGCACCGTCCCCGTTTCCATCTTGTAGATGTGCGCTGAGTGCCTGAGCGCTCAGCACGTGTGCGTTGTGCGCAGCGTTTGCTACTCGGCCATCTGAGCCTGAACAGCGGTGATGGCGACAACACCCACGATGTCGTCGGCAGAGCAGCCGCGCGAAAGGTCGTTCACCGGCTTGGCGATGCCCTGCAGGATGGGGCCGTACGCCTCGGCGCGGCCAAAGCGCTGCACGAGCTTATAGCCAATGTTGCCCGTTTCGAGGTTGGGGAACACGAGCACGTTGGCGTGGCCGGCAACGGTGCTCTCGGGGGCCTTGAGCTGGGCCACCTCGGGCACGATGGCGGCGTCAAGCTGCAGGTCGCCATCGATGGCAAGCTCGGGTGCCTTCTCCTTGGCAAACGCGGTGGCCTCCTGAACCTTCTTGGCGGTGTCGCCACCGGCGGAGCCCATGGTGGAATAGGAGAGCATGGCAACCTTCGGCTCCACGTCGCCCATGAAGGTCTTGAAGGAGTTCGCGGACGCGATAGCGATCTCGGAGAGCTCGTCAGAGGTGGGGGCGATGTTCAGGCCGCAGTCGGCAAACACGAGGGTGCCCTCAGCGCCAAACTCGGGCGTCTGGGTGCACATGACCATAAAGGCCGAGACGAGCTTGGTGCCCGGGGCGGTCTTCAAAATCTGAAGCGCCGGACGCAGGGTGTTGGCGGTGGAGTGGCACGCGCCCGAGACCAGGCCGTCGGCGTCGCCCATCTTCACCATCATGGTGCCGTAGTAGGTGGCGTCCATCATCTGGGCGCGCGCCTGCTCGATGGTCACGCCCTTCTTGGCGCGCAGCTCAGCGAACTTCTGAGCATAGGCCTCATGCTTAGGAGCGGTGGGGCTCGTGGGGTCGATCACCTGAACGCCGGGCACGTCAATTTTTGCCGGGTCGCCCAGGATGACAAGGTTGGCGAGGTCCTCCTCCACAATCTTCTTTGCTGCCTCAATGGTGCGCGGATCTTCGCCCTCGGGCAGGACGATGGTCTTCTTGTCGGCCTTGGCTGCGGCCTTCATACGGTTGAGAAAATCGCTCATGACTCTCCTCGAGATCCGGCTCAAACCTCACATGTCAGATGCCGTTTGCCGTACAAAACACAAGGTAAATGGCATGAAAGACAGGAGGATTGAGCTTTCCTTGTGTGGCACCACATATTATAGGACCGCAAGCGCTATAATCGCTTGGATAATTGGCATGGATTGTCAACGAAGGTCTACCCGGCATGCAAGGAGCATCGATGCAGATCCATTCTGGTCTTCCCGAGACGTTCAACCCCGGTCTGTACGACATGATCGTGGTGGGCGCGGGATACGCCGGTTCCGTATGCGCGCGTCGCCTGGCGGAGAGCGCTGGCTTCCGCGTCGCGGTGCTGGAGCGTCGCGACCATATCGCCGGCAACGCGTACGACTATGAGAACGAGGACGGCATCCTCGTGCACAAGTATGGTCCGCACATCTACCACACCTTCAACGAGCGCGTGCACCATTTCTTGTCCCGCTTCACCAAGTGGACGGACTACCAGCACAAGGTGCTTGCCAATATTCACGGTACGCTCATGCCGGTTCCCTTCAACCATGCTTCGCTCAAGCTCGCCTTTGGCGATGAGCGCGGCGAGGAGCTCTACCAAAAGCTTGTGGCCACCTTCGGCGAGAACAAGAAGGTGCCCATCATGGAGCTGCGCGCCAAGAACGACCCCGACCTCCAGGAGGTTGCGGATTACGTATACGAGAACGTGTTCTTGCACTACACCATGAAGCAGTGGGGCCAAACGCCCGACGAGATTGACCCCTCGGTCACCGGGCGTGTGCCCGTGTTCATCGGTGACGACGACCGTTACTTCCCGCAGGCGCCTTATCAGGGCATGCCCGCCTGGGGCTACACCAAGCTCTTTGAGCACATGCTCGACCACGACCTGATCGATGTGTTTGTGAACGTGGATGCGCGCGACATCTTCGAGATCGGCGAGACCAACGTTAACGTCTGCGGCTCGTGCTACGGCGGCGAGATTATCTACACCGGCCCCCTCGACGAGCTTTTCAACCTCGATTTGGGTGCGCTGCCCTATCGCACGCTCGATATGGTGTTCGAGACCCTCGATGAGGATCAGTTCCAGCCGGTGGGCACCGTGAACTACACCACGAGTGAAGATTTCACCCGCATCACTGAGTTCAAGAACATGACGGGCCAGGATGTGCCGGGCAAGACCACCATCATGAAGGAATACAGCCACGCGTACGAGCCGGGAAGCGGCCAGACTCCGTACTATGCGATCATTGATCCTAAGAACCAGGAGCTGTATGAGCGCTATCTCGACCGCGTGCAAAACCTTACGAATTTCCACCCGGTGGGCCGTTTGGCCGAGTACCGCTACTACGACATGGATGCGGTGACGGCTTCTGCCCTCGATCTTTCGGATGAGATTATCGCCTGCCATGCATAAAGTACTCTCCTTTGGGATTCCCTGCTACAACTCTGCAGCGGATATGGACCGCTGCATCACCTCGATTCTCGAGGGCTCCAACTACGCCTCCGATATCGAGATCATCATCGTTGACGACGGCAGCACGCGCGACGACACGGCTGAAAAGGCCGACGCGTGGGAGGCCCGCCACCCGGGCATCATCCGCGCCGTGCATCAGGAGAACGGAGGCCACGGCATTGCGGTTCTCTCGGGCCTGCGTGAGGCACAGGGCACCTATTACAAGGTGGTCGACTCCGACGACTGGCTGGATGCTTCGGCGCTCTCTACGATGCTTTCCATCCTGCGCGGCTTTGAGGCGCGTGGAACACGGGTAGACCTTTTCATCTCCAACTACGTGTACGAGAAGGTGTATGAGAACAAGCGCACCGCGATCAGTTATCGCTCGGCGCTGCCCCGCAAACGCGTGTTTACCTGGGATGAGATTGGCCACTTCAGGCCCGATCAGAACCTGCTCATGCACAGCCTCTGCTATCGCACCGACGTGCTGCGCGAGGCTAACCTGCCGCTGCCGGCCCACACCTTCTACGTAGATAACATCTACGCTTACGTGCCGCTGCCGCTTTGCCACACCATGTACTACGCCGATATCGATCTCTATCGCTACTTCATCGGTCGTGAGGGGCAGAGCGTGAACGAGGCCACGATGGTGCGTCGCCTCGATCAGCAGTTCCGCATCACGCGTATCATGATGGAGGCTTACCACCTCTATAGCGATGTGGAATCGGTGCGGCTTCGCTCGTACATGATGCATTACTTCACCATGATGATGACCATTTGCTCGGTGTTCTCCAAGCTCTCGGACGACGAGTCCATGCCCGAGAAGCTGAAGCAGCTTTGGGCGGATCTGAAGGCATACGACGAGCACATGTACCGCCACGCGCGCATGGGCGCCCTGGGGATCCTTACCAATCTCCCCACCAAAGTGGGTGACACCGTCACTATCGCCGGCTACCGCCTCGCGAGTAAGATCTTCAAATTCAACTAGCTGGGCATCAACCAAAAGGGGCCCTCCCTCGAACCTTTTCGCTGGTCCTCAGCGCTAACGCGCCTGCGGAATCGCTCAAAGGTTCGAAGGAGGGCTTCTCCTCATTTTTTTCGATTTGTTGCAGTTTGAGGCCGGCTCGCGAAATACACGGCTGAAGCCCGACGCTGTGACCTGCGCTTTTGGTCCACATGAAGGCCGGTCTATTCGGAGGGTGCAGTCCAAACTGCAACAAATCGAAAAGTTTTGTCCTGGGCTGTCGGGCGCGACGGGCGCTTTCCGTCGATGCCCCAGAAATGTTGTCCTTTAACCCTTGTTGTACGACCAAGTGGCTTGTCCAGAGAGTCCCTCAATATGTCCCCGAGCGATTTCGCAGGCGCGTTAGCGCCGAGGACCAGCGAGGGGGCATTGAGGGACTCTCATGGGGGATGGACTAGATAATTATCGCTCCCGTAACGACCATGGCGATGGCGGCGATGGCGATGACGATGAGTGCGGCGGCGAGGGCGAGTTCCCAGCGCTTCATCACGGGAGAGGCGCCGTGCTCCTTGCGGGCCATCACGAAAAATACGATGCCAGGCACATAGGCAATGCAGCACAGCATGAGCAAATCGATGCCTGCAAGCAGGATGGCGACGGTGAGGAATACGGTGGCAAAGAGCGAGAGCGCAAAGGCGCCACCTTTGCCCTCATGCCGCTGGCTCCAGGAGAGCTTCACCATGTAGGCGGATGCGAGCCCCCACGAGATCACGATCGAGGCGGTGCAGAGTGAATAGGCAAACTGGTATGCCGCCTCGGAGAAGAGCATAACGATCGAAAGAATTTGAATCATGATGCCCGTGGTGACGAGGCATGCCGTGGGGGCGTTATGCGCATTCAGGCGTACAAAGAAGCGCGGTAGCAACTCCATTTTGGCCATGCGATTCATGGCTTCGGAGGCAAGGATGGTGTAGGAGAGCCAGGCGCCAAAGATGGAGATGATGAGGCCGCCCGAGATAAAGGCGCCGCCCCAGGGTCCTACCACCTCTTGGAAGATATAGGGCATAGAGGGGGAGCCGAGCGCCATAAGCTCTTCGCGCGGAAGGTAGCCGTAGGGGAGCACCGATGCGGCGATATAGATCACCACAAGCGCCGTGACGCCCAGGATGGTGGCGCGTGATACGTCGGACTTGTTGCGCGCACGGTGGCCGAGGACACTTGCGCCCTCCATGCCCACAAACACCCACATCATGACCATAAAGCAGTTGATAATCTGTGTGGGAACGTCACCTGGAGCGTCTGTTCCGCCAAGGTTGTTGGCAAGGTTGCCCCAGAAGTCAGCCGTGAAGACATCGAAGCTGAAGACGAGGATCATCGCGGCGATAAACACAAAGATGGGGACAAGCTTGCAAACCATCACGATGACGTTGACTACCGAGGCTTCTTCAACCCCGCGGTTTACCAGCAAGACGATGAGCCAGTTGACCACCGAGATAAAGATAACGGCGCCCACGGTGAGCCCTTCGGAAAACGGTGGGAAGAAATATCCGATGGCCGTGGCAAGCATGACGCCAAAGGCAACGTTGCCAATCCAGATGGAGAGCCAGTAACCCCAGCCCGAGACAAAGCCCACGAAGGAGCCGAAGCCTTCTTTAGCGTAGGCAACGATGCCATCGAGGTCGGGCCGTTCCAACGAGAGGCTGCCAAAGGTGTTGGCAAGTGCGATGAACCCGACGCCTGTGATAGCCCAAGCTATGATGGCAGCTCCTGGCGCTGCTGCTGCCGAGATATCGGTGGAGAGCGCGAATACGCCTGACCCGATGGATGAGGAGATGACGAGGGCGATGAGGCCCATGAGACCGATACCACGCTTTTGGGGCTGGGTGGTGGTGCGTGCTTCGCGTGGGGATGCCATGGGCCGCCTCGCATGAATCATGCAGTTTTATGGGTTAAGAGCACAAAAAAACTGCGCAAATGGATGCTTGTCATGCACTAGCTTAGCGAATCTATGCGATTTTGGTAGGTAGGCAAGTCAAAAATCTTGTCTGCGGTACGAACGCCGGCGCAGATGGCGGCTTCGAGCGCACGTGTGGCCAAAAGGCCCATGAGGTCGAGGGGTGGAGCAGCAACAAGTGCGTCACCTTCGCCGGCGGGAGTTTTTCTGGCGCCAGAGGCCATGACGTAAATCGTATCGCCGTCATTGGTGGTGTGGGTGGGACGGATGGTGTGCGCGTATGCGTCGGCGGCCATCTGCGCCACCTTGGTTGCCTGGGCCTTGGTGAGATGCGCGTTGGTGACGATGCATGCAATGGTGGTGTTGGTGCGGTCGAGCGGCATAACCATGTTCGCACCGGCAGACAGCATGGCTTCCTCCATATTGGCAAGCTCAAGGCTATCTGCGGCGGCGCGCATACCGGCAAGCGTTTCGTGCGTCTCGGGGTCCACGATGTCGCCGCAAGCATTCACCGCAACAATGGCGCCCACCTTGAGGGGGCCGAGCGCAAAGGCGCGTGCTCCCAGTCCGCCTTTCATGGCGCACTTGGGCCCGTTGAGCTTGCCTACCGTGGCGCCGGTGCCCGCACCTACGGTTCCTTCGGCAAGCGGTTTGTCTGCCGGGCCGTCAAGCGCCTCGCGCACGGCCTTTTCGCCATCAGACACACCGGGGCGCACATGGGCATCGCCAAATGCAAGGTCAAAGATGCAGCTTGAGCATACGATGGGCACACGGGTGGGGCCCACATCAAGGCCAATGCCACGTGCCTCAAGCTCGCGTGCTACGCCCGAGGCGGCTTCAAGTCCAAAGGCCGAACCGCCGGAGAGGCATACCGCATGGATGGCATCTACTGTGTTCTCGGGGCGTAGGAGGTCGGTCTCGCGCGAGGCAGGGGCGCCGCCGCGCACGTCTACGCCCGCGCATGCTCCCTCAGGGGCCACAATGACGGTACACCCGGTGCCCGCCTCGCGGTTGGTGCTATGGCCAAAACGGAATCCCTCAATACGCGTGATAGGGATAGGGGAGAGCGCGGTGCCGTAGGTCATGCTGATCCTTTCTGGAATGCATCAAATTGAGAGCCTGGGATGGGTTAGGGTTGTAACGGCGCAGCCGCAGCTTCTTCGTTGTCCTGCTTAAACGCGTCAATCGCGCGCTTTACGAGAGCAATGGGAAGGCCCATAACGGTGTAGAAGTCGCCGTTGATGCCGCGCACGAGCATGCGTCCGCCTATGCCCTGGATACCGTAGGCTCCTGCTTTGTCCATAGGCTCGCCGCTCGCAACATACTGGTCGATCTCGGCTTCAGTGAGCGGGAAGAACGTGACGTCTGTTACATCAACAAACGAGGTTGGCGGCTCGCTGTCGCCGGCGCGCACAATGCACACGCCGGTAGCCACCTGGTGTGTGCGGCCTGAGAGGAGCTGCAACATGCGGCGTGCGTCAGCTGCATCGACCGGCTTGCCCAGCACCTTGCCATCAAGGGTGACGATGGTGTCTGCTGCCACCACGAGCTCATCCGGCGCGGCGTGTGCCTGGGCTACAGCTTGAGCCTTGCTTGTGGCAAGACGTCCCACCAGCGCGATGGGGTCTTCACCGGGTTGGGGTGTCTCGTCAATGTCTGCTGGAATGATCGTTGGGTCAAATCCCGCCTCGCGCATAAGCTCGATACGACGGGGCGATTGTGAGGCCAGAATCATAGCTGAATGCCCTCGCGCACCTTCTCAACGGCGCGCTCACCGGCGATGTCGCCCAGCACGGTGAGGGCGAAGGGCAGTGCTTGCCCCATGGCGGAGGCGGTGATGATATTGCCGTCCACGATAACGGTCTTGCCACCGGCATAGGTGCCCGCCGGGAAGGACGACTCAAAGCCGGGGAAGCACGTTGCTTTGCGGCCAATAAGCAGGCCCAAATCACCCAGAATGGAGGGGGCGGCGCAGATGGCAGCTACGTGCTTGTTGGCGGCAAACTCGCGTACGAGCTCGCAAACACGCTGGTCACGCCCCAGATTGGTGGTGCCCGGCATACCGCCCGGCAGCACGATGTAGTCAAACTCGTTCATATCCACTTCGTCGAGGGTGGCGTCGCACACAATGTTCACCTGTTGCGAGCTTACGGCTTCACGTGTGGCCATGATGGATACCAGCATGGCGCGTACGCCACCGCGGCGCAGCACGTCAATCATCGTCAGGCACTCGATGGTTTCAAAACCGTCAGCAACGAGTACGGCTACAGCAGACATAGACATTCCTTTCCTGGGGGTCCCTGTGAGCGTTTATACCCAGAATGCCCGTGCGTACAGGAGCAATCTCGCCGTAGGCCCGGAAATATTGGGAAGTACGTTGTATTGGCGCGCGAGTTGGCTTATGCCTGCCGGGTGAGGTGCGCCACCGTTTCTGCGTGGAAGGTCTGCGGGAAAAGATCAACCGGCGTTGCCGAGACCACGCGGAAGGTGCCCTCAGCGCGGAAGCGGGCGAGGTCGCGGGCGAGCGTTGCCGGGTCGCACGACACATAGGCCACATCACGGGCAGACGTGGAGGCAATGAGTTCGACAGCCTCAGAATCCAGACCAGCGCGCGGCGGATCCACCACCAGAACGTCGGCATCTTGGTCGGGGAATTCATGCACCGCATCTCCGCCGATGACATCGACGTTGTCGATTTTTAGGCGCTCAAGATTGTGACGCAGGTCGCGCACGGCAGGGCCATAGGCTTCAACGGCGGCTACGAATTCGGTGTGGCGCGCCAGAGGCACGGTGAAGGTTCCGGCGCCGCAATAGAGGTCGATGGCAAGCTCGTCGGGCTGAGGGTTGAGCGCTTCCAGCACAAGGTCGATAAGAATCTCTGCGGCAGCGGTGTTGACTTGGAAGAACGAGGGTGCCGAGATGCGCATCTCAGAGCCTGCGATCTGCTCGCTCCAGGTGCTCACGCCTTCGAGCAGCTCGACCTTGCTCACGCGACGGGCGCGCTTCTCGCCCTTGCTCATAACGCGCACAATGCCGGTGGGCTTGAGGGCATCGGTGAGCACGCGTGCTACCTGCGCCCGTGGGAAGCCGCCGGTGGGGGTCCAGAGCGCCACTTCAAGTGCGCCGGTGCGCCGGCTGGCTCGCAGGCCTACGCGTTCCAAGCCCAGATCGCGCGAATTGCCCAGGTAAGAGAGGGCGCCCGACACCGATTTCACGGCGCGAGGGAACTTCTTCTCAAAGAGGGGGCAGCGGTCGACGCTTACGATATCGTTGCCCATGCGGGCGTGCATGCCCAGCTTAAAACGACCGTTCACGTGGTGCGGTGCCAGCTCTACCTTGTTGCGATAGCCCCACGCGTCTTTGCCTGCACGGATGGGCTGCACCAAGGCATCGGTTTCCTCGGCGCTGAACGAGCCGATGCGTATGAGCGCGTTGCGCAGGTTCTCTTCCTTGGCCGCCAGCTGTGCCGGGCGCGCCATGGCACCCCAGGGGCAGCCACCGCATACCCCCACGAAGGGGCAGGGAGGCTCAACACGGTCGGGTGAGGGCTCCAAGATGGCGGTGGCGTGGGCGCGTATCAGGGACGCTTCCTCGCGATCAGCCTCCGCCTCAACGACATCTCCCGCGATACCGCCGGCAACAAAAACCGCCTTGCCTTCGGGGGTGTGCGCAAGCCCGTCGGGGCCATACGCCATGCGTTCGATGGTGAGTTTCATGAGGCTCCTCCTACCCTGGATGCTGCGCAATCAGTGTAGCGTGTTCCGCTCAACGGTGCCACAAAGGGCTCGGAGCCACGCGCGTTTGAACGCATGGCCCCGAGCCTTCATGTGGCGTATCCCGCCGATGTTGTGCGACTCCCGGTTTCCTGCGGGTGCCTATCGCGCTAGCGTTTGTCAGGTGCGCCCGCAATGAGGGTCTTGATGCCGAGACCAATGAGCGCAAGGCCTTGGCGGAGCCGGCCAGGCTGACGTTTGGCAAGGGTGGTCTTGCGGGCAGCGGCCTTTGTCGCAGCCGGCTCGGCAGGCTCCTGGACATCCTCGCCCTCCGCGGGAGGCTCAATGAGTGTGGCCTGCACGGAGATCTCCTCCTTAGGTGCGGGCTGGGTGGTTGCCTCGGCAATCGGCGCGGCAGCATCCTCGCGCGCAGGTGCCCCGGTCACCTCGGCCGCCTCCTCCTGCACACGCGTTTCCTCCTCGGCGGTGCGCAGCATCTCCACGGCCGCCTCGTTTTCGCGCGCGCCCAGAGCAACCTTGGCGCGCTTGGGGGCGCCGTCTCCTGTGCGCGCCTCCTGCGCCCTGCGATAGGCCTGCTCAAGCAAAAACTCCTGTGAGTTAAACGGCTGCTCGTCCTCCGTGCGCTGCACCGGCTCCCAGGCACCCAAGTTGGAGAGCGTCCGCGCTTTGACGTTGTCGTTGAGCTGCGCCTGCATATACCCCTGCACAAGCTCGCGGCAGGCGGGGTCGAGCACGGGGTAGGCAATCTCCACACGGTGCTCGGTGTTGCGGGTCATCATGTCGGCCGACGAAAGGTAGATGATGTCGCTATCCACGCCAAACGAGTACACGCGTGCATGCTCCAGGAACCGGCCCACGATGGAGCGGATGTGCACATTCTCGGTTTTGCCGGGAATGCCGGGCAGCAAGCACGAGATGCCGCGGATGATCATCTGCACCTCTACGCCCGCCTGCGAGGCCTCGGCAATCTTATCGATAATCTCGCGGTCGGTGAGCGAGTTCATCTTGAAAAACACGCGCGCGGGCTCGCCGGCAAGGGCGCGTTCTATCTCGCGATTGAGGCCGTTCATGACCATGGGCTTGAGCCCCGCAGGCGCTACCGCCAGATACCGGTAGTGACCGCGCAGGTTGCCGAGCGAAAGGTTGCGGAAGAACGAGTTGGCGTCCTCGCCGATGCCCGGATGCGCCGTCATGAGCATGAAGTCCGAGTACAGGCGCGCGGTCTTCTCGTTGAAGTTGCCCGTGCCCAGCAAGGTGATGCGCGTGAGCGCCATGCCATGGCGGTACGTGATCTGGCAGATCTTCGAGTGGCACTTGAAGCCCTCGGAGCCGTAGATCACGGTGCAGCCGGCCTCTTCCAGGCGTTCGGCCCACTCGATGTTGTTCTGCTCGTCAAAGCGCGCGCGGAGCTCCATGAGGACGGTGACCTCTTTGCCGTTCTCGGCGGCATCGATGAGCGCTTCGCAGAGGCGCGATTGCTTGGCCACGCGGTAGAGCGTGATGCGCATCGATATGCAGGCATCATCAAACGCCGCCTCGTGCATGAGGTCGAGCAGCGTGTTCATAGACTCGTAGGGGTAGAACAGGAGCTTGTCGCCCTCAATCACCTGCTCGGCTATTGCACGGCCCGGCTCAAACATGGGGCTTGGCTGCGGACGGAACGGCGTGAACAAAAGCTCCTTGCGCCATGCTTCGGGAATATGATTCTCCAAGCCGTATACAAATCCCAGGTCAAGCGGGATATCGCGCGTAAGAACAGCACGGTTGGAGAGGCCAAGCGACTTGCGGATGGTCTTTAAGGTGTCGGGCTCGAGCGTGCCGCTCACATTGAGGCACACCGGCTGCAGGCGCAAGCGCTTCTTGAGGATGCGCTTCATGTGCTGGCGATAGTCCTCGTCCTCCTCAACACCTTCGCCATCGGGGTCGATATCGGCATTGCGGATAACGCGGATCACAGCGCGGTCAAGTGGCACATACGAACCAAAGCAGCTCGAAAGGCACGTGAGGATGATGTCTTCAAGCAAGATGTAGCGATACGCCCCGGTGTGGCTGGGAATCTCGACCACGCGGGTCATTGACGGCGGAATCTCGATAAGGCCCAGGAGCCGCCCCTCTTCGGCGCTGTCGAGGGCGCATACCAAATAAAGCGCGCCGTTGCGCAGGTTGGGGAAGGGATGGCGCGGGTCGATGACGAGCGGCGAGATAACAGGGGAGACGTAGGCCTGGAAGTAGCGCTCCACAAAGGTGCGGTCGTCGCCCGAGAGGGTGTCCGGCGTCATGCGCTCAAGGCCGCGTTCAGCCAGCGCCGCCTCAATGCGCATGAACACGTCTGCCGCCTTGTTCCAAAGAGGCGGCAGCGCTTCAAACACGCGGTCGATCTGCTCGGAGGGGGTCATATTGCTCTTGTTGTCCACCGGCTGGTGCTTTAGGGTGGCCAAGTCGGAGAGGCCTCCGATGCGGATCATAAAGAACTCGTCGAGGTTCGATTCAAAGATGGCTGCAAACTTGATGCGCTCAAACAGCGGTACCGTTTCATCAAAGGCCTCGTCAAGCACGCGGTTATCAAACCGCAGCCAGCTGAGCTCGCGGTTTTGCGTGTACGAGTAATCGTGACGATCCGCCGGGGCGATCTCGGTTACTCCAGCCTTAGCTTTCTTTTTGTCCTTCGCTTTTTTGTCAGCGTTCTTAGCCATGATGCTCCTGCTTTCACGCCTTGGTGGCGCACGCTCGCGTGTTTTAACTACAACTACTCGAAGTATAGTTCACACCAGTTATAGGGGTTGTATCGCGCCGAAATACCCGCGGCAGAAAAGCTTGATGAAGCCTTTACGTTTGCGAAAAAGTTGTTCCAGCGCTGCCTCTGGT
>DVID01000026.1 GCA_018711625.1 Candidatus Limicola stercorigallinarum | reverse complement strand
AAATCCTCGTGTCGGGGGTTCGACTCCCTCTCTGACCACCATCGCAATGCCAGAGCCACCTTCGGGTGGCTCTTTTGCTATGTCGCGCTCACGAGGCTGATAAGCTTGGGCTTATAGGACAAAAAATGTGTCTGATTTAGGGTCGTCAACGCAGATCAACGCCCCCTTTTTTCCGTTTAAATCTCCGCGGTGAGTCCACATGTCTCGCTTACCCCTTCTAGGGCACGCGAAAGCGCTCCAATATCGCCCACGCCTGCCTACAGGTGCACACCTTTCCGGGCGGCACGGCATGCTCGTATTGCAACACAGAGCCTTCCCTGCTCAGGAACACCACGTCGATGGCATGGCACATGAACCACGTGTGCACCGAGTTGCACCGGGGGAAGCACATGACAATTTCGACTGTTGCAGACGCCTTTTCATGCACGGAATAATCAAGCGAGCGAGAAAGGGCGCGCAAATCATTGCCCGCCCGCAGGACGGACCGTACCCCGCGTGCGTGGAGGCTCCACGAACGCGGGATAAGGCCTCCTAGACGCTGGCACCAGGTGGTAGCAATCCGCACCTCGGCAGGATGCCAACCCAGCGTGTGGCATACATCCGCCACCTCACGCTCACCCCAGCTATCTGCTGCCATCTACACCACCACGCCCGAACGCCAAGGATCGACCGTAACCGCGCGCTCATGGTCGAGCGTAACGGGCGCACCCAAACTCACCCCGGCTATGGAAAGACCACTTGGCCACGGGTGCAGGCGCATCACACAGTGATAGGTACACGGAGCGCCCACCAGCGAGAAGATGGTATCCGCATCCTCGCCTCCGCCTGATGCCTCAACCTCAACGGATACGGGGTAGAATGCCATAGCCTCCTCCAGCGCGCTTGCCACAGTTGCCGCAGATGCCCCGACGTCACCCACGGCATTGCCTGACGGGGACACCCCGTGGGCAATTACGATGTCAGGCGCAATGCGGTCAAAACGGGCGGAAGCCGCCGTAAAGAGCATAACGTTATACACGATGAGAGCCACTATGATGAGCACCGGCGTCACATCCGCCATCTCCACTACAGCCTGCGCCCGCTCCTCGCGCAGCAGGGTATGGCGCCGCAAACGAGTGCACGCGTGCACGCAGCACCGACCACCGGGCTCGGCGGTTGTGCCCTGCCCGCGCGACAAAGTACTCGCGCCCCCACGATCGACCGGAAGCGTTCCCCTTCGCACCGGTGCCATCATCCACCTCCCACCGCATCAAGCAAATCTCCCAAGCGTATGGTCAACGGAATTGAGCCTCCACCCGGCAAGGGTATCTCCGCAAGGGTGAACTCCGTCTGCGCCACACGCTCCCCCACCTCATATCCCACAGCCTGTGCAAGCGCCGCAGGATCGGTGGTGCTCAACGCAATCGAACGCAGCCCCTCCTGCAGCTTTTGGGCACTGGTAACATCCGAATGGGCAAGCACCTTGCTGGAATCCACCAGCACCGGCTTGCGCGTGTCCAAGTCAACCGGCTCAAAGCCAAGAGAACGCACCGTACTATCCAGCGTATCGCCCAACCATTGTGCAAGTGGCCCCATACCAAATGAAGAGAGACCACCCAGCAGCTTGTCCATAACGCTCGAAAGGCCCGAGGCCGCATCACCATAGGCCATAAGCAGGTCGCCCCACAGGCCCATCACGTCATCCACCAAGCCTGCGACGCCCGCGCCACCCGAGCGTTCTTTGAGCCCGGCAAAAAACTGCGAGAGCACATTGTTCTCGGAGGTTGCAGCATCGGGAGCGAGCGCTGCGGCGGATATGGCACCTCGCCGTTCAAGATCAACGGTATCTGTAAACTGAGCTTGAATGGCATCCGATGAAGAGATTTCGCCCGAAGCCACCACGGCAACACACCCGTACCGCCCCGGGGGAGCAATGCTTGGCCGCTTGCCCGCAAGCACCGAAAGCGCCTCTTCAAACGCACTGTTTGAGCGCTCGCCCTGCGCCCGGGCAGCTCGCTCAAGCGCCAACTCTTCATTGCGACAGGCAACATAAACGTCAAGCGCCTGAGTATATGCACGCAGATGGTATTCGAACCCGTTGTCGATAGAGGTAGACGCCGCGGGCGTTTTGCCCACATCGCCCACGCTGAAGTGGCACACAGGGCATTCCCGGGCCTCACCTGCATCGATTGCCGAAAGCGCCAGCGTAGGGCCTGACGCACCAGTAGCACCAGGGCAGGATGACGAGTAATGCAGCGCAATGCCATCCGCCTCAACACTCGACGGCCATACGGCATCGGTATACAGCGAGGTCGCCCGCACCTCATCGGTATTGCGCGGCAGCAAGGGCACCGTTGACACCACGCCATCCTCGGTCTCTACAATCGCTGCGCCCTCAAGCTCCTCGAGCGCATACTGGTAGAAAAACGCGCGGGCGGCAGAATTGACCTGCTCCTCCACGCTTGAGCCCTCAGGTGCCTCCCGCTCTAGACGCGCACGATAATAGCTGCGGGCGCGGTCGAGCCCTACCTGGGGTTCCCACGTAATCGACGAGGCGTAATCGGGGTTCTCGACGGCTGAGAGCCCCGCAAGCTTGGCGGCACGCTCCTGCATATTGGCGCCATCACGCCCACAATCGGCAAGCCAGGCTTCTTCCTTGGCACGCGCGGTTGCCTCAGTCGCCTCCTCAAGGTTGTCCGCAGCAATATCAAGCTGCTGCGATGCCTCATCGAGCGCCTCGGTGGGCACGGTCTCACCCTCAAGCGCCGGGAACTCAGACGCCGATTCGCGCGGAACCGCAAGCGCCGTACCGGCATACGTTACCGCCTCGCCGCTCTGCGCTGAAATGGTGCGCGTGGCGTTAGCGGCAATGAGGTACGGCAGGGCCTTTTCCACTGTTTTCAGACCACGCGAGGCTGAGGCTGCAAACGAATTGCGCGTTTCGATCATACGAATGCCCGCTTGTACTGTCTCGGCACCAAGGGCATTTACTCCCGGAATGAGCAGGCCCACAAGACCTGTCCCTACCACGCAGAGCCCCGTAAGCCCCATGCTCAGGGTTGCTGCGTCCACCACCGTTGCTGCCGTGTGATAGGACGACACCACATTGGCGCCAGCAAGAGCCCCCGCATCAGCCGCAACCTGCACATCACCTGCACGCGACATGCTCCAGGTAGCCGTAACAGCCGAGAAAAGGAGCGCGAGTACGACAAGCAGCGAAACCGCCGATGCCAGCGTGGTGTAGGCGCCGTCCTCCCGTATAAAGAGGTCAACCCCACTTTTCAATCCACGTTTCATAACTCCCCTCCAACCAGGTAGGCCGCCCCGGATACGAAACCTCTACCCGCATCTCAACATCACCCTGAGCGTTTGTGGCACCCAACGCCCCCACAAATGCCCCCAGTATCGGCAGCGGTGTCACCGTGCCCGTAATTGCCACATGCACTTCATCGCTCTCACCGCTGGCGCCGTTCAGCTCAACTTCCCACGACAAGGGGCCACCCGCGTGAAAGATTGAGAGATTCGGAACCGCCGCAAGGCGCCGCATGGCAAAGGCTTCACAGGAATCCGCCTCACTCGTGGTGGTGATCATGATGCGCGCGGTCTCAGATGCCGCCGACTCCATGACAGAACGGGTGTAGAGCACACATACCGGCTGCAATACCAACAGCAAGAGCGTGAGGAAAGCAGGTAGGAGCATAGCGGCCTCCACAGTTGCCTGCGCACGGGTCTCAACGAACAGGTGGCTTACTTTGCGCATAGACACACGTGGGAATAGGCGTGCTCGGACGAGCAAGAAGCACGACGTTGCATCATCCGGAGCGACAGGACGCAGAAACGATTCGGATGATTCAGTAGAGTGCAATATCAAACGCGCCCCATGCCGAAAGCGCGTGCGAAGCAGCCTCTTCAACCAGATGCACAAATATGCCCTCCTCCCCGGCACGCCATATGAGCGCTAACACAACCACCATGGCAAGAAGTGCAAGAACGGTCAGCGCATATTCCAGCGTTGCCTGAGCATGTACTTCACGAGCAAGCTCAGAAGCACTCTGGCCCACATGCATCCGGACCCGAGCAACTGCCCTCCCCCGTTCCATCTGCCGCGCTCTCGACACCGCCATACTGCTCACCCCTCACGAATCCCGCGGCCACAAACGAGCAATGCGCGCCTGCGACGTTTCCGCATCTTCAAGCGATGCCACAACCGCAACGTCTACCCATCCCCCCTCGTCAAGGAGCACCGCGCCCCACGCATGACCCTTAAGGTCCAAATAGCCGCTGGTAAGCAACTCCATGGAGCCGCTCGCGCGATACGCCCGAACAACGTCGCTCGCAAGGTCTGAAAGCGCCTGTTCGGATGTCCATGCAACGGCTGTGACATCCTGCTGCCGGGCATCCTCGCATGCAGTCAGATCAGACAAGAAGGTATCCGTCGAAGACGCCTTGACCTCATCTGCCTGGCCAAGGAGCTGCCCCCACATGTCTACGCCCGTCTCGGTATCCCGATCTTGAAGAGGTGCTCCGTCGACAACTGTCTCACCGGTATCGGCATCTGCCGCGTCTGATGAGGTACCTGCTGCGCGCTCTGATGCCACGGGAGTTGATGGCACGCTTTGTTCCACATCGGCAACGTGCCCTCCCGCCCACCACGCCAGCACACCAGCCATCAAACACAACGCAGGGGGCAGCAACCACAACCACCCCTTCGCGCGACCACGTGGCGAGCGCCTGCTCGAAGAGCACCCCGACAACGAGCCGCCATGCGCGAGAAAACCTACTCCTATAGGCTGTTGATGCCGGAGGCGATGGCGTCCCACAGCTCGCTCACTTTGTCACGAAACGCGATGATGGCAAGGATGGCGATCACCACCAGCACCCCCACCAAGATGGCGTACTCCGTTGTGCCCTGAGCGCGTTCCTCCAAAGCGACCCCACGCATCACATCACGCAGCCGAATCGCACAACGCCCGGTAAACATACCAAAGCGCTTTGGACTTGCAGAGCCCTCACGTACAGCGGCATCCACCTGTTTTCGCACCATCACGTTCTTGGTCATTCCCTTTGTCATGGCAACCTCCTCACACCATCCCGCTTGCCGCAAGCAGCGGGCCAATAATGGATAACAACAGCGCTGGCAAAATGAGCGTTCCCGTGGGGATAAGCAGCTTCACCGGCACGCGCTCAATCTCGCGCTCCACAGCAGCACGATGAGCTGCCCGAATCTCACGGCTCTGACCAGCCAACGTCTCTGCAAGCGGAGCACCCAACTCGATCGCCTGAGAAGAAACCGTGGCAAATGACTCGAGCGCCCGCACACCGCTGTCGCGCGCCGCAGCCAGCAGCGCCTCTTCGCGCGTACTCACCCCCATGCGCCACGCAAGCATGGCCTCCCCCATCCGGCGTGTCAACGCGCTCTCGCGTCCAGTACAGTAGAGCTCCAGCGCCGCATCAAACGAAAGCCCTGCCGAAAGCCCCAGGCGCACCACGTCGATCATCTCGCAGGCCTCACCGAGCGATGCCAATGCACGCTCATGCCCCGTCGCGGTTATCACACGGTCTGCAACATCGCGCGCCGGCTTGAGCACCAGGCGTGTCAACCATGCTGTGACGCGGCCGCATATGCCCTTAAGCCATGTCCGATCCGGCTCGCTCCAGAGAGGCGCTGCTGCGACGGCCGCAGCAACAAAGCCGGCAATAGCGCCACCACGCCACAACGCTTCTGGCATTAGATCTTCACCTCCATAATGCGGCGGATAATGAGCCAAGCGCAGATGTTTAGAGCCGCAGCCACCATCAGCGAAAACATGCCGGTGAAGGTGGCAATACCGCTCCGAAAATCCTGCGAGAACAACGTGAGCAAACAGATCATGGCAATGGGCATAAGCGCCACCATGCGTGCCGACATACGTGCCTGCGATGTTTTAACGTCAAGCCGACGCGTAAGCTCGATGCGTTCGCCCACGGTATTCGCAGCATCGGCAAGCAAATCTTTAAGCGGCGCACCCGTGCGCTGTGACACGGTGAGTGCCAGGGAAACCAGCTCCAGTCCCGGTGCCGGAAGGCGCTCAAGCATATCGTCCAGCGCCTCATGGGCCGAGATGCCACAGGTCATGGAAAAGGCGACGCGCAAAAACGCGGTACGAACTGGCTCTTCGGCATGACTGCCCACAAATCGCATGGCCTGGGTAAGCGAATGGCCCGAGCCAAGCGAGATGGCAAGCGCCCTAAACGCTTCGGGCATAGCGGCCTCGATACGCTGTCGCTCGTCGTGCCGGTGCCTACCCGCAGCCGCAGCGCACCATGCAGCAGGAAACGCAAAGCCCACCATCGCGCCCCAAGGAGAGAGCGCCGCCACAGCACCCAGCGCTGCTCCAACACCACTCCCCATCATGAGGGCGCCAAATCCCATGCGAAGCGTTTCGCGGCTGGGTGCACCCTCTGGCGAGGAAGCGTCTGCGCCCCATCCGGGAAGCGCGCTCGCCACGGCATACGCTTCACGCACTACCGCGCGAAACGCCTCGGCGTTCGCCAAGCGCTCGGGCATCCAGGCAGCCAGGGCATATGCCCAACGCGCCAAAATACCTGTATTAGGTGCACCTGCAAGCCCTGCCGTTCCGCCTCGCCCGCCGGGAACCACACTTGCAAACATCGCCCCTACGGCACACGTTACGAGTGCGCCCACTACCAGGGGCATTGCGACCTCCATGCCTCCACCTCCCCTGCACGCAATCGGCGCTCACGCACCGCCTGCTCTACAAACGGCGGCTCGCGCTCAAGTGTCCATCGCTCTTCTGCGGTATCAAACGAGATGTAACGCTCGAGCTGCACGCCCCCTTCATTCCCACGCCTTACGCCAGAAAACGACGAAACAAAACGGCGCCCATCTGCCCGACGTTCTGACATCACAATCCCGTCGAGCGCCATGGCAATCTGCTCCTCAATGAGTTCGCTTGGCAGATTGATGCCGTATCGAGCAAGGAGTGTCAGGCGCACCACCGTCTCTTCCGCCGTACCCGCATGCAGGGTAGTAAGCGACCCATCGTGACCTGTGTTCATGGCCTGCAGCATGTCGATGCACTCAGCACCGCGCACCTCACCTACCACGATGCGATCCGGGCGCATACGCAGCGCATTTGTCACCAGGTCGCGAATGGTCACGGCACCCTCCCCCTCAATCGAGGCGGCACGCGCTTCAAGGCGCACCACATGGGGATGACGAGAAAACTTGAGCTCCGCGGAGTCTTCAATGGTCACAATGCGCTCAGACGTGGGAATCTCGCACGAAAGCGCATTGAGCAGCGTTGTCTTGCCCGAACCCGTTCCACCCGCCACCGCAAGATCCTGACGCAGCCGCACGGCAAATGAGAGCAGCTGTGCATACCATGCCGGCAGCGACCCCAGCCGCACCAGCTCTTCAAGCGAGGTGATGCGGTCCGAAAACTTTCTGATGGTAAGCACGGGCCCATCAATCGCAATAGGCGGGATGACAGCATTTACGCGGTAGCCACTCTTAAGGCGCGCGTTCACAATGGGGCTGCGCTCGTCGATACGCCGACCCAGCGGGGCAATGATGCGGTCAATAAGGATGCGAATCTGCTCATCGCTCTCAAAAAGCCTGCCCAGCGGATGCAGCACGCCCGCGCGCTCAAAAAACGTCGCGCCGCAACCGTTCACCATTATCTCGCTCACCGTGTCATCTTCGAGCAGTGGCTGCAACGGGCCCAAGCCCGCCATATCGTCAAGCACCTCAGATACAACAGCGTCGCGCTCAACCGCACCCGCCGGCAAGGCCTCCATCGAGCTGGTTTGGGCATTGAGCACCGCCTCGACCGCCGGCCGCAGCTCGGTGCGCACCTCTTCGATGCTTTGCGTCATCACGATGTGCGCCACCTCGGCAAAACCGATGCGCTCCAAAACACCCTGTTTTACAGCACGCACCACTTCACGCCGGCGCATGATGCCTTCATGACGACGCGGCGATGCACCCTGCGCTCGCGCTATGCGCTCCTGCACGCTCATGACGCACCGCCATCAACTTTATGCCACGGCAGACGTAGGCGCGCATGAGGCTCGGCCGGCTCAGAGGCGGACATCTCGCCCACCGAACATCCCAGCTCAAGAAGAACATCGCGCGTGAGCGCCTTAAGGCTTGCGGAAAACGGCCCCGGCCGATCAAGGAGCGAGGCAGTGTTGCCGAACGACATCAGCTCGCGCACATCGTTGCCGCCGTCGGCAACACGCGCCCGCGAGCCCAGCGCCACCGAAACCTCAAAGCGCATGGCATCATCCTCGCCGCAGCCCGGTGCACCCAAGCGATTGAACACCGAGGTCATCCGCGTACGCGGCACACCTATGCGAGCGGCAAGCTCCATGATGCGTGTAAGCGAGGTTACCGTGGAGGGTGCTGAGCTGCCAATCATAAGACACCGATCGCTCATCGCAACGGCAGCAGCCACCGCATCACTCCACGAGGTCGCTGTATCAACAAGCACCACATCTGCCTCGCCCCGCAGCGTGCCCAGCAGCAGCTCAACCGCTGGCCCCATGCTTTCCGCCTGCTCAGGCAGGGCAAGCGGACCCCAGAGCGTCATGTTGGGCCCTACGCGCATAGCTGTTCGCATAAGGTCATCCTCATCGAGCCGACCTGTCTGGGCAGCCGCCAGAAGCTGGCCCAAATCGCTCAGATGCTCCACGCCCATCACGTCGTAGAGATTGCCCACCATAAGATCCAAATCAACAACAGCTGTACGCAGGCCCTGATTAGCCGCAAGGTAAGCCATGCAAGCGATGATGGTGGTGGCGCCACAGCCTCCACGGCCTGAAAGCGCCGTGATGATCGGTGCGCCGCCCGCAGGCTGCGCCTCGCGCGATACCTGTGGTTGCCATGAGGATTGCACGTGCGCTGCCTCCCCAGAATCGGATGCACTCCGCGTGGCTGGCGCAGGGGACGATGGCACGGGCTCTTCCACCTTCTGCTGCGGCACATAGGGATTGAACGGCAACGCCTGCGCTGCCTGAGCCGGATGGTCAGACAATGCGGCCCGTGTAGATTGCGAACTCCATACTTCTTCTACGGACTCAACCGCCCCTTCATCACGAGCCCATCCGGGCGGCTCAGCGTTTCCTACAAGGTGCGTTTCAGATCCAGCTTCAACGAAGGCGCGTTGCCGCCCGGATGCATCATCATGGCCAGGATGCACACAGTTCGCGGGAATAACCCTTTCCGCATTGGTCCCATGTACTCGAGCAGACACTGGTGCAACCGCATGCTCGGCTACCACCTCTGCCGCCCCAGCTTGAAACAGCCGTGCAGACCCGCTCAGCGCGGCCGCATCGACCATGATGACTACTCGCCCCACGTGGGCAACACGCGAAATTTCCTCTACAGAGCGTTCAACATCCAAGAAGGGCAAGCCATGAAGACGGATAATCACGCCTGCCACCTGCGTAAACGCTGCAACCATAGAACGCAGCGTATCCACATCGCACACGCGCAACACCTGTGCCGTTGGGTCGCGCTTCAAAATCTCGTCGTACACGAGGGCACCGCCCTCGTCTGTGCAGCACGCTATCCAAACCGCTCGCATCATGCACCACCCTCCGTAGCGCCTGTGGACTCAAGAGCCGGCAAGGCCAAACTCACCGCACCCTTTGCCGTTGCTGCCAATAGCTCAGAAACACGTTCGGGCGCTACAGCAAGCGTTGCCCATGCAATGGCATCTCCAGTTGTTTCCGCTGTTTGCACGCTGGTATCTATTACCTGGGCCGAACATAAACGGTTGGCCAGGCCATCCTGCGCCACGTAGACATCCACGTTGTCGCCAGGAGATACCGCGCCTCCCACGGCATGCTCCTCATCCACCGCAACCGAAACTGCCACCATGCCGCTGGGAACCTCAAGCGCACTATCGGCCCGCTCAAGATATACAGGGCTCAGCACAGCATGCGCAGGGATGTTGGAGGTTGCCTGCTGCCCCACCACATCATTCAACGAGGTAGGAGCCTGATCGGGCACAAGGCCCGCCACCCATTCCTCAACCGCAACATTGGTTTCGTCAAGCAGCTCGCCGCGGTCGATATCGCGCGTGGCAACGCACACCTCGGTCATCTCGTCACCAAAACGCGCAAGCAACTCCTCGCGCTCCTGCGCGGCCTGCGCCTGAACGTCTTCGGCATATCCATAGGCCACAAGACCTGCCAGCACCCCACATGCGAGACTTATCGCTATGCGCACGCTTCGTTTCACCGCGGCCCCTCCAGACATCGACGCAGCTTGGAACAAACCTGTCTGCATCTTCATTGTCAGAAGGAACGCCCGCCCACCCGGGCTGAACTTGAGAAACTTGAGCACGACCTTACGTGCATCTTCCCAAAATGTTCCCACCCGTTCCGCTCACCAGATACCATGCGGGGAAAGCGACCTGCGGATATGTCGCGGCGCCTGGGAAAACAGGGCGATATGCGCGTTGAGGCAGATCGCATCTCCACCTCACTTTTGCATGCTGAAGGAACCCGGAGCGAGCGCGGCGCAATGCGAGACGAGCACCTCCATCCGCCAGCCCCCTTACGCATCGACGCAAGGTGGCAGGAGGGGCAACCGGAAACGAGAGGCGCATCGACGCCCGACTTCGCAAACCGCCCTAAATATGAATATCCGGGTCGAGGCTCTGTGCACTCACGCGCATCTCGGCCGCCAGGGCTAGAAACGCATCAAGGCGCACCTGGTCGATATCACCCGCCTCAACCGCTGCGCGCACCCCGCAGCCCGGCTCATGCGTGTGGGTGCAGTCCGAGAATCGACATGCCCGCGCCGCCTGCACCACCTCGGGGAATGTAAGCGCAAGCCCGCGCTCGTGCCCCACGAGCGGCAAGCTGCGCAGACCCGGCGCGTCGGCGATCACGCCAGCATCGCCCGGCAGCGCAACCATCACGCGCGCAACGGTTGTGTGACGGCCCGCGTCATCACGCTCGCGCACCGCTCCTGTCGCCAAGGCCTCGTGGCCAAGCAGTGCGTTAAGCAGGGTCGACTTGCCCGCCCCCGACTCGCCCAGAATCATGGCGCACGCGCCCGCAGGCACCGCAGAACGCACCTGCTCCAGGCCGCGGCCCTCGGCAGATGAAGTCACCAATACAGGCACCTCTGGTCCCACCAGGCGTTGCACGCGCTCCAGCTCATGCTCAACCTCGGCCGGCTCACAGCGGTCCGCCTTGGTAAGCACCACCACCGGCGCCGCCCCGCAGTCGCGCGCGAGCACGAGCGAACGCGCCACGCGCCCTAGCAGCACCTCACCAGCACCCAGGGCCTGAACAATAAGCACCGTGTCCACATTTGCGCAGAGCACTTGACGCTCGCCGCGGTTCTTTCCGCGCCAACGCTCAAACGCGGTACGGCGCGGCAGCACCATCTCGATAACGCCCATGTCGTGCCCGGGCGCGCGGCGCACCATCACGCGGTCGCCCACCGCCGGCAGCAGACCGTCATCCTTTTCCTTGTTTTGCTTGGCAAACCCCACGGCATGTTCCGCGCGGAAGCGATCGTCTGCCGTCACCACCAGCGGGAATCCGCGGTCTAGGCGCACCACGCAGCCAATTTGCATCTCGTCTGGCGCCTCCGTGGCCGTGCGCGCTTTCTCGAAGGCCTCAAGCTGCGCAGCGCCAATGCAGAAATCGGAAAACGTCGGAAGGTCGTGCAGCGCTTCGATAGCGGGCAGGGCGGCAGAGGATGCCTCGAAGCCCTGCCCCTTCCGGCGCCGGCGCTCTCCCCCCGCAGAACGACCCTTTGTCCGCGCACGTTTTCCCATGCATCAACCTTTCTGTTTGGCAATTCCTCGTCATGGTACCGCAATGCGTCGGCATGCACCGCCGCAACGGTTGCCACCAGCCAAATCTGCGTGGCTGTTGCATCCTTACACTATCAGCGCCAAGCATGGGCAGGCGCTGAAGAAACACGCGGGACCCTAAGGACCGCAACCGTGCGAATCCGATGCGGGCACAGCGCAGCGTGCCCATCACGAGCCCACCAACAACTGGCACATTCGTGCCGCCTATTCGGGTGTGTTCAGCAACTCCTCAACCGTACGTCCAAGGCCGTTTTCATCGTTCGACCATGCACACACATGCGCTGCCACATCTTTTACTTCATCCACGGCATTCGCCACCGCAAAACTCTGGGGCACAGCCCGCAGCATGTCGATATCGTTATGGCCATCACCAAACGCAATTGCATCGTCAGGAGATACTCCAAAGTGTTCGCATATCACACGAACGCCCTCCGCCTTGGACACCTGACCGTTCATAATCTCACAAAGAATCGGTGACGAGCGAACAGCAACCAACTCGGGGAAAGCATCCGCTACCGTGCGCTCCGCAAGCTCAATCTGATCGGGTTCGCCCATCAGCAAAAACTTGTGCACACCACGGGAATCAAACGCCTCATCCATAGAAGCTCGCAGGGCCTTAAGCGTTGTGATGCGCTCTTCGTTTTGAATGCGCGGGTCGGCATCATCGTCACAGGCCCACGTATGGTATCCATATTCCGAGCAGCAAACCTGGGGAAGCTCCGTGTCCAAAAACACCTTCAGGCGCCGAGCCACAGAAAGGTCGATGGGCCGGCTCAATAACTCCCGACCTTGTTCGTCGAGCACATAGGCACCGCTATAGCATACGAGTGGACCATCAAACCCAAGCTCATGCTGGATAGTCATGAGGCCCTCAGGCATGCGCGCCGACACAAGCACGAAGGGAATACCGCGCTCCTGCAGTAGACGAATCGCTTGGGCAGATTCCGGCACCACGCGATGTTCATGATCAAGGAGCGTGCCGTCTACGTCGGTAAATACAATCTTAAAAGCCATCGTCATCCCATCCAATCGTAAGCAAAGGCGGTGCATAACCACCTGGTCCCACACCGCCGTTTGCGTCCTATTTGTTTTGCGACTTAGCCGCAGGCGTATTGTCAACGCTGCGCGATGATGCCGCTTCGCCCTTCGAACGCGGACGAAGCAATGCGCCAACATCAACACCTGCCGCTTCGAGCATATGCTTTACATTGTTGCGACCGCGCGAGACCCCAACCGTGAGCACCACCGAAGCGGGTATCCCTACGACCAGGCAAAGCACCCCTGCCACGATACCGATTGTGTTGGCCACATTGGCGCCCCACATCCCCAGCACAAAGCCAATGGCCACCAATGAATAGGCCAAGCGCTTCCACACGTCCAAACGAGCAATGGCATCTGTTTGCATCTTTGCCTCACGTATGATGTCCTGGCTGCTCCATTTTGATGTGTCAACGGGCTTGAGCATGACAGCAACTCCTCACAAAACGTATCCGCCTCAAATCTCGCCTGTTACCAAGCCGGACCGCAAGCGCAACGCCTTGCGGTCCGGAGTGTCAAGCAATGCAGCACCGATACACTATCGGACGCGCTCTAGATACAATAACTACGCGGTGGGCGCAGCAATGGTAGCAGCACCGAAGAAGCCCACAGCCGCACCAACAAAGGCAATCACCAGCAGGATAAGCATCGTGATAATGGGGCTGATCTTCTTCTTGGCCATGAGCCACCAGCAGAAGACCGTCACGATCAAAGGCAGCAGCTTGGGGTAGATGCCATCCAGCGTGCCCTGAAGCGTGCCGCCGCCCGGCAGCGTCAGCGCTGTGGAGATAGAGACCCACGTCGCAGCGACTGCGCCAATGACCATGGTGCCAACCATGACAATGGAGTCGCGAAGCGCCGTCGCGTTGGGGCCAACAAGCGCCTCAACCGCTGCGCCACCCAGGTCGTAACCACGATAGTAGGCAAAGCGCATACCAAAATAGGCAAGCAGGTTCCAGACCACGATGTAGAAGATCGGGCCCAAAACCGATCCACCCTCGGAAAGACCCATAGCGATACCGAGCAAAATCGGGATGAGCGTGCCCACGATGAGCGAGTCGCCGATGCCGGCAAGCGGGCCCATGAGGCCGGCACGGATGCCGTTGATGGTCTCGTCGTCGATGGCCTCGCCGTTGGCGCGGGCCTCCTCAAGACCAACGGTCACGCCCACGATCATGGAGCCGATCTGCGGCTCGGTGTTGAAGAATGCGGAGTACGTGGAGAGGGCCTTGGTCTGGTCCTCCTTCTTGTCATACAGATCCTCGACAATCGGCAGCATAGATACCAGATAGCCGAATGTCTGCATGTGCTCCTGCGAGAAGCAGGTCAGGTTGCCGTAATACCAATTGCGGAAGGACTTGGCGAGAGCCTTCTTGGAAACTTTCTTGCTGTACTCAGCCATGATTAGATGTCCTCCTCATCGTCATCATCTGCGGCGGAAATGGCCCCGGAAGTACCCACACGGTCGAGCTTGGCCTTCATCGTGGAAATCTGGAAGTTGATCAGCGCAAAGAAGCAGGCGATGGCGGAGCAGGCGATAAGGTTGCAGCCCATGACCGCCGCCAGCGTGAAGCCAAAGAAGAACGTCAGGAAGTCCGTGGGCTTGGAGATGACCTGCTTGAGCAGGATGGCGATACCAACGCAGGGGAGCAGCGAGCCCACGGCGAAGAGGGTCTTCATGGGCAGACCGTCCATGGGGAGCGCATTCATGATCACATCGACCATGCCCTGGCCAAAGTACACGATGACGAACGTCGGGATGAACGAGCAGATGATGTGCGAGATCCAGGGCAGCACCATGTCAACAACGTACAGCTTGTGGGTTTCGCCCTTCTCGAGAGCCTTCCAGCCGATGCCCTGCCAAACCAGGTTGATGGTGGAGGTTCCGTAGAAGAGGATTGCACCGATGGTGCCGCAGGTGGCGCCCAGCGTGGTCGCAAGCGCGGCCGCCTCGGAGCTTGAGGGGTCGAGACCCTGGGCGTTGATCGCCATCATGGCCAGCGGAATGCCAATGTAGCACGCAGCACGCACGTCTGCGGAGACCGTTCCACCGGGGGTCACGAGCGCAATATAGACCACCTGAATAGCCATGCCCACGATGATGCCGAGCGTCACATTGCCCAGAATCAGGCCTACGACAAGACCGGCGACAAGGGGACGTCCCAGGGTGTAGTTGCCCACCGACGTTCCTCCCATGCCTGGCATTGAGGCCAAGCAGGCGAAGATTCCCAGCAACGCCGCTTGAAAAATGTTGACTGTCATACCTACCACCTTTCCATGTGTAGATCGCCCCGCGGAGCGGGACATTCATATTTCGGCGCCGTCATCACCGGGCTCAACAACTTCCCAGCAGCAACGGAAGCGCGCTATTAGAAGCCGAACATGCCGCGGAACTTATCCCACGTGCCCACCGGCTTATCGGGAATAAGACGGAACTCGACGGTATAGCCCTTGTTCGAAATGTCCTCGAGCGCCTGTGCCTCCTCCTGGGTAATCGATTGGTTGTTGCCAATCTTCTTGGTACCAGGGCGATCGTTGCAGGGACCCACGATGACGGTCTTCACGTCATCGGGCACAAAGCCAAAGTTCACAAGAATCTCTGCCATATCGATTGGGTTCTTGGTGATGAGGAAGTAACGCGTCTTGCTGTCAAGCACGGTCTGCGCCTTCTCCTTGAAGTGGTCCATGGTCCACACAAAGGTCTTTTTGTCGGGAGCGGCACTCTTATATGCGCTCTTGAGCACCGGGTTGGACGCCGCGGCGTCGTTAACAGCAATAATGCCGTCACACGGGTACTCCACCGCCCAGCGGGTGACGGTCTGGCCGTGAATCATACGGTCGTCGATACGGACAAAACTGATCATGAGTAATCCTTTCCCTCAGATATCGTGGGATACATACGCCTTGATTAGATTGAACGTGAAAGCTGTCGCGTTTATTCCTCAGTAGCTGCCGTGTGCTTCTCAGAGCGTTTCCACGGGCAAGATGCCATGCTCTTGGCTAAATCTCGTCCTCGTCCTCATCGGAGTCCTGGACAATGGCGATGCGGCGCGCACCCGAACGCGCCTCGTTGACCATGCTCTCCGCAAGCTCAGACATATCCTGCGTCTGCAGACCCATAAGCGCCGTCATTGCCATGGGAAGATTCATGCCGCCCAGCGCCACCGTGCGAGGCAGCAGGCCAAGCTCAGAGAGCACGTTGAGCGCGTTGGTGAGCGGAGAGCCGCCCACGATGTCGCCCAGCAGCAGCACCTCATCGCTGGGGGTCACCGTCCCAAGCAGCTCCTTCAGGTTGGCGATGTATTCGTCGGCCCCCATGCCATCCTGCAAGCTTGTGCTTTTCACGTCCTCGCGCTCGCCCATGAGCATCTTGAGCACACTATGGACACCCTGCGCCAGGGTTCCGTGGCTCACAAGAACTAGATACCGCATCGTTGCTCCTTCCCTTCTCCCGCGCGACTTCTTGCCGCGTTTCGTTTAATGTTGAAATAATTATTATTGTTAATTACTTTGTTGGAGAGAGCCGCCGGCGAATGGTTGCCGTAAATCCGTTAACGGTAGCAACTATTCTATAAGAGCAGGTAAACGGTAGAAAAACGTCGGTGAATGGTTAATATCTGAAACTATTAGGTGCCTTGTAATTTTTGGTAAAACAAATCCCCCAAGAACACTGTTCATCCAAATCATCAAGGCAACAGTGCTCTTGGGGGGCAGATCAGCCGGCATCAGCGGTTGTGGAGCGCAACGTTTGGGCGGGTCCTAACGCTCGCGCGCTCGACGAGTCCTAATGCTCACGTGCTCGACGCTTGCGAGGTTTTTCAAAGGGCTCGCGATCATACGTGATGCTATAGGCCTTCTCAAGCACATTGAGGAGCTCCTGGGCGCTTTTATCTCCGAGCGAGCTCAATTGGTTCGCAACAGCATTCACGCTGTTCTCGCCCTGTTTCTGTGCATGCTCAACACCCTCTGGCGTAGCTCTGACCAGCACTTTTCGGCGATCATTTATATCGTTTTTGCGCTCAACATAGCCTTTGGCAACAAGCGAATCCAAGATACGCGTCATGCGAGGACGCGTATACCCTAAGGTATCCGCCAGCACAGACGGGTTCATTTCAGTCCCTTTGTCTGAGAGGTACTGCAAAACAGGGGCCTCTCCCACCGCGAGCGAACGCGCCGTGCCCAGCGATCCCTTTGCCAGGCCCTGCGAGTACACAATCAGTTTTCGAGCTGCTGCCTCGTAGTCCATTTTGCCCCTCTTTAAGATATCGCCTGGACGATGTCACGTTGTCGACATCGCATATGGAGGATATCAACAATAACTAATGCCGTTAATAATTCTCATCTTACCCATTCGAATGAGTTCGACAAGGCGTCAAAATAAGTCCGTCGCGGTATTCCGTAAACGGTCGGCGTCCCAAGACGCAAAAGCCCCGGTATCACAAGATACCGGGGCCTCTACATCAGCCAATTGACAGTGACGGCGCAAAATCTGTGCCGCTACTATTTCTCGATCGCGCGCATAATGGCCTTGTAGATCTCCATGAGCGGGATGATCAAGAACGCCAAGCCAAGCGCCGTAGCAAGCGCCTCGGGCGGCAGCACCATGAAGCCAAACATCTCGGCTAGCGGGTCAAACTCAACAACCACAACGGTCAGCACGAGCGCGAGCGCCGCGGCACCCCACAGCCACACGTTCTGCTTCTTCATGGCAAAGAGCGACTGGCGACGACTGCGCATGTTGAAGCAGTGGAAGATCTCGACCATCGAAAGCGTGATGAACGCCATGGTCACGCCCTCTTCATCGGCCGTGCCAGCAATCATGTCGGCGATGTTGATATAGCCCATGTCAAACCACACGCCTGCGAAGAAGCTCGCGAGCACGAGCGCGGTGATGATCACGCCCTGCACCACGATGTCCACGCCCATGCCGCCGGCAAACACGCCGTCGGAAGCCTTACGCGGCTTGCGCTTCATGATGTCGCCCTCGGCACCTTCCATGCCCAGCGCAAGCGCCGGGAAGCAGTCGGTCACGAGGTTGATCCACAAGAGCTGAACCGGCTGGAAGATTGTGAAGCCCACGAGCGTTGCCACAAACACCGAAAGCACCTCGGCGATGTTGGCCGAAAGCAGGAACTGAATAACCTTACGGATATTGTCGTAGATGCGACGGCCTTCCTCAACCGCGCTCACGATGGTGGCGAAGTTGTCGTCGGCAAGCACCATGTCGGCCACGTTCTTGGTAACGTCCGTGCCGGTGATGCCCATGCCTACGCCAATGTCGGCGCGCTTGATGGAAGGAGCGTCGTTCACACCGTCGCCGGTCATAGCCACAATATTGCCGCGGCTCTTCCATGCGTCCACGATGCGAGCCTTGTGCTCAGGCTGCACGCGCGCATACACGCTGTACTCGGTAACCTTCTCGTGGAAGTCCTCGTCAGAAATCTTATCGAGCTCGGCGCCCGTGATGGCGTGGCCTGCGCCATCGCCTTCGAGGATGCCCAGGTTCTTAGCGATTGCTACGGCGGTATCGATATGGTCGCCCGTGATCATCACGGGACGGATGCCAGCCTCGCGAGCCTCGGCGATGGCCGGGGCAACCTCAGGACGCTCAGGGTCAATCATGCCAGAAAGACCACAGAACACGAGGTCGTGCTCCAGTGCCTCAGGGCTGCAATCGGCAGGCACGGCATCCCACGTGCGGCTCGCAAGCGCCAGCACACGCAGGGCCTCGTCGGCCATGGACTTGTTGGCGGCAAGCAGCTCGGCGCGGCGCTCATCGGTAAGCGGAACCACCGTCTCGCCGTCATAGATATGAGTGCAGAGGCCCAGTACCACGTCGGGTGCGCCCTTGGTGTACTGCTCAAAGCTGCCGTCGGCCTCTTCAACCACCACGGACATCATCTTACGGCCCGAGTCAAACGGAGCCTCGCCCACACGCGGGTGCTCCACCTCAAGGCCCTTCATGCCAGCCTTGGCAGCGTCGTTTACGAGCGCGCACTCGGTAGGCTCGCCCTCGGCCTCGCCCTTGTCCTCGTCCCACTTAGCGTCGGAACAAAGCGCCATGCCGGCGAGGAACTTCTCCTCGGACGCAGCAAGCACATGCTTCACCACGGTCATCTTGTTCTGGGTGAGCGTACCGGTCTTATCCGAGCAAATCACCGTGGTGCAACCAAGGGTCTCAACGGCAGTCATCTTGCGGATGATCGCCTGGCGCTTGGCCATCTTGGTAACACCCATAGAAAGCACGATGGTCACAACGGCCACCAGGCCCTCAGGAATAGCGGCAACGGCAAGCGACACAGCCACCATGAAGGTGTCGAGAATCATCTCGGGGTTGGAGCCCAGATCGCCACCATGGCGGAGCAAATCGACCGCGAAGATGACCACGCAGATGCCCAGCACGAGCTTAGTCAGAATGCCCGAAAGCTCGTTGAGCTTGATCTGCAGCGGGGTGAGCTCTTTCTTGGCAGTGGTGAGAGCGTTGGCGATCTTGCCCATCTCGGTCTTCATACCGGTTGCCACCACCACGGCACGGCCGCGGCCGTAAACCACGGTAGAGCCCATGTAGCACATGTTCTTACGGTCACCAAGTGGCACGTCGTCGACGCCCTCGGCGAGCGAGATCGCGTCAACGTGCTTCTCCACCGGCACCGACTCGCCGGTAAGCGCGGCCTCCTCGATCTTCATGGATGCGCTCTCGATAACACGGCAGTCCGCCGGCACCGAGTCGCCCGCCTCAAGCAAAATCACATCGCCCGGCACAAGGTCCGCCGAAGGCAGGTGAACCATCTTGCCGTCGCGGATAACCTTGGACTGCGCGGCGCTCATCTGCTGCAGCGCTTCAAGCGCCTGCTCAGACTTTGCCTCCTGCACCACGCCAAGCACCGAGTTGATGATAACAACGGCCAAGATGATGATGACGTCGGCCCACTCAGGCTCGCCCTGAATGGTGCCCGTGATAGCGGAGATGGCCGCGGCCACGATGAGCATGATGACCATAGGGTCGGCCATCTGCTCAAAGAAGCGCTTCCACAGCGGCGTCTTCTCCTCTTCATCCAGCTTGTTCGGGCCCACGTTCGCAAGGCGCTGCGTGGCCTCGCTACCCGTGAGTCCCTGATCGGCGTTTACGGATTGCTCCTCAAGCACCGATTCGGCAGTTGCCAGATATTCCTTCAAAGTACAATCCCTCCTGGTGCACCAGAACCTCGGCGCGCAACGCCACGCGCCCTTCAGACACGCGTATGACGCCCGATCATAATTCCAGGAAGGCAAGGGCTCGTCATACGAGTTCTTATCATACCCGAGCATGTAGCAATACGAATGCGTAAATGTACTCCTGAACAATTACGTAACCCATCATGCCCCGTTGAAATTCGGTGTGCGGCTGGATTTCGTCGTTAATCGGCTTGACCGATTCACTATAATGGCCCCAATTTTGCCCGAGATCTAACGCATGACACCTACGTCCTTGGGAGGTTTGGATGTATAAACGCACTAAGATCGTCTGCACGATGGGCCCCGCCTGCGATAACGACGACACCCTGCGCGCCATGATGGAGGCGGGCATGAACGTAGCCCGCTTTAACTTTAGCCATGGTTCTTATGAGGAGCACGCCGGCCGCATCGCACGCGTGCGCCGCATTGCCGACGAGCTCGATATGCCTATCGGCATCCTGCTGGACACCAAAGGTCCCGAGATCCGCACCGGCCTTCTTGAGGGCCATGAGAAGATCACGGTGAACGCCGGCGACAAGATCATCGTCACCGCCGAGCCCACCTCCGAGGATCACCTTGGCAACGCTTCGCACATTTCCCTTGACTACCTTGAGCTCCCCCGTGAGGTTGAGGTTGGCTCCAAGATCTTGATTGACGACGGCCTCATCGGCCTCGTGGTTGACTCCATCGACGGCCAGGATATGCACTGCACCGTCGAGAACGGCGGCCAGATTGGCGAGCGCAAGGGCGTGAACGTGCCCAACGTTGAGATTGGCCTGCCCGCCATCACCGACCGCGACCGCGAGGACATCCTCTTCGGCCTTTCTGAGGGCATCGACTACATCGCCGCCTCCTTTGTGCGCGATGGCGCCGCGGTGCGCGAGATCCGCAAGCTCTGCGACGAGAACGGCGGCGAGCATGTGGGCATCTTCCCGAAGATCGAGTGCGCGCTTGGCGTCAAGAACTTCGACGACATCCTGAAGGCCTCCAACGGCGTTATGGTTGCCCGTGGCGACCTGGGTATCGAGATTGCCCCTGAGCTGGTTCCCCATGTTCAGAAGACGATCATCTCCAAGTGCAACGCTGCCTACAAGCCGGTTATCACGGCCACGCAGATGCTCGACTCCATGATCCGCAACCCGCGCCCCACGCGCGCCGAGGTTGCCGACGTGGCGAACGCCATCTACGACGGCACCGACGCTGTGATGCTCTCCGGCGAGACCGCTGCCGGCGATTACCCCGTTGAGGCTGTGAAAATGCAGGCCTCCATTGCCCACGAGACCGAGAAGCACCTCGATGCTCACGGCCCGCTTGAGGTTCCCGCCAACAGCCATGGCACCCGCGTGATCAACAACATGGTGGGCCTCTCCGCCGTGAACATGGCAACCACCATTGGCGCCAAGGCCATCGTAGTGCCCACCACCACCGGCCGCACCGCGCGCCTGATCTCGCACTTCCACCCGCACACCCCCATCGTGGCGTTCTCGCGTCACCAGTGGGCCGTGCAGAAGATGATCATGTACTGGGGCGTTGAGCCGCACCTTGCCGCCATCACGCAGGGCACGGTTGACGACACCGTCACCGTTGCTATCGACGCTGCCAAGGAGCGCGACTACCTCAAGAAGGGTGACGTCGCTGTGGTGACCGTCGGTGACCCCAAGACCTCCGTCACCTTGGCCGACAAGATCACCTCTACAAACGTGGTCTACGTCGCACAGGTGCGCTAAACGCTAGGCGCAAGGCCTTTCCACACTCGCAATGTGCAAAAGAGGGATGTCCTGGACATCCCTCTTTTTTTTGTAGCTAAACGAAAAAACGTGCGTACCGCATTCCACGCAGTGTGGGCTACAGGCGCTCGGATAGCCAGCGGTCGGTTGTGGCGATGGCTTCTTCAAGCGTTGCGTCAAAAAACTCCTCGGTGAGCAGCTGGTAGGGCGGATGACCGTGTCCGCCGGGGTTGGTTCGCACCGTTTCGTGCGCCACACCTACCACCATAAGCAGAGTGCGCTCGTCGATGGGATACTGGGGAAAGCGCTCAGCCGCAGCAGCGAGGCGCGACGTAGCGCGCGGTAGCGCATCGAGCGCAAGCGACTTACCAAAGCCATCAAAATCCGCTTGCTTCTTAATGCGAAATGCCTCGCTCGGCCGGCCCCCATGAGCGTCTAGGAACTCATTCACGCGCGTGTTCCAGAGGTTATCGGCCACAAGGTGAGCCCATGCTCCCAGCGTAAGATCAAACACAGAACGCAGAAGACCCGCCTCATCCCAGGTTGCATCTGAAGGACAACCCTGGGGTGCTGGAGGCTCAGCGTCTGCATAGCGTTGCGGATAGTGCGTGCGGCTCACAAAGTCTTGCTCGGCGGCAAGCGAAGAGTACGGAATGATCCCGTCCGCATGGGGAGCAACCTGCTCCAACGCACGAGCCAGCGGCACCACATAGGTGTCCCAAAACTCGTACTCGCGTGGCTTAGGAATGGGTTCTGGCGTGGCAAAATGTGTAATCCGGTAGGCTCGGGGGTGCTCCACAGCGGGAGCCATATAGCCAACATAGATATCGGGCACGAGGTTCCCCAGCAAAAACGCATTGCGGTCGCGCACCATGTGCGCCACCGCTCCGTCGCGCTCAAACAGGCGCTCTACCTGGGCAATATGGATATTCCAGCTGGGCATTCCGCCTCCCCGACACGCAAAGATTGCGCCCTGCCGCGCGCAAGAACCCAAAGGGTTCGCAGCAGGGCGCACCTATGCAGCCATCATACGCTACGAGCGAACCTCGCCGCCCACGGCCTTGCACACCTTGGTCACAAGCTTACCGTGTACCCGCTCCACCTCGTCGGAGGTAAGCGTATGGTCATCGGCGCGATAAGTAAGCGCAAAAGCCATCGACTTCTTGCCTGCGCCCACACGCTCCTCGTCGCGATACACGTCAAAGAGGCGCACGTCGCGCAGCAGCTTGCCGCCGGCCGAAGTCAGGCGCTGCACGAGCGTCTCATACGTCACCGACTCATCAACCACAATGGCCAGGTCAACATCAACCGAAGGATACGTGGAGAATCCAGCATACGCACCCTGATCGCGCGCAACACGCAAAAGGGCGTCCAAGCTCAGCTCGAAAGCCACCACCGGGACAGCAATATCGAAGGCCTCGCGCACCTCGGGATGAATCTCGCCAACCCAGCCGAGCGCCGTACCGCCCGCCAGCACCTCGGCGCCGCGGCCCGGTTGCATGAAGCCATAGCCCTCGCCTTCGGCCGGGCGGAAGCGTACCTTCTCCACGCGCAGCTGCGCCAGAAGCTCCTCAACAATGCCCTTGCCGTCAAAGAAGCGCAGGGGCCGGTACTTCTGGTTCCAGGTGACGTCGCCCCACGCGCCAGACAGCACGCCTGCCACGCTCTGACGCTCCTTCGGCAGGCTCGCGTTCTCACGGCCATGGAAGAGCGTGCCAATCTCGTAGAGATGCACGTTCTCAGACCCGTGGGCCTCGTTGTAGGCAACCGAGGTGAGCAGACCCGGCAGCAGCGTGCGGCGCATCTCGGACTGCTCGGCCACCAGCGGGCGCATGATCTTTACCGGCACGCCACGGCCATCATCGGTCATGCCGCAACGCTCAAGGTCGCCAGGAGCAGCAAAGGCGTACGAAAGCGTCTCGTTAAGGCCGCAGGCGCGCAGAATCTGCCCCACCGAACGCACCAGGCGCTGCTTGTGGGTGAGGCCACCAATGTGGTTCTTGGCCGCCGGAATGGTGGCCGGCACGCGGTCCATGCCCCACAGGCGCACAATCTCCTCGATGAGGTCGATCTCGCGCTCAAGGTCGGGGCGGTTGGTGGGCACAGTCACCGCAAGCGAGCCATCTTCGGCATCTGCAACGGAGCAGCCCAGGCGGGTCAGACGAGCCTTCATGAACTCAACGGGGATATCCGTGCCGGCGATGGCGCAGACACGAGCAGGACGCAAGGTGATAGTTGCAGGCTCCACGGGCACCGGATACACATCGATTGCGCCGGACACCACCGTGGCACCGCAGCACGCCTCAAAGAGCGCCGCCGCCACGCGCGAGACCTCAGGGCAACGCGTGCGGTCAACCTGGCGCTCGTAGCGAATGGAGGCCTCAGAGATAAGCGAGAGGTTGCGGCTCGTGCGCGAGATATGGCTCGAATCGAAGCAGGCGGCCTCAAGGAGCACGTCGTGCGTCGTCTCGTCGACCTCGGAGTCGAGGGAGCCCATCACGCCGGCAAGGCACACCGAACGAGCGCCGTCATCGGTGATCACGCACATATCGGGCTCGAGCACGCGCTCCTGGCCATCGAGCGTCACGATCTTCTCACCCTCGTGCGCCGCACGCACCACCACATGGCGGCGCCCATCGCGCTCAGAAAGTTTACCCAGGTCAAAGGCATGGAGTGGCTGACCGGTGAGCATCATCACGTAGTTGGTGACATCAACCACGTTGTTGATGGGGCGCATACCCGCCGCGGCCACACGGCTCGCCAGCCACTCAGGCGAGGGACCAATCTTCACGCCGCGCACCACGCGCGCCGTATAGCGGCTGCAGAGCTCGGGGGCGTCGATGGTCACGTCCACCAGGTCGTCCACGTGGACGCTCTCGTCCTCGTGCTGAATCTCGGGCAGCGCAAAATGCGTGTCGCGGTCAAAGATCGCCGAGGTCTCAACCGCCATACCCATCATCGAGAGGCAGTCCGGGCGATTGGGCGTAATCTCGCAATCGAGCACGGTATCGGCGGTGTTGTGATACTCCGCAAACGGCACGCCCACGGGCGCGTCCTCAGGCAAGATCATGATGCCCGAGTGGTCGCCCGAAAGTCCCAGCTCACGGGCAGAGCAGTTCATGCCGTACGACACCTGACCACGCAGCTTGCTCTTCTTGATGGTGATGCCGCCCGGAAGCTCGGCGCCCACCAACGCGGTAACAATATGGTCGCCCGCCTCGAAATTCTGGGCACCGCACACAATCTGCAGCGGCGCGGGATTGCCTTCCTCGTCGAGGTTGTAGGAACCCACATCAACCATCGTGATCCACATATGGTCGGAATCGGGATGCGGCTCCTTCGAAACCACCTGGGCGGTCACCACGTGCTCAAAGGCATCGCCCACCGTATCGATAGCCTCAACCTCGGTACCCGTGCGGATGTACTCCGCAGAAAGCTCTTCGGGCGACTCCGGCACATCAATAAGGTCGCGGAGCCAACTATAGGAAACGCGCATGCGTATCTCCTCTCTTAGAACTGCGCCAGGAAGCGCATGTCGCCGGTCATGAGGGCGCGCAGGTCGGGCAGGTCATAGCGGAGGGCCGCCACACGCTCAACGCCAATGCCAAAGGCAAAGCCCGTGTAGCGCTCGGGGTCTACGCCGCAGTTGATAAGCACGTTGGGATCAACCATGCCGCAGCCCAGAATCTCAATCCATCCAGAATGCTTGCAGAAGCTGCAGCCCTTGCCGCCGCACACGTGACACGACACGTCGAGCTCGCAAGAGGGCTCGGTGAACGGGAAGAAGTGCGGGCGGTAGCGCGTTTTGCGGTCGGGCCCAAACATGGCGCGGGCAAAGTAGTCGAGGGTACCCTTGAGGTCGCCAAAGGTGATGCCCTCGTCTACCACCAGGCCCTCGACCTGGTGGAACTGCGGCAGATGGCAGGCGTCGGCCGTATCGGGACGATAAACCGTACCCGGAACAATAGCGTAGATAGGCGGCTTCTGCTGCTCCATGATGTGAATCTGCGTGCCCGAGGTCTGGGTACGCAGCAGCACGTCGGATTCACCGGCGGCATGCTCCTCGGGGTGCGTCACGCTGCCCGGAGCGTTATCGACCACGTAGAAGGTGTCGCGCGCCGAGCGGCTGGGGTGATCCATGGGAGCGTTCAGCGCAGTGAAGTTGTACCAGCTTGTCTCAACCTCGGGGCCCTGCTCAACGGTGTAGCCAATGGCGCAGAACACATCCTCAATCTCCTGGGCAATCTGGTTGATGAGGTGCTGATGCCCAATGGTGGGACGAGCACCCGGCAGCGTCACGTCAACCGCTTCGGTAGCCATGAGATTCTGCAGCGCCTCGCGCTTCATGTCGCTCGCGCGGCGCTCAAGCAGGCTCTCCGCTAGGCGGCGCAGCTCGTTGGCGCGCTTACCCAGCACCGGGCGCTCCTCGGGAGCAACCTTTCCCATCATGTGCATTACGGCTGTGAGCTCGCCTTTCTTGCCCAAAAGCGCAATGCGCGCCGCTTCGAGCTCTTTGGCGTTCGCAGCGGAGGAGATCATGGCTGTCGCCTTCTCCTCGAGCGCCTGAAGATCATCGATGAGACCCATGCTCTTCCTTTCCTGATTGCACCGCCCCTGCAGGGCGGTCCCGATTTTGGCTTGATAACAAAAAACCGTCCTCGGGCTTTCTTCTCTGCCCAAGGACGGTAAAAATCCGCGGTACCACCTTGTTTGACCTGCGGGTTTTCTCCCCACAAGCCCCCTTTGCCCTGATATCGCCCAGGCCGCGGCTCCCCTACTCAGCGAGACACCCTGTGTAGAGCCTGCCGTTCAGGTTGCTGCTCGGGAGTGAACTCGAAGCCTCGTCGCAGCGGGTGGGCTTGCAGCCAGTGACCCTCCCTCTCTTTGCCGCGACCAGCGAGGCGCACGACCTCTCCGTCAACGCGTTGGTCGAGATGATAACACAGTGAACGACCCCCGTGCAGTACGACCGCTGTTGTGTGCACCCGGCAAGCTGTTGTGTGCACCGTGTCTGCCGCTATGTGCACTGCATCCACCGTTGCGGCTCGTTTTGTCCGTTTCCTCCCCTGTTTTCGAGGAATTCTGGACTTAGAGAGCCGCAACTCGCGGGGCGGTGCACGAAACGGCGGGAACGGGAAGGGGCGGATGGCGGCGACGCGGCCTCCTATTGCGAGTACATGAACAGCAGCTGTTCAAACGTCTCAAATGAGGCGCATTGGCGCACTGCCGTCACAAATTCCTCCCTTGAAAACAGCAAGATAAGCGCCTCATAGAGCTCTTGGAACACAGGCAAATCATGCTCCTCAATTGCAATCAAGAGCACGACGTGCACATACCGATCTCCCCACGCAATACCATCCGGGGCAACAGCAACCGCAATGCCTGTGCGGTGTGCGCTCATATTCATCGCGTGCGGAACGGCGACATCACGAAACGCCGTCGAAGCCGCCTCTTCGCGGCGCATGACATCCTGGAGGAACCCTTCCGACACATACCCATATTTCATAAGCAGCCCGGTGAGGGTACGGATAACCTCGTTGCGCCGCTCGGACGCGCCTCCAAACACTCGAAAGAGGTCAGGTTGGAAAAACGTCCGATATGACGAGGCAATAGCGCGTAGCTTGCACTGATCTGCAATATCTTGCAGCCTCCCAACAAGTTCCTTCATGTTCACCGCGGTCTTGAAGGGCGGAATGACAATAACATTTCGATACGCTCGCGAAGGGTTCACCGTTGAAATCAACACGTCAAACGGCGTATCGGGAATCTCATCCTCGTGGCCACACACAGCTGTCAACGCAATCTGCTGGCCCAGATGGTTGAGCAGATGGGCTACGAGCTCATCACGCATGCCGTAATAATCGGGGCACAACAGCACACAGGAGAGCTTCCCGTCGTCCCGGTTTTGTCGTTCGATATCCGCACCAATATGCATCGCAAGGTATGCCACCTCATCGTTGGGTATCTCGATATCAAACTCTTTTTGGATAATCTCGGCCACAAACACCGCACAATCGAATAGCACCGGGCACGAAACCTGCATGGTCTCGAGAAAAGGGTTGGGAAGTACCGTACCGCGGCGGCAACGCGTCACAAGGTTTTTCACATGCAAGGCAAGCGGAAGCTGAAGGGTCTCATGATTGAGACGCAAATGGTAGCGGCCGTTGACCGCATCAATCACCTGCGCAGTAATACTGTAATTGTCCTCGCCGATGTCCGCGATGATGCGCTCCGTCTCGCTCATAGAATGCGCCAACAGGTTGGTACGCACCTGTTCATCGAGGGCGCGACGCTCCATCTCGTCGAAAACAATCCCAAAACGCGCTTGCAAGCCATCAATGATTTCAATCGTGTCGCGCTGCAGCTCAACCGGGCCAAGCCCGTCGGAGATCGCGAGGGCGTTACCGCTCCTCACCCGATCAACGGATATAGCAAGGTGCAGCAAGAGATTGGCATACCCAAACTCGCTCGCACTCAAGCCGTGCTCACAAGCAACCCCCTGCAGGACCTCGTCGATGGTGTTTATCGTGTGCTCGCCAAACAGTTCCTTGATGGCGTTGCGATCGACGAAGTACCCGCTCGATTCGCGGTAGATGGCACGGGTGAGGAAACGCCGCTTGTCACGCTCCGCGCCCTCAAGGCACACGCGATCCGCGCGGCACCGAAACACAACACGCAGGCCACGGTACTCCTGGTTCATTCGCCCGATGAGCCCTTTCACCGACGAATAACTCAGGCAGAGCTCATCACAAAGCTCGTAGATGTCCACGGATTCGGCATTCTCAATGAGCAAACGGTGGATGATGCGCTGGCTGCGCTCCGCGTACGTCTGCGGAACGTCGTCTGGGGCGACCTGGGATGGCCGGGCGCCCTGCTCAAGCAGATAACCGCGATGGGTCGAACGAATACGACCCGGTTTCGCGCTGTTTATCTGACGAATGTAACTCTTGACAGAACGAGCGCTCACCCCCATGAGCTCGGCAAGACGCATGGAAGAGAGCGGGGTGTCGGCCCCCTCAAGAAGGGCGATGACCCGTTCGTGGTTCTTGTTCATGGCGCCCCCTCCCGTGTGCACCCATTGTCCCAAAGGCCTTGCTGCCACCGCAAATGAATTTCTTTCACTGCTATGCGAAAAACTTGATATCGCCCCAAAGGGTGAAGCAATGCAAGTTGAGACCCCGTGTTCATGCCTGAACAATAGTGGCAACACTCACCCCGAATAAAGGAGGGACAATGGATAACCTATACATCCTACTGTGCTGCGGCGCAGGCATGTCCAGCGGATTCCTTGCGCAACAGATGCGCAAGGCCGCTAAAAAGCGCGGAATCAGCGCCCGTATCGAGGCGCGGAGCCAAAATGACCTTTCCAAAGCCCTCCCCGATGCGGACATTCTACTCATCGGACCACATCTCGCTTATGCGCAAGAGGACTTGGAGGGCATCTGCGCCCCTTATGGCGTGCCGGTGCGCGTGATCCCCAAGAAGATGTACGGCGGCCTGGATGGCGAGGGCCTGCTTGACCTCGCCATCTCGGTTATTGAGGAGGCATAGTATGAATGGTTTCATGAACTGGCTGGGCACCGATTTCGCGCCTAAAGTTGCCAAGATGATGGACAAGAAAATCATCCGTGCCCTTTCTGGCGCCCTCATGGCCAACGTGCCCATCCTACTCATTGGTTCGCTCGTATCCATCTACAACGTGTTCGCCGGGTACTTCACTGTACTCCCCGACCTGAGCCCCATCTACAACTTCAGCTTCGGCATTTTGTCGCTCACGCTCGCCTTCTTGCTGGGATACCACGGAGCCAAGCAGTACGGCTTCGGCTCGTACGGTGTCTCCACCGGACTCATCTCGGTCATGTTGTTCTTCCTGGTCATGCAACCCGAAATTGTCGATTTCAACTTCTCAGTGAAATTTAGCCGCTTCGGTGGAACGGGCATGATCGCCTCCTTCGTAACCGGTATCTTTGTGATTGTGGTGAGCAACCTCTACTTCAAGCTGCATCTCTTTGAGGACAGCGACACCCTGCCGGACTTCCTGGTGCGTTGGCTCAACCAGGTAATCCCAGGATTCTTCTCGCTGCTCGTGGGGCATATCGTCATCAACATCGCTCACGTCAACCTCTTCGACCTCGCCACCACTCTGTTCTCGCCCATCATCGCGATTGGCCAAACCTACCCCGGTTTCGTGCTTCTGTGCTTCATTCCCACGTTCTTCTACTCGTTCGGCATCAATAGCTGGTTCATGAACCCCATCACCTCTCCTGTTGGCCAAGCGGGCATCGCCGCGAACGCCGCCGCCATCGCTGCAGGCACTGTCGCGACCAACATCTACACCCCCAATGTCGCATTCTCCGTGGTGTTCATCGGAGGTATGGGCATGACGCTCGCTCTCAACATCATGATGCTTCGCTCGAAGAGCACGAGCGTACGCCGCTTTGGCCAAATCGCGCTCATCCCTTCGATTTTCAACGTCAACGAGCCGCTTGTGTACGGCGCGCCCATCGCACTCAACCCGATTCTTATGGTCCCCATGTGGATCAACGCCATCATCATCCCCACCCTCGTCTACTTCACGTTCAACGCCGGGCTTATCACCATTCCCTACCAGGTCATGAACGTTAACCAGCTGCCTTTTCCCATCTGCTCGTTCCTCGCCACCCACGGAGACGCACGCGTCATCGTCCTTGAGGTGATTATCTTCATCATCACGTGGCTCATCTGGCTGCCGTTCTTCAAGGTCCACGAGGCGAACATGCTCAAAGAAGAGACCGAAGAAGCAGGGGACGCCGAGTTGGAGGTCGCATAACCATGAAACAGCAAACCCTGGAGGAGCTCATCCCCGCAGCGATGGACATCGTGGTACACGCCGGCGATGCACGCCTGTATGCCCGCAACGCACTCAAAGCGGTGCAAGAGCAGGATTTCGAAAAAGCCGACGCAGAGCTCAAGCAGGCGCAGCACGAAATCGAGCTCGCGCATGCCTCACAGACCACCATCGTCCAAAACGAGGCACGAGGAGCTGAGTACGAGTACTCGATGCTTTTTAACCACGCCCAAGACACGCTCATGACCATCAATAGCGAAATCGAGCTCACACGTTCACTCGTCGACACGTTCCGTGTCTACAGCGGCATGATCAGCCAGCTTGCGGCACAGACCCAGGCCAACCAAAGTGAGGTGTGCGCATGAGCATGCCGGATGGCTTCCTCTGGGGCGGCGCCATCGCCGCCGTACAGGCAGAAGGCGGTTTCCGCGAGGGAGGCAAAGGGCTCAACGTCGCCGATATCCAGCTCCGCTGCAATGGCAAAGCGGGCTTGGGAAACATCAACTACACACGCACAATGCTCGACGAGCGCATCGCAGACGCATCGAGCGATGAACCCCTGCAGTACTATCCCAAGCATCGCGCCGTAGATTTCTACCACCGCTACCCCGAGTACATACAGCTCATGGCTGACGCCGGCTTCAAGGCGTTCCGTATGAGCATCAGCTGGGCGCGCATCTTCCCCCACGCCGACGATTCCGAGCCGAACGAAGCCGGTCTCGCCTTCTATGACAAGGTCTTTGACGAGCTCATTGCCCACGGCATCGAGCCCATCGTCACCATGAGCCACTACGATATGCCCATCGACGTGGTCACGCGCTATCAGGGATGGTATGGGCGCGCAACCATCGACCTGTTCGTTCGCTACGCAGAAACTATCCTCAATCGGTATCACGACAAGGTCCGGTACTGGATTCCCATCAACCAGATCAACCTTATCTTCGGCGAGTCGTTCAGCTCCCTCGGCATGGTTATGGACGAATACGAGAACTTTGAGGCAGCGAAGTACCAGGCGGTGCACCACCAACTCGTCGCCGGGGCGCGGGTGGTCGAGGCGGCTCGGCGCATCGATCCCGCACTGCGGATTGGCGTCATGCTGGCCGACAGTCTCACGTATGCCCTCACAAGCAACCCAGAGAACGTAAAGCGCGCGCTCAACGCCAACCGCATGAAGGACTTCTTTTTCTCCGACGTCGCGCTCAGAGGCTCATACCCCGGATATGCGCTTAAGTATTTCGAGCGCATAGGTGCGCATATCGAGATGGCGCCAAGTGACGAGGAACAATTGCGTGAACACACCGCCGACTTCCTGGCAGTCGCCTATTACTACTCGCACTGTATCGACACTGAAGGAAAACGAGTTCCAAACCCACACACCACAGCGACTGAATGGGGGTGGACCATCGACCCCACCGGCCTCTACACCACCATGGCATCGTATTGGGACCGCTACCAGGTGCCGATGATGATCGCCGAGAACGGTATCGGTGTTGACGAGGGCCGCGGAAAAACGGAGCCTATCGACGACGCATATCGCATCGACTATCTGCGGAGACACATCGTGCAGCTCAAAGAGCTCATTGATGAGGGCACGGATATCTTTGCATACACCATGTGGGCGCCCTTCGACATCGTGAGCGGCAACGGCTGCGAGATGGAGAAGCGCTATGGCCTCGTGTACGTCGACTACGATGACGAGGGTCATGGCACGGGAGCTTGCGTGCCCAAAGCGTCGTATGCGTGGTATCGCAACGTCATCTCATCTAACGGAAACCAGTTGTAACTAGACAGACGGAGCGGATGAGACTGACGCATCATCGCTATCCGCCCCGCGTCCGCTGTTGCGTGCGTCCGGCAAGCTGTTGCGTGCACCCGGCAAGCTGCTGCGTGCACCGTGCCTGCCGTTGCGGCTCGTTTTGTCCGTTTCCTCCCCTGTTTTCGAGGAATTCTGGACATGAAGAGCCGCAACTCGCGGGGCGGTGCACGCAACGGCGGGAACGGGAAGGGGCGGATGGCGGCGACGCTGCCTCTCCTCCGCAATCGGGGTACACTGCGGGGTAGAGTCTGTTGCCGTAAGAAAGAGGCTATATGAGCAAGCCCGCTACCACCCCCACCGTCATCGACTTCAAGCATCTGCAGCGCAACCTGTGGACACGTAAGTACCTCACCTCGATTCTTGACTTTGACGGCGAGACCGTCGCCCCGCCTTTGGGTGCCGCCGCCCGCGCCGAGGCCATGGGCGTGCTGGCCGAGGAGGAGCACGCGCTTACGTGTAGCCAGGCCGCGCAGGACATGGTGGCCGAGCTTACGCGCGCTGCCGAGGCGGGCGAGCTCGACGAGCAGACTGCCACCGAGCTGGCTGTCTTTGCGCGCGACCAGCGCGAGGCGCTTGCCCTTCCTGCCGACGAGGTGGCCTCGTGGGCGCGCCTCACAAGCGAAGCAAACGCCGTATGGCACAAGGCCAAGGCAGATAACGATTGGGCTACGCTTGCCCCTTACATCGACCGTATTGTGGAGGCGCTCAAGCGCCAGGCCTCCTACCTCGATAGCACGCGTGACCCCTATGACGTGTGGCTCGACCAGTATGAGCGCGGCATGGACACCGCTGCTTATGACGCGTTCTTTTCGCAGGTCAAAGAGACTGTTGTGCCGCTAGTGCACGAGATTGCGGAGCATGACCATGAGGAGCTTCCATCCTTTATGACGGCGCATGTGCCCAGCTCGGTACAGCTCCAGATTGCGCGCGACCTCCTTGAGCTTGAGGGCATCGACATGGAGGGCTGCGCCCTCGCCTGCGTAGAGCACCCGTTCTCCGACGGTTTTGCGCCGGGCGATGTGCGCGTGACCACGCACATCTACGAAAACGATGCGTTCAACAACGTGTTCTCTGTGATGCATGAGGGCGGGCACGCCATCTACGAGGCAAACGTTGACCCGGCGTATGCCTATACCTGCCTTTCGAGCGGCACCTCAATGGGCATCCACGAGAGCCAGTCGCGTTTCTTTGAGAACTACATCGGCCGCAACCATGCCTTTGCGTCGCCACTCCTCGACGTAATGCGCAAGCGCGTGCCGGGCGTGTATACCGACGTGACGCCTGAGGCCCTTTGGCGCGCCACAAACATGGCGCGTCCCGGCCTCATCCGTATGGATGCCGACGAGCTCACCTATCCGCTACACATCATGCTGCGCTACGACATTGAGCGCATGCTCTTTGCTGGCGAGGCTAAGGCAGCAGATGTTCCCGCCCTCTGGCGCTCCCTTACTAAGGATTATCTGGGGCTCGAGGTTCCCGACGATACGCATGGCTGCTTGCAGGACACCCATTGGTCGGGCGGCAGCTTTGGCTATTTCCCCAGCTACGCCCTGGGAAGCGCCTATGGAGCACAGTACCTGGACGCCATGAAGCGCGACGGCGTGGATGTAGACGCAGCCTGCGCGGCGGGCGAACTCGCGCCGGTGCGCGGCTGGCTGCGCGAGAAGATTTGGCGTTGGGGCCGCTGTAAGGACGCGCCGGAGCTCATCGAGAGCGCATGCGGCGCACCCTTTGATGCCACGTTCTATTGCACCTACCTTGAGCGCAAGTTCCGCGACCGCTACAGCTTGTAGAGGGACAGACGAGCCAGTCTGCCAAAAAGCTGCTATCACAAAGCGGGGCGCCGATTATTCTTTCGGCGCCCCGTTCCGTTGTCTCGTGTTATAGCACCATTGGCTTTGGCATCGTAATGATGTCACACCGTCAAGAACACCATGATAATGATGAGGGCAAAGCCCAGGATATCGGTACCGGCAAACACTGTACCCAGCACGATTGCGCTCGTGATGGTGGCCGACACCGGCTCCACCGTACCAATAAGGCTCGCACGCATAGAGCCAATGTCTTTGACGCCCTGCATATAGAGCAGGTAGGCCAAAAACGAGCCCACCACCGTGAGCACAATAAACGCCTCCCAGCCGGCGGCATCAAGCGCGGGCGGGTTGTTCCAGGGCTGAATGAAAATGCTCGTTACCACGCCCGAAACCAGCATGCCCGATCCGGTAACAATGGACGAGCCGTACTTGGGCAGGATGGACACCGGGATGATGGACATGCATGCGGCGCCAACCGCAGCAAGCAAGCCCACCACAAGGCCCTCGGGCGGAATAGTGAGCGTAGAGGGGTTGCCACCGGTAGCGATGAAAAACGTACCGGCAAAGGCCAGCACCACGCCCGCAAGCTCACGCCGGCGCGGAGCGCGATGCGTGGTGATGCAGGCGTAGATCATGATGAGCACAAGCTGCAGGCACTGCATAACCGTAGCGGTACCGGCATTGGTATAGCGCACGGCCAGCAGGTAGCCAAATTGGTTGAGCAGAACGCCGAGCGCGGCAAGCAGCAGCATGACGCGGCGATCGTGCCGGTTGCGCCAGAGCTCCACAAAGCGCTGGCGGTCGCTGAGAAGGATGGGGATGAGGAAGAGCGCACCCGAGCAAAGCTGGCGCGTGCACATAAGCCACGCCGTATCCACCTGGTAGTTCTCAAAAAGGAAGCTCGCGCAGGTGCCCGAGAAGCCCCAGAAGATGCCGCCGAAGAGCGTGCTGGCTACACCAATAACAAGGCGTTTGTTCTCAAGCGCATTCACGCGCTCGCGGAGCGTCCGGCGGCGCTTGCGCGCTGCGGCATCCGTACCAAGTGCGCTCTCGCCACTCATGTCTTCGATTGTGTCCTTGGCCACAGCAGCTCCTCCCCCGTGTTTTCCACAACAAACGTAACGCATGCATCGCCTGCACAACAGGCAAAATGCGCAGGATACGCCCAACAAGGCCAAGCTGCTCCGGCTCAATAAAGCACGCGCTTGGCAAATGACGAACCCCGCTAAGGAAACGCCACCCGTATTCATAAACCCAACAAATACCGCTCGCCAGCAAACAACAACGTGAGACACCAATGCCAGAAGTCTTCTCACGCGCCTTGTGTCCGCAGGCGGGTATAAAGTGTGAACGTGAACCTATTCGCACCCCTGCGACTCCAGGAGACCAGCATGACTACCACTACTGCCACCCAGCCGAATTCCCCGGCCCGCACCAGCGCCGCCGAGCTGCTGCATCCGGGCGACACCGTCTGCGGCTTTTATATCGAGCGCTCAGAAACCATCGACGAACTCGACGCCGACGCCTATGTGATGCGCCACACAAGCTCGGGCGCGCGCCTGCTCTATCTTGCCTGCGAGGACGAAAACAAAGCCTTCGCGATCGCATTCAAAACGCCACCTGCCAACGACACAGGTGTTTTTCACATCCTTGAGCACTCCGTGCTCTGCGGCTCGCACAAATTTCCCGTCAAAGAGCCCTTTGTTGACCTCATCAAAAGCTCGATGCAAACATTTTTGAACGCCATGACCTATCCGGACAAAACCATTTACCCGGTGGCGTCCACTAACGAGCAAGACCTACTCAACCTCATGGACGTGTACATGGATGCCGTGCTTGAGCCCGCCATTTACACCAAACCCACCATCTTTGAGCAGGAGGGCTGGCACCTGGAGCTCAACGTGCCCGAGGGTGCACGCCCGCGCGACGGCGAGCTTTGCATCAACGGCGTGGTCTACAACGAGATGAAAGGCGCCCTCTCGGACCCCATGGACGTGCTCGACAATGCCATGATGCGCGCGCTCTTCCCCGATACCGCCTATGCCTTTGAGTCGGGCGGCAACCCCCGCGCTATCCCCAGCCTCACCTACGAGGAATATCTTGATACGCACGCCCGCCACTACAACCTAGCCAATAGCTACATCACGCTCTATGGCGATTTCTCGGACGTACGGCGCGAGCTGGCATTTTTGGACACGTCATATCTGTGCGATGAGGCCCGTATGCAGGCAGAACGGTTCCGAAGCGTAAAGGCTGCGCGCGCGGCTGCGGCTGCCCCCACAAGCCCAGAAGACAGCACCGCTACTCCGGCAACAAGCACGCCCGGCGCTCCCAATAAGCTCGAACACCAGGCACCGGTGCGCACGCCGTACCTGCGTCAGGAAATGGCAACAACGCCCGATAACGCCCTTGTGGGCCTGGCCTACGTGCTGGGCGACGCCCCCGACACCAAGCGCGTTCTTGCAGCCGACGTGCTTTTTGAGGCGCTGTTGGGCTCCAACGAAGCGCCTATTAAAAAGGCCATCCTCACCGCAGGGCTAGGCGGCAACATCACGAGCTACACCTCAAACGCCTGCCTACAACCTTACGAGCTCATCATCTTGCAAAACGCCCAGCCCGATGTTGCCAAGCGCTTCCAAGAGATTGTTGATAAGACAAGCCGCGCCCTCGTGCGCGACGGCATCCCGCGCGACCGGCTCGAAGCGGTAATCTCCAACAACGAGTACAGCCTGCGTCAGCGCGACTACGGCACGGCGGACGGCGTGGTGCTTGCCTGCGAGGCGCTCTCCACCTGGCTCTATGACGATGACGCTGCCACCTTGGCCCTCAAGGCAGAAACCATCTTTGCCGAGCTGCGGGCAGCGCTCGACAGCTCGTTCTTTGAGGAGCTCCTTACCGAGCTTGTGCTCGAAAACCCGCATCAGGCGCTCGTAGACCTGGTGCCCACCTCAGATACCCCGGTGGAAAGCAACACCGGAGACGATGTCGAAGACGACGCCGAGGCCTCCGAAGCCACACGCCTCGCCGCGCGCAAGGCAACCATGAGCGACGACGAGCTCGCGCGCGTGCTCGATAACGTTGCCGCACTCCGCGCTGCCCAGGAGGCAGAGGACACTCCCGAGGCCCGCGCAACGCTCCCGCGCCTGCACGTTGCAGACATTGGACCGGCACGCCCCGAGCCGCCGCTTGTCATCGACACCACCACGCCTCTCCCCTGCCTGGTGCACGACCTCCCCACGCGCAAGCTGGCGTACGCCTTCACCTATTTCGACCTCACGCACGTGAGCTTTGCCGAGCTCCCTTATGTGAAGGTGCTCGCCCGCCTTATGCAGCAACTCGACACCGAGCACCACACAGCTGCCGAGCTCGACAGCTATATTGCCTCTAACTTGGGCTTTCTCTCCTTCACCACTGAGGTGTTCCAGCAGCCCAATTGGAAGCTCGCCCGCCCCATGCTCACTGTGGCTGCTGGCGCCCTTTCCGAGAAAATCGATGCCCTAGCAACCATTCCCGCCGAAGTGTGGGGCGAGACGCGCTTTGACAATACCGGTCGCATTCGCGAGGTGCTCACGCAGCTCAAGATTGGCATGGAGCAGTCGTTTATCACCGCCGGCCACCAGGCGGCGCTCAGCCGTGCGTATTCGTACGTCTCGCCCGCGGGCATAATCTCCGAGCAGCTGGGCGGCGTAGACTTCTACCGTTTCCTCTGCGATTTGTTGGAGCACTTTGACGAGCGTGTTGACAGCCTGGTGGCTAAACTCCGCGAGCTTCAGGCGCGCATCTTCACCACCACGGGCACCCTTACGAGCTTCACCGGGTCTGCCGAGGATCGCGCCCGCTATTGGGAGGCCGCCGGCACCATGGGACTTGCCCCGCGCATCGCGCCCGCCAAGGAACTCTATGTCCCCATGCCCGAGCCCAAGCACGAGGCATTCATTGTGCCGAGCGACGTATGCTATGCCGCCCAGGCAACCGACCCGCGCGTGCTCGACATCACCACCAACGGCACCTGGAGCGTAGCTGCCAACGCGCTGAGCTACGACTATCTTTGGAATGAAATCCGCGTAAAGGGCGGTGCCTACGGATGTGGCTTCCGCGCCGCCATCGACCGGCAGCTCGCGTTCTACACCTACCGTGACCCGGCGATTGACCCCTCGCTCAAGCGCATTGCTGAGGCGGGCATCTGGCTTGCATCGTTTGACCCCACACCCGACGCCATGGAGGGCTTCATTGTGTCCTCCGTCTCGGGCCACGATGTGCCGCTTAAGCCCTACGCCCTCACCAAGCGCCGCAACGCCGAGTACTTCAGTAAGCGCGATCCGCATTTTCGCGAGCACGTGCGGGAGGAGATGCTTGCCTCCACGCCTGAAAAGCTCCGCGCGCTTGGCGCGGACATCACGCGCGTGGCGAAGGAAGCACCCGTGTGCGTGTTTGGCGGCCGCTCGATTATCGAGGCAAGCGCGGCGGGGCTCACCCCCATTGAGCTTTTGGACTAGAGCCTAAAACGCATGGCCCCGCCTGGACAAGCACTGCGCTCGTCCAGGCGGGGCCCTTAGCTTTGGCGCCCTTGGCGTCGATGGGTACCGCTGCCGCCTTAGTACAGCGGCAAATCACCCGTAAGCGGATCTACCTGCTCGGGATAGAGGGGTTCTAGCGCCAGACACGTATAGGTGGGCTCGCCATGGAACTCGGTATAGCCCGCATCGCGCACAAGTGCCGAGATAATGCCTGCCTCACGTGCCCGCTCATCAAGCGCAAGCAGCTCCTCCTCGGAGTCCACGTACACGCAAATCTTGGCCACGCCGGCGGCAAACCAGGCTTCAAGGGGCGAAGGCGGCTCCGCGGGCAGCATCTCGCCCGAAGCTACATCAAACACCGCTTTCTCAAGCGCCTCCGCACGAGGCGCAAGCGTGATCCAATCGCTCGACGACACGCGGATATCGTCCAGACGCCCATCGCGCACAAGCGCCATGAGCACCGCCTCCACACAGGCATGACCTGCCTGCGCCGCGATCTTTCCCTTGCGCATCTTGAGGTCACGCCTCATGACAATCATCTGTTTGGCCTTGTACACATCGTGTCCTTCCTGTTTGGCGCCATCGTCTGTCAGGAGCTATACACGCGCCCTGTGACTCGCCACGCCACCCACACCGTAACTTGTTCGGCGCGGTCCCCTGCTCTTACACCAAGCCTGCCTGCTCACGGGCCAAACGACCTACACGACGAATGTCATACGGCGTTGTTTGGTACACGTAGTAGTTGAGCCAGTTGGTATAGAGCAGCTGCGCCTGGCTGCACCAGGTGTTGAGCGGCTTCTTGGTGGGATCATCGTTGGGGAAGTAGTGCGCCGGAATGTCCGGATTGATGCCGCGCGCCAAATCGCGCTCGTACTCGAGCTTGAGCGTATCGGCATCGTACTCAGGATGCCCAAACACAAAGAACTGCCGGCTATCCCGCGATTTCACAATATAGAGCCCCGCTTCGTCCGAGGTGGCAATCACCTCAAGCTCGGGGTTTGCATCAACATCCTCCGCAACAACCTCGGTATAGCGCGAGTGCACCGCATAGAAACGGTCGTCAAACCCGCGCACCAGCGGCGAAGACGGCTTGATCACACGATGCTCGTACACGCCCGAAAGCTTGCGCGGAAGAGCACGCTTATTGATGCCAAAATGGTGGTAGAGGCCGGCCTGGGCACCCCAGCAAATATGCAGCGTAGAGTGCACGTTCTCGCGCGACCAGTCCATGATTCGCTCAAGCTCGGGCCAGTAATCTACGTCCACAAAGTCCAGCTGTTCCACCGGAGCGCCGGTGATGATAAGGCCGTCGAACTGCTCATGCTCCACATCGCGGAAGGTGCGGTAGAAGGTCTCGAGATGCTGGGCCGAGACGTTCTTGGCGTCATGGCTCTGCGTGCGCAGAAGCTCCACCTCAATCTGGAGCGGCGTATTGGAAAGCTTGCGCAAAATCTGCGTCTCGGTGGCAATCTTGGTGGGCATGAGGTTGAGCACCAGCACGCGCAGCGGACGAATGTCCTGGTGGATAGCGCGGTACTCCGTCATAACAAAGATGTTCTCACCCTCGAGCGCGCTCGTGGCGGGCAGGGCATCGGGAATACGAATAGGCATGCGCTCTCTCCTTTACATCACGTGGCGGGCAAAACCAAGGGCTGCCCCGCGTTTGAAAACCCAGGAACAGCCCTTCATCTTTTCATGCGGCAATCGTTGCGTCAAGCAGAACGCGGTGGGGTCGCAGGCTCTCGCTAGGCACCCGCCACCGTAGCGCCAGCAGCAGCGGCTACCTCGGCCTCTTCGGGGTAATACACGCCCCAGTCGTAGCGCAGACGCGTCATAACATCCATCACATCAGATGCGTACGTAATGAGCTTGCGCTCCTCCTCGCTGCCCGCCACGGCACGCTCCAGGTCCGCCGCCTCGTAGGCAAGTGCATAGGCCTCTTCGCCGCACTCAACAATCTCGCGGCGCCCGTCGTCCATCCACACAATGGTGGCGCGGTCGGCGCGCGGGTACTCCATGATCTCAAGGTAGCAGCGGTCAAAGCTCAACATGGCGCGTTTGGGCTGCTTGGAATGGAGCGAAAGCGAGAATACGCCCAGCTGGCCCGCATCATTACGCGTAACAAACCCGCTCGTCTCGTCCACGCCCGTTACCGCGCGGTTGGAAAGCGACACCATCTCGGTAGGCGCGCCGTCCATAAAGAGGCGCGCGATGCTCAGCGCATACACGCCAATGTCGAGCATGGCGCCGCCAGCAAGCTTGGGGTTATAGAAGCGGTTGGTGAGGTCACCGTACTCCTTGTAGCTGCCAAAATTTACCTGAGCGAGGTTTAGGTGCCCAAACTCGCCGCTGTTGGCGCGGCGCTTGAGCTCGCGATAGAGGGGCATGTGCAAAACAGTCGTGGCATCCATAAGCACCACGTTGTTTGCCGCAGCAAGCTTGCGCGCCTCGGCAAGCTCGGCGCTGTTGAGCGTAATGGCTTTTTCGCACAGCACATGCTTGCCAGCAGCAAGGGCACCGCGCAAAAAGTCGATATGCGTGTTGTGCGGCGTGGTGATATATATCGCGTCAATCGTGGGGTCGGCATATAGTTCGTCAAACGAGCTGTAGACGTTGCTCACATGGTAGGTGCGAGCAAAATCGGCCGCCTTTTCATACGTGCGATTGGCAACGCCCGCAAGATGGCGACCCGCCAGCGCAAAGGTTTGTGCCATCTGGTTGGCAATAACACCACAGCCAATCACTGCCCAACGCAAATGCGGAGCGGTGAAAATCGTCTGAGGGAACGGTTTGTTGCGCGCAGCCTCATACGCTGCTTTTGCAGCCGCGGCAGAATCGAGCGGAGTGGATGAAGACATAGCGGGCAGCCTCCTTGAATCGTGGGGCCTGGGCGCAAACGACCGGCCCCAGACAGCTCATCACCGGCCATTATAGCGCCGGCGGAGATATACCTGCGGGGGCTTCGAAGCGCAGCTACTGGTCTCGCGAGAGCCTCAAGCGACTCGCGGCGCAAACGGCGAAGGGCCGGCTGTGCCGACCCTTCTTGATGCTCTTGCTAGGCTGTTCTCGTTAGCCGCTTAGCTTTGCCTGTCGCCGCTTACTCGTCGTGGCGCTTGCGCCCTATGGCAAGCGCCGCTCCGATGGCCGCGGCAACGAGGCCCGCCTCCACCCGCCTCCAGAAAAAAGTACGCCATTTCAGTACGCACTTCGGATCTTTGCTGGAAGACGTGGCTTGGAGGGGCCCGCCAACTGGGGTTTTGTCGAGCGCGGGCGGCGGTGTGCCCGGCAAAACGCGAATCGCGTACTGAAATGGCGCACTTTTTTTCCAGCGGGCGGCCCCCGCGCGGAACGGGAGGGCGGGTCGGTGCGCTTCGCCCCCTCTGTGTGTTTTGCGGGCCGACCTCAAACTGCAACTTATCGAAAAGTTTTTTGTCAGACGGGTGGGGACAGGCTCAACTCGCCCGACAAACTATAGGTTTGCAGAGCTCTAACACCCGGTCGTTGCGCAACCGGAAAATGGTTGCAAAAGCTTGCCCGAAATAAGGGGGATGTCAAAAATGATGCCTGCTGGCAGCAGCTGCGGCGCTGAAAGGCCAACGATCTAGCGGACACCCTGCCTGAAGGCCCAACCGAGGTGCCTCGCTCCTCTACCGCTGCTGCTCGTCCTCAAAGGTAGCAATAGCCTCAAGAAGCACCTCGCCATATTCCTGCGCCTTGCGGTCACCAATGCCCGACACATCCAGCAGCTCGTCGACGCTGTGCGGACGGCGGCGACAAAGCCCACGCAGCGTAGCGTCGTTGCACACAATGTAAGGCGGCACCCCACGCTCGGCAGCCAGCTCGCGCCGGAGCGCACGCAGGCGTTCGAAGAGTTCCGCGTCGTCGCCAACGCGTGGACGTGCGTCAAGCGACGCTTCCGAACGAAGCAGGTCGACCGCCTGACGCACCCGTCCGGACGGCGAACTTTTACGGGCACGTCGCTTGATGGTAAAGGTAAACGGATGCGCGTCCGCGGCGGACGCCGCAGCACCAAGCACATCCTCCTGGCCGGAAGCCCCACCATGGGCGCCGCCGACGGCACACAGCGCCTCAGCCGCGCGCGGCCCCAGCCCCAGCAGGGGGTATTGCCCCTGCGTCACCATAAGGTACCCGCGTCCCACCAGCTGGTCGATCACCTCGCGAATGCGCACAGCAGACATGGTGGCAAGCGCCCCATAGCCCGTGGCCTCGTCCAGGTGGCATGCACGAACGCGCTCGTTTTGCGCCCCGTGCAGCGCGTCGGAAATAACCGTTTTGCCAAAGCGCAGGGGCCGTGCTCCCACAAACGAAACGATCTCAACCGCAGCCGCAGTCACATCCTCCACCGCAAACGCCGTGAGACAATTTGAGCAGTTACCGCACCCCGTACCGGAGTCTGAGTCGGAACCCACACCGGCCGCATCCTCCCCGGCGCCCCGCTGCAGAACCGCCTCGTCGCCAAAGTAGCGCAAGATGTATTCACGCAAGCAACCGGTGGTTTTGCAGTAGCCCTCCATCTGCGAAAGCAAACGGAAGCGGTTCTGGCGCGCCCGCAGAAGCGTCTCGTCATCCACCCCCGCATCATATTCCTGGTCAATCAAGAAACGACGGATGCGAAAATCGTTGCCATTCCAGAGCAAAAGGCAACTCGCCGGGTCGCCATCGCGGCCAGCGCGGCCCGCCTCCTGGTAGTAGGCCTCAATGCTCTCAGGCACGTTGTGATGAATCACATAGCGCACATTCGGCTTATCGATGCCCATGCCAAAGGCGTTGGTTGCCACCATAACGGGCACTTCGTCGCAGATAAACGCCTCTTGTGCACGGCGACGCTCCTCGGCATCCATTCCCGCGTGATAGCGGCCCACCCGCACGCCGCAGGGCTCCAAGGCATCCGACAACTCCGCCGCAAGCTCGTCCACTGCACGCCGCGTGGAACAGTACACAATGCCGCTTTCCTGCGCATGCTCCAGCGCGTAGTCACGAATGCGCATGAGCTTGGCACGTTCGCCCAGCTCCTCCACACCAAAATAGAGATTCGTGCGGTCAAAGCCCGTCGCTACCGTCTCGGGCTGCTCCAGCCCCAGCATCGTCGCAATATCGGCACGCACGCGCTCGGTTGCCGTAGCCGTAAAAGCTGCCAGCACCGGACGCTGGGGCAGCTCGGCCACAAAGTCGGCGATGGCAAGGTACGCCGGACGAAAATCCTGCCCCCATTGCGATACACAGTGGGCCTCGTCCACCGCGATGAGCGGGATGCCTAGGCCTCCCGGCGCGGCCGCACGCTGGGCAAACGCCAGAAATCGCGGGTCGGAAAGGCGCTCGGGCGCCACGTACATAATCTGGTACCAACCCTCGGCGGCACGCTTGAGCACGGTGTTTTGTTGGCCCGGGGTAAGCGTGGAGTTGAGATAAGCTGGCCGGGCGCCCGCCGCCTTGAGCGCGCGCACCTGGTCGGCCATGAGGGAAACAAGCGGCGACACCACCAGCGTGATGCCCGGCATCATGAGCGCCGGCACCTGATAACAGATGGATTTACCTGCGCCCGTGGGCATCACGCCCAAGGCGTCATGACCCGAAAGAACGGCGGACACCATACGCTCTTGCCCCGGCCGGAAGGAGGAATAGCCAAAGTAACGGCGAAGTGTTGCGTGTGCCGCGTCCATGATGGGCACGTTTGTCCCCGTCTCTTCCCAAATCTCTGGCAAAGCTTGCCTCCATCGTGTACCGTCATGTCGTGTAGCGTTGCTGCCGGCGCATCGCTTCGAGCGTTGGCCCGCGCAGCACTGCGCAATGCGCACCAGTATACCGTTCCGTTCCCAGCGCCCACGCCCATGACAAGGGGGATACGTGCCTACCGCCATCACCGATCAAGCGCTCGAGCTCGCCCGCCACACCATCGTGCGTCGCGTGATCACCACCGTTGCCGTTGTGGCATCCGCGCTTTTGCAGGCCTTTCTCATTCAGGCCTTTGTGAACCCGGCCAATCTGCTGCCCAGCGGCTTCACAGGTATAGCGGTGCTCATCGACCGCATCACCTCGCTTGGCGGCGTGCGCTTCTCCACCGACCTGGGCATGCTTGCGCTCAATATCCCGCTGGCCATCATCTGCTGGAGCCGCATTTCCAAGCGCTTTGTGGTGTTCTCAACGATGCAAGTTGCACTCTCGGCGCTCTTCCTGCGTATCTTTGATTTTCAGCCGATACTCGACGACAAGCTTATGCTTGTGGTATTTGGCGGCTTTATATCGGGCATCTCTATCGCCATCGCACTTAAGGCGGGCGCCTCAACAGGCGGCACCGACTTCATCGCGCTTTTGGTTGCCAACCGCACGGGCAAAACCATCTGGGAGTTTGTGTTTGCCGGCAACTGCGTGCTGCTCGTGGTGTTTGGCGCACTCTTTGGGTGGGACCACGCCGCCTATTCCATTGTGTTCCAGTTTATTGCCACCAAGTCGCTCGACAGCTTCTACCACCGCTACGACCGCGTGACACTTCAGATAACCACGCAGCGGGCGACCGAGGTTATGGACGCCTACATTGCGCATTTTCAGCACGGTATCTCGTGCGCTGAGGTCATCGGCGGCTATAGCCGCAAAAAGATGTATCTCTTGCACACGGTGGTTTCCACCTACGAGTCGGAGGATATCATCCGGCTGGTACGCGAGGTTGACCCTGGTGTGGTAATCAACGTGTTCCGCACCGACAACTTTGTGGGCGGCTGGTGGGGCGGCCACGTGGACGAACCCGTGCCTGCGCGCGTGCCCGATCCCGACAAGTTGCCGCGCGGCAGCGCGCGCAAAGATGCCACTCGCCGCTCCTCCCTCATGCAGGACGATGGACGGTAAGCCGAGACGGGCTGGGGGCAAGAGCGGGCCAGTCCCGACGTTCAGGCTGAGGCAATGCGCAGCCTTGAGCAGCTGCGACGGATGGC
>DVID01000025.1 GCA_018711625.1 Candidatus Limicola stercorigallinarum | reverse complement strand
CGATATCCGGTTCTCAAGGTACCCGCCGCGGCGCCGGTCGCGCCGGTGCCGTGCGGCAAGGGGATATATTGCCAGACCCCGGCGGCCGCGGGGGCGGGAATCGGGGCCTCCACAATGTGCACACAACTCGGCAGTTTTGGACGGTCTGTTCAACTATATGTTGTGGTCTTAGAACGTTCAGCCACTAAAGTCGACCGCCTACCGACGCTGACAAGACTTCGTCGAATGGTTCCGCTATTTCGCGAATCCCCCTCGCGCCAGCTCGCACCCTGCATCAAGAAGCCCGTCGCGCTGCTCGATGGTTGGAGCCTCCGCGTACACACGCACCACGGGCTCGGTTCCTGCCGGGCGCACAAGCATCCACGACTCATCGGCAAACTCTAGGCGCAGGCCATCAAGATGGCTCACCGCCACCGGCTCCTGGCCAAGCACCTCATGAGGGTTTAGGCCCGGCAGCATGGTACGGAGCATCTCAATCACTTCAGGCTCAAGGCGCAAATCGCGTCGCCCATATTTGAGGCTTCCGCATGCGCCCTCTATCTCTGAAACCAGCTGCCCAAGCGTTTTCTTGCTTTGCGCCATCAGCTCACACAGCAGAAGAATCACGAGCAGCCCATCGCGCTCGCACAGATGGCTTGGGATGCCAATGCCGCCGGCCTCCTCGCCTGCAATCAGCACGTCGCCCTTGCACATCTCCTTGTATATATGTTTGAAGCCGTTTGGCTTCACCGTAACGCGGCAGCCGAGAACGCGCGCTACGCGCTTAGTGAGCGTGGAAGTTGACTGGTTGACTACAATCCTGCCCGACATGCCGTGATTCTTCACGAGATGCCCTGCTACAAGAGCGATGATCTTGTGAGGGCTCACGAAGTGACCATATTCATCAACCGCGCCAATACGGTCGGCGTCACCATCGTTGATAAGGCCAGCAACAGCGCCCGTCTCGCATACTGTGCGCTCGCAATCGTCTACCCACGGCTCAATAGGGTCGGGATGAAGCTCGCGCGCGTCCTCGTCGTCCACGCCGTGAATCTCTACGGTCTCAATGCCAAGGGCCCCCATAACCAGTGGCATATATCCGCGGGCAGACCCGTACAGCGGGTCGTACACCACACGCAGATGGGCTGCGGCAATGGCATCCGCGTCTACCAGCGAACACAGATGATCAAAATAGGGTGTCACCATATTGGCTCGTTCAATCTCGCCGCGCACACCTATGGTCTCTGGCATGATGAGCGACTCAAGCTCCTCGATGAAATCGTCCGAAGCCGTACCGCCATCTTCCATGCGAAGCTTTATGCCCAGGTAATCGGGGGGATTGTGCGAACCGGTGATCATGAGGCCGCCACAGGCACGCGAATCTTGGGCAACAGCCCACGATAGCGCCGGCGTGGGCAGATAGCGATCGCTCACCACCGCGGTAAGCCCTGCACCAGCAAGCACCTCGCCGGCCAGAGCAGCAAACGCCTCGGCGCCCATACGGGTGTCATAGCCCACATATACTCGTGCGCGCGGATACCTGCGCGACCACAACGCTCCCAGCGCCTCCGCTACACGGGTCACGTTTTCCGCGGTAAAGTCGCCGTCGGTTTTAGCCCGCCAACCATCGGTACCGAAATGAATGATCGCGCTCACGCGCCGTCCCCCTCGGGTCGTCCGTTACATGCGTAGTAGATATACCCAGACGATGTGCTTACAGCCGCCCCATGTTCTGTGTCCACAATTAGCATCGCAAGCAATGTGGCAACGGCTGAGGTGCGGACGAAAGCCCGAGAAAATAGGTTTATTCGCGCCGCGTGCTAAGCGCTAAGCGCCTCTGCCATGGCCGCCGTGGTCACCGGGGTGGTGCCGCAGCAGCCGCCCACCAGGCGTGCGCCCGCCGCGCGCCACGCCCTGCACGCCTCGGCAAAGGCCGCAGGCTGCTCATTCCACACGGGCACGCCATCTGCGTCGCGCTCGGGCAGGCCCCCGTGGGGGCGCACCATAACAGGCGTACGCGCCGCAGCCACCAAACGTGGGACTGCCGCGCGTGCCGCCTCGATGCTGCAGCAATTCACTCCAACGGCGCAGGCGCCATGCTTCTCGGCCCACACCACAAAGCCCTCAAGCGAGAGGCCATCCCCAAGCAGATTGCCGTCCTCATCCACCACACAGCTCACCAGCACTGGCATGCCGTCGGCCACATCACACACGCCCATAAGCGCCGGCGTAAGGTCACGCACCGAAACAAAGGTCTCCAAGAGCACGGCGTCTACGCCCGCCGTCAAAAGGCTGTGCGCCTGCTGACGATAGGCGCTACGCGCTGCACGAAACTCTGCCGAATCCTCCTGAAACCAATCAACGCCGCAGGGCCCTACCGAGCCCACCACAAACTCTGGGCGGCACGCGCGGGCACAATCCACCGCAGCACGGTTGACCTCGTCAACACCTTGTATGATGCCGTCACGCTCAAGCGCAGGCGCCGACGCCTGGAAGGTGTTGGTGATAAGCACCTGGGCACCGGCATTGGCATAGAGTGCGTGAAGGCGCTCAACCGTTTGAGGTTCCGCGAGGTTCCAAAAAGCGGCTGGAACGTTTGCGGCATCGTCACCTTGCATGAGCACGCTACCCATGGGCCCCTGTGCAAGGAGGGTCTCGCAGGTCAAACGCTCCATGAGCTCGCTCGCACCCAAGCGCTGGTAATAGGTAGTGTCATACGCCACGTCAACGCTGGCCACGCGCGACTTTTCTTGCTCCATGACCGCCTCAGCCATTCGCCACAGCTATGCCCTGGCCCTCGAGATAGGCGATCCAGCGGGCCATGGTGTCTTCAGAAAGAGCGTGCTCCATCATGCACGCCTCGGAGTCGGCGGTGTCAAAGTCAACCCCCAGCTCCTGAATGAGAAACGTGCGAATGAGCCGATGGCGGTGCCACACCGCCGCGCCCACTTCACGCCCCTGCGATGTGAGCAGCACCTTTCCGTAGTGCGACTGCTCAACAAGCCCCTGATTCCTGAGGGCGGTCACGGCCTTGTTCACCGAAGCCTTGGAAACCTTGAGGCGATTGGCGATATCCACCGACCGCACACCGCCTTCGGCGCCCAGCTCCTCCTCAATGCGCACCATGCACTCAAGATAGTCCTCGTTGGCCATGGTGAGATTCAGCTCGTGCGAACGCTCCGTGGTTTCCATATCGTCCCCTCTCATAACTCGCAGCCCATTCTAGCGCATTTGTTGGACATTTGTTTGCCATGGCATACCTGGGCCCGGGCACCTGCAAACGCCTCGTTGAGCGAGCAAAAAGTGCACCGGCCGCGCCGCATGTGCAGGCGAATCGGTGCACCTCGTCCGCCCCATCCATCTCTCACGTGCTAGAGTAACGAAACGCATACACATGGGCGCTATGCGCCATAACCGAGGGGAGCCGCCATGGCAGAGCATAATGCACACACCTCCAATGTTCTTGAGCGCTTTTTGCGCTATGTCCAGGTGGATACGCAATCGGCCGAGGAGCATGCCGACGTCACACCCTCGAGCGCCATCCAATTTGATCTGGCAAATCTTTTGGCCGACGAGCTGCGCGACCTTGGTGCTGAAAACGTTGAGGTCACCGACCACGCCTACGTAGTGGCGCATATTCCCGCAAGCGCTGGCTGCGAGGATCGCCCGCGCCTGGGCCTTCTCGCACATTTGGACACCACCCAGGTGGTCTCGGGCTTTGGCGTAAAGCCCCACATTGTGCATTACGAGGGCGGCGAGCTGGTGTGTGGCACGGTTGACGGCACGCCGGTATCTATCGGCCCCGACAAGGTGCCCGCCTTGAACACCCTTTGCGGTGAAGACCTTGTTTGCAGCGATGGCACCACCCTTCTGGGCGGCGATGACAAGGCTGGCGTCGCCGAGATTATGGCGCTTGTTGAGCGCCTGGTGCGCCATCCCGAGCTCAAGCACCCGGCACTTGGTATCTGTTTCTGCCCCGATGAGGAGATTGGGCACGGTGCTGCCCTTCTCGACCTCGACCGCTTTGGCTGCACCTATGCCTACACCGTAGACGGCGGCCCCTTGGGCGAGCTTGAGTGGGAGTGCTTCAACGCCTGCGAGGTCACCGTTCGCTTTGCCGGCTACTCCATTCACCCGGGCGACGCCAAAGATCGCATGGTCAACGCCGCCAACCTGATGGTGAACTACCACAACATGCTGCCCGCCCACATGCGTCCCGAACACACCGAGGGCTATGAAGGCTATATCCACCTGCAGAATTGCTCTGCCACCGTGGAATACGCCTGCGCTCGCTACATTGTGCGCGACCATGACGCCCGCAAGTTCCAGGACAAAATCGACCTTATGGAGCGCGCAGCCCGCTTCCTTAACGATGAGCTTGGCTGCGAGCGTGTGACCGTAGAGGCGCACCAGGAATATCGCAACATGGCCGAGATCGTTTCTGACTACCCCGAGCTTGTTGACACCGCCAAGGAAGCGTTTGCCGCCGCAGGCGTTGAGCCGCACGTGATCCCCATCCGTGGCGGCACCGACGGCGCGCAGCTCTCGTTCCGCGGGCTTCCGTGCCCCAACCTTTCGACGGGCGCATTCTGCTGCCACGGCGTCAACGAGTTTGTACCGGTGAGCTCGCTTGAAAAGATGGTGGACGTGCTCGAGGAGCTTGTGCGCCGCTTCGCGTAAGGAGCCTGCAGCAACAAGGCGTTCACACAAACGACCCGCCGCGCAGCCAGCACGGCGGGTCGTAGCGTATCTAGGATCTAGAAGGCGCGCACGCTGACAGCAGCGGCTACTCCTCGCTCTCCTCTTCTTCCTCCTGAGAGTGTGTCGTGGCAGTTCCCGACGCCCAATCGCGGTTGCTGTTATCCGAAAGGTCATCGATTGTGGCCGACGCATTACCACCCTGCCCCATGGACTGGGGACCCTGCGGATCTAGGCCATCATCCACACGCTCCATCATTTTCTTAAGGGCATCCTCGTATACAAATACAAAGCTCTGGCCATTGATATAGGTGCTGCCGTTGGCATAGGAGGGGATATTTGCCGACCAGATGCTCGACGTATCCATGCCGCGCATGGCGTTAACGAGAGACACGATGTCGCCCACACTCAGATCGGTCACCACCATGTTGGCCACCGACTCCACGAGCGGAACGATGGTCGACGCGTCAAGCTTGTTGAGGATTTGATCGGCCAGTGCGCCGAGCACCATGCGCTGATGGCGCATGCGGGTGTAGTCGCCGTCTATAAACTGGTGACGCGCACGGCTGAAGGTAAGCGCCGCCTCGCCATCCATGTGCTGCTGGCCGGCCTCAATGGTTACCGGGCCTGCCTCGGGGTCGTCAACCTCATCGCCTTCGGGCACGTAGATATCGATGCCGCCCACAGCATCGATGAGCTCTTTCATGCCCTCAAAGCTCACCTGCGCATAGTGCGAAATCTGCACGCCACAGAGCTCGTTGACCGCCTCGACCGCACCTTCGGCACCGCCGAGGGAGTAGGCGGCATTGATCTTGTAAATGGAGCCGTTAATCTCGACCTTGGTGTCACGCGGGATTGAAATAAGGGTGACCTTCTTCTCGGGGGCGTCGATGCGCGCGAGGATGATGGAGTCGGTGCGCTCGACCTCTTCATCGGTACGGCCATCGGTACCCAGAAGAAGCATGTAGAACGGCTCGCGGGCCACGTCGGAATCCACGAGGATCTGGTTCAGCGCGTCGGTGATGATGTTGGAGTTGTTCAGGCGCGAGACAATGCTCGAGAACCATGCACCGGCGCCCACCACGGCCACGAGCAGCACGCCCAGGACGCCTGCCAAGACACCGCGCTTGATACGGCGGCTACGCTGACGCTGGCGCGCGCGCTCGGAATACCGGCTCACGTTCTCACGGCTATAAATGCGGCTTGCGGCCCCCGAAGACGGTCGGCGCGACTGCTGCACGGGTTTTTTACGCATACTCATACGGCACTCCTGCCCTTAATCTTCCTCGGGGTCGGGGATGGTATCGCGCTCCACGTGAGCGCCAATGGCATCGAGTTTGTCGCAGAAGCGCTCGTAGCCGCGGTCGATGTGGTGGATAGCCGAGACCTCCGTCACGCCCTCCGCAACCAGGCCGGCGATAACAAGCGCCGCGCCGCCGCGCAGATCGGGCGAGACCACCTGGGCGCCCGAAAGCTTGGGCACGCCATGGACCACTGCATGATGGCTCTCGATACGAATATTGGCACCCATGCGCCCCAGCTCAGAGGCAAACATGAAGCGATTTTCAAAAATGTTCTCGGTGATGATGGAGCTGCCGTCGGCAAGCGCGTTGAGAATCATGATCTGCGCTTGCATATCGGTGGGGAAGCCCGGGAACGGCAGGGTCTGGATATCAACGGGTTTGAGGTGCGAAGCGCGGTGCACGCGCACACCGCCCTCAATACGCTCGTAGGTAACCCCCATGAGCTCAAGCTTCTTGAGCACCATGCCCAAATGATGCGGGTTGAAGCCAACCACCTCAACGCCACGCTCGCCCGCTGCAAGGGCACCGGCGACAATGAAGGACCCCGCCTCGATGCGGTCGCCAATCACCTGGTGCGTCACCGGGTGGAGCTCCTCCACGCCCTCGATGGTAACCACCGGCGTACCGGCACCGCTAATGCGCGCGCCCATCTCGTTCAGCATATTAGCCAAATCGACAATCTCGGGCTCGCGCGCTGCGTTATCGATGGTGGTGGTGCCGTGGGCACGCACCGCGGCCATGATGAGGTTCTCGGTAGCGCCAACGCTTGCAAACTCCAAGGTGACAAACGTGCCCGTCATGCCCTGCTCGGCGTTGGCATAAATATAGCCGTGCTCGGTGTCAAACGACACGCCAAGCGCCTCAAGGCCCAGAATATGCATGTCAATCTTGCGGGCACCAAGGTTGCAACCACCCGGCATGGCAATCTTCGCGCGGCCAAATCGTCCCAGCAAAGGGCCCATGACCGCCGTGGATGCACGCATCTTGGCAACCAGGCCATAGGGTGCCTCCCACGAATCAACGCTCGAGGTGTCGATGACCAAGGTGTGCTCATCGGCCACCTCAATCGTGGCGCCCATGCCCTTGAGCACCTTACCCATAACGTGAACGTCGGAAATGTTGGGAACGTTGGTAAGGGTTGTAGCACCCGGAGCGAGCAGGGTTGCCGCCATCAACTTGAGCGCCGAGTTCTTGGCGCCCGAAATAGGCACAACACCTTCGACGGGGTACCCGCCATGCACACGAATGATATCCAAAGCCTACCCTTTCACAAGAACGCCCGGAGACGCAAGCGTCCCCGGGCATGATGCTCGGTAGCCATCCGTTGAGGATGCACTAATAAACCGGCAGCCTCACCGGCTATTTCTTTGCAAGCAAAAGCTCGCACCATGCGATTTCATTATAGAGGTAGGCACGGCGTGCATCATCTTCAGACAAATTACTCAGCTTGTCTCCAAAATCTGCCACCCGTTTACGCAATTCCTCCGCATTGGCAGCGTCGACATCGGCGGCGCGCTCAGCCAAAATGACCACCTCTTCACCCGTGATTTCGGCATACCCGCCCGAAACCGCGAAGGTGTGGTCAACCGTGCCCGCCTGGACATCAGAGACGCGCACGTAGCCCTTGGCGATGGTGCAGATCTCGTTGGCATGGTGCGGCAGCACGCCCAGCTCGCCCGTGGTGGAGGGCAGGGCGACAAAAGCCGCCTCGCCCTCATAGGCAGAAAGCTCCGGGCAAACAATCCGAACGCGCATGGCCTACTTCTCCCCCATCTTCTGTGCGCGCTCGCGCACGTCGTCGATGGTGCCCGCATAGCGGAACGCCTGCTCGGGAAGATCGTCGCACTTACCGTCAACAATCTCGGCAAACGAGCGCACGGTGTCCTCAACGCGCACGTACACGCCCGCGTTGCCCGTAAACTTCTCTGCCACATGGAAGGGCTGGGAAAGGAACTGCTGGATCTTACGGGCACGGTTGACCGTAAGGCGCTGCTCCTCAGAGAGCTCGTCCATACCCAGAATGGCGATGATGTCTTGCAGGTCAGAGTACTCCTGCAAAATCTCCTGCACCTTCACGGCCACACGGTAGTGCTCCTCACCCACGATAGCGGGATCGAGCGCGTCGGACGTGGAGGCCAGCGGGTCGATAGCCGGATAGAGGCCAAGGGCCGCGATGGAACGCGAAAGCACGGTCGTAGCATCCAGGTGCGTGAAGGTGGTTGCCGGCGCGGGGTCGGTTAGGTCGTCGGCAGGCACGTACACCGCCTGCACAGAGGTGATGGAACCTGTCTTGGTGGAGGTGATGCGCTCCTGCAGGTCGCCCATCTCGGTTGCAAGCGTTGGCTGGTAACCAACGGCGGAGGGCATGCGGCCCAGCAGCGCCGAAACCTCAGAGCCCGCCTGCGAGAAGCGGAAGATGTTGTCGATGAAGAGCAACACGTCCTGGCCGCGGTCGCGGAAGTACTCGGCCGTGGTAGGACCCGCAAGGCCAATACGCAGACGCGCTCCCGGCGGCTCGTTCATCTGGCCGTAGACCAGGCACGTTTTATCGTTAACGCCCGACTCGCTCATCTCGAGGAAGAGGTCGGTGCCCTCGCGGGTGCGCTCGCCTACGCCGGTAAAGACCGACGTGCCGCCGTGCTCCTGCGCGAGGTTGTTGATGAGCTCCTGGATGAGCACCGTCTTGCCTACGCCAGCGCCGCCGAAGAGGCCCGTCTTACCACCACGAATATAGGGCTCAAGCAAGTCGATGGCCTTGATGCCCGTCTCGAAGATCTCTGTTGCGGTAGTGAGTTCATCGAAGTGCGGGGCGGGATGGTGGATGGGATAGTAGCTCTCCACCTCGGGCATGGGCTTGCCGTCTACCGGCTGGCCCAGCACATTCCATACGCGGCCAAGCGTGGCCTCGCCTACCGGCATGGTCATGGGGCCACCGGTATCAACTGCCTTGATGCCACGCGTAAGGCCGTCGGTGGAGGTCATGGCCACCGTGCGGACCACGCCGCCCGGAAGCTGCGACTCCACCTCGAGGACGGTCTCGATGTGGCCCATGGGCGTATCGGCATCAACGGTGAGCGCGTTGTAGATGGCGGGAACGACCCCGTCAAACTTCACGTCCACAACCGGGCCGATGATGCGCACGATCCGGCCTTCGCCGGCAGTTTGACGCTCGACGGCGTCGCGGACCGCCGAGGCGCTGATGGTGTCTGTCATTGCTGTTCCTCCAATGCTGCGGCTCCGCCCACGATCTCGTTGAGCTCGGTGGTGATGGACCCTTGGCGCACACGGTTGTACGTGCGGGTGAGCGTGGCGATGATGGTGTTAGCGTTTTCCGTCGCGGAGTTCATGGCCTTACGGCGGGCCCCCTGCTCTGCCGCGGCGGAATCAATGAGCGCCTGATGGATAACGGTGAGAATGTAGCTGGGCACGAGTTTGCTCAACACATGCTCGGCCGAAGGCACAAACTCAAACGAAGACGAGATGCGTACCGGACCATCATCAGCGTTTTTGCGCGGACCATGCGCCATGGCGACGGCTTCGGTGTCGAGCGGCAGCAGGTGCTCTACACGCAGCTGCTGGTCTACGCGGTTGCGAGCGTGGTGGTACACCACGTCCACCGCGTCGAGCCGCCCGTGCGTGTACTCATCGCACACATAGCTGGCGATCATGCGCGCCTGCTCAAGCTCGGGATCGGCCGAGTTGCCTTCAAAGTGCATCACCAAACCGGGATGACGCTTGAAATACTCCGAAGCCTTGCGTCCACACGCGATGATGGACACCTCGGCACCTGCGCGGCGCCACGCCTGACCAATCTGCTCGGCCTCGCGCTCCACCGCCACGTTAAAGCCGCCGGCAAGGCCGCGGTCCGAGGCGATGGCGATCACCAGGCCATGTTCAACTCGATCATGTCGGGCAAGAATCTCGCTGGTACCTGCCGCCTCGGCATCTTGCGCAACGGTGAGCATCACGTCAGTGAGCGCCTGCTTGTAGGGCTCTGCCTTTGCCGCACGCTCGAGCGCGCGGCGGATCTTCGCCGTGGAGACCATCTCCATCGTGCGTGTGATCTGCCGCATGCTCGTGGTTGACGTGATGCGCTTTTTGATGTCGCGAAGGTTTGCCATTAAGTTAGCTCTCCTCGACCGTCTCGGCTGCGGCCTGTGCGGACGCATGCTTAGAGACGAAATCGCGTTTGAAATCCTCGACTGCCCGGTGCAGTTTCTCGGCGAGGTCGCCCTCCACCTTCTCGGTGCGCAGGCGCTCCATAAGCGGAGCATAGGCACCACTCATGTGCTCCATGAGCTCATCGCGGAAGGGCAACACCTGAGAGATGGGCAGGTCGTCCACGAATCCCTCGTTGCCTGCATAGAGCGCCACCACCTGCTCGGTCACGTCGAGCGTGCGGAAGCGAGACTGCTTAAGAAGCTCGGTCATACGCGCACCGTGCGTGAGTTGCTGCTGCGTTGCGGCATCCAGGTCGCTGCCAAACTGCGAGAAGCCGGCAAGCTCCTGGTACGACGCCAAATCGAGGCGGAGCGATCCCGAAACCTGCTTCATCGACTTCACCTGTGCCGCGCCACCCACGCGCGAAACCGAGATGCCTACGTCCACAGCGGGGCGCTGGCCCTGGTGGAAGAGATCACTCTGCAGGTAAATCTGGCCATCGGTGATGGAAATCACGTTGGTGGGGATGTAGGCCGAAACGTCGCCGTCCTGCGTCTCGATGAGCGGCAGCGCCGTCATGGAGCCGTAGCCGTTCTCGCGACTGAGCTTGCAGGCGCGCTCCAGCAGGCGCGAATGCAGATAGAAGATGTCGCCCGGGTAGGCCTCACGTCCCGGTGGACGGCGAAGCGTCAACGACATCTGACGGTAGGCGACAGCCTGCTTGGAAAGGTCGTCGTAGACCACCAGCACGTGTCCGCCCGGGTTCTCGGCCGAAGCCGGTTTGCCGTCAGAACCGTTATACATGAAGTACTCACCAATAGCGGCACCCGCCATAGGGGCGATGTACTGCAGCGGCGCGGAATCGGCAGCCGTTGCCGACACGATGATGGTGTAATCAAGCGCATGGTGCTGAGCCAGAGTCTCACGGATGTTTGCCACCGTGGAGGCCTTCTGGCCGATGGCCACGTAAATGCAGATCATGTCCTTGCCGCGCTGATTGATAATCGCGTCGATGGCGATGGCGGTCTTACCCGTCTTACGGTCGCCAATGATGAGCTCGCGCTGGCCGCGGCCGATGGGAATCATCGAGTCGATGGCCAAAAGGCCCGTCTGCACCGGCTCGCACACCGGCGTGCGCTCGATGATGCCGGGCGCCTTGAACTCAATAGGACGACGGTGGTGCGTGTGGATCTCGCCCAGGCCGTCGATTGGCTGGCCAAGCGGGTTCACCACACGGCCAAGCATGGCACGACCGACCGGGATATCCATAATACGGCCCGTGGTACGGCACTCGTCGCCCTCCTTGATGGAGGAGACATCGCCAAACAGCACGGCGCCCACCTCGTCGGTCTCGAGGTTCTGGGCCAAACCGTAGACTGTGTTGCCCGTGAGCGAGCTCTTGAACTCAAGCAGCTCGCCCGCCATGGCGCTTCTCAGGCCCGAAACGCGGGCAATACCGTCTCCCACCTCATCTACGTGGGAGACCTCTTGGGTGTCCACCGTGGCGGAAAGCGCCTCAAGACGCTCTGAGAGCGCCTGAGCGATATCCTCCATCTTCAAGGTCTCAGCCATGGTTTGCCTCACCTCCAACTTTCATTTCAGTAGCGGTAAGCGCCGAACGCGCAGCCCGCAGCTGCGTCCTCACCGAGACATCGCGGCGCTGGCCACGGGCCTCGATTACGATGCCGCCAATGATTGAGGGATCGACATGCTCGATCAAGAACACCTCGCGTCCCAGCTCGCGCTGGTAGCGCTCGGTGATTGCCTGACGCAGGTCGTCATCAAGCGGCACCGCCGTGGTAACGCTCACACCCACCACGTCGGTATCTTCCTCCGACATGGTCTGGAACGCGTCAGCTACTTGCGATAGCAGGTCGAGCTGGCCGCGCTCGATCATGGTAGCAAGCACTGCCATCACCTCGGGCGAGGCCTGGGCAAGCACCCGAAGATCGGCCAGGTCGCTGAAGATACGGCCCTCAGCCTTGGCCGACTCCATGAGGGAGCGCGCGTAGGTCTCGATGACCCTATTCTCGCGACGGCTAGTTGGCATTCAGGCTCCCCGCTTCCTTGATATAGGACTCGATGAGTCGGCGCTGCTCGCCGTCCTCGTCAAGCGCCTTCTCAACAATCTTCGAGGCAACCGACACCGAAAGGTCGGCAATGGTGCCGGCGGCATCGGCGTAGAGCGCACGGCGCTCCTCCTCTACATGGGCGTGAGCCTTGGCGATGATCTCTTCCGCCTCGGTATGCGCAGCAGCCAAGATGCGCGAGCGCTCGGCCTCGGCATCCTGACGAGCAGCCAGCACGATATCGGCAGCCTGACGGCGCGCGTCGGTGACGATGGCATCGGACGCCGCGCGATCCTCGATGGCCTTCTGCTTGGTGCGCTCGGCCTCGTCGAGGCTGTCGGCGATACGACGCTCGCGCTCCTCAAGCGTGGCCAGCACCTGCGGCCACGCGATTTTTATCGCAAGAACAAGAATGATGAGGAAGGCGACGAGCGCCGGGATGAACTCCGCCATCTTGGGGATGAGGATATCCGCTCCGCCCGCCGACTCCTCGGCATATGCCGAGACGGGCACACTTGCTGCCACCAGTGCAACCAAAGCGGCGCCCGACAGATGTTTACATGACTTCATGGCGTGCTCCTTGATCGACACGACGGGCCGAACTTAGGAGATCAGCGTCACAACAAAGCCGATGAGGCCCAGAGCCTCGGCGAATGCGGACGCCAGAATGAAGACGGTGAAGGCGCGTCCCTGCACCTCAGGCTGACGGGCCATAGCGCTCGTGGCGCCGAAAGCAGCAAGACCGATGGCGAGTGCTGCGCCGATGACACCAAGACCGTAACCGATAACTCCCACAATTCCTCCTTTGACGTGCGTCTGAAGACGCATGATCTTCTATGTCTACAGGCGTGCGCCCGCTGACATCCTTTATAAGCACTTAGTGCTCGTCGGCTTCGGCGATCTGGATATACACCGCCGAGAGGACCGTGAACACGTATGCCTGAACAAAGGCCACAATAAATTCGACTAGGTAGATGATGATAAGAATGGCCATCCACGCAAGCGTGGGTAGCGCCTGCACCGCATTGAGAGCGCTCAGATGCTCGATGAGGGGCTCCATGAAAAGCGACGCCATGATGGCAAAGGAACCCATGACGATGTGGCCGGCGAACATGTTGCAGAACAAACGGATGGCCAGCGTGATGGGGCGCAGCAGCAGCGAAAAGACCTCGATAACCCACACAAACAGGTTCATGGGGAACATGACACCGGCAGGAGCCAGGCTCTTAATGTAGCCCCACACGCCATGCGCGCGGCATCCCTGGTACACGAAGTACATGAACGAGCAGAGTGCCAGCACAGCCGTGCAGCCAATGGCACCTGTGCCCGGCTTCATGCCCGGAATGAGGCCGATGATGTTGTTGATGAGAATGAACAAAAAGATGGTCATCAAGAAGGGGAAGTGGCGACGCCAGTTGGTGCCCACAACGCCCTTGGCCACGTCGTTCTCTACATACTCAACAAGCCACTCAACACCGTTCACAAAGATGCCATGCGGCACGAGCGTCTGCTTCTTCACAAAGGTAAACACCACAATGGCGAAAACCACCGTGGCGATGAGCAGCCAAAACGAGTACTGCGTGAGACCAAGCGAGAGGTCACCCAGCACAGGGATCGAGCTAAACTCAGACACGAGATGCTGAATCTCTCCCGAAAGCTTCTCAAACGCTTCCACGATTCCACCTTTCAGACACGGCAGCGGCCCTGCCGAGTTTGATTACCTCCTGCGCATGGCAACGGCAACCAGCACTATCATGCAGCAGAAGAACCCTACGAGCTCGCCCGCCACAAAGGGGACAACCCCACCTGGCGCATCTGCGTACACCCAGGCAACGCCGGCCACCAGCACCAGAAACGAAAGCATCACGCAGGCGACGCCAACGCCGATGTTTGCCGTTGGGCGCGGCTTCCATGCGCGCATAACCGCCCAGCAAAGCGGTATGCACGCAGCTACGCCCAAAAGAGCCCCCGCGCATACAAGCGGCAGGTTAAACGCCATGTCAGCCATGATCATCGCGCTCTCCTTATGCGTGTACATGTGGCTTGGGCCACGGCATATCCGCCTATTCTAGCCACCCAGCATCAAAATTGCACGACAAACATTTTCCTACATCTTCCCATAGCGGGATGTGAATGGAGTGCCCATATTGTTGAGACGACATGCCAGAGCGGAAATGTGGCGGTGCAGAGTGGGCGCCGGATGCCGGCGGGTGGAACCTACGCCACACGACCCGTTTCGTCGAGCGCCATGATCTTGTCAACACGCTGCTGGTGACGACCGCCCTCGAAGGGGGTCTCCAAGAAGGTTTTGACGATGGCTTTGTTGACGTCCAGGTCAACAAAGCGGCCCGACAAGCACACCACGTTGCCGTTGTTGTGCTGGCGGAAAAGCTCTGCAAAGGGAACAGAGGTGATGGAGGAGGCGCGCACGCCGGCAACCTTGTCGGCGGCAAGCGACACGCCGATGCCCGTGCCGCAGATGAGCACGCCACGCTCGACCTCGCCACGGCCCACAGCGCGGGCGACCTTCTCGGCGTAATCGGGATAATCAACGCTTTCGGTGCTGTCGGTGCCCATGTCGACCACCTCACACCCCAGCTCTTCGGCCAAATACCGAGCAAGTTCCTGCTTCTGCTCAAACCCACCGTGATCGGCGCCAATAGCCACGCGCATGGCAGCTCCTTTTGTTGTAGATTGCCTATCGACGCCCTGTACTATACCCGAAGCGTCGCGGCGCTACCGTCTTCGTACGGCGCAGAAACAGACGGCGTCCATCCGCCCGCATGCGAGCGCGTGCATGCCACCGCGTCGTGCCAGCCAGCAAGCACCTGCGCGCGGCGCTCCTCTCCCATGCGTGGATCAAACCGCTCGGCGATGGTGCGGTTTTGCTCGATCTCTTCGCGGTCCTCCCAAAACTCCGCCGCAAGGCCCGCCAGGTAGGCCACACCAAGCGCCGTTGTTTCCACCGACTCCGATTGGATGACGGGGATGTTGAGCAAATCGGCCTGGAACTGCATGATGAAATCGTTGCGCGAGGCCGCACCGTCAACATAGAGATTGTCGAGCGTCACGCCAGCATCAACCTCCATGGCGCGCAGCACGTCGTAGCTTTGATATGCCATGGACTCGCAGGCGGCGCGCACAATGGTTGCACGGTCGGACGCAGCGGTGAGGCCGCACAGGATGCCGCGCGCGTCTGCATCCCACCAGGGGGCACCTAGCCCGCTGAAGGCCGGCACCAAATAGCAGCCGCCGTTATCTGCGCGCGAGGAGGCCACGTCCGAAACCTCGCTCGTGGAGGAAACAATACCCAGCTTATCGCGCAGCCACTGAATGACCGAGCCCGCATGGAAAATGGAGCCCTCAAGCGCGTAGCTCACATGGCCGCCTTCAGCAATGCCGATGGTCGACACAAGCCCGCACCGCGAATCCACCACCGTGTCACCCGTATTCATGAGCATAAAGCAACCCGTACCATAGGTGTTTTTGGTCTGGCCCGGGTTAAAGCAGCAATGGCCGAACAGGGACGCCTGCTGATCGCCCGCAACGCCCATGATGGGCGGCATGTGGGTCATAACCTCGCGCGAAACCCGACCGTAGTCGCTTGCGCTCTCGCGCACATCGGGCAGCATGCTGCGCGGGATATCAAGGAGATTGAGAAGGTCGTCATCCCAGGTAAGCGTATGGATATTGAAGAGCATGGTGCGGCTGGCGTTGGTGTAGTCGGTGGCGTGCACCAAGCCACCCGTGAGATTGAAGATAAGCCAGCTGTCGATGGTGCCAAACACCAAACGACCCGCCTCTGCCATCTCGCGGGCGCCGCTCACGTTATCAAGAATCCAGGCAATCTTGGTGGCCGAGAAGTACGCATCGGGCATAAGGCCGGTTTTGGCGCGAATCATCTCGCCGTGGCCGTCGGCCACAAGCTGCGCGGCGATGGGCGCCGTCCGACGGCACTGCCAGCCGATGGCGTTATAGATGGGCTGACCGCTCTCGCGGTCCCACACCACGGTGGTCTCGCGCTGGTTGGAGATACCCACGGCGGCAATGCTGCCCGAATGAATGCCACTTTTGTACTGGACCTCAATCATGACGGCAATCTGCGAGGCGAGAATCTCCATGGGATCTTGCTCGACCCACCCCGAGTGCGGGTAGCTTGTTTTAAGCGGACGCGAGGCCTGGGCCACGATGCAGCCGTACTCGTCCACAATTACGGCGCGTACAGAGGTGGTACCACTGTCGAGCGCCATGATGTAGGAGCTCTCAAACGAGAAGTCGCTATTTTTGAGGGTGAGGTTGCCCGGCAGAGAAATTGCCATCTTTTACACCTTCTCCGGCTGCGGCGGACAGGCCTCAGGCATAGCCGCGGCAACCACGCGTTCTATGGTGTGAGCAGAAAGAGCTCCCTGACGAATAATCGAAAGCGTGCCCGAGACGACCGACACAATGGTCGAGGCATCTTGGCAGGGTGTGGGCCCGGCATCGATAGCAACGTCGGCACCCTCAAGCACCGCCAGCTCCACCGCCTCGCAGGAGGTGGGAGCGGGCATGCCGTGCGTATTGGCGCTGGTAACGGCGAGCGGGCACCCACAGGAGCGCACCAAGGCCTGCACCACGGGCGACGCAGAGGCGCGGAGGGCCACGGTGCCGTCGGCAGCCTGCATAAAGCGTGGCACGTTGGGCGCTGCTTGCACCACAAGCGTGAGCGCGCCCGGCCAGAGCTCGTTTGCAAGGGCACGCGTAGCAGGGTCGATATTGCAGCCAAACCGGTCAAGGTCTTCGGGACCCGACACGAGCCAGGGAACCGTTTGGGTAAGGTCACGATGTTTGACCGAAAAGATGCGGCGGTAACCCGAGTCTGCAGGAGGAAGGGGCACGCCGTTGACCGTCAGCCCTGCTTGCGCGGACTCCGCGGCCGGCACGGCAGAGATGGCAACACCGATGCCATATACCGTTTCGGTGGGGATAACAGCAAGATTGCCCGCAAGCATTGCCTGAGCAACCTCGCGTACCGCCCAAGCATCTGGACGGATGTCCTCCCCGTCGATTCGGTAGCACCTCAGCATACGCGTTGCCTTGCCTCCCCCACCACACGTCCCGAACCGCCCGAGGCGCGGACGCTATTTACATACTTGTTCGGGGTATTGTCTCACGCTCGGCGCCGAACCACGCCGGCAAAGGACCGCCACCCCGCGGGCGTAGCGACCTTTCCGGCGAAGGGCAAAAATGTGTCGATTGAATGTGGGGCGTCGGGGTCTTATTCACCCCGTACCCAAGCGGCGCCGCGCAGGCCACACCAAGATGAATAAACCTCCTGGCGTCTTCGGAACAGCAACAGCGGCGTGGCTGAAGGCAAATATCGAGATAAACGGTACCGGGCACAGGGCTTATCGAGCCATAGGCACACGCGCCAGCACAAAGCGCGGACGACGTGTGAGGTCGGACACGACGCGGACCTCCTCAAAGCCTGCCGCACGGCAGAGCTCGGCCGCCGGCTCCGTAGCGTCCTCAAAGAGCTCACAGGCCAAAAGACCGCCAGGGCGAAGCATCTGCGGAGCCGCGGCGAGCAAGCGTCGAAATACATCAAGGCCATCGGCGCCGCCGTCAAGCGCCAGGTGCGGCTCAAACTGCGCTACCTCGCGAGGAAGGTCTGCCATAACCGCGCTCGGGATATACGGCGGGTTGGAGACGAGCACATCAAAGGTGCCAAACTCATCGGGCCGCACCGGAGCCACCAAATCGCCCTGACGGATATCAACCTCGGTGGACGTGAGCGCGTGGCGGTCGCGATTGCGCCGGGCAAGGTCACACGCATGCTCGTCTATATCGATGGCAACGCACGTCACACGATTCGGGCGCTCCGCCACAAGCGAAAGCGCGATGCAGCCCGTTCCACAGCCCACTTCGAGCACGCGGGCGCAGGGCAGCTCGTCTGCGGCGGCGGGGTCGTTAGCCGCATGGGGCAGTGCTTCTTGGGCAGGAACCTCCTGCGATGCTGGCGCGGGCACGTCCCCGTCGGCTTCCGCGCTCGCCGCCTCCGCAGCGGCACCTTCGGCACTCGCCTCTGCACGCTCCTGACGCAGGCGCTCCGCCTCCTCACGACGGGCCTGATCCACCTCGGCATTCCATGGCAGCTCTATCCGCTCACGCCATGCCCTGAAGCCCTCGGGCCCCACGTTAAGCACCGCACGGTCCAAGTGCTCAAGCACCACCTCAACGAGCATCTCGGTCTCGGGGCGTGGGATGAGCACACCGGGTTCGCACCACACGTCAAGCGAGCGAAACGCTGTCTCGCCCACAATATATTGGAGCGGCTCGCCCGAGCGCCGGCGCACCACAGCGTGATGCATCACGCCGCGCTCCTCGGCCGAGAGGGGCCGATCCATATTCATATAGAGCTCGATGCGCTTGAGCCCCGTTGCAGCACCCAAAAGCCACTCCGCCGTAAGCCGCGGACGCTCGTCGCCCAACCGAGACAGATAGTCAACCGTCCAATCCATGCAGCGCCTGACAGTCCAGACCTCGCCATCCATGGCGTACCTCCTTGTGCGTGAGCGTTCGTGTGTGCGAGCGTGGGCAGATGCCCTCACCTTACCTGCCGAGGGTCATCCGTTTGTCTCAAATGTGCGCGCAAAGCTTCCCCGATTCTTACCGCGCAACCCGGGCATTAGGAAAGGGCAAGGCAGCACGTGCGCACAGGGCGCTGTTGCCAGTGCATCGCCCATGGGCAAGCGGCCCTTCTCCCGGGCAAAAACACAAATGCCTGCGCGCAGAAGCGCAGCAACGTGCCTAAGGCAAGCGGCTGCCCACGCAGGGCAGCCGCACGAACACCTCTTCTTATACCGCCTGAGCCAGCTTCTCGGCGCGGTCGGCTGCAGCGAGGGCCTCGATGACCGTGCCCAGCTGGTCGCCCAGGAGCACGCCGTTGTACGTGGAGTTGAAACCGATGCGGTGATCGGTCACGCGGTCCTGCGGCTGGTTGTAAGTGCGGATCTTCTCGGAGCGGTTGCCGTGGCCAATCTGGCTCTGACGCTCGGCACCCAGCTCGGCCTGCTGCTTCTCAAGCTCCATCTCATACAAACGGGCGCGCAGCATCTGCATGCACACCTCGCGGTTCTGAATCTGCGAGCGCTGCTCCTGAGACTGCACCACGGTATTGGTGGGCAGGTGGGTGATGCGCACGGCCGAATACGTGGTGTTTACGCACTGACCGCCCGGGCCGGAGGCGCAGTAGGTGTCGATGCGCAGGTCGGACTGTTCAATGTGGATGTCGATCTCGTCAGCCTCCGGAAGCACCGCCACCGTAGCCGTGGAGGTCTGGATGCGACCCTGGCTCTCGGTCTTGGGAACGCGCTGCACGCGGTGCACGCCGCTCTCGTACTTAAGCACGGAGTACACCTTGTCGCCATTGACCTTGAACTCGATGCTCTTGAAGCCGCCGGCCTCGCTCGGGCTTGCATCAAGCACCTCGAGCTTCCAGCCCTGGTGCTCGCAGAAACGCTGATACATCTTAAAGAGGTCGCCCGCGAAGATGGCAGCTTCGTCGCCGCCCGCAGCCGAGCGAATCTCCACGATGGTGTTCTTCTCGTCGTTCGGGTCGCCGGGGATGAGCATGAACTTGATGTCTTCCTCAAGCTGCGGAAGCTTGGCCTCGTTGGCCTCGATATCCTCCTGGAGCATGGCCTTCTCGTCGGGGTCGCTCGTATCGCGCTGCATCTCTTTTGCCGCTTCGATGTCGTCCAGCGCCGCGAGATACTCGCGCGCCGCCGTCACCAACGGGGTCTGGTGCGCATACTCCTTGTTGAGGCGGGTGTATTCCTTGATGTCGGAGGCCACCGAGGGATCGGCGAGCTTCTTCTCAAGCTCTTCGTAGGCAACGATGAGTTTTTCCAGTTTGTCTCGCATGATGGGAACCTTTCATACCTTGGTGCCGGCTACACCGGCGACGTTGTCGACTGCTGTCCGTTATTTGGCGACATTGAACGCCTGCGTCTCAACCAGCTAGAACTTGTCGAACTTGAGGTACATGCGGACCCATCCTTTCTCTCGACCACCTATCATACCCAGCTCATCCACCAGGGCAAGCCTGAATGCCGCCGCAGGCAGCACCACGGCTGCCCTCGCGCAAAACGTCCACAAGCACGGACGCGCCCTCTTTGCCCCTGCATGCAGCTGGCTCACCGATGAGAGCGGAAAACGATGACACACGCTCAAACGCGCGGCGGCCCGCACGGAAAGCACGGGCCGCCGGAGAGGGCATACGCAAGAGGGCGAGAAAAACTGGGGCGCTACAGCAAGGTGACCGTGAACATGCGCTCGTCCACCGCACCAGGCGCGAGCGTCGTGATGTCGCGCTTGTGCTCAAATACGTCGTCTTCGCTCGTGAGCGTCGCGTGACCCGTCCAGGGTTCAAGCGCCACAAAGGGAGCGTCGCCCGCGGCCGACCACACGCCAATGTACTTAAAGCCGGGGAAATCAACCTTTACCCCACGGCCCGACACGCGGCTGCGCAGCGTAACCGTGTTGCCCGGAACATCGGTGAGCATCACGGCGTCATCGGCAAAGAGCTCACGTGTGATAGGCAGCACGTCGGCATCTTCAAACACAGTGAAAGCCGTATCGTACGTAAGCAGGCCGCCCTCGGCAATCTTGGGCGCTACGCACGACCAGGGCTGTGCAAACACCAGCTCGTAATCGGAGAAGAATTCACCCTTGGTGCCCGGAGCGGGAATATTGAACGCCGGATGCCCACCCACCGAGAACGGCAGGTCAACGTCACCGGTGTTCTCAACGCGGAAAGTCTGCGAAAGCACGCCTTCGTCGGAAAGAGCATAGGTCATGTTGAGCTTGAAGGCGTAAGGGTAGCCCTCGCGCGTCTGGGCGCTATCAACAAGCTGGAAGGTCACGCTCGACGCGGTTGCGTTCACAACTTCGTGTTCGTAGTCGCGTGCAAGACCGTGACGGCGCAGCGCGACGGGGCCCTGGGCGCTCGTGGCATGCTCGCCTCGCAGGCTGCCAACCATGGGGAAAAGGATAGGCGCCTGGCCCGTCCACCAGCGAGGATCGGCCTGCCACAAGTACTCGTCGCCGCCCTTCTTCAAGCTCACAAGCTCGGCTCCGTGCGAGCTGAGGACTGCGGTGACGCCGCCGTTGGTGATAGTAGTTGTGGACATAGCCGCTCCTTGAAACGCAGGAATGATGTCGCGGGCACTCGCCCGCTTTCCCTATCGTACCCAAGTGCGCCCTCCGCATCCGCCGCCGTTACGGCCCCGAAAAATAAATTGCGGCTCATATGTGCCATTCTGGGGCCTTTTTTCGCCTCAAAATGGCACATATGAGCCGCAACTCCGGAAAGGTACCGCGGAGCGGCTATGATTTACATGAAACGAACCCGTCCCATCCACCGGTGAGAAGGATACGACCATGCATCGCATACTCTTTATCTGCCACGGCAACATCTGCCGTTCGACCATGGCCGAGTCCGTAATGACCGAGCTGGTGCACCGCGCGGGGCGCTCGAACGAATTTGAAATCGACTCAGCCGCCACAAGCCGCGAGGAGCTGGGCAATCCGCCACACCACGGCACAGTGGCAAAGCTGCGCGCCGAGGGTTTCCCCGTGGTGCCGCACCGTGCGCGACAGATTGCGCTCAGCGAATACGACCGATGGGACCACATCATTTATATGGATGGCGAGAACCGCCGTGGCCTCATGCGCATTTTGGGCGGCGACCCGCAAGGCAAGGTGAGCCGACTGCTCGATTGGACCGACCGCCCTGCCGATGTGGCCGATCCCTGGTACACCGGCAACTTTGACGCCACATGGCGCGACGTGCTCGCTGGTTGCACCGCACTGCTGGAGCAGCTCTCCTAGCACACGACTCAATCGCATAAACAAAGCAAACGCAGCGCGAGGCCCCAGACAAGCCCCGGCGGCGCCCGGCAGAATGTCGGTGGCCCTAAAATTGCGTGATATATCAATATTTTGCATCCTAATGATTCGGTACCTTGACATTGATACGTTCAGTAGTAACCTTCTTTCGTCAAATCAATCGCAGGAACATAACGAAGGGAGGATGTATGTGCGAACTTGTGGACGTGAACGATGAGCCCGAGTCCGGCGATGCGTCGGGCGCAAGCAGCGCGTCACCCGGCGCCGACATGTGGGACACCATTACCGATAGCCCCGAAGAGGCCCTATCGCGTCGCTTGCTCGAAGGCTTGGGCTATTGCGGCCACTACATGCACTTCCATGGTGGCGGACGCTCGGGAAAAGCGCCCATTATCTGCCTCATCGCCAAGCGCGGTGGCCAGATAACGCAGCAAGAGCTGGGCTCGTTTTTCGAGCTCAAACCCGGTTCGCTCTCCGAGGTGCTTGCCAAAATCGAAACCGCAGGGTTCATCGAGCGGACGCGCAACCCCGAAGACCGCCGTCAGCTCACCATTCGTCTCACGGACAAAGGCCGCGCCGAAGCAGCACGCGACCAAGAAGCGCGGCGGCATTTCCGCGCACAGGCATTTGACTGCCTGAGCATCGAGGAGCGCAAAACACTCCTCGACATGCTTGAGAGGATACGTACACGTTGGGAGGAATTGGATGATTAATACCCTTATGGGCAGCATCCGCGAGTACAAAAAGGCCGCGATTGCAACGCCCATCATCGTGACGGGCGAGGTGGTTATGGAGGTGCTCATCCCCTTTGTAACCGCTCAGCTTATCAACACCATCCAGGCGGGAGCCTCCATCGCCCAGATGCTCCCCTACGCCGGGCTTTTGGTGCTCATGGCGCTTGCCTCGCTGTGCTTTGGCATTGGCGCGGGCGTTACCTGCTCCGAGGCAAGCTGCGGCTTTGCCAAGAATCTGCGCCACGACGTCTTTGCCGCCGTGCAGCGCTTCAGCTTCGCCAACATTGACCAGTTCTCGTCGAGCTCGCTGGTGACACGCCTCACCACCGACATCACCAATGTTCAGCTCGCCTACATGATGATCATCCGCACCGCCATCCGCTGCCCGCTCATTCTTATCTGCGGCATCATCATGGCCTTTATCATGGGCGGCCTCATGGCCATCGTGTTTGTGATCATCGTGCCGATCCTGGGCTTTGGCCTCTTCAAGGTTGTACGCACGGTACACCCCATCTTCCGCTCCGTGTTCCGCAAGTACGACGCCCTCAACGAGTCCATCGAGGAGAACGTCACGGGCATGCGCGACGTGAAAAGTTATGTGCGTCAGGACTATGAGAAGCAGAAATTCGGCCGTGCCGCCGAGGACGTGTGCCGCGACTTCACCCGCGCCGAGCGCATCATCGCCCTCAACACGCCCATGATGAACTTCGCGGTGTACACCGTGTTTGTAGTGGTCATTCAGTTTGGCTCATGGATCATCATCTCCAGCCGTGGCACGCTCTTTAACGTAGGCCAGATGTCCGCGCTTACCACCTATGGCTTCATGATCTTGATGGCGCTCATGATGGTCTCGATGGTCTTTGCCATGATCACCATGGCGCAGGAGTCTGCCGAGCGTATTGTTGAGGTTATCGAGACGGTCCCCACCATCAAGAACCCCGAGAACCCCATCACCGAGATGAAGGACGGCTCGATCGACTTCGACCACGTGACGTTCAAATACTCCGAGAAGGCCGAGCACCGAGCGCTTGCCGAGGTTGACCTGCACATCAAGAGCGGCGAGACCTTGGGCATCATGGGCGGCACCGGCTCTGCCAAGACCTCGCTCGTGAACCTCATCAGCCGTCTGTACGATGTCACCGAGGGCTCCGTGAAGGTTGGCGGCGTGGATGTTCGCGACTACGACCTTGAGTTCTTGCGTAATAACGTGGCTGTCGTGCTGCAGAAAAATGTGCTGTTCTCGGGCACCATCAAGGAGAACCTGCGCTGGGGCGATGAGAACGCCACCTACGACGAGATCGTAGAGGTGTGCAAGCTTGCCCAGGCAGACGAGTTTATCCAGGGCTTCCCCGACAAGTACGACACCTACATTGAGCAGGGCGGCACCAACGTTTCCGGTGGCCAGAAGCAGCGCCTGTGCATTGCGCGCGCCCTCCTGAAGCACCCGAAGGTGCTCATTCTGGATGACTCCACTTCTGCCGTGGACACCAAGACCGACGCGCTCATCCGTGAGGGCCTGGCGCAGTATCTGCCCGACACCACGAAGATCATCATCGCGCAGCGCACCAGCTCGGTTGAGCACGCCGACCGCATCCTCGTGCTCGACAACGGCCACATTGCAGGCCTGGGCACGCACGATGAGCTTATGAAGACTTGCGACATCTATCGCGACATTTACGAACAGCAGAACCGTACGGGCGAAGAGGCTGCAGAGGCGGATGCCGCCGCAGAAGACGCAGCCGTGAAGGGAGGCGACGCCGATGAGCGCTAAGGACATCACAAAGGCTACAACCGTTGAGCACATCGCACATATCGCCGAAGCGCCTACGGAGAACAAGCGCAGCGTTGCCGGCCGCCAGGCACCGGCACCAAAGCACCAGAACGTGCGCGGCAAGACGCTTGGCCGCCTCATCAAGACGCTCTTCTCGTTCTATCCCAAGCTGCTGCCGATTGTTGTCGTGTGCATCATCATCTCGGCAATCCTCTCGGCGCTGCCTGCAACGTTTTTGCAGCGCGCACTTGAGATTGTGACCGCTACCTGGGAGTCGGGCGATTGGAGCTCGGTTGCCGGGCGCATCGGCACCCTCTCCATCACCCTTATTGGCATCTATGTGGTGTCGCTTGCGCTCAACACGCTCTACACCCAGCTCATGGCCATCATCACGCAGGGTTCGCTCAAGAAGTTCCGCGAGAAGCTCTTTGATCACATGCAGGATCTTCCCATTAGCTACTTCGACCAGCACCAGCGTGGCGACATCATGAGCCACTACACCAACGATATCGACACGCTGCGCCAGATGATTGGCCAGTCGCTGCCCAACATCACCCTCACCGTGGTCACCTGCTGCTCGGTGGTGTGCGTCATGCTGTACTACAGCGTGTGGATGTGCTTGGTGGTTGTGCTGGGCGTGCTGTTCATGGTGTATATGACCAAGGTGCTCGGCGGCCGCTCCGCTCGCAACTTTGTGGCGCAGCAGCGCGAGATCGGTATTGTTGAGGGCCATGTCGAAGAGATCATGAACGGCCAGCGCGTGGTGAAGGTCTTCTGCCACGAGGACGCCGCCCAGGCCGACTTTGACGTGCGCAATGAGGCCCTGTTCCGCGCATCGCGCGCCGCAAACATGTACACCAACACGCTTGGCCCCATCCTTATGAACCTGGGCAACCTCATGTATGTGGTGGTGGCACTTGCCGGCGGCATCTTCATCTCGCTGGGCGTGCCTAACATCTCCATCTCGGGTCTGGCCTTCTCGGTGGCTGTAACCGTACCGTTCTTGAACATGACCAAGCAGTTCGCCGGCCAGATTGGCCAGATCTCGCAGCAAATCAACGCGGTGGTTATGGGCCTTGCAGGCGCCGAGCGTCTGTTTGAGCTGATGGACGAGGTTCCCGAGCAGGACGAGGGCTACGTGACGCTCGTGCGCGTGCGCGAGAACGCCGACGGCACGCTCACCGAGTGCAACGAGCGCACCGGCAAGTGGGCTTGGAAGCACCCGCATCACGATGGCACCACCGACCTGGTGCCCCTTCGTGGCGATGTGCGCCTGTACAACGTGGACTTTGGCTACAAGCCGGGCCACACCGTGCTGCACGACGTAAGCGTGTGGGCAAAGCCGGGCCAGAAGGTGGCCTTCGTGGGTGCCACCGGTGCTGGTAAGACCACCATCACGAACCTCATCAACCGCTTCTACGACATCCAGGATGGCAAGATCCGCTACGACGGCATCAATGTCACCAAGATCAAGAAGCCCGATCTGCGTCGTTCGCTCGGCATGGTGCTGCAGGACGTGAACCTCTTCACCGGCACCGTCATGGACAACATTCGCTACGGCCGTCTCGACGCCACGGACGAAGAGTGCGTTGCCGCAGCTATGCTCGCTGGCGCACATCGCTTCATCGAGCGCCTGCCGGAGGGCTATAACACCATGCTCTCCGACAACGGCTCCAACCTGAGCCAGGGCCAGCGCCAGCTGCTCTCCATTGCCCGCGCCGCCGTGGCCGACCCGCCGGTGATGATCCTCGACGAGGCCACCTCGTCGATCGACACCCGCACCGAGGCCATCGTGCAAAAGGGCATGGACGCCCTCATGAAGGGTCGCACCACCTTTGTGATTGCGCACCGCCTCTCCACCGTGCGTAACTCTGATGCGATTATTGTGCTCGATCACGGCCGCATCATCGAACGCGGTAGCCACGACGAGCTCATTGCCAAGCGCGGCACCTACTACCAGCTCTACACGGGAGCGTTTGAGCTGGAATAACGATTCGGCTTGCTGCCCGCCATGAAGGTGGGCACAACAAAGGCCCCGGCCACGGCCCGCACGCCATCAGGCGTTCGCAGGACCGGCCGGGGCCTTTTTCTTCGCCGCAAAAGCTCTGCCGTGTTTTTTCGCACAGCATGCCCCTACTGTGCCAGGCATGACTGGCGTAATTTCTCTCGTATGTGATCAAAAATTACGTCTTGTCTTGTCCGGACGCGGCCGCCCTGCAGGCGCAGGCACCCCGAGGGGCGCCCCACGCACCGGTCGCCTCCGAAGGGCGGCGATTGAGAGCAGAGGATCGAGCACGTCTCGTCGCCGGGCAGACGTCAGCGCGTTCTAGGCAATCAGCCCAAAGTGCTTGAGGGCAGACACCACGCCATCATTTTCCACTGTGTCGGTCACGTAAGAAGCCACCACTTTAATTGCCTCCTCGGCGTTACCCATGGCAACGGGAACCGAAACAGCCTTTAGCATGGGTAGATCATTTTGGGAGTCACCAAAACCATAGGTGTTCTCTGTTCCGTGGCCCAGAAGCTCAAGCACACGCGCCACGCCAGCGCCTTTGTTGATGCCCTTCAAGCACACCTCACTCAAAGCACCCGGCAGATTGAAGTTGCAAAAATCACGCTGAATGAAATCCCAGAATGCGGTCCCCTCCATAGTGGACTTCCGATAGCAAAACTTGTTGAAGCGAAGCGCCGGAACGTGCACCGCCATCTCGTCGAGCGAATGCGCCGTAGGAACGCCGGGGATGAGGGTAAACGTCATACCCGCCGGCATAAGGCCTACGCAGCCGTCACCGCCCTCAAAGAGCAGTTCAACCCGGTCATGCAGGGCGCGGTCAACAAGCTCGGCGAGCAAATCGGCCGAGATGATGTGCTCCTCAACCACCTCACCATCGATCTCTATGCAGGCACCGGCGGCGGCAACAATACCTGTAAGGTCAAGCGCGCGCAGTGAGGGCACCACAAACGACATGGGACGCCCCGTGCAGATAAACGTCTGATGACCGCGCTCCCTCAGCTCGTGAATCGCCTCAACAACCGCAGGCGACGGCGGGTAATCCCAGCGGTCGTCACCGTTTTCGCTCTTGCGGTGATATACCAGAGTGCCATCGATATCAAAGAACAAGACTGCCCGCTCATCTGTTGCGCTTGCGCCACGTTGCATGTAGATCCTTTCTCAAACGTGTTTTACCTGCATGATGATACCTTGCCCCGCCAGCGAGATAACCCTCATCGTCTGCCATCTCGCGCCCGTTTGCACGCAAGCAGCAAGCACCGCCCACATACGCGTCCACATACGAGAAGAGCCCCCAACAAGGCTGGGGGCTCTTCTGGAAAGGGAAGCTCTACGGGCAAACACGTTTATATGCCCCATAGATACACGAGGTGTGTGCAGGAGCTACGAGAGGTTACTCCTCGGGAACGTGGTTGATAACGTTCGACTTGGTCTTGATGAAGTTGGGGATGAAGGCGATCACGATGAGCGCGGCAAGGATGGCGTAGACGCCCATAGAGCCGAACCACTCGGCAGCGCGGCCGAGGATGATGCCAATCACACCGAAGTCAAAGTCACCGAAGGTGGTGTTCTCAAAACCAAAGACCGAAAGCACCGGAAGCAGGAGCGCGGGAGCGAAGGTGATGAGCAGGCCGTTCACGAACGCACCAAGCACGGCACCCTTGCGGCCGCCCGTAGCGTTACCAAACACGCCCGCGGTAGCACCGCAGAAGAAGTGGGGAACCATGCCCGGGATGATGAAGATGCCCATGGCGGCGCCCACGATGAACATGCCTACAACGCCACCGATGAAAGAGGCAACGAAGCCCAGGATGACCGCGGTGGGAGCATAGGGGAAGAACACGGCGCAGTCGACAGCGGGGATGGCACCCGGGATGATCTTGTTGGAGATGCCCTGGAATGCCGGCACCAGGTCAGCCAGGATCATGCGCACGCCGTTGTACACGATGGTGACGCCCACAGCGAAGGAGAGGGCGCAGGTGAGCGCGTACACGATGAAGTTGTTGCCACCGGCGAGCTCCTCAACGACAGCCGGGTCGGCAATGTAGGCGGCGACAGCGGTGATCAGGTAGAAGAACGACATGGTGAGCGCCGTGGAGATGGTGGTGTCACGCAGGAAGGCGAGCGACTCGGGCACCTCGATCTTCTCGGTGTTGTTGGTATCGGCTTCCTTCTTGAAGATGGAGCCCACAGCAGCCGAAATGTAGTACGCAAGCGAGCCAAAATGACCCATGGCGATCTCGTCGCCCTCGGTGACCTTCTCGGTGAAGCGCTGACCCACGGCGGGAAGCATGGCGCTTACCAGGCCCAGGAAGAGGCCGCCCGTGATGCAGAGCTGTGCGCCCTCAAAGCCAGAGGCCTGAAGCACTGCGGAGAACAGGCAGGCCATGAACAGGCTGTGGTGGCCGGTGAGGAAGATGTACTTAAACTTGGTGAAGCGGGCGATGATGATGTTCACCGCATAGCCCAGGATGAGGATGACCATGGTCTGAACGCCGAGCACGCTCTGCGCCATGGATACGATGACCTCGTTGTTGGGAACAACGCCGGTGATGTGGAAACCGGTCTCGATGAAGGTACCCAGCGGAGCCAGATTGTCCTGGACCACGGTGGAGCCGGCCGAAAGCATGAGGTAGCCCAGGATCGGCTTCAGGGTTCCCGTCATGATCTTGTGGCCAGGGCGCTTGAGGGCAACAAGGCCCACAAATGCGAAGAGACCCATGATCCACGCGGGCTGCGTCAAAATCGACTGGAAAAACTCAAGGATGGGGATGATTACTTCCATCACTCTCTCCTATCTCTTGATTGCGCAAACGACGTTACTCATAGTTGCTAAGCTGAAAAGCTGCGGCAGGTGCTACTCGGCCTCGGCGGCTGCCTTCTTGATGGCTTCGAGGGCGTCCTCACGAATCTTTTTGCTGTTCACATAGCTGCGAACGATCACGATGTTGCCGTGCAGCTCGGGAGCGAGCTCCTTCACCGTGATGAACATGTCGGGGTTGGCCGAAGATGCAGCATTAAGGTCCATCGACTCAACCTCGGCCTTAATGCCCTCGGCGTCGCAAAGCTCCTGAACCTTGCCGGCAAGCATGAGGCTCGACCCGATACCATTGCCACAAACTGTGATGATGTGCATGAGCACTCCTTTCTAAGTGGGCATAACGCCCGTATCCGCATAACAAGTGCGCGGCGTTGCTTAGGCGCCAAACACCTCGCGCATGAACGCAAGAACCTCCGCCGTTGACGCGCAGGCACGCAGGCGCTCGACCGCGTCATCAACCTCAAAAAGACCGGCGAGCTCGGTGAGGCAGCCCAGGTGCGCCGTGGGATCGGGCGCGCAGATGCCCACAAGCACCCACACCGGATCGAACTCCTCGTGGCCAAAGGCAACGGGCTCATCGAGCGTCACCACGCACACGCCCTGCTTAGACACGTTGCCCGTCGACTGGGCATGCGGCATGGCGATGCCCTCTTCAAGCACCATGTACGGGCCAAACTGCTCCACCGAAGCAATCATGGCCTCGGTGTAGCTGTGGTCGCAGGCGCCCGCATGCTCAAAAAGGCTGCCAGCGAGCGTAATAGCCTCACGCCAATCTGCCGCGTGGGCACGCACCTGCACCAACTCGGGAGTCAGCAGATCCATCAGCATGAATGGCCTCCTTAGGGCAGGATGTGAAAACCGAGCGACTGGATGTCGCGAGCAAAGCCCTTTACCGTGTCGAGCGAGTACTCAAAGAGGTCCTTGCCCACGTTCTTGCGCTTGGCGAGAATCGCGTTAGGCACGGTGATGATGTGGCAGCCGATCTTTTCGGCCTGGTAGATGTTGAGCAGCTCGCGCGTGCTGGCCCACAAAATCTCGCAGCCCGGCTTTGAAGCGGCGTACTCGATCGCGTCAACCATGATGGGAAGCGGATCCACGCCCGTATCGGCAATACGGCCGGCAAAAATCGAGATGATGGACGGGGTGTCGCTACTCACAGCATCAATGAATTCGTGGTTCTGCTCGGGCGTGAAGAGCGTGGTCACGTTGACCTTGATGCCATCGGCCGAGAGGCGGCGAACCAGACCGGAGGTGGAAACGCCCTGCGTGGTGAGCGCGGGGATCTTCACGTACACGTTATCGGCCCAGCTGGCGATCTCGCGTGCCTCGGCCTCCATGCTGGCCTCGTCGTCGGCAAACACCTCAAACGAAACAGGCAGGTCGCGAATCTTGTCGAGCACCTCGGAGGCGAAGGCGCGGTAATCAGTCACGCCGCCCGCTTTCATGAGCGAGGGATTGGTAGTGAAGCCCTGCACGTTGCCCTCGTGGTACATCTCCAGCATGCCTGCGAGGTCGGCGCCGTCGGCGAAGACTTTGATGGCCATAGAACGTCCTTTCGTACGCTGCCAATAAAGTATTGCGTGTTTCATTTAAAAGTTATTTCGTAAGTAAGTGAAGAGAATTATGTATTTCTTCCGTGAACGGTATAAAAGTTAGCGTGAGCGTTTACCAGCTTGCTTTTGTTTGTGAATCTGCTAATTAGTGAAATGCTGGTGTTACAGGTGCACATTTCGTTTGATATGCGTTTCGGCTTTACTTACGATTTCATAATGCATTGCATGGATGAAGCGTCCACAACTGACCCATCGAGCTATAATTTTCGATATCGAAAGCGTTAATCAGCTTTCCCGCAAAAACAAAGCAACGGGAGCGCATCATGGCACGTGACGACACGGCCGCCGCGGAGCGGCATCGCTACATCATGAACTGGCTGGCAGACAAGCCGAGCATCTCGATTGGAGACATCACCGAACATTACGGCGTCTCTGAGGTTACCGCCCGGCACGACCTTATGACGCTTGAGTCGCAGGGCAAAATCCGACGCATACGCGGCGGCGCCGTCTCGCGGTCGCGTGCCGCCTCCATCTCCTACCCCGAAGAGCGCATCAACTTCAATGTGCAGGCCAAGCGCACCATCGGCGCTATAGCTGCGTCGTTTGTCTCTAACGGCGACGTCATCATTGCCGATATTGGCACCACGGGCTTCTACTTTGTGCAGCAGCTTACCGAGAAACGCGACATCACCATCATCACCGGCGACCTTGCCATCGCAAACTACGCCAGCTTCAACCTGCCGCATGCCGAGGTGCTCTTGCTTGGCGGCACGCTGCGCAAAGGACATATGTATGTGGCGGGTTCGCTTACGCTCGACAGCATGTCGAAGCTCTACGCCGACAAGGCCTTTGTGAGCGCCGATGGCTTTCATCCCGATCGCGGCTTTACCGTGGAGCATGACTTTAGCGTGAGCATCAAGCAGGTGTACAACTCCAATTCGCGCCAGCGTTTTATGATGCTCGACGAAAGCAAGGTGGGCAAAACGAGCTTTTATCAGTTTGCTACGCTTTCGGACTTCGATACGGTGATCACCGAGACGGACCCGGAGGCGGTGCTGCGGCATGCGGTTGAAAAGACACATCATCAGCCCGCCCTCATTGTTGCCGACGACCCCACAACCTTCCCGCGCATCTAGCGCACACAACCACGAACGGAGCTTCCATGGACCTCGCGATGGAGTACTACGCCAGCTGCCCCACTGGCTTTGAGCAGGCGCTGGCCCACGAGCTGAAGGCGCTGGGCGCCGCGCAGGTGCGCCCGCTTAAGGGCCGCGTTTCCTTTGCGGGAGATGCCACCTGCGGCCTGCGGATATGCTTGTGGTCGCGCCTTGCGAGCCGAGTGTTTTGTGTGCTGGGCCGCTTTGGTGCCGCAAACGCCGACGAGCTCTACGCTGGTGGACGCGCGCTTGCATGGGAGCAGGTGCTCCGCGCTGGCGCCACCATCGCTGTCTCTGCGCGCGGCACCAACCCCGCGCTCTCCAACTCGCATTTTGCAGCCCTCAGGCTAAAAGACGCCATCTGTGACCGCCTTCTTGAGGTCACAGGCCAGCGACCCCGGGTTGAAGTGGACCACCCGGACGCGCACCTCACGCTCACCATCCGCAAGAATCGCGCCTCCGTGGCGTTTGACCTCTCGGGAGACCCCCTGTTCAAGCGCCTGCCGCGCCGAGCGGTGAGCGCCGAAAGCGGCCGCGAAGCCCATGTGCTGCGCCCCGACTATGCAGCACGCGTGCTCGCAGAACTTTCATGGACAGAGACCTGCCAGACAGCGCATAGCCAAGCGGACGCCCCGCGGGCACTCCTGCTTGATGCTTCCTGCGCCGGCGGCGGCATGGTGCTGGAGGCAGCGAGCATCCTGGCTGACCGTGCGCCAGGCCTTGACCGCGCGCGCTGGGGTTTTAAAGGCTGGGCGGCTTTCGATGACACGGCGTGGGAGGCGCTGGTGAAAGAGGCGCACGCACGAGCGGCCGCGGCCGAGCGCACCTGCGGGCGCATCATTGCCTGCGACGACAGCGCGCAGGCCCGCTCGCTTACCCAACGCTTGGTGCAATCCGCCGGGCTCGACCCATGGGTGCGCGTGGTTGAGCCCAGTGAAGCAGCCTGGTCGCGCGCCCTGGTAAAGACGGGCGTGGGGCATGGCACCGAGGCGGCAGACAGCACGCGCGGCGGCATTGTGGCGGACGCCACCGAGGTTTCCCTCACCGCTCAGCCGGCGTTACTTGCCCGCGTGCGACATCTGCGCCTGGATGCCCGCCTTGCTAGCTTCCCCCTGGCAGCACTCACGCGCGAGCTCTCGCTAAAGCCCGTTCTGGGCGCAAGCACGCGCTCAGTTGCTGTGCGTCCCAACAACGAAGAAGCGACAATCTGCTGCTACGCAGCTCCCCAGGATGCTACCGAAGCACCGGCAGATGCCGCAGAGGAAGCCCGCTACACCAAGCAGCCCGGTCAGCATGCCGCCTTCCCCGCTGCACCCACAGCCCCAGCTACGGCGGCAACGGTGGGAGCCCCGGCAGCCGCAGCTTCCGCCGCGCCTTCGCCCGCACCCACCCCTTCGCCGGCGCCCGCACTCACCGAAACCATCGTCGACCTCGGTGACGGTACGCGCATCCCGGCGCTCATCCCCGAGTCGGAGCAGTTTGCGCATCGCTTGAAGAAGGTTGCCCGCCTGCGCCGCAAATGGGCAAAGCGCACCGGTATCACCTGCTACCGCGTCTATGACGCCGACCTTCCCGACTACGCCGTCGCCATCGACCTCTACGAGGGTTCTGCCGCAACACCGGGCCGCTGGCTGGTGATTGCTGAATATGCGCCACCTAAAAGCATCGATCCCGCGCGAGCCCAAGCGCGCATGCTCGATGTGCTTGCCATCGCCCCGCAGGTACTCGGCGTGCCCCAGAACCACGTATTTGCCAAAGCGCGCCAACGCGCCCGCGGCGGCTCGCAGTATGCTCAGGCGCACGCGGGCAAGCGCGCGGCAAGCTCTGCCGCCACGCCCCTCATCGAGGAAAGCGGCCTCACCTTTGCCGTCAATCTCGACGAACGCCTGGACACGGGCATCTTCCTCGACCACCGCATCACGCGCTCGCTTGTGCGCGAGCACGCGCACGGCCGCCGCTGGTTCCTCAACCTGTTTGCCTACACCGGCACGGCCACCTGCTATGCGGCGGATGCTGGTGTGGAGGAAACGGTGACCGTGGACCTCTCCAACACCTACCTCGATTGGGCCGAGCGCAACATGCACCTCAACGGCTTTGACGGCCCCAGGCACCATTTTGTGCGTGCCGACGTGCTGGACTGGATTGCCTGGCAACGCGAAACCGCCAACCGCTGGGACCTCATTTTTTGCGACCCGCCCACATTCTCCAATTCGGCCAAGATGGCGCGGTCGAGCTTTGACGTGCAGCGCGACCAAGTGGAGCTCTTGGGCGGTGTGGCTGACCTACTCACCGACGACGGCGAGGCGATCTTCTCGTGCAACCTGCGTACCTTCAAACCGCGCACGGCCGAGCTTGCGCGTCTGGGCGTTGAGCTCACTGACATCACCGCCCAGACCATCCCAGAGGACTTTTCGCGCAACCCGCGTATCCATAAGTGCTACCTCGTTCGCCGCATGTAGCCGGCTCGTCAAGGCGCCCGGACCCCTCCAGAGGGACACCCGGGCGCCTGTTAAGCGCCGATCGCCCCAGCAGCCGATATTGCTATAATGGCATATCGCGCATTTTAGTCGTGCGCACGAGCCTGACCAGCATGAATGCATGGCTGGCTCTATCCGATAATGACGAGGAGCACTCACATGTCCCAACAATCAGATATTGAGTCTGCCGACGACCTCGGCGAAACCGACGGTGTCGCTGCCCCGCCTGACCCCAAGTCCTTGCAACACAAAAAGGAACCTTCGCACACCCGTACCGCCAAAGTGGTGAATCATGAGCCGCATCACGGTGGCTCCATCCCGGTGAGCATCGCCATGATGCTCGTCACCCTCGGCGTGGTGTACGGCGATATCGGCACGTCGCCTATGTACGTCACCAAGGCGCTCCTTGCGGGCCAGGGCGGCATCATGAACGTCACCGAGGAGTTTGTGCTGGGTGCGCTGTCCCTGGTTATCTGGACGGTCACCCTGCTCACCACGGTGAAGTATGTCCTCATTTCGCTCAAGGCCGACAACCACGGCGAAGGCGGCATCTTCGCCCTCTTTAGCTTGGTGCGCCGCTTTGGCAAATGGCTCATCATCCCCGCCATTCTCGGCGGCTCGGCACTCCTTGCCGACGGCGTGCTCACGCCCGCCGTTACCATCACCACCGCGGTCGAGGGCTTGCGCACCATCCCAGAGATGCACGCACTCATAGGCGACAACCAGATGAACGTGGTCGCCATCACGCTGGTGATCGTGTGCATCCTGTTTGCCGTGCAGCGCGCCGGCACCTCGAAGATTGGCCGCGCCTTCGGCCCGGTTATGACGTTCTGGTTTTTGTTCCTGGGCGTAAGCGGCCTTGTGTATGTGCTGGGCAACCCCATCATCTTGCTGGCCATCAACCCGCTCTACGGCATTCAGTTCTTGTTCTCGTCCCACAACCTTGCCGGCATCATGATTCTGGGCAGCTGCTTTCTCGCCACCACCGGTGCCGAGGCGCTCTACTCCGACATGGGCCATGTGGGTCGCGGCAACATCTACGCCACGTGGCCCTTTGTTAAGGTCTGCCTCATCCTCAACTACCTGGGACAGGGAGCCTGGCTTCTTGCCAACCAGGGCAACGCCGACCTTGCGGCCGTAAGCGACCTCAACCCCTTCTTCCAGATGCTCGGTGGCGGCATCCGCCCCTTCAGCGTGATCCTCTCCGCGCTTGCCGCCATCATCGCCTCGCAGGCGCTTATCACGGGCGCGTTCTCCCTGGTTTCTGAGGCGAGCCGCCTTGACCTTATGCCGCACATGCAGATTTTCTATCCCGCCGAGACCAAGGGCCAGCTCTACATCCCCATGGTGAACTACGTCATGTGGGTGGGCTGCGTCATTGTGGTGCTTCTTTTCCAGTCGTCGGCACACATGGAGGCGGCATACGGCCTGGCGATCACCATCACCATGCTCTCCACAACCGTGCTGCTCTTCTTCTACCTGCGCAAGATTCGAAAGCTCAAGGTGCTGCCGTGGGTCTTTCTGGCGTTCTTCCTGGCGCTCGAGGGCTTCTTCTTTGGCTCCTCGCTCACAAAGTTCTTCCACGGCGGCTACTTCACCATCCTGCTTGCGGCCCTCATCATGGGCATCATGCTCAGCTGGTACGCGGGCACGGCGGTGGAACGTCGTCAGGCCACGCTGCTGCCGGTGCGCAACTACCTAAAGCAGCTTGAGCGCCTGCGCGACGACACCACCTACGACCTGGTGAGCGATAACCTCATCTACCTCACCAACGACACCAATACCGACTACCTCGACCGCGACATCCTTTACTCTATCCTGGACAAGCACCCCAAGCGTGCGCGCGCCTGGTGGTTTGTGAACGTTGAGGTTATGGACGACCCGTACACACACGCCTATTCGGTGGAATCGTTTGGCACCGATTACGTGTTCCGTGTGCACCTGTTCTTGGGTTATAAGGTCAACCAGCGCGTGAACGCCTACCTGCGCCAGGTGGTCACCGACCTCTCGGCCACAGGGGAGCTGCCCGTGCAGGTGCACGACTACTCGGTGTACAAGAAGCCCGGCCCCATTGGCTCGTTCCGCTTCTGCATGCTGCGTAAGACCCTTGCGCCCGAGAGCGACGTGGACCCGCGCGAGCGCACGGCCATCGCGCTCAAGTACGCCATCCGCAGCGTCGCCGGCTCTCCCGTGCGCTGGTATGGCCTGGAGAACTCGTCGGTCTTCATTGAGTACGTGCCGTTGTTCATCAAGTTCACAACCGTGAACAAGCTCACGCGTATCGCCCCGGACGAAAGGCCGTAAGAAACTCCTTGCAAAACACGCGGCATGCTTCAGGATGCCCAACTGAAACATGCCGCCAACCAAACCTACATACTGGTTATACCTGAGTAGAGTCGGACTCACTTGAAAGCAAAACCAACCGAAATAAGAAGCGCGCCTTGAATGTCCATTTTATTGTGGCGAGCAACGACTCGAATCCTATCGCACGCTTAATAAATCAGCCTCGCCTTACCGATTGAACAGGCAACCCCAAATGACAAGGTAGGAAGAGCCACCGGTTTTGCGGAGGGCCCAGCTCCAATTTCAACACTCTCGGACCCATTCTCTGAAGCAGTTGCGCCCATGCTTGGAATGGGTGACATGTATTTGATCGCGTCAGAATCGCTCATTCTGCAAATGACCTCATGCTCAATGAGACTTTCAATTTGCAGGGAGGACTCGTCGCTGATCTTTCCTTGTGCCCACACTATTTGTTCTGACATGTCCTCGCAGAACGTAAGGTCAAGCATTCCTGATGAAAGATTGATCTGGACACGCATCACATCAAACCCGGCATCAAAGCTGTTATTGATGCCATAGAGATACTCACTTCCATCGTCATATTTCACATATGATAGCGTACCGGTAACAGCCAACGGTTTGCTAGTCGATCCCTCGCTTATTAATGCGTTTACAACGTAGCACGAATCGTCAACACTAAATTCCGCCAATTCCACTACAATTTTTTTAGACTAAGTGAATTCCTTATTATCGCCAGATGAGGAGTAAACGTCCATCTCCCCAACGCCAGCCTGCTCCACCTGAGCGAAAGCAACGGCTGGCACAACTCCCACACAAATACCAACCGCTAGAATGGCTAGCAGCATCGAACAGATTCGTCTGACATTACCCGTAAGGACTATCTCCATCCTCCTTTCATTGTGCTGCGTTTTCGCAGCTCCTTATGGCGTAAGATACCTTAGGGTATTTGTATATATTGGGCTGGCGGCTGAATAGCCCAATTTGGCGGGTGAGCGATGAAAAAATCAAAATGCGCTGCTATAATTATGTTTTTATTGATATCTATTGTGTTACTTTTATCATTTTTACTTAACAGCCAACAAAGATATGAATCAAATTTATTTACGGCTCGCGCTATCTTTGGTAGAGCATCTGAGCAAATTCAAACCAAACTTGTGCGCGGTGCTGGTTTAAGCGGTGAAGAATCCGATTTCATCATAGATTGCGAGATCTCTTTAGCCGCACATAGGCTAATAGACGGCGGCTTTCCCCATCTATCAAACGGCACCGAAAGACAGATTGGCATATCAGTAGAAAACATGCGCGATGAACTGTTGAGCGCCGAAGGCGCGCGCTTGGTCCAAGACAAAATCAATGCAATTAGGCAGCAGCTGTCATCAGTTGACACATCGTTTGTCGTGAGCCTCATCCAGCACACACTTTGGAGAGACCGCTGTAGCTACTGCGCTGTAATAGCCGCAATAATCGATTAGCCCTCTCACTCTTTTATTCTTAGATGCAATTCCCGTAGTTGTCGCGATACCTCGCCCCCTATCGCAGCGGCTTCTCCCCTGTCCAGTTGGCAAGCCAGGCGCGTACGGAGCGATCCATTTCGGCCATAAAGGCGCTCGTGTGTTTGCGTGTGTAGATGTCGATCACGCGCTCGCCCGCATGCGTGGCGTGTGGGCGGAACATCGCATCCATCTCGGCCACCTGGGCATCAAGGGCAGCATCGTCGGCACGGCGATAGTGCTCGGGCATGACGATGTTCTCCACCGGGTGCGGCGTAGCCGGACGCTCCTTGGCGGGCGCCCCGAGCACGAGCATACAAAGCGGCATGGTGTGTACAGGGAGCTTTAAGAGCTCGGCCATCTCCTCGGCATGCTCGACCACATCCCCTATGTAGCAGGTACCCAGGCCTACGGCCTCGGCTGCAATCGCCGCCGTCTGCGCAGCGATAACGGCATCCTGCGCTGCAATGGAGAAGTCGCCCATGTGCGGAGCCCGGCGAGGCGAGTGGCCCGTCTGCTCCACAAACTCCGGCTCAAAACAGCCCACGTGCTCAAAGAGGTCGATCCACTTGGCATAGTCCACCACAAACACGAGCGCCCAAGGAGCCTTAGCAATGAAGGGTTGATTGTCGCAAAGCACAGCGAGGCGGTCGCGCGTTTCCTGGCTCTGAATGTCGATGATGGAATACATCATCATGGCGCCAGCTGAGGGCGCACGTGTGGCGGCGTGAAGCACGGCGTCGCGCTGCTCGGGCGTGGGCGGCGTATCGGCTGCGAACAAGCGTGTAGACGAGCGCTGTTCAATGAGAGCAAGTGTAGGGTTGTCGAAACTTCGCGGTTGGTATGTTTGGCCAGGCATAGCGCGTCTCCTCGCAAGGGGTGTGTGAACCCCTCCATTATCGCGCGATAGGATCTTGCATGCGAGCAGGCCTGTACCGATTTAGCCCTTCTGCTTGATTGACCGCTCCGATAACACCTCATGAGAAGCATTTCGATTTATTGCAGTCTGATGGGATGGGAACGCCCTCGGCCCTGTCCACCTCCAGAAAAAACTACGCCATTTCAGAACGTACTCCAAAACTTTGCGAGTAGACACGGTTTGCAGGGGCGCGCCAACTGGGGTTTTGCTGAGCACGGGCGGCGGTGTACTCGGCAAAACGCGAATCACGTACTGAAATGGCGTACTTTTTTGATGAGCGGCCCGCACGCGGAACGGGAAGGCGAGTCGGCGCCCCCTCGGCGTGTTTTGCGGGTCGGCCCTAAACTGCAATCAATCGTGCTTTTCAGAAGCCTCGTGAAGCAGGCACGCTTGCCTACGCATTAGCGCACACGCTCTTGCTTCCTGCAATGTAGACTCACTTAAGCGTATTTCAGGAACAACTGCGTCAACTCATGACGGAAAACGGCACAAGAACCGAAAGCTAACGATTATACAAAGGTCCACTTCCGAAGAAACCGCAGGTAAACGCTCCGGAGCTTCTGAAGCTATTCGATGCATCGCCGTTCTAACACCGTTTTCCGGCACGAGATGCCATCAAAGGGTTCTTTCCAGGTGGGTCGCCACAGCTCAGCGCCGGGGTGCCGCTCATCACCAATCGCTCACACGCAAGAGCACATCTATAGAATCTTGATAATTGCGTTGTACCATGGGGAACGTTTTGACCAGAACAACCCGACGTGCTGGCGGCGCCATCACAGGAGCCTGCCCCCCGCACGCAAGCCATCGATAGGATGACCCATGATTGTTGCCGTCATATCGTTCGTTGCCCTTGCCGCAAGCATTTTCGGAGCCTTCATGGGCCCACAGCTCATTGGCCCCATGCTCAACCCAACATCCTCAAGCGACGGCGGTGCCGCAGGCGCCACGGCGGACAACACGCCCCTGCCGCAACGACACCCAAGCGATATCGCTTGGGGCGTGGTCTTTTGCGCGCTCCAACTTTTTATTGGTGTCTGGTCTGCCATCGGGCTGGTGCAAAACGACCCCTTGGCCGGTGTCCTCTCCCAGGCCGTGCTCACCCTGTGCGCGTGGGCCAGCTTCTGCCGCTCCGTCATTGCCGCACGCCTTGCAATCTTGGGCACCCCGCGCGGCCGCCGTACCCACCAACCGCGCTCCACGTGGATACTCCTTGGGTTCATCCTTGTCGCCGGCCTTTTTGCGTGCTTTGGACTTGAGATCCCCAGCAACCACGACCTGCTGTGGATGTACCCCCTCTGCGCGCTGCTAGAGTATGCACTCGTCACCGTTACCTTGGCGGGCCTGTTCTTCCTCTTCCAACGCCGGGGCGCCGCACCTGCCGTGCTTATCTTTGCCCTGCTTATTCTGGGCATTGCCGAATACTTCATCGTGATGTTCAAGTCCACACCCATCCAGCCGGGAGACCTGTCGGCCCTCTCCACGGCTGCCGCGGTGGCAGGCACGGGCTACACTTATACCCTCTCGTCCTTCTGCCTGTATGGCATTGCGCTCGCCGCTATCTCTATGCTGCTCTATGCGCTTGCCGCCGCCCTGCGCCCCGCGCGCGAGCAGCGCACCAAGCGCACGGTTGCCATCAACCTTTTGGTGGGCATCCTCTGCCTGGCGGGTGTGACCGGGCACGTCACCCTCGTGGACTACTACAACACCCTGGGTATCCAGGTGTACACCTGGCGCCCGCTTGAAAGCTACTACCGCCAAGGATTCCTCCCGGCCTTTATCTCAAGCGCGCAGACCATTGTGCCGCCCAAGCCCAAGAACTACGACCGCGCGGAGGCTGAAGAGCTTATCGACACCTATGCGCAGGAGTTCAACGAAACCGAAGGCGCAAGCGAGGGCCGCACGCAGGCTGTTGAACAGTTTGACGAGGAGAAGCCCGCGGTTGTCGCCATCATGAACGAGACCTTCTCGGACCTCTCGATTTATCAGTTCCTGCACGCCAACTACCAGGGCCCCCAGTACTTCAAGAGCATCTCGGATGCCCTCGCCACAGGCAAGCTCTATGTGTCTGCCTATGGCGGCGGCACCTGCAACACCGAGTTTGAGTTCCTTACCGGCAACTCCATGGCGTACCTGGGGCAGGGCGTGTACCCCTACACCATCTACAACCTCACGCATACGGAAAACCTTGCGCAGCAGTTTAGCGATGCGGGGTACACCACCACCGCCATCCATCCCAATCACGGCACCAACTGGAACCGCGAAAACGTCTACCGCGACTTTGGGTTTGATGAGTTCTTGACCATCGATGACTTCCGAGATGCCGACACGCTGCGTGGCATGGTGACCGACGAGGCCACCTACGATCGCATTCTCGAGATGCTCGAAAGCAACGACGACCCGCAGTTTATTTTTGACGTGACGATGCAGAATCACTCGGGCTACGAAACGGGCCTCATCCCCTCCGACAAGCAGACCGACTACCTCATCGATGGCATCTACGATGCTGAGGTCAACGAGTACCTGGCCCTCATCGAGGAGTCGGACCGCGCGCTCGAGCAGTTCTTAAACAAGCTGAGCCAGCTTGACCGCAAGGTGGTCGTCGTGTTCTTTGGCGACCATCAGCCGTTCTTCCCCTCCACGTACAACGATCAGTGGTTCACGGGCGAGGACGAGGCCGTGCACGCGGAGCGCCTGTGGCAGACGAGCTACGTGATTTGGGCCAACTACGACGTGGCCGGCCGCGAGCAGGAGAGCGCCACCAAGGACATCTCGGTCAACTATCTTGGCAGCTACCTCATGGACCTCATTGGCGCACCGCTCACGGATTACCAAAAGGCCGCCCTCGCCGTGCAGACCGACCTTCCCGCGATCAACACCACGGGCTTCTGCGATAGCACGGGCGAGTGGTATCTCTCCGGCGCGGCAACCACAGCGGCCACCGATGACACGGGAGCGCAGGCAGCTGAAGCGGTCCGGGCGATAAAGGCGCGACAAGACCTCTCGCTCATGCAATACCTCAAGCTTTTTGATCATGGCGACGGGGTTTTTACCAAGACGCTTCAAAGCGCTGCCAACGAGACAGATCCCAACCTTGATCCGGGCACCACAAAGATTAAGTGACGCTCATTGAGCGAGCACGCATATACGACGAGCCGGGAGGCGCGGGCCCAAGCGGGCCTACACCTCCCGGCTTATCTTTGTGTCCTCGCGCCAAGGGCTGTTACTCCTCGTTAGCCCCTGTCCTCTGAAACCGTTCCCCGGAGACGGCCAGCAATACAATCGAGCCGCTCGGCGGAGCAGCCAACCACCTCTTCAAGATACCGTCGGATGCCGCCGTAGGTAGCATGTATATGGGCGAGCGTGCGCTCCATCTCATGCGGGTTAGCCTCAAACAGACACCGCGGCACGCGTTTGCGTAGAAGAATGGAAACGATGATGCGCTGGGCCCGCAGCCCGCGCCCCATATAGCGCTGCGTAGCCGCGTAATCGGTCACAATGTGCTCCTCGTCCACGCCTGCCAAACCAAGCAGCAACATGGCAATCACGCCGGTGCGGTCCTTGCCCACACGGCAATGGAAGAGCGTGCAGCCCCCACCATCAAGCGCATCAAAAAGCACGCGCAGGCTATCGGCATCGTTATCCACAATGTCGCGGTACACGTGAAACATGCTCTCGGGCAGAAGCCCTTGAAATCCGTTGGAGTTGAGCTGATCCATAAGGGGGATGTGAACGTAATCGATGTGCGGCACGCGGCCCGTTTGAAACGCGTCACGCCAGATACTCAGCTCAAAGTTGCTCCGCATGTCGATAACACGCGCGAGTCCATACGCCTCAAGATAGGCGATGTCGCCGCGTTTAAGGCCGCCCAGAGCACCCGAGCGCAGGTACACATGCGATGCGGTAACGCCATGCTGGCCACGCTCATCCACAAAGGGATAGCCGCCCAGGTCGCGCACATTGCGCGCCCCGCGAAGCGGTAGCGGCTGTGACGTGCAAAGTTCCCGCTGGGTCATACCATCCCCTTGCTCGCGTTGTTACGCTTGTGGGCTCTATTCAACGAACCCTGCCGGCGCGGCGCCCAAGGGCTCCCGCCATCGACGGCCCTTTCCCCTGTGATCACCGCGCAGCACCGCTCTAGATGCCCAGGGCGGTAAATACCGCCTCGGCAATTGCAACCAGATCGTCGGTGTTGGGGTGCGCGGCGGCGGCGTCGAAATTGGCAATCATAGCCCGGACGCGCGCGTCCTCCGGGTCGTTTGCCAGCAGCGCCACATAGCGCTCGCGCACCTGCGGCTCCATCTTGCCCGAGCACATGGCTTCGCCCACCACCTCGGCGTCTTGGGGCACGTGAGCGCGCACATTGGCCAGGATGCGACCAAAGTATTCCTGGCTCCCGCCAAAGCCTGCGGTACCAAAGAGGAAGACCCGCTTGCCCGCCAAGCGCTCCAAAAACGCCGTCATCTCAGGCGTGCAATCGCCCTTGTCGGTCCAAAAACCTGCCAGCACCACGTCGGCACGCGCGATGGCTCCATCAAGCCCCTCCGTTGCACTGGCATCCTGCAAATCAATGCTCGTCACGCGTGAACCACGAGCCTCCAAGGCGTGCGCCAGATAGGTTGCCACCTGTGCGGTGTTGCCGGTTTTGCTGGTATGCGCAATCAGTATCTGCATAGTCTCCCCATCGTTCTTCGGGTGCCGCCTCGCTTCAGGCAGAGTCTCGTTCAGCAGCACCCATCTGCATTCCATCTGTATTTGTACCCAGCCGGGCCGACACATCACCTCACGCCGACACGGTTGCTGCCCATTGGCTGTTGTAAAGCTCCGCGTAGGCGCCACCACGTGCCAGCAGCTCGTCGTGCGTGCCCCGCTCCACAATCACACCATCGCGCATGACCAGGATGCAGTCTGCGTTGCGAATGGTTGAAAGACGGTGCGCCACAATGAAGCTCGTGCGCCCGGCGATCATCTCGTCAAACGCCGCCTGCACCTGGAGCTCGGTGCGCGTATCGATAGAGCTCGTAGCCTCATCAAGCAAAAGGATCGCCGGATCGGTAAGCATCACGCGTGCGATGCACAACAGCTGCTTTTGGCCCTGTGAGAACGAGCCGCCATCCTCAGGGATCACCGTGTCGTAGCCCTGGGGCAGCGCCGAAATGAAAGCGTGAGCATGTGCACGGCGCGCAGCCTCCACAACCTCCTCGCGGGTGGCATCAGGCCGGCCGTAAGCAATGTTATCGTGCACCGTTCCCTCAAAAAGCCAGGTGTCCTGAAGCACCATGCCAAACGCCCGGCGCAGGCTCGCGCGCTTGAGCCGGCGCGTGTCCACACCATCCACACGGATAACGCCCGCATCAACGTCATAGAACCGCAAGAGCAAATTGATGAGGGTTGTTTTGCCGCAGCCCGTGGGGCCCACCAGGGCAAAACGCATGCCCGGGCGCGCGGCCACGCAGATGTCGCGCAAGAGCGGGCGCTCCTTCACATAGGAAAAGTCCACATGGTCAAAGACAACGGCGCCCTCAGGCTGCGCAAGCTCCCGTGCGTCCACAGGGTCAGGCGCCTCCTCAGCGGCATCGATAAGCGCAAAGAAGCGACGCGCCGAGGCAAAAGCCGTTTGAATCTGCGTGACCACACTCGTGATCTCGTTGAACGGCTTGGTGTATTGGTTGGCATACGAGAGAAACGTCTGCACCTGGCCCACGGTGAGCGGTGCGGGCACGCCTGTGATAACGCAGATGCAGCCGATGACGGCAACCACGGCGTAGATGATGTTGTTCACGCAGCGTGTGCCGGGGTTGGAAAGCGAACTCAGAAACTGCGCACGCTCGCCCGCCGTATAGAGTTCGCTATTGATGCGGTCGAACCCAGCGGCAGCCTCATCGCCATAGGCAAAGGCCTCAACAAGCTTTTGGTTGCCCACGAGCTCTTCCACATATCCGCCAAGCTGACCTTGGATGCGCTGCTGCGCGGTAAAGCTCTTGTTGGAGACCTTGGCGATGAGCGTGGCAACCAACACCGAAAGCGGCGTCACCAGCACCACCACAACCGCCATGGGTACCGAGAGCGCAAGCATAAACACCAGGGTGCCCACAATGGTCACGATGCCGGTGAAAAGCTGGGTAAGCCCTTGCAGCAAGCCATCGCCCACCTGGTCCACGTCGTTCACCACGCGCGAGATGAGGTCGCCGTGGGCGTGTGTGTCGATAAACGAAAGTGGCATGCGGAAAAGCTTGTCTTTGGCCTCCACGCGCATGTCGCACACCGTTTTGTAAGCCAGACGGTTGATGCAGTAACCCTGAAGCCACTGAAACGTCGCCGCACCTACCACCACCAGGGCGAGCAACTCAATAAGCGGCAGAAGCGCGGTGAAGTCAACCCGGCCGGCCGCAATAATGAGGTCGATACCCTGGCCGATGAGGATAGGCACATAGAGCTGTAGCACCACCGAGATGGCCGCAGACACAAACGCCAGCGCAAAGGTGAACGCATGGGGGCGCACATAGGCGAGCAAGCGCCGCACCACGGCGCCTGTTGCGAGCGGGGCACCTGCCCCCTCAGGACCGCCGGAACCGCCCGGGCCGTCAAGGCTGTCGTTACCAGCAATGCTTGCGGTAACCGTAGCTACCGAGCCCACCGACTGATAGGGATTGCTCATCGCACACCTCCTTCGGCGCCCTCGGGTGCAAGCCCCAGCTCCTCGCGCTTGAGCTGAGAGAGGCAAATCTCCTGGTAGATGGAGCATGTTGCCAGCAGCTCGCCATGCGTGCCCAGGCCCACCACCTCGCCGTGGCGCATAACGCAAATGAGGTCGGCATCGCGCACCGAAGAGACGCGCTGCGACACGATGACGGTAGTGAGAGACGCCCCGCGCTCCTGCGCCGCACGGGAGCGCTCGTGGATGGCACGGCGCAGGGCGGCATCGGTTTTGAAGTCGAGCGCCGAAGCCGAATCGTCCAGAATGAGAATCGCGGGGTCCCCCACCAGGGCACGCGCGATGGTAAGGCGCTGCCGCTGGCCACCCGAAAAGTTTTTGCCGCCGGCCTCCACCGAGCTGTCGAGCCCTTGGGGCAGCGCACGCACCACCCCATCCGCCTGCGCGCAGGCAAGAGCACGCCACAGCTCGTCGTCGGTGGCGGAGGCATCGCGCCACAGCAGATTGGAGCGGATGGTGCCAGAAACGAGTGCGGCCTTCTGCGGAACAATGCCCACCACCTGACGCAGCTGCTTAAGCGGCCAGGTGCGCACATCGGCCCCCATCACCTCAACGGTGCCTTCGGTGGCGTCGTACAAGCGCGGAATAAGCGAAACCAGCGTGGATTTGCCAGAGCCTGTACCACCGATGATGCCGAGCGTTTGACCGGGCATGAGGGTGAGGGTGACATCCTTAACCGCTCGCGCCGCAGCTCCCGGGAAGGTGTAGCTGGCGTGTGTCATGCGCAGTGCGGGCGTATCTGTAGCTGGCCCAGGAAGCTGCACGGACGCGTTGCCCTCGTCACTCACGGCGGGTTCGCAGTCGAGCACCTCATTCACACGGGACGCGCTTGCGCTTGCCCGGGTGAACACCACCACCAGGTTTGCCACGTATACGATGGAAAGCAGAGTCTGCGTCATGTAGTTCACAAACGCCATGACCTCGCCCTGCGTTAGATCACCCACGTTCACCTGGATGCCGCCCAACCACAGGATGGCGCAGACGCCCAGGTTCATCACCAAGAACGTCACCGGGTTGAGCACCGAGGAAAGCTTGCCCACGGCGATGGCGGTTGCCGCCTGGTCGTGCGCCGCCGCGCGGAACCGCTCGCGCTCGTGGTCTTCGCGCACAAAGGCACGCACCACGCGGGCGCCCGTGAGCCCCTCGCGCGTAATGAGGGCGATGCGGTCGAGCTTTTGCTGCATCTGCTTGAAGTATGGCACGCACTTGGCCATGACCACCCAAAACACCAGGCCGATGAGGGGCGTTGAGATGAGGAAGACCACCCCCAGCTTGAGGTCGATGGCAAGAGCGGCCACCATGGAGCCCAACGCCAAAAATGGCCAGCGGATAAGCTGGCGCACGCCCAGGGCGATAGCGAGCTGAATTTGGTTGACGTCGTTGGTGATGCGCGTGATGAGCGAGGGCGTGCCAAAGCGGTCGAGCTCGGCATAGCTAAGTCGATTGATGGCGCGGTAGAGCTCGCGGCGAATGTCGGTTCCCATACCCTGCGAAGCAAGAGCGGCCATCTTCTGGCACACCAGGGTGAAGAGGATGCCCACGAGCGCCATCATCAAAAGGGCGATGCCGTAGCGCACCACCGCACCCACGTCGTGAGTGGTTACGCCTTCATCAATCATGCGAGCAATCACGAGGGGCGTGATGAGGTCGAATATCACCTCGAGCAGCTTGAACGCCGGACCAACGATGAAATCGCGTCGATACGCCCCGGCAAAGCGTTTAAACAACTTAATCATGCACCAGCCTCCAAGCATACCTGCGTGGTGCAGCATGAAAAAGCGCCTGGTGCGCTCGATGGATTCGGGTGCCCGTCAGAGGCTCCTTATGGCTGCTTCCTCCCGGACCTGACCAGGTTCGGAACATATCGTCACCCGAACCCATCGAGCGCGCACAGCGCTTAGTTCATGGTACCCGCTTGCGCCCCGTCCGTCTAGCGTTGTCCGCAGGTCTTACAAAGCCCTTGCGATTGGGTGATGTTGGGGTGGGCGGCTTGTGGAGCACTTGGTAGAGCACGTGCCGAGGGCAGCGGGCCAAAACCGCGGTTTTCGTCTCGGGCCATCTTCTAATGCGGCATGCGGCCCATAAGGTACGCTCGGATTGCCGCCTCACCAGCGCAGGCGATGTTGGCATGTGCCTCGGACTCGGAGAGCGCCTGTTCGAGCGTCATGGGGTGGCGCACCACCGGCAGCACGAGGTCAACGCCCTCCTGGTACACACTTTCAAGATTCTCGGCCCGGCCTCCCACAAGCGCAATAACGGGCTTGTGCAGGTGTTTTGCCCGGTGCGCCACGCCCACCGGTGTCTTGCCGCCGGCCGATTGCTCATCCATATGCCCCTCGCCCGTGATAACCACGTCGGAGGAGACGCAGGCGCCGTCAAAGTTCACGAGGTCAAGCACCGCCTCAACACCGGGCACCAGCTGGGCACCGAGGGCAAGAAGCGCTGCGGCCATGCCACCTGCCGCACCAGCACCGGGCACACCCAGCACCGAGCGGAAGGCGCGTTTGGAGCGACGGCATGGAGTTGGCGCGGTGCCGTCGGCCGCAGGCGCCGCTGCGGCCGCCCGCTCCGAAGCATCCGTGGGCGCGGGCATCCCTTCATCGGATACAGCCAGCACGGCGTCGGTGGCAGACGCCGCGGCTTCGGCCTCCACCATACGCTCGCGCGCAGCATCCAGCACCCGACCGTAGGCAATCATCCACGCATCGAAGCGTTCAAGCGACCCTGCAAGACCCTTCTGTGGCCCAAACACTGCCAGCGCGCCACGCGCACCTACCAGAGGATTGTCCACATCCGAGAAGATGGTAAGCGTGGCTCCTTTGAGCGCCTCGCGCGCAGGGGCCAAATCAATAGCAGCGAGATGCTCCAAACCGGCAAGGCCGCGAGGAATCTCCTCCCCCGCCGCGTTGGTGAGCCGCGCGCCAAGCGCCTGCAACATGCCCGCACCGCCATCGTTTGTTGCACTGCCGCCCAGGGCCAGGTAACACGCCTGGGCCCCATGCTCGCACGCGTGGCGTATAAGCTCACCAACACCGTAGGTAGTAGCAGCAAGCGCCGCCGCGTGCGTACAGGGCGAATACCCCAAGCCCGCCGCTTTCGCCATCTCGATGACGGCAATCGAAGTACCCGCGCGCTCCGCCCGCACGTAATGCGCTGTAACAGAATCGCCAAGCGGTCCGGTTACCGTACAGGCAACCATCTCACCCCCCAGCGCCGCGCAAACCGCCTCGAGCGTGCCCTCGCCCCCATCCGCCACCGCCAAGATGGTGGTCTGGGCCTGCGGACAAACACGATGGACACCCTCCGCAGCCCATGCTGCAACTTGAGCGCTCGTTGCCGACCCCTTAAAAGAATCCATAGCCAGAAGCACCCGAGGGGCAGGCATGCTGTCCTGGGATAACAAAGCAGCGTGAGGGCCTGTTGCACTCGAGCCAAGGCAGACGTCCTCGGAGGCATAAGCGCACGTGCCCGAAACACCTGAAATGTCGGCAGAGTCCTGCAAAGAACGCTCACGCTCACGCAGATGGGCAAAGAACTGCTGAAGCTCCTCTCTGCAGGCATCGGCACACACGCCAGCCGTGACGGCGAAAGCATGGTTGAGGCGGTGGTCGCAGTTGAGCGCGTAGAGCGAGCCCAGCGCTCCGCCCTTAGGATCTGCCGCACCATACACGCAGCGATCGATGCGGGCGTTCACCATAAGGCCCGCGCACATGCAGCACGGCTCGAGCGTCACATATACGGTGCAGCCGGTAAGGCGCCAGCGGCCGAGCACACGGGCTGCCTCGACCATGGCGGAAAACTCGGCATGCGCCGAAGGATCGGCATCCAACTCGCGACGGTTGTGGGCGCGCGCAATCACCGCGCCCTCAAAAACCACCAGGGCGCCAATGGGCACCTCGCCCTCGGCAGCTGCCTGACGTGCTTCTTCGAGCGCCTCTGCCATAAACTGCGCATCCATCTGCGCCTGATTGAGCCCCGTTTCGCCTGCCGCAGCGTACTGATTGTTAGCGTCCATTGAATACCGCCTGCATGTGTACGTATTCACCAATTGCAATTCGATGCTATCATTACCACCACGGAGAGATGGCAGAGCGGTTGAATGCGGCGGTCTTGAAAACCGTTAGGCGCGTGAGCGTCTCGGGGGTTCGAATCCCCCTCTCTCCGCCAGCTTTAATCCTTCAACAATGAAATACATGCTCACAAGGCGCAACTCCATTGGGCCTGATTCGCTCACAACGAACAAATTGCATAAAACATCGTGTAATATGCATAAGTTTTTCAGCAAAACAGCGGGAAATCGACGGTTTCCCCGAAGCACCCCATCCAGGTGGACAAAAATCCGAGAAGTCGGCGGCACATCACGGGTTTTGGCGATGGGAATCCCCCACCGAGAAGACCTGCGCGGCAAAACCCCTGGATAGGTTTATGCATGGGCGCCTCTGACAGCCAAAAATCGCCGACTTCTCAAATTTTTGTCCAACCGGCAATCTGGGCCACCAAGCGAAGGCCCGCCCTAGCGAGAGGCAGACTGCCTTCCAGCCAGAGCGGGCCTGTGCCAATCAAAAAACGAAGTGGGCGAAACGAACCCGTCCCCAAATGTCCACTAGGCGATTTTGACAATCCAGCCCTCGGGGCCCTCGATCTCGCCCGCTTGGATGCCCGTCAGGGTCTCGCGGAGCTTCTGCATCACGGGGCCCACGTGCCCCATGCCGCTACCAAACACAACCTCGCCGCCGTCGTAGGCAACCTTGCCCACCGGGCTGATCACGGCTGCGGTGCCGCACATACCGCACTCAACAAACGCACCCGACTTGACCTCGTCAAACTTCACCGGGCGCTCAACCACCGTCATGCCCAGCATGTTCTCGGCAACGTACACCAAGCTACGACGCGTGATGGAGGGCAAAATGGAATTGGTGGCCGACTGCGGCACCACAAGCGTTCCCTCCTGGTCTACAAACAGGAAGTTCGCGCCGCCAGACTCCTCCACATAGGTGTGGGTCTGCGGGTCGAGGAACATGTTGTCGGCAAACCCCTCAGCGTGCGCCCGCACGCTCGGATAGAGCGACATGGCGTAGTTGAGGCCCGCCTTGATGGCACCGGTGCCGTGGGGTGCGGCGCGGTCGAACTCGGGCACCTTCACGGCCACAGGCTTGACGCCGCCCGAATAGTACGGACCCACCGGCGTCACGAGGATACGGAACTGGTACTCGTCGGCGGGCGCGACGCCAATGACCTCGCCCGTGGCAACCATGAAGGGGCGCACGTACAGCGTAGCGCCCGAACCAAACGGCGGCACCCACGCCTCGTTGGCCTTGACGACCATCTTCACAGCCTCGATGAATTTGTCCTCCGGGAAGGGCGGCATCACAATGCGACGCGCAGAATCGGCCATACGTGCGGCATTGAGGTCGGGGCGGAAGCACACGATGTCACCATTCTGGGTGGTGTACGCCTTGAGGCCCTCAAACACCTCCTGGCAGTAATGGAAGATGCCGGCGCACTCAGAAAGCGTGAGCGTGTGGTCGGTGGTAAGGCCGCCCTCCTCCCAAGCTCCGTTTTTGTAGTTGCACACGTAGCTGTAGTCGGTCTTGCGGTACGAGAAGTCGAGACTTCCCCAATCAAGATCTTTCTTCTCAACGGTCATGGCTTCCATGCCCCCTTGTTCGATGGATTGCCCACAGCACGCAGCAGCCGAATCTACCTGCCGCCCCGCACCACGGTCCTATTTGCATATGGAGATGATTGTACTCCGCCCCCGAAACCGCAACCGCAGGCCCGAGACTCGTCTGAAGTTTTAACGTGACGTTGCGCGCCCATCTTTCGCGCATTAATCCCTAGTGTTTCGCTATACTTAACGGCATCCGAAGCGCTGACGAGTGTGGCGCCCGTGCGGCTCTGCGGCTTTAGCTACTCGGCCCCCACCGCCTACCCGGTGCAATCCATTCACCTCACAACCCGCCCAGGAGGCGCATCGAGATGAGCTTCATCACCACTATTCGCGAAGATATCCGCACCGTTAAAGAGAACGACCCCGCCGCCCAGAGCGCGTTTGTCATCTTTCTCTCCTACCCCGGTCTGCATGCCAAATGGATGCACACGCCGGAGCACTGGCTCTGGGAACACGGTCTGCACGGACCGGCGCGCGTGCTGTCGCAGATCACGCGGTTTTTCACCGGCGTTGAGATTCACCCTGCCGCACAGCTGGGACGCCGATTGTTCATTGACCACGCGATGGGCGTGGTCATTGGCGAGACCACCATCGTGGGCGACGACTGCGTACTCTACCAGGGCGTTACCCTAGGCGGCACCGGCAACGAAAGCGGCAAGCGTCATCCCACGCTGGGCAACCACGTGATTGTGGGCACGGGCGCCAAGGTGCTGGGCAACATCACTATTGGTGACAATGTGCGCGTGGGCGGCAACTCGGTGGTGGTGAAAGACGTGCCAACCGACTGCACGGTAGTGGGTATCCCCGGGCGCATCGTGCGGCGCAATGGCTGCCGCGTGGTTGAGGAAACCTTTGAGGCAAGCAAGCACCGCCTGAGTATGCCCGACCCTGTTGAGGAGCAGTCGCGCTTTAACCGCCAGGGTATCCAAGCCAACGCGCGCCGCATCGCCGAGCTTGAGCAGCAGGTTGCCGAACTCTCCGCTCTCGTTGCCCAGCTGACATCCCGCGAGGCGGAGTAGACGAGGAGTCGTGAAGCGCAGGCGAGCCGGACGCCCGAACCGCCGCACCCGTCCCTCGAACCCCATCACACGCGCAACGCAGTTTCGCAGTCACTCGATTGCCGAGAGCGGGCCACAACCGCTACCATTACGTCGGCCACGCCGCCCGTGGCCGTGCAGCAACTCATGGCTGTGCAGCAACTCATATAACCACCCGCGCGGTTGAGAAAGCCACAAGGGGTGCGCCGCGAAGTCCATCGCGAGTTCCGCAGACCGGCGCAGAGCGCCAGCCGAGGTCCCTCCGAACAGGAGGCTTCGCAGCAAGCACTAACATGGGTGGCAATAATGAAAGGAGCCTCCTCTTGGCACGTATCACTGTCGATTTCTTTTCGCAGGCGCTCATGCGCACCACCACGCTCGACGTCATCCTCCCCGTGGATAACGTCGGCGACGCCATGGGCCGCGATTACGATCTGCGCCACAACAAGTCCAAAGACGAGGCCGCGCCCTATCCGCGTCGCACCGGCCCGTTCAAAACGCTGTTCTTGCTCCATGGCATCACCGGCAACCATACCGACTTCATCTCCGAAACACGCATCCGTGCGCTTGCCGAGGAGCACAACCTGGCCGTGATCATGCCCTCGGGCTATAACGCCTTCTATCTCGACCAGCCCGAATCGCATAACTACTACGGCAGCTTTGTGGGCGAAGAGCTCGTGCGCATGGCGCGCAGCATGTTCCCGCTTTCTACCCGCCGCGAAGACACCTTCATCGGCGGCGTCTCCATGGGCGCATATGGCGCCCTGCGCAACGGCCTGCATTACTGCGAGAACTTTGGCGCCATCGTGGCGCTCTCCTCAGCCATGGTGGTCGACGGCTTTGACCGCATCATCTCCGACGACCTCTTCTTCTTGAGCCGTCCCTTCTTGGAGTCGACCTTCGGCAACCTCAACAACGTGATGGATAGCGACAAAGACCCCGGCCGCCTTGCCGCAGACCTTGTGTACTGCGACCGTCCGCGCCCGCGCGTGTTCATGGCATGCGGCAATCAGGATCCACTCGTTCAGGCCAACCGCTACCTAGCCGACCGCATGCGCGGCACCGGCCTTGAGGTGGACTGGCGCGAGTACCCCGGCGGGCACGACTGGCACCTCTGGAACCAGGCCCTCACCGATGCTATCAACTGGCTTCCGCTCTAGTTTTCGCATGGCATAACCGCTTGCCGCCGTCTGCGCCGCACCCGCGTTATTGACACTTTCAGCGATACTGTCGTTGGGTAGTATAAGAAGATGCGCACCCCCAGAGATGCGCCCGCAAACAACCCGGTCCCGTGGGGAGGAAGCATCATGGCACTGCTCCGTGTCGACTTTTACTCACGCTACCTGCAGCGCAATGTCATTCTGACAGCCGTCATCCCGGTCGACAAAATGGACGGCGACAAGCTCGCCAAGCGCAGGCAGGGCCCGTATCGCACCGTGTACCTGCTGCACGGCCTCTTTGGCCGCGATTACGACTGGATCGATAACACGCACGTGGTGCAAACGGCCGAGGCGCGCGACATCGCGCTCATCATGCC